>NZ_CP017298.1:2122766-2141493 GCF_001746855.1 Pauljensenia hongkongensis | reverse complement strand
GATCAGCGGCGACGCCACTCCGACGCGGGGCGCGGCGAACTGGCAGGCGACGATGATGAGCATTCCGATGAGGACGATGGGCAGCGGTTCCACCCCTCCAGTGTAGTGGGCGGCCCCTCGCCAGCGGTCTGCGCCCCCGGTCGCGGTCCCCTCCCCCGCGGCGCGGGCGCGCGCACTCCTGGCGCGCCTGCTTCTCCGTCAGACCGGGCCCCTCCCGTGGCGTGGACGCGCGGGAAACAGTTCGCGCAGCCGCTCGGCTTGCGTGACGTAGCCCCCGCTCCGCGGGCTCGCGGGAATCAGGTCCCCAAACCTCTGTGCCCCGGCCCACAAAGGACGTATCCTTGGAGTCCATAGAAAGGAGCGGCGCCGACTGCTGAAGCGGAACCCCCCGGTTCCCCCGGCGTCCCGGCCCGGTCGCGAGGCCCCGGACCAGGACGTCGGCACACGCCCCGGCAGTGGCCGCGACCGCCCGGGATTATGCGCACGAAGACGTTCCCCACCAGCGACGATCTGGCTATCGCCATCCACCGCGGCCCGTTGGGCCCGATGACGCTCGCAGCTCACGGGGGCACTCTGGTGGGGGCGTGGTTCTACCGGCAGCGCTTCTTCGGCGCGCCCTACGGTGTGGACGAGGCGGTGGTCGGCTTCGCGCGCGACGCCGAGGACCCCGCGCTGCGCGCGGCGGACGCGTGGCTGGACGCCTACTACGCCGGCTCCAACCCCCCGCTGGACTTCCCGCTGCGCGCGTACGGGAACGACTTCCAGCTCCGCGTGTGGGACGCCCTGCTGCGGGTCCCCTACGGGACGACGACCAGTTACGGCAAGCTCGCCGAGGCGCTCACCCAGGAGTCGCAGCGCCCGCAGGGCGCCGCCGCGCAGTCGGGCAACGCGGGCAAGCGCGCGCGCCGCGCGGCGGCCCCCTCCAGGCCCGTCTCGCCGCGGGTGGTGGGCTGGGCGGTGGGGCGCAATCCCATTTCCCTGTTCGTGCCGTGCCACCGGGTCCTGAGCGCGTCGGGGGGCGTGTCCGGTTACGCCGGGGGCGTGGACCGCAAGGAGTGGCTGCTCGCACTGGAGTCGGGCAGGGTGGTCGCCGGCCTCTTCGGCGACGTCGACGGGGCGTGAGCCGCGCGGGACTCCCCCGGGCCGGGGTCAGGCGCTTCGGGGCTCCACCAGCTCGGCGACCTTGTCCTCGTCCACCGGCAGGTTCGCGTGGGCGAAGGCGCGCACGTCGTCCTCGTTGGCCACGATCTGCCCGGCGAGCTCGTCGGCGTCGGAGCGCAGCTGGGAGGCGTCGGCCACCGAGGCCTCGGCCAGCGCGCGCACGTCGCGCCGGTGCTCGGTGGTGTAGGGGGCGCGGGGCGTGTGCTTGCGCAGCAGGAGCCGGACCATTTTACGGCGCAGGTTCTCCTCGCGGCCGATGTTGTGGCGCTCGCGCCACCAGCCCATGGCGACAACCACCATGAGGGCCATGCCCAGGTAGCCCAGGATCGGGTACATAATGCCGACCAACGATTTGAAGCCCGCCATCGAGGCGGCAAGGCCCGCGACGACGACCCCGATGAGGATGAGGCGCATCCTGGCCTCGCTGCCGCCCGAGAAGCGCCGCGCGACCGAGTAGAACAGCGAGAACACGGTGTTGTAGATGAGGGCGAAGATGGCGAGGGTGTAGACGAACGCGAAGGCGGGGTGGATGGAACGGGCGATCTCCTGCATCGGCACGTCGACGTCCTTGACGGTTCCGACGTTGAGGAACAGGGTGATGCCGGTGAGGACGACCACCCCGGCCAGGACGGCGCCCCCGATGCGCCCGGCGCTGCGCGCCACGTCGATGCGGAGCACGGAGCCGCCGAGCACGAAGGCCATCGCGACCCCGCCAAGGACGCACAGCGCGCAGTAGTTGAGGGCGGACAGCCACACGTCCGGCAGCGCCGGGACGACGGAGCGGGCGGCCGCGTCGAGCTGTTCGACCGGCGGATGGGACTGGGTGAGGGTGTGGGCGGTCAGGACCAGGATCAGGACGACGATCACCGGGGTGAACACGCCGATGACCCGGGTGATGCGGTCGATGTCGAGGAAGGCGGTGACCACCACCAGGAGGCCGCAGACGACGGCGCCCCACATGGTCGGCAGGCCGAAGGCCTGCTGCAGGTTCGCCCCCGCCCCGGCCAGCATGACGAAACCCATGATGAAGCTGGAGACCACCAGGACGATGTCGATGAGGCGGTTGACGACGGGGTGGGCGATCCGCCCGAACACCTCGTCGTGGTGGTCGGAGCGGAAGTAGGACCCCAGCTGCAGGGCGAGCGATCCGAAGACCACGTTGAGGCCGCCCATCACGGCGATGCCGAGCACCCCCATCACCCCGAAGCTGAGGAAGTACTGGAGCAGGTCCTGTCCCGAGGCGAGTCCGGCGCCCGCGACGACCCCGACGTATGCCATCGCGACGGAGAGGTTCTTCTTCGGCATGATCGCCTTTCAGTTCGTTTCCCGCCGTTCTCGGCGGTTGGGACGCGAACCACCGTACGCGACGGGCCGGGCGGCGGCGCCCGGAGGGGAGGCAGCTCACGCCACGTGCTTTGCAAGGTTTTTATGAAAATGAAATACGGATTTGATCGAGAACCGCACCGCATGGTCGGCCCTGGACGCCCCGTCCACATTGACCAGTGAGAAGCGCCACGCTACCCTCGTTCAAATGACGCAGGACACATCCTCCGCCCCCGCGCCGGTGAGCGCCTCCGGGCGCCCGCTGGCGCCGAACTGGTGGTGGGTGGTCGCCACGATCTGGAGCGGCCAGGCGTTCTCCGTCATCACCAGCGGGGCGTCAGGATGGGCGATCATCTGGCACGTCACCACCACCGAGGGCTCGGCCCTCAAACTCGCCCTCGTCATGGCCCTCTCCCAGTTGCCCCTGGGGCTGCTGGCCCCCTTGGGGGGCCTGGCGGCGGACCGGTACAACCGCCGTGCCGTCATGATCGTCTCCGACCTGGGCGCGGGGTCGATGTCGCTGGCGCTGGCCGTCCTGGCGTGGTTCGGGCACGGCGACTTCGCCCTCATATGCGTTTTCGCGGCGCTGCGCAGCTGCTTCCAGGCGTTCCACTTCCCGGCGATGAGCGCGGCGATGCCGATGCTGGTCCCCGAGAAGCACCTCATGCGCATCAACACGCTCGACCAGGCGATCAGCGCCGTATCGAGCATCGGCGCACCGGCGATCGGCATCGCCCTCTACTCCGCCTTCGGACTGCCCTTCACACTGGGGTTGGAGTTCACGGGCGCGCTCCTGGCGGTGGCCGGCCTGGCGCTGGCCAGGATCCCCTCGGTCGAGGCGGAGATGCCCCCGACCGTCATGGGGCAGATCCGCCAGGGGTGGGCGGCGTTGAGCGCCAACCGGGGCCTGGTGGTCCTCATCGCCGCGCTCACCATCGGGATGATGGTTTTCGCCGCCATCCAGGCGGTGTACCCGCTCATGGCGAAACAGCACTTCGGCGCCGACGGGGGCATGGTGTCCCTCGCCGAGGCGATCACGGGTTCGTGCATGCTGGCCGGCGCGCTCATCATGATGGCCTGGGGAGGGGGGAAACGGCTCGCGCTGCTGATGGGCTGCGCGACCTTGGTCGTCGCGCCCCCCATCGCCTCCATCGGGTTCCTGCCCCCGGGCGGGTTCTGGGCGCTCGTGGCCCTCATGGGCTTCGCCTGCGTGTTCCTGGCGTGGTTCCACGCGCCCCTGATGACACTCATCCAAAGGCACGCCGGAGAGGACAAGGCCGGGCGCGCGCTGGGCTTCTTCCAGATGATGATCGGATTGGCGGTTCCCGTTGGCGTCGCCCTGGGGGGCGCCATCGCGGAGCGGACGGGCGTTCCCGCGCTCTTCACCGCCACGGGTCTGGTCTTCGGCGCGCTCGGGGCATTCATGTGCGCCGCCCCCTCAGTCCGCGCGCTCGACGCCCCCGCGCCCTCCGCCGGCCGCCCGCAGTAGCCCGCCAGCAGGCCCCTGCGCGGTTGTCCGCTGGAGATGGCGATCGCGCGCCGCCCCTGGCGCCCGGGCCGCCCGCCGCTGTTCCATGGGAAGCGGGAGGAGAACCCTCCCCCGGGGCCCGGCGCCCCGAAGACGGATGGAGGAGGGCCCGATGGGATGCGTGGTTTCGGCTCGCGGCGTGTGGAAGGAGGTCGCCCGAGGGGGAGGACCGCTCGCAGTCCTGCGCGGCTGCTCCCTCGACGCCGGCCCCGGGGTGACCGCCCTGGTCGGCCGCTCGGGGGCGGGGAAGACCTCCTTGCTCCACATCATGTCGGGATTGGACGCCCCGACCCGTGGCGCGGTCGTGGTGGACGGCCAGGACTTGGGCGCCCTCAACGAGGCGCGGCGCACCCGGTTCATGCGCGAGCACACCCGGGATAATCCACGCCCTCGACCCACAAGACGCCGAACGCCTCGATCCATCTGGATGGACGCCCATACAGCGAGGCCACTACGAGCACACCGTTATCCTACGCCCAGGGCGATGACGAGCGTTGCCGCTGCCAGCAGGAGGCTGGTCGGTGCCATCGTCCAGCGTTCGGCGGGGCTGCGCGAGAGCGCGTTGAGCGCCACGCTCGCGGCGAAGAACGCGAACACCACCCAGGTCAAGACGATCACCGCTGTGCTGTCTCCGGCCGGGAGAACACCCGCACGGCTGAGCAGCAGGGCCGCCAACCCCGCGTACACCAGCACCGACACCGCACTGGCGACGCGGAGCCTGCGCGGCAGAACGCGGTGCTGGCCGCCCCACCCGAAACGGCCTATGGGGAGGCCCGACGCGGCGAGGATCTGCAGGACGGCGAGCGCCGCCAGCAGCGCGAGCGCGACGAGAAGAGCGATGGCGGTCATGCGGTCATTCGCTCCTCAGATCGTGGGCCGTACTCGGCCGGGTACGTGCTTGCAGGGCTCTTCCTGGTCACGGTCGCTCCTGGGAGTCCTCGGTCGGCTCGGCGAGTCCGAGCAGGCTGGCGCGCGTCTCGCGCAGCCACTCCCGCTCGGCCTCAGCGTGGACCAGGCCATTGCGCAGGGTCGCCGTGTGCAACAGCCCCATCAGGTCATCGGAGTTGGCCGAGAGCGAGGACAACGTGGTCAACGTCTCGTTCATCTGACGCTCCCGCTCATCGAGCATCCTCTCCACCCCTTCCCGGCCGATCAGGGCGGCAAAGAACAGCCGGGCGAGGAACGGCTCCTTGGGAAGGTCCTCCTCCACCGGAGACGACAGCCAGTCAGTCAGCTCCGCGCGTCCAGCGTCGGTCAGGGAGTGCACCTTGCGGTCGGGCTTGCCGTCCTGTCGCACCACCTCTGTCGTGATCGCCCCCGCCCCGCTCAGCCGGTCCAGCGTCCGATAGATCTGCGACCGGTCGGCGTGCCAGAAGTGCGCCACCGAACCCGCGAACGCACGTGCCAGGTCGTAACCACTCGCGGAACGGATCGACAGCAACCCGAGGATCGCGTGCTTCAACTCCATGCCACTTAGTCTACCGCACACCTATATGACTATGCGCCTATAAGTTCGGAATCCACGAGCACGTCGGCGCCGCGGTCGCCCGTCCGGGGACGGGCGACCGACGCACCCGCCTGTTCAGTAACGTTATCACCAAGCGACTTTGCCATTTTTTGACCTTGGGTTATGCTTCCCCTCAAGAACGCGGCTGCGCCCCCGTGCGGTCCCGCACCCGGGAGGCCTGCCGCCCCGTCCCCAACAGAATGCAGAGGATCCGATGACCAACGAAACGATCAAGACGTTCCTGGAAGCTGTTTCCGACGCCCTGTACAGCTACATCCTCATCGCTGTGCTCATCGGCGTCGGCCTCTACTTCTTCATCCGCACCAAGGCCCTGCCCCTGCGGATGTTCGGAGAATCCCTCCGGGTGGTCGCCGAGCCCCCGGAGAAGGAGGGCGAGGTCTCATCCTTCCGCGCCCTCATGGTGTCCACCGCCTCGCGCGTCGGCGTCGGCAACATCGCCGGCGTCGCCACGGCCGTGGGCCTGGGAGGCGCCGGCTCGGTGTTCTGGATGTGGGTCATCGCCACACTCGGCGGCGCCTCCGCGTTCATCGAGTCGACCCTGGCGCAGATCTACAAGAAGAAGGGGCCGCACCACTCCTACGGCGGCCCCGCCTACTACATCCAGACCGCCCTCAAGAAGAACTGGCTCGCCTCGTCCTTCGCCGTCATGCTGATCCTCACCTACATGGGCGGCTTCAACCTGCTCGCCTCCTTCAACGTCGCGGATTCCTTCTCCGCGTACTCGTGGGCGGACGAGTGGACGCCGTGGATCGTCGGCGCGGTCCTGGCCGTCCTCATGGCCGCCTCCATCTTCGGCGGTACCCGCCGCCTCACTGACGTCACCGGGGTCCTGGTGCCGATCATGGCGATCGTCTACCTGGGCGTAGGCCTCGTCGTCATCGCGCTCAACTACCAGAACATCCCCACCATGTTCCGCGCGATCGTCTCCGGGGCCTTCGACTTCCGCTTCGAGACGCTGGCCGGCGGCTTCGCGGGCTCGGCCATGATGTACGGCATCAAGCGCGGTCTGTACTCCAACGAGGCGGGCGTCGGGTCCGCCCCCAACGCCGCGGCCTCCGCCTCCGTGTCGCACCCTGTGAAACAGGGCCTGGTCCAGATGCTCTCTGTCTTCATCGACACCATGGTCATCTGCACCCTCACGGCTTTCGTCGTGCTCTCCTCGGGCGTCGAGGGGTCCGATACCCTCAAAGGGGCGCCCCTGGTCACGTCCTCCATTGCGACCGTCCTGGGCGGGTTCGCGCAGCCTTTCGTCTCCACGGCGCTCTTCCTCTTCGCCTTCACGACCCTGATCGGCAACTTCTACTACGCGGAGGTGAACTTCCGATTCCTGCTGCGCAACGTCGACTTCAAGCACTGGATGCTCACCGCGTTCCGCACCATCGCATCCGTGCTGGTGTTCGCGGGCGCTCTGCTGGAGTTCGAGGTCGCGTGGAGCCTGGGCGACATCCTCATGGGCCTCCTCGCCCTGATCAACCTGCCCGTGATCGTCATCCTGGGCAAGAAGGCCGTGGACTGCTTGAAGGACTACCAGGCGCAGCGCAAGGCCGGCAAGGAGCCGCAGTTCGTCGCCTCCTCCATCGGGCTCGACCCCGGGGAGCTGGACTACTGGCAGGACGCGACCGCCCCGGTGTCCGCCGACTCCGCCGTTCCGGTGAACGCGTAGGAGGCGCCGACGCGCCAAGGGCCCCGGCCTCGTCCATCCCGACGAGGCCGGGGCCGCATTCGCACCCGGCGGATAGCCGCGCACCCTCGCGCCCGGGCATCCCGGTGCCCCGCATCCGTCGCAGAAAGTATTGCGAAAACCGTACTATCCATTTAACGTAATAGATGTCCGGGAGCGCGCACCAACAGGAGGGCATCGTGAACCACATCATCAGATACCGGAGTTTCGGAAGCCCCGACGTCCTGGAAGAAGCGGACGTCCCCCTGAGCGAACCGCAGGGGGCCGACGTGCGCGTCAGGGTCCACGCGGTCGGGCTCAACCCCGTCGACTACAAGACCTTCAACGGGGACCTCCGCGCACTCGAGCACCTGCGCCAACTGGCCCACCCACTGCGCAGGACCCCCATGTTCCCGCGGGGTGTCGGCCGCGATTTCTCCGGGGTCATCACCGCGGTCGGCCCCACAGCCACGGGCCACAGCGTCGGGGACCCCGTCCTCGGCACCTTGCGCAGCGCCCCCGGGCAGATCGTCCCCCAGGGGGCGCTGGCCACGGAAGTCATCGCGCCGGCGGAGACGATCACGGCGAAACCCGAGGGGATGAGCTACCAGACAGCCGCGTCGCTGGGCGTCGCTGCCGAAACGGCCTGCGGGGCCTTCCGCCGACTGCGCCTCGCCGCGGACGACGTCATCGTCATTATCGCTGCGGCTGGCGGCGTCGGATCCCTGGCTTTGCAACTGGCACTCGCCATGGGGGCCACCGTCGTCGGCATCGCGGGACGGGGGAACGCCGACTACCTGCGCTCCCTGGGGGCCATCCCCGTGGTGTACGGACAGGACCTGGCGACCCGCATCGCCCAGGCCAGCCCGGAGCCCGTCACAAAACTCCTCGACTGTTACGGCAAGGGGTACGCGCGGCTCGGAGCGGACCTGCGCATCCCCAGGAGCGGCAGGGGCACTCTGGTCCCGTCGCCCGGCGCGCTGGCCCGGGGGGCACGGTTCACTGGGGCGCGGCACGCGCTGCCGGGCGACCTGGAGAGAGTCGCCCAACTGGTGGCGTCGGGGCGCATAACGATCCACGTGGCGAACGAGTACCCCATGACCCTGGAAGGGGTCCGGGCGGCGTACACGGAGCTCGCCGCTGGCCACACGCGTGGGAAAATCGTTGTCACGGACGACACCGCCCGCTAGCCCCCGTACTCCGCCACGCCGATCGCCCTCGATACAGGAGGCCCACGTGACCGCCCCCCACAACCACCCTCTGGTGCGCGCGCTGCGCGCCTTCAACAGTGAGCTGGCCGCGAACAACCGCTGCATGGCCGCCAGAGTGGGCCTTAACGACTCCGACCTGGCAGTGCTGGACGTCCTGCACAGGGAGGGACCCCAGACCCCCAGCGCACTGGCCCAGCGAACACGGATCGCGACCACGACGATGACCGGTGTCCTGCGGCGTCTGAGCGCGGGAGGCTGGGTCGAACGCCGCACCAGCGACAAGGACTTGCGGTCCTTCACCATCCACATATCGGCCGTCGCTCGGCTCTCTGAGGTTTTTCGCCCGGTCGATGAGCGCCTCATCGATTTGGTCGACGAACTGCCTGAGCAGGACGCGCAGCGAATTGTCACGTTCCTGGGCGACGCCACCCGCATCGTGAGGGAATCCCACGCGTCGGGCGACAGCCACCCATAGCCCCAGTCACCAGACCCGGATCTGCACTCCCCCGGTGTGCCCGCACGCGGACAGGGCTCGAGCCACTGTGTCGGCAGCCCACCCGAGCATCTCAGGGCCCCCGTGCGGGGCGCGCAGAGCGGCAGCCACTCCGGCGCCGGAGGCCATGGAGGACTCCACGGTGAGCCCCATCTGCACACACGAGGCCAAGGCCTCGTCGAAGCCCGAGCAGGACAGGGGCTGCCTCGCGTAGCGTGCGCCCGTCTCGACGTGGATGAGTGGACCAGGGGCAACCAGGGACAAATCCAGCGAGCCAATGGGCAGGCTGCCGTCTTCCCACGGTTTGTTTGCGGTGGAGCGGGCGTAGCCCGGCGGCAGCTCACACTCGAAGACGCACTCGTCGACGCTCACATCGGCGACGAGCTCGAGGGTAGCCACGGAAGCGATCACGGAGGCCACGAATGGGATGCGCCTGCCCGTTTCCCCGAGCCACGTGTCGACGAGGGCGTGGCACATCGCCGGGGCGGCGGCGTCCGTGGCAGAATCCCCTGCTACAACGGACGCCCTCGGCCCATCAACACCCCTGCCTCGTGGTGGTGCCTCAATGTCGCCTACGAAAAAATCGAAGGCGTAGAGCCCATGATGGGTGCGATTGTCGTCGAAGTCGGCGAATCCCAGCCCCGTACCAACGAGCACGGAGAGGAAGGCGTCGTAGAGGCACTGCGGATCCTCTTCGAAACACCGCGTCGCGTGGGGCGCGCGCGGGGACATCTGCCCGCACAGCCACGCCTGCAACGCAACGTAGCGTTCCCTGGAAGCGCGATCGTTGACTGTCATGGGAACCTCCTCGTTCCACCCCGTAACGCTTGCACCCTCATTATCGCAGAAACGCGAAGGCCCCGGCCTCGTCCGTGTGACAGACGAGGCCGGGGCGAAGGTCTAGGCAGCCTGCTTAGCGGGTGGCGAGCAGCGCCTCCTCGGCCTCCTTGGTCCACAGGCCGTCCTTCATGGCGGCCGCGACCTGGGGGAACTTCTCGGGCAGTTCGCCCAGCGGCGTCAGACCCAGGTCGTGCAGGGACGGGAAGACCATGATCTTGCCGCCCGAGGTGCGGTTGATGACCGAGTTGATGGCGTCGCCGAAGCCCGCCATTCCGGTGACCGCGAACAGGGAGATCGACGTGTCGATGATCCCCTCCTCGATCTTGTGCAGGACGGTGCGCATGTCGGACACGTCCGATCCGGAGGTGCCCAGCATGAAGATGCGGCGCTCGATGATGCCCTGCAGGTCGAAGTCGCCGAAGGTGCCCGCGGGGATTCCCGCGAAGGCGTTGATGATCGCGCCCTCGGCCGCCAGGTCGACCGCGCCCGCGACGAGCGCCGGGACGGGCACGAGGCAGGTGATGTGCGTGTACCCGTACTCCAGCGGCGTCACGGAGGTGTTGATGATCGACAGGGGCACCCCGCGCTTCTCGGCGACCGGGCCGACGACCGCCTTGAGGCCCGCGAGGCGCTCGTCGGACAGGTCGGTGCCGACGACGCTGATGCCGGGGACGTCGGAGGTGACGGCGCGCATCGTGTGCATCTGGCCCATCGGGCCCGCCGCGCCGACGATGGCGATCTTGTCGCCCACCCGCAGGTCGCCCGTGTCGGGGATCCACGCGTAGCCCTCGGCCGGGTCGTCCCCGGTGGTGCCCACGAAGCGGATGAAGTCGTAGTGGACGCGCCCGATGTCCAGGGACACCTTGCGCTCGATGCGGCGCCCGCCCAGGACGACGTTGAGGACGCCGCGGGAGGCCAGCAGCTGCGCGATCTTCTCGATGACCCCGGCGTTCGCGCCGAAGTAGACGATGTCGTCGAAGGCGCCCTCGACGCTCAGCGCCTCCTCCTCGCTCACACGGGTGACTGAGGCGGGGGCGTGGGCGCTCGTCAGCGCGTCCACGTCGCCCTCGCCGACGACCAGCAGCTTGCCGCCGTCGGCCAGGTGGCCGCGCTCCTTCCAGGCGTAGGATCCTTCGACGGTCGCCCACGGCTCGATGAGGCCGACGGCCGCGGCGGAGGGGGCCTCGGACACGTGGATGAGGAACTCCTCGCCGTCGGGGGCGACGACGCAGCGCTCGTCGACGACCGTGTACTCCTGCAGGGCGCCGTCGAAGTTGTAGCCGAAGGCGCCGTTCGACTTCGCAGTGCGCAGGTGCTTCCAGTCCGCTTGGACCAGCAGGCGGTCGCCGACCTTGAAGTGGGTGACCTCGGGGCCGACCGCGATCACGCGGACGACCGGCTCATGGCCGGGGACCGTGGGAGCGCTGCCCGGGCGGTAGTTCGGGATCTCCGCGAGCGCCTCGGGGGCGATGCCGGAGACGACCTCGCTCTTGCGCGGGTGGTTGTCGAACTGGTGCAGCAGTTTCGTGTCGGAGAAGCAGATGCCGCACGCCTCCACTTTGAGGAGCAGCTGGTGGGGGCCGACCCGGTCGACGGGCTTGGCGGTGTTGACCTCGAACTGGTCGACTCCTGTGATCTGGATCGCGTACTGGGTTTCAGGGACCTGAGTCATGTTTTCTTCCTTGTCGTGAGGGGAGCGCGGAACTGGCGGTGGCGCGGAGCGGGAGCGCCCGCGGCGGCGTGCCCACGGGGCGGGCGCGCTCGCGCGATGTGCGCGGCCCAGCCCCGCCCCGCGGAGCGGTCAGGAGAGCATGACCTGGCCCCCGGTGACGGGCACGGCCTGGCCCGTCTCGTAGGCCTGCTCGACGATGTAGTAGATGGCGCGCAGGACGTCGATTCCCTGGGCGCCCCGGCGCATGGGGACCTTCGCCTCGTAGAACTCCTTGACGTCGGCGACCGTCTTGGCGCCGGGGACCTTGCCGGAGTTGAGGTACTGGACGAAGAGCCCGCGGTCGGGGTCGGACCACAGCGGCCCGTCGTAGAAGTTCCCGGGGCAGATCGCGTTGACCTTCACGCCGTGCTCAACCATCTCGAGGGCGAAGGACTGGACGAGGCCGATGCCGCCGAACTTGGAGCCCGCGTAGGCGGCGTTCTTGTTGGAGCCGACCAGGCCGGACTTGGAGTTGATCTGGATGATGTCGCACATCCACTCGGGGGCCGTCGAGTGCTGGCGGGCCAGCAGCTGCCCCAGGTGCTTGGTGACCAGGAAGAACGCCACGTAGTTGATGTCCGTGGACAGGCGGAACGCCGACGCGTCCTGCTCCAGGACGGAGCCGGCGCGCACGATGCCGGCGTTGGACACGACCAGGTCGAGGCCGCCCGTGACCCGCTCGACCTCGGCGGCCATCGCGGCCACGGAGTCCTCGTCGGCGACGTTGACGGTGATGGGGTGGGTGGTGCCGGCTCCGAGTTCCGCGGCCTTGGCGGCCGCGCCCTCGCCGTTGAGGTCGGCGATGTACACGAAGCACCCCTGGTCGACCAGGCCCTTGGCGATCTCAGCGCCGAAGCCCTGGGCGCCGCCCGTGACCAGGGCGACGCGCCCGGTGATGGCGCGCTCCCCGGAGGCGGTGGCCCGGACCTGGTAGGACTCGCCCCCGGCGGAGACGACGACGGGCAGTTCCACGTCGGCGAGGGAGTCGGGGGCCACATCGGCCAGGGGCTCGTCGAGGACGATGCCCGCCTCCTCCTGCGTGGGACTGACGATGACGGGGCGGCGCAGCGCCGCCAGGAAGAGCCCGCGGATCAGCGGTGCGTGTGTCATGGCGATTGTCTTTCTCTCTGCCCCGCCTGGCGGGGCGTGCGGTTGTGGTCTCAGGCCCTCGTGGCGTCCTCGGCGACGCGGTCGGCCGCCTCGCCGTCGGCGATCCTCCTGCCCAGGGGCGCGTACTGGGCGATGCGCTGCGCGAGGCGGTCGGGGCCCAGCCGTCCCGTCCGGCCCAGCAGGTGCAGGGCGGGGTCCACGGAGGACAGGGCCTCGTGGGCGACCAGCGCCCATGTGGCCTCGTTGAGGCCGGCGAACTCGGGGCGGCGCAGTTCGGGGCAGTTGAAGGCCTGGCGCGGTTGGTTGATGTCGACGCCGGAGATCTCCAGCATGCCGTGGGCGGCGGCGAGCCTGTGGACGCGGTCGAGCTGGGCGGGGGTGTTGCGCGGGGGCATGTAGGTGACGGCGCGCAGGCCCTTGGCCTCCATGGCGTCGAAGAGCTCGTCCAGGAAGTCGTCCTCGAACTTCTCCGCCTTCTTGTCGCCGGTCGGCGAGGCGGACACGTCGCCCAGGTAGGCGTAGGTGGCGATCGCCCCCACGGAGTCGGCGAAGGCGACGACCTCGTCGGCGGTGGCCAGCTCGTCGGTGGGCTGGATGTAGACGCGGTCGAGGTACTCGGCCTTGAGGACGCCGAGCAGGTCGAACACGAGGTGGGGGTTGCCGGGGTCGGCCAGGGCGCCGGCGAGGGCGGCGGGCACAGTGACGCCCATCGTCCCAAGGCCTGCCACCAGGGCGGGGCCGCGCCCGAATCCCCTGATCAGGGCCGAGGCCATGGCGGCCAGGAGGTGGCGCTCGGTGATGCCTCCCCCGTGGGCGTACTGGGAGGCGGCGACCATGTCGGAGCGCGGGTCGAAGGGCTCCAGGCCCAGGCCGGCCAGGACGGCGTTCGCCTCGTCGGCCATCGCCAGGGTGCGGCGCAGCCGCGCCTGCCGCTTGGGGGCCAGCCACGCGTCCACGGCGGCGCGCGCGGGGGCGGGCACTCCCTGAACGGTCATGTAGGCGATCCCCGCGGAGTCGGGGTTGTTGAGTTTGCGCCCGTCGAGCGGGCCGTCCGGGTCGAAGCGCGCGCGGATCTCGAAGCCCGTCACGGAGCCCATTCCCAGGGCGCGGGTGGCGGCCGTCATCTCCGGTGCGGCGGCGATGGAGTCGTGGTCGACGGAGCCCACCACCCGCAGTCCCGCGCGGCGCGCCAGCAGGGCGGCGTGCGTGGGGGTGTAGGGGCTGAAGGAGTAGCAGGTGTGGATGTGGTTGTTGGACTCGGGGACCCATTCGGGGAACGCTTCCCCGCGGATGGCTTCCCGGAGCGCTGCTGTGCGCTCGTCCTGGCTGAGGGTCGCGTCGTTCGTGGCGTCCATTGTTGGTCCTCGCATCACGGTCATTGGGTTGCGATGAAGTGTGGCGACGGGGCCGGGGCGGTGTTGGCGTGGAGGGTGCCCCGGCCCCGTCGCTGGTCCGCTTGGCGGACCGGCAGGGGGCGGACCGGAAAGGGGAGCACGGCCCGCCCCATGGCTTTTACAGGCCCGCCCTGTTGAGGCGGGCGATCTCGGCCTCGGTCGCGTGCTTCGTGGTGGGCACGTGGCCGGGCAGAGGGACGATGCGCTCATGGATCGCGTCAATGATCCAGGATACCTGCGGGAAGAAGAAAGATTCCATCTCAGGGCCGGGCGTGATGCCGTTGCGCGAGCCCACGACGGCCACCGGCGCGTCGAGGGCGTCGAAGGCGAGGGTCTGCACGTTGGTGGCGACCGTGTTGAGGAAGGAGCCGCGCTCGACCGCGTCCGAGGTGAGCAGCAGGCGGCCCGTCTTCTTGACGGAGGCGATGAGCTTGTCGTAGTTCAGGGGCGCCACGAAGCGCAGGTCGATGACCTCGGCGCTCATGCCGTACTTCTCAGCCAGCACGTCGGCGGCCTCCAGCGCCTTGTAGACGGTGGCGCCGTATGCCGCGATCGTGATGTCGCCGCCCTCGCGGCGGATGGCGGGCTCGCCCTCCTCGGTCTCGTAGTAGCCCTCGGGGACGCCGCCGGGCTCGAAGTCCTCGCCCTTGTCGTACAGCTTCTGGGACTCGAAGAAGACGACGGGGTCGGTGCCGGACAGCGCCAGGTTGAGCATGCCCTTGGCGTCGGTGGGCGTGGTCGGGAAGTAGACCTTGAGGCCGGGGATGTGGGCGGTCAGGGCGCTCCAGTCCTGGCTGTGCTGGGCGCCGTACTTGGCGCCCACGGACACGCGCAGCACGAGGGGCATCTTGAGCAGGCCGGCGCTCATGGACTGCCACTTGGCCATCTGGTTGAAGACCTCGTCGCCCGCGCGGCCCAGGAAGTCGCAGTACATGAGCTCGACGACCGCGCGCCCGCCGGCCATGGCGTAGCCGACGCCCGCGCCGACGATGGAGGCCTCGGCGATGGGCGAGTTGAACAGGCGGCGGTAGGGCAGTGCCTCGGTGAGGCCGCGGTAGACGGCGAAGGCGCCGCCCCAGTCGCGGTTCTCCTCGCCCCAGGCCGCCATCGTCGGGTCGGTCTTGAAGCGGTGGAGCATCGCCTCGAAGAGGCCGTCGCGGAACTGGTACATGCGCATCTTGGAGACGGGCTTGCCGTTGGCGTCGACGCTGGTGCGCACCTTCTTGGCCAGGGCCTTCACGCGCGGGTTGTCCGCCAGGTCGATCTCGGGGGCGGCGTCGTCGAAGGCCTCGACCTTCTCGTTGGAGTACATGACGGAGTCGATGTAGCCGTCGGCCACGCGCGGGGTGGCCTCGTCGTCGATGGCGAGCTTGAGGACCTTGACGAGTTTGCCGGTCAGGTCCGCCGTGTAGTCGTCGATGGCGGACTGGGTGGTGAGGCCGTTGGAGATGAGGAGGTCGGAGTACTCCTTGATGCAGTCCACCTGCTCCCACAGCTCGACCTCCTCCTTCGTGCGGTACGACGAGGCGTCCGACGGCGAGTGGCCCGAGAAGCGGTAGGTGATGGTGTCCATGAGGACGGGGCCGCGCCCCTCCTCGAGGATCTTCTTCTTGCGGGCGGTGGCCTCGGCGACGGCGAGGGGGTTGATGCCGTCGACGCGCTCGGCGTGCATGGCCTCGGGGTTGAGGGCGGCGCCCACGCGGGCGAGGACCTCGTAGCCCATGGTCTCGCCGTAGGTCTGGCCGCCCATGCCGTAGAAGTTGTTGAAGAAGTTGAACAGGATCGGCGGGTTGCCGCCGTCCTCCGCGCGCCACAGGGAGCGGAACTGGTCCATCGACGCGAAGTTGAGGGCCTCCCACACGGGGCCGCATGCCAGGGCGGCGTCGCCGACGTTGGAGATGACGATGCCGGGCTTGCGGTTGATGCGCTTGAACAGGGCGGCGCCGTTGGCGATGGGGGCGCTCCCGCCGACGATCGCGTTGTTCGGGTAGGAGCCGAACGGGAGGAAGAAGGTGTGCATGGAGCCGCCCAGGCCCCGGTTGAATCCGGACTTGCGGGCGAAGATCTCGGCGAGCGCCCCGAAGAGGATGAAGTTCTCGGTGAGGTCCTTGGTGTCCTTGTAGTCGATCCGCTCGGCGTAGGACAGGGTCTCGCCGCCCAGGAAGCCCTTCATGATGGCCTCGAGGTCGCCCTCGTCCATCTGGTGCATCGCCGAGTAGCACTTGGCGAGGATCTCCCCGTGGGAGCGGTGGGAGCCGAAGATGAAGTCGTCCGGGGTCAGTACAGCGCTCTGGCCGACGTAGGCGGACTCCTGGCCGATGCCGAGGTGGGCGGGGCCCTTGTGGTTGTAGGCGACGCCCTGCCACTCTCCGGTCTTCTTGATGGAGTCCAGCATCGACTCGAAGGTGCGCACGACGATCATGTCGTGGAGCATGCGCACGAGGCCGTCCTCGCCGTGGCGCGCCACCTCGGTGCCGAGGTCGAAGGAGTACTGGTTCACGGGAACGTCCGGGAAGGCGACGTGCCCGGGCGCGCGCACCTCCGAGGGGTCGACGATCAGTGACTTGGTCATGGGTTTTCTACTTCTTCCTTGAGTAGCGGGTGTATCAGAGCTTGACGGCCCAGGCGGCCTCGCGGATGACCTCGGAGACCGTGGGGTGGGGGAAGACGACCTGGCGCAGGTCCTCGACGGTGAGCTCCATCTCGAGGACGGCCTGCGCGCCCCAGATCATCTCGGCGGCGTAGGCGCCGAGCACGTGGATGCCGAGGACCTGGTGGGTGTCGGGATCGACGAGGATCTTCGCCTCGCCGGGGGCTTTGAAGCCGTTCTCGGCGATGAAGCGCCCGGACATGAGGGCGGGGACCTTGGCGACCAGGACGGGGCGCCCCTCGCGCTTGGCCGCCGACTCGGTCAGGCCGACTCCGGCCGCCTCGGGGATCGAGAACACGGCCCACGGGACGGTGTGCCAGCGCATGACCTCGCCGCGCTTCTTGGCGGCAGGGTCGAGGATGTTCGCCGAGGCGATCTCCGCCATGCGGTAGGCGGCGTGGGCGAGCAGCGACCGTCCGGTGACGTCGCCGATGGCCCAGACGTTGGGCAGGTTGGTGCGCATCGTGTCGTCGACGACGACGCCGCGGTCGATCTCGAGGCCGGCCTCCTCGGCGCCCCAGCCCGCAGTCGCGGGACGGCGGCCGACGGCCATGAGGACCACGTCGGCCTCGACGCTCTTGCTCTGTCCGTCCTTGGAGTAGTGGACGGTGCCCCCGTCGAGGGACTCGACCCGGCATCCCAGTTCGAAGGCCACGTCCTTCATGGCGGCGCGGGCCCTGGCGGCCAGGTCGTCGTCCATGAAGGGCAGGATCTCGGGGGCCATCTCGATGACGGTGACCTTCGAGCCGAGCGTGGAGTACAGGGAGGCGAACTCGACGCCGATGACGCCGCCGCCGATGACGGCCAGGCGCGCGGGCACCTCGGGCAGGGACAGGATGCCCGTGGAGTCCACCAGGGCCGGGTTGTCCTGCGTGCCGGGCAGCGGCGGCATGGCGGGCACGGAACCCGTGGCGATGATGACGTGGTCCGAGGTGTAGGCCGTGCCCTCGACGGTGACGCGGCCGGGGGCGTCGAGGCGGCCCCGGCCGTTGATGACCGTGACTCCCGCCTTGCGCTCGGTGGCGGCCACGCCGGCCACGAGTCCCTTGACGACCTGGTCCTTCCAGGCCTGCATCTGCGCCCAGTTGACGGACACGCCCTGGGCGTCGACGCCGAACTGGCCGGCCTCCTTGGCGTGCAGGTAGTTCTTCGCGCCGTTGAGCAGGGTCTTGGTGGGGATGCAGCCCACGTTCAGGCAGGTGCCCCCCAGGTACTGCTCCTCCACCAAGGCGACCCTCTTGCCCGCGTGGCCGAGGCGCTCGGCGGCCAGGTAGCCCCCGGGGCCGGCCCCCAGGACGATGACGTCGAAGTGTGTCTCGCTCATGTGTGTTCCTCTTCTCTCAGGCCAGGACGGTCACGTCGATGTTCTCGATGGCGGCGACGAGGTCGCGCAGGAAGCGCGCGCCGTCCGCTCCGTCGATGACCTGGTGGTCGATCGTGAGCGACAGGTTGAGGCGCTGCTCGACGCCGACGGCGCCGTCGGGGGCCAGGGCCGGGCGCGGAGTGATCGCGCCGACGCCGAGGATCGCCGTCTGGGGCAGGTTGATGACGGGGGTGAAGGTCTCGATCCCGAAGGATCCGATGTTGGAGACCGTGAAGGTCCCGCCGCCCAGGTAGTCGGGCGGCAGGGTGCCGTCGATGGCGCCGCCGGCCAGGCGCTTGGCCTCGTCGGAGAACGCCTTGAGGCCCAGGGACTGCGCCGAGCGGATGACGGGGACCAGGAGGCCGCGCGGGGTGTCGCACGCGAAGCCGAGGTGGACCTGCTCGAACTCGGTGAGGACGCCGTCCTCGAGGTGCGCGTTGAAGACGGGGTACTTGAGGAGGGTGCGCGACACTGCGAAGCAGACGAGGTCGTTGAGGGTGATCCTGTTCAGGCCCAGGGCCTCGTCGGCGTTCTTGACCTTCTTGCGCAGGGCGAGGATGCCCGCGGCGTTGGCGCTCGTGTTGAGGGTCAGCTGCGCGGTGGAGGTCAGGGACTCCATCATGCGCTTGGCGACGACCTTGCGCACGCCCTTGAGCGGGGAGGAGGTGGAGGCGCCGGGGAAGTCGGCCGCCGGGGCAGTGGCGGCGGCGGACGAGGCCGGGGCCGGGGCCGCCTCGGGCGCGCGGGCGGCGTCG
>NZ_CP017298.1:2112114-2122633 GCF_001746855.1 Pauljensenia hongkongensis | reverse complement strand
GACCCGGGAACGAGGCCGGAGACGTCCTCGCCGGGGGCGCCGACGATGATGAGGGGATCCTTGACGGGGACCTCGTCCCCCTCGTCCCACAGGAGCTTGAGGACGGTGCCCTCGGCGGTGGAGGGCACCTCCATCGTCGACTTGTCGGTCTCGATGGAGCACAGGGTCTGGTCGAGGGAGACGGCGTCGCCCTCGGCGACCGTCCACTCCACGATGATGCAGGACTCCACAGAGTTGCCCAGCTGGGGCATCACCACGATGGTGGCCATGTATTTCCTCCTAGACGATGCGCAGTTTCGTGCGCTCGGAAAGTTCCTTTGTGGATTGGGCGGGGATCTCATCGTCGGTGATGATTCCGGTGACCTCGTCGATCCCCATGAAGCTGACGAAACCGGCGCACCCGTACTTGGACGAGTCGGCCAGCAGCCACGTCTCTTCTGCGCGGGTGCGCATGACGGCACCGACCTGCCCGCCCTCGATGAGCTGCGTGGTCAGGCCGCGGTCAACGCTGAAGCCATCGGTTCCGAGGAAGGCGATGCGGGCGTTGAAGTCGTTGATGGAGCGCTCGGCGACCGGCCCGACCAGGGACTCGGACTCGGCGCGGAACTGCCCTCCTGTGAGGGTGATGTTGAGGTTGGGGTTCGAGCGCGCGTTGGCGAAGACGAGCACGGAGTTGGTGAGGATCTGGACGCCGCGCTTGCGGGTGAGGAATTTGACGATGAGGGCGCACGAGGTGCCGGCCTCGATCATGATGCGGTCGTCGTCGCGGATCATGTCGGCGGCGGCGCGCGCGATGCGCTCCTTCTGCTCGACGCGGTCGAGTTGGCGCAGGTGGATGTTGCGGAAGGCGGTGGGCCGCGCCCCTCCGTGGGTGCGCACCAGGTACCCCTCGACCTCGAGGGCCCTGAGCGTGGTGCGCACGGTGACGGGCGAGACGCCGAGGTCGGCGGCCAGGGCCGCGACGCTCACCTCGCCCTCGGCGGCGAGGCGGTCGAGGATGTAACCGGTGCGTGCCGCCCGATCCATGACCATCACCTCTTCGTGGACAGAAACCCGTCGTTTCACTTTCTCTTACGCACATAGTAGACAAGGAAACGAAAGTGTGCAACATCATCCGCAGACCGTCTCCGCAGTAGCGGGGCACATGGGGCGCTCAAGTGGGCGAAGGGCGCACAACGCCCCTTTTTGCTCGGACAAAGCGCGGAAACGGCGGGCGGGACCGATCCGGTTCCCGCCCGCCGCGAGTCTGCCCGCGCGGCGGCGCCAGCAGCGCCGCCCACATGGGAAAACGAAAATCAAACGAAAGCGCTCACTCGTCCGGTTGGCGCACTCCGACCGTGATCAGCAGATTCCCGTACAGGCGCTGCTCCCCCGTCGCGACGACGATCCCCACGTCCTCGGAGCGGGCCGCGTCGTAGAAGTCGAAGCGCGTGAGCGAGGAGAACTCCACATCGGGCAGCTCCTCCTTGAACTCGTCGTGGATCGGGATCCCCACCGGCTCGGCGGCGGGGTCGGGGACCATGATCTCCACGCTCTCGATCGGGATCGTCCTCTTGAGGACCCGGAGCACCTGGATCACGTCCAGCATCCCGGGGGCGTAGTTGAGCGAGACCAGCTCGCAGGCGGGCCCCACCCCCGTCTTGTGGGGGTAGTTGGCGTCCGCCAGCAGGATCTTCGAGCCGTGGCCGGCGGTGGCCAGGGCGCGCAGGAACTGCGGGTGGGTCATCGGTCCGTACAGCACTGTGGTTCCTTTCATAGTATGGAGCTGGCCCGGATGACCAGCTCGGGGTCGATCGTGATGTCCTGCGGCCTGCCCCCGTCGATCATGGAGCGGACCAGGCGCACGGCCGTGCGGCCCAGCCTGTCGAAGGGCTGGTGGATCGTCGTGAGCGGCGGCGCGTAGGAGTCCGCGCCGTCGATGTCGTCGAAGCCGACGACGCGCACGTCCCCGGGGACCGTCCCGCCTTTCTCGTGGATGAAGCGCATCGCTCCCAGGGCCAGTTGGTCGTTCGCCGTCTGAATGCCCTGGGGCAGACGGTTCAGGGCGCGCATCGCGTCGTAGCCGTCGCGCGAGTCCCACGAGTCCGGCACCAGGACGCGCGGGCGCACCCCCGCCTCGGCGCAGGCCCGCTGGTACCCGATGCGGCGCATGACCGCGTCCGACCACCCCTCCGGCCCGGAGATGTGGACGACGTCGATGAGCCCCTGGTCCAGCAGGTGCTCCGTGGCGATCCGCGCGCCGCGGACGTTGTCGATGGCGACGGTGGAGACCCCGTCGAGCCCCTTCTCCGAAGTGAGGACCAGCACCGTGGGGACCCTCTGGCCGACGGCGACCGCCATCTCCACCGTGGGATCCTGGCCCCCCAGGATCACGACGCCATCGACGTCGAAGGGCGCGATGTCCGAGCGCAGCCGCCCGTCGGGCGAGTACGCGTAGGAGAGGGACACGTGGTACCCCGCCTGGCTGGAGGCGTTGAGCACCGCCAGCAGCACCCGCCCGTGCCCGTGGAACATCGGGGCGGCCAGCAGCACGTGGAGGACCCCCGTGCGGTTCGAGGCCAGCGCCCGCGCCGCGTAGTTCGGCACGTACCCCATCTCATCGATGAGGGCGGCGATGCGCTTGCGGGTCTTGTCCGCCACCTCGGGGTCGCCGCGCACCACGCGGGACACGGTGTTCGTCGACACCCCCGCCATCGCCGCGATGTCAGCCAGCGAGACCTTCTTAGCGGGCTTGCGGGACATGGACACGCGTGGAGGCGCTCGCCGCGATCACAGACGGGCGGTCGGCGGGGTCGAGCTCCCCCAGGGCCTCGAGCTGGGCGAGCAGCGAACCGAAGGTGGAGGCCTCGATGGGCCCCGCCACGACCGTGATCCCCGCGAGGGAGGCGGTGAGGTCGCACAGCAGCCGGTTGCGGGCGCCGCCGCCGACCAGGTTGAGCTGGTCGGGGGCCCGCCCCGTCGCCTCGGTCAGCTCGCCGACGGCGCGGGCGTAGCGGTGGGCGAAGGACTCGATGATGACGCGCACGTACTCGGGCATCGACTGGGGAAGGGGCGCCCCCTGGGCGGCCAGGGCCTCGTCGATCTTGCGCTGCATGTCGCCGGGCTCGGCGAAGCGGGGGTCGTCGGGGTTGAAGTAGGCGGCGGCGGGCGGGCACTGGCGGGCCCGGGCGACCAGTTCGTCGGTGTCGGTCGGCGTCCCCTCGCGCTCCCACTGGCGCTGGATCTCCTGGAGGATCCACATCCCGGTGATGTTGAACAGCGGCCGCACGCCCCCGTCGGTGCGCGCCTCGTTGGTGATCCCCAGGTCGAAGGCCGCGTCCGACATCAGGGGCGCGTCCTCGATGGCGCCCAGGACCGACCACGAGCCGCAGGAGAGGAAGTAGGCCCGCTTCCCCTCGTCGATGGGCAGGCCGTGGACCGCGCACGCGCTGTCGTGGGCGCCGCCGCGCACGACGGTGAGGCCCTCCAGGCCGGGGACGGAGCACTGCCCCACGACGGTGCGGTCGGCGCTGATGCCCCCCACCCATCGCCGGGGGATGCCGAGGCGCTCGAAGACCTCGTCGGAGAACCGCCCGGCGCCCGGCTCGGCCAGGCCGGACGTGGAGGCGATGGTGCGCGACCAGCCCTTGACGCCGGTGAGGCGCCACGCGAAGTAGTCGGGCAGGTAGAGGACCGACGCGACCCTGGCGGCCAGCTCCGGCTCCTCGACGAGCAGGGCGACCAGTTGGTTCGCGGTGTTGATGGTGGCGGGCTGCAGGCCCGTGAGGTCGAAGAACTCCCGGTCGCCCAGGCGGGAGCGGAACTCCCCGAGGGTGCGGGATGTGCGCTCGTCGCGGTAGGCGCGGACAGGGCCGACCAGTTCGTCGTCGGCGTCGAGTGGGGCGAAATCCACGCCCCACGTGTCGATGGAGACGGAGACGGCGTCGGGGTGGGCCGCGACGGCCTTGCGCAGCCCGATGACGGTCTGCTCCCACATGGTCTCGACGTCCCATGTGAGGCGGGCGCCGTCGCGCAGGGCCTGGTGCTTGAAACGGTGGACGTCGGCGACCTCCACGCGCCCGTCGGCGAAAGTGCCGGCGAGTACGCGCCCCGACGCGGATCCGAGGTCTACGGCAAGTACGGTGGTCATCGTGGGTTCCCTTTCTCACCCGCCACCACCCGTGCGGCGAGGGCGGGAATGCCATTATGCTCCCGGACCCCTGTGTCCGGGTACTCCGTGCGGAGGCGGCCCTTGGCCGGGCCGGTGCCCCGCGCGTGCGCGGGGGCCGGGTGCTGCGGCGCGGAGCCGTGGCGCTCCGCGCCGCAGCACTCAGATCGGGGGGAGTCCCCCGGCTCTCAGCGGTACATCGGGCCGAAGTTCTGGCAGGCGCGGAAGTCCGCGCCCTCCGGGGACTCGGTTCCGAACAGCGACCAGGCCTTGGGCCGGAAGACCCGTTCCTCGGGCACGTTGTGCATGTTGACCGGGATGCGCAGCATGGACGCCAGGGTGATCAGCTGCCCGCCGATGTGGCCGTAGCTGATGGCGCCGTGGTTGGCGCCCCACGCGTTCATCACGTCGTAGACGCTCTTGAACGCGCCCTCGCCCGTGAGGTTCGGGACGAACCAGGTGGTGGGCCACTCGATGTTCGTGCGCTCCTCGATGGTGAAGGCGACCTCGTCGGGCAGCTCCACGGAGTAGCCCTCGGCGATCTGCATGACCGGTCCCAGGCCCCGCACCAGGTTGATGCGGCACATGGTCATGGGCATGCCGCCGGAGGTGCGGAAGTGGGTGGAGAAGCCGCCGCCGCGGAAGTAGCCGGTGGAGGCCGGGTGGAAGGTCGTGGCCGCGAGGGTGGCCTCGCGGTCCTCCTCGGTCAGCTCGTACCAGGGCTTGATGACGGGCTCGCCGTCGCGCGTCGCCCTGCCGGCGCCGTCGAGGGTCGTGGAACCGGAGTTGCGCAGGTCGAGCAGGCCGGCTGCGGCCAGGCCCTCGGGCTTCCAGCCCGTCGCCTTCTCGATGGCCTCCGGGCTCCAGTAGGTGCGCACGTCGGAGAAGATCTGCGGCGTGTTGGTCAGCAGGTGGCCGAAGAGCATGGACGCGCCGTTGAGGGAGTCGTTCTCCGTGGCGACCACCGAGGGCTGGCGGATGCCGGTCCAGTCGAAGTTCGTGTTCAGGATGGTCTCGAGCACGTCGCCGTTGGGGAAGTGGTCGGTCCACTGGCGCTGGCCCTGGAAGCCCGCGGCGATGGCGCCGTGGCCGCCCGCCTCCTCCTCGAAGCCCAGCTCGGCCAGGCGCGGGTTGCCGTGCATGAGGTCACGGGCGATGAGCGTCATCTTCGTGACGAACTTCCACCAGTCCTCGTGCTTGTCGGGGTACTGCCACTCCGGCGGGTTCCAGTCCTTGCCCTGCTTGAAGTTCTCGCGGATCCACGTGTAGGCCCGCTCGTACTCGTCGGGATCGTAGATGCCCTCGTCGATGCGGCGCGTGAACTCGCTCATGTCGATGTACTCGTTGCGCATGCCCAGGTAGGCGCCGAAGAACTCGGGGTTGACGACGGAGCCGGCGATGCCCATCGACACCGAGCCCATGGACAGGTAGGCCTCGCCCTTCATCTGGGCGACGGCCAGGCCGGCGGTGGCGTAGTCCAGCAGGCGCGTGCGCACGTCCTCGGGGATCGAGGAGTCGTCGGCGTCCTGCACGTGCTCGCCGTAGATGCCGAAGGCGGGGATGCCGATCTGGGCGTGCCCGGCCAGCGCGGCCGCCAGGTACACGGCGCCGGGGCGCTCGGTGCCGTTGAAGCCCCAGATGGCGTGTGGCATGGCGGGGTCCATGTCCGTGGTCTCGGTGCCGTAGCACCAGCAGGGGGTGACCGTGACGGTCAGGCCGACGTTGTTCTCCTTGAACTTCGCGGCGCAGGCCTGCGCCTCGTGGACGCGCCCGATCGTGGTGTCGGCGATGACGACCTCGACGGGCTCGCCGTCCGGGTAGCGCAGGTTCTCGGTGAAGAGCCCGGCGACCGCGCGGGCCATGCCCATGGTCTGGTCCTCGAGGCTCTCCCGGACGCCCTTGCGGCGCCCGTCGATAGTGGGTCGGATTCCGATACGGGGGTGTTGCGTCATGTCCCTTCATCCCTCCATGAAGTTGTCATTGTGGTCTGCGGGGGCGCGCGCCCCCTCGGATCCATTGGTGCTGGTTCGTTCGGCCTGTCCTGGGGCCCGCGCTGCGGCGGGCCCCAGGGGGACCGGGCTGGGCCGTGCTCAGCCCCGGCCTCGTCCCACGCGGACGGCGGGAGCCGTCACTCGTAAAGGTTGGGGGCGATCGAGGAGTCCGCGATGTTGTCCTTCGTGTACCAGGCGAAACCGGAGTCGATCACGTTGGGCAGCTCGCCCTTGTTGATCGCCGCGATCGCGGCCTTGACGGTCAGCTCGCCCATCCGCTTGGGCGACTGGGTGATCGCGCCGGCCTCGGAGCCGTCCTTGATGGCGTCCTGCTGCGGCTTGCCGGAGTCGAAGCCGACGATCGTGACGTCGGACTTGCCGGACTCGGACACGCCCTGGACCACGCCCGAGGCGGCGGCCTCGTTGGAGCCGTACATGCCGACGATGTCCGAGTTCGCCTGGATGATGCCCTTGGCGGTGTCAGCGGCCAGGCCGACCTCGCCCGCGTACTGCTCCTGGACCAGCGTGAGGTTGGACGGGGCGTTCTTCTCGAAGTAGTCCTTGAAGCCCGCGCAACGCTGCTTGCCGGTGGTGGAGGTCTGGTCGTGGCACACCATGCCGACCGAGCCCTGCTTGTCGCCGAGGATCTCGATCATGTGCTTCGCGGCCTCTCCGGCAGCGGCGTAGTTGTCGGTCTGGACAGTGGTGACGGGGATGTCCGAGTCGACGCCGGAGTCGAAGGCGACGACGGGGATGCCCTCGGCCTTGATCTTGTCCAGCGTTTCAGCCGCGGCGGCCGAATCGAGCGCCGCGAAGCCGATGGCCGCGGGCTTGGACGAGAACGCCGTGTTCAGCTGGTCGGTCTGCTCGGTGACGGCCTTCTCGTTCTGGGGGCCGACGAACTGGATCTTGTAGCCGCAGGCCTTGCCCGCCTCCTCGGCGCCCTCCTTCACGGCCTGCCAGAAGCGGTGCTGGAAACCCTTGGACACGAGGTAGATGGTCTGGGAGCCGTCGCCCTCCTTGATGGACTTCTCCCACTCCTCGCCACTGTCCGAGGCGCACTCGACCTTCGCCGCCGGGGCGTTGGAGCCCGACGAGCCACTGGTCGACGAGGTGTCTTCCGACCGCGAGCACGCCGTGAGGCCCAGGGCCATGGTGCCGACGGCGGCGACGGCGACGATACGTCCGATGGGTCGCATTGGTTTTCCTTTCATGGTTTTGGTCGGGGGCGCCCCGGCCAAAGGACGGTGGACATCTCTGTCCGAGTTCATTGGATCGAAGGTTGATGGGTCAGGCCGCGTTCTCACGAGCGCGGCGGATATTGTCCACGGCGACCGCGAGGAGGATCGCGATACCGGTCACAACGTACTGGTAGTCCTGCGCGATGCTCATCATGATGAGGCCCTTCTTCAGGGTCTCCATGATGAGCGCGCCGACCAGCGCGCCGGGGATCGAGGCGCGGCCGCCCGACAGCGAGGTGCCGCCGATGACGGCCGCGGCGATGACGTTGAGCTCCATGCCCACGCCCTCGGCGGGCTGGACCAGGCCCGAACGCGCCGAGTAGAGGATGGCGCCGATGGCCATGAACACGCCGGCGACGACGTAGATGATGATCTTCCACAGGCGCACGTTGACGCCCGAGAGGCGGGTGGCCTCCTCGTTCGAGCCGATGGCCAGCGCGTAGCGGCCGAGCAGGGTCTTGTTCATGAGGAAGGTGGCGACGACCGTGAGGACGACGAAGATGAGCGCCGCGTTGGCGACATAGGGGATCAGTTCGCCGGTCGCCAGCTTCTTGTACGCGGCGTTCTTGATGGTGATGGACTGGGTCTGCGAGATGACCAGCGCCAGGCCGCGGGCGACCATCATCATCGCGAGTGTGGCGATGAAGGGGGGCAGGCCCAGGATCGACACGTTGAAGCCGTTCACCAGGCCGACGGCGGCGCCGACCAGGATCGTCAGCAGCAGGCCGAGGCCGAGCGGCAGGTTCATCTTGTCGCCCGCCAGGAAGATGCCGGCCATGACGGCGACGAAGCTGAGGCCCGTGCCCACGGAGAGGTCGATGCCCGATGTCGCGATCACGAAGGTCGCACCCAGGGCCATGACGCCGGTGAACGCGGCTTGGAGGACGATGTCGAGGTAGATCGTCGGCTTCGCGAAGTTGGGCGCCGCCATCGAGAAGAACAGGAGGATGACCACCAGCGCGGCCGTCACGACCAGCAGCTGCATGTTCCTCTTGAGGAAAGTGGTGAAAGGCGAGGGGGCCTCCAGGCCCCTGTTGTCGTCTGCGGTGCTCACGCGACTTCTCCGTTCGCTTGTTCCTGACCGACGGTGGCCAGTTCCATGATGTTCTCTTGGGTGGCTTCCTCGTTGTCGAGGACGCCGATGATCCGGCCGTGCGCCATGACGGCGATCCGGTTGGCCAGGCGCAGGACCTCGGGGAGCTCGGAGGAGATCACGATGATCGCCTTGCCCTGCGAGGCCAGGTTCTCCAGCAGCGTGTAGATCTCGTCCTTGGCGCCGACGTCGATGCCGCGCGTGGGCTCGTCGAAGATGAGGATCTCCGCGTCGCGCTCCAGCCATTTCGCGACGACGACCTTCTGCTGGTTGCCGCCCGACAGGCTGCGGACGTCGACGTCCACGCTGGGGGTGCGGGTGCGCAGTTTCTTCACGTACTCCTGGGCGACCGCGCGGATCTTCCGGGCGTTGACGATGGCCGCCTTGGTGAACTTGTCCATCGTCGCCAGCGAGGTGTTGAAGGAGATGTCCTTGTCGAGCAGCAGGCCGTACTGCTTGCGGTCCTCGGACAGGTAGCCGATCCCGAATTCGACGGCGTCGGTGGCGCTCTTGATCGACACCTCCTCCCCGTGGATGCGGATGACCCCCTCCGTGTGGGGGTCGGCCCCGAAGAGGGCGCGGGCGACCTCGGTGCGCCCGGCTCCCACCAGGCCCGCGAATCCGAAGATCTCGCCCTTCTTCACTTCGAAGGAGACGTCGTGCACCACCTTGGCGGTCGACAGGTGCTCCACCTCGAGGACGGGCTCGTCGGAGATCGGCTTGGTGGTGGGGCGCGCGTCGGCGGGGACCTCGCGGCCGACCATCATCTTGACGACCTCGGACATGGGGGTGGCGGCGGTCTCGACGGTCCCGATGTACTTCCCGTCGCGCAGCACCGAGATGCGGTCGGTGAGCTCGGTGAGCTCGGGCATGCGGTGCGTGATGAAGATCAGGCCCGTCTCGGGGGTGATGAAGTCGCGCACCAGTGAGAACAGCGCCTCCGTCTCGGTGGTGGTCAGCGGCGCCGTGGGCTCGTCCATCACGAGGATCTTCGAGTCGAAGGACAGGGCCCTGGCGATCTCGACCATCTGGAGGCGGGCGACGGGCAGGTCGCGGCAGCGCGCGGTGGGGTCGATGTCCATGTTGAGGCGCTCGAAGAGCTCACGGGCGTCGCGCACGAGTTTGCGGTCGTCCACGTACATCCACTTCGAGGACTCATGGCGCCCGAGGTAGAGGTTCTGGGCGACGGTCAGGTCAGGAACGATGTTGAGTTCCTGGTGGATGATGGACAGGCCGAGGTCGCGGGCGTGCTCGGGGGACTGGATGTCCACCTGCTCGCCCTGCAGCCAGATCTCGCCGCCCGGGTCGGATTTGTGGATACCGGTGAGGACTTTCATCAGCGTCGACTTGCCGGCGCCGTTCTCACCGCAGAGCCCCAGGACTTCGCCGGGTCGAAGGTCGAGGTCCACGTCGGACAGCGCCTTGACGCCTGGGAAGGTCTTGGAGATCCCCTTGAGTTCTAGTAGGTTTGTCACTTCTCACCCCTTGGGACCAGGTACTTCTACGTTCCTGGAGCGTGTCCCCTCAGTCTCGTTAACGCTAACGGAATCGCGTCTGAGGGGTCGCCCTCATTGGCGTAGGAACAACGATAGAGCACATGGGCCGAAGAGTCGAATCGAAACGTGCCCCACGTTACCCAGCCGTTACCGCCCGCGCCTGGAACCCTCTCCAGAATCAGAGTGTTTCCGCAGGTCGGAGAGGATTCGCGCCGCCGTTGCCACCAGCCAGTCCTCTTCGATCGAACAGGCTTCCAGGAGCAGGCGGCCCCGCTCCGCATCAACGGGCATCCCCTCCCGCTCCCAGTGCTCCATCCCTTCCCCGCGCACACTTGTCGGAAAAGTTCCGTGAACGTTCACGACCCGCCACCACGGAACGGATCCGCCCCAGTCGCGCATGATCCGCCCGACCACCCGGGGGCCCGTGCCGAACGCCGCGGCGATGCGGCCGTAGGTGGTCGCCCTGCCCTCGGGGATCGCCTCGACGAGGCGCAGGACCGCCTCCACGCGCTCATCGTCCAATGCGGCCGCCCTCCCCGTCGTCGGAAGGG
>NZ_CP017298.1:2062182-2112064 GCF_001746855.1 Pauljensenia hongkongensis | reverse complement strand
CCTCCAGCAGGGCGCGCACGGCGGCGGGCGCGCCAGCGCCAGCGGTCCCGGCCGGAGCGCCCGCCCCGCCAGCGCTGGAGGGCATCGCGCGCCCGTCGGAGTCCAGCTCCCCGATAGCCCCCTCCAGCGCCCAGAACAGGTCCTCCGGGTCGACGGGCGCCATCGCGCAGGTCCCGTCGGGGCTCGGGCACGCCAGCACCAGCCCGCCCGCGTCCAGCAGGCGCAGGCGGCCCACCAGCCGCCAGTCGGCCGACTCCGCGCGGTGGAACCCGATGTCGATCGCGTGCCACGTGCCCTCGTGGACGGCGGTCGCGAAGGGCCCCTCCTGCGTCAGCGACTCCCCGATGACCCGCATGTACTTCGAAGTGGGCCCCAGGGGCGCGCCCGGAGGCCCGAACAACGCGGTGGGCATCCGCGTGGGCCCTCCTGGATCGGCTCCGTCGGAGCGCAGTCGCATGAAGGCCCGGGCGTAGCCCAGGACCTCGGAGCGGTCCGCAGTGGCGTAGCCGGGGGTGGCGAACTGCCGCAATTCCACCATGCAGGCGCGCGTTCCGAAGGTGAAGGACATGAGGCGCGGCGACTTCACGGTCTTCGGGTGGACCGTCCACACGTCGAGGCGCAGGCCGGGGGCGCCCGCCTCGTCGGTCCCCGCGGCCTCCGCGCAGGCGCTGGGATCGGTGTCGAGCAGGCTGGGCGGCGACGTGGGGCGCACCCAGTCGCCAGCGAGGAAGCGCCCGATGCGGCCGACGGGGATGCGGGTGGGCAGCCGGTGGGCGCCCGGGGCGACGAGATGCGCCCCGCGGGGGCGCGCGCCGTCCGGTTCGCGCCACCCGGCCATATGGGCGTCGAGCTCGCGGCGCACCGCCTTCTTGGGGGCGCCTTTGAAGCGGCTCTCATTGATCGAGTCCGTGCGCCGCTGGGCGCGTTCCCTCCGCTCCTGGATGTCCTTCCACTCCGCCCAGAGGACGACAGCGACGCAGACCAGGGCGGTGACGAACAGGCCGAGGCGGACCACCCGGAGCACCACACCGACCCACACGGCTCCCCCCCTGCCCGTATAGCGAAAACCCCGGCCTGGGCCGGGGTTCAGCTCCTGCGACTGGATTCGAACCAGTAACCGTCCGATTAACAGTCGGATGCTCTGCCGTTGAGCTACGCAGGATTGCGACAAAAGAGAATAGTAGCAGAGCGGCCAGGGGACTGACAACTTGGAGACAGCGATCCCCTTATGCCGCGCGTCACGCCAACGGGCCGGTTCCGTTCCCCGTCTCCGTCCCCTGCGGCCCTGAGTGCCGGACCCGCAGAGGCCTTGCCCGGCGGCGCGGGGCGGCCCGCGGGTCCAGCACTCAGACAGCGCGACGAGGGCCACTTATTTCCATTCGGGGTTGTCCGTGTCCACGCCTCTGTTGCGCGCGACGTGCTCGATCGCGGTCGCCAGCCACTGGGCGAACCCCTCCTGCTGGGAATCGTAGTGGGAGCGGAAGCCCTCATCGCACAGGTATGCGCGCGAGATCAGGTAGTGCTTCGCGGGGCTCACGGGGAAGTACTCACTCAGGGCCTCCCTGTGCGCGCCGACCAGCTCGGCGGCCCGGTCGCTGTCGGTGGCGACGCCGTCGCGGATCGCATCGATCATGTCCGATTCGATCTGCTGGACTCGTTCGACGTTGGCCTGCCAGTCGCCTTCCCGCCACGAGGCGGTGCGGCGGTGCCACTCCTTCCAGTCGTCGGTGCCGCCGTAGCGTTCCTCAGCCCGCGCCTGGTGGGCCGCGAAGTCGGCGTCCCCCAGGATCTCCCCGATCTCCTCCACGGTCAGCGCATTGCCGTTCATCGCATCCTCCAGTAGTAGGTCTATTGCTTCGATCATCTTGTCCGTCTGCTGGCGTTGAGCGACGAGGCTCTCCCGCTGCCGCCTGAGGTGCGAAGCACCCGACTCCCCGGATTCGAGGAGCGCCTTGATGTCCATCAGCCCCATGCCGGTGGCGCGGTAGATGACGATCCTCTGCACGCGGGCGCAGTCCTCGGGCGAGTACAGCCGGTAGTTCGACCAGCTCCGCTCGACGGGGGCGAGGAGGCCCTGCGCCTCCCAGTGGTGCAGCGTTCGCACCGTGAGCGCGAAGCGCTGAGCCACCTCGCCGACGGTGTAGAAAGTGTTGTCGTCGCTCATGCCATTGATCCTGATGCCTCACGCCGCGTCATGGTCAAGCCGGACGCGCCCCCCGGGCATGCGCGAACCCCGCCCCGCTCGCGCGGGACGGGGTTCAGTGCGCCCATCAGGGCGGGAGCCTGAACGAATCAGACCGGGAGGGTCACTTGAGGGTGACCTTGCCGCCGGCCTCTTCGATCTCGGCCTTGGCCTTCTCGGCGTCCTCCTTCTTCGCGTTCTCGAAGAGGGTCGAGGGCGCGGACTCGACGAGGTCCTTGGCCTCCTTGAGGCCCAGGCCGGTCAGGTTCTTGACGACCTTGACGACGGCGATCTTCTTGTCGCCGAAGGACTCCAGGACGACGTCGAACTCGTCCTTCTCCTCGACGGCGGGGGCGTCGGCGGCGGGGGCCGCGGCGACGGCGGCCACGGGGGCCGCGGCCTCGACGTCGAAGGTCTCTTCGAAGAGCTTCACGAAGTCGGAGAGCTCGATGAGGGACATTTCCTTGAAAGCTTCGATGAGCTCGTCGTTGGAGAGCTTAGCCATGAGTGGCATCCTTCCTGTTTGGCCTGCTCGAGAGCAGATTGGTGGTGAGTTCCTCCCGCGCCACCGCCCGGCGGCGGGAAGGGGCCTGTCTCGTCAGGCCGCTTCGCCCTGCTTCTCGCGCAGGGCATCGATGGTGCGCACAGCCTTGATGGGCAGGGCGTTGAACGCGTACGCCGCCTGCGCGATCTTCGCCTTGAGGGCGCCCGCGGCCTTGGCCAGCAGGACCTCACGGGACTCCAGATCGGCGAGCTTCTTGACGGCCTCAGCGGTGAGCTGGGCGCCCTCCATCGCACCGGACTTCAGCACGAGGGAGGGGTTGTCCTTGGCAAAATCACGCAGCGTCTTGGCGGCCTCGACGGGCTCGCCGGTGACGAATGCGATGGCCGTGGGACCCTTGAGGTCCTCAGCGAGGAAGTCGAGCCCGACCTCCTTGGCGGCCAGGCGCGCCAGCGTGTTCTTTGCCACGGCGTAGGTCGCGTTCTCGCCCAGGCCCCGGCGCAGCTGCTTGAGCTGGCCAACGGTCAGGCCGCGGTACTCGGTCAGCAGAACAGCGTCGGCCGCGCGGAAACGCTCCACCAGCTCGGCGACTGCTGCCACCTTGTCGGACTTCGCCATGGTCCTCCTTCCAGTTACGTGGCCGCCGGTAATGAGAAACCCGGCACGCAGGCGCGTGTCGGGCTGGTATTCCCCCACCGAGGTGGTCACGTACCTGCGTTGGATTTCCCTCCGCGCAGCGGATACCAACGGTCTTCGGCACCGAATACTGTAGCACCCCCGGCCAAGGAGGCGCCAACCCGGGCTTGTGGCACCGGCAACGCCGCGCCCTCACTCCGCGAGGAACGCACTCTAGGCGTTACGGGGCGCGGGGTTGTTGTCGTGGGGCAGCGGCCCCGCCGCGAACCCGGCGATGACGACCTCGACTTTCCGCTCCATCCACTGCTTCGCGGCCGCCTTGGCCCGCAGGAGCGGCCATCCGGCGTTCATGTTGAAGCCGGCGTCCAGGGAACCGGTGGCCTCCTCCACCCGCCTGGCAGCCGCCCTGCGCCGCCAGGGCGCGGCCGAGGCCCGGGTCGTGACGCCCATATGGGCCAGGACCGCGATGTCGCCGACCATGTCGATCGCGAGGTCGGCGTCGCCCGGGAAGCCCGCGTCCGCCAGTCCCCCGCGCAGCGCGGCGATGACGGGCAGGACCGCGATGTGGGGGTAGGGGAAGGAGTGGATGGTGACGTCCAGTCCGGGGAACTCCTCGCACACCCGCCACGCCGACTCCGCCCAGTCGCGCAGCTGGTCGCTCCAGGGCAGCGCGGGATCGGGGGCCGATAGCGTGGCGGCGGCCCGTTCGAGGCAGGCGACCACCACGGCGTCGCGCGAGGGGTAGACGCGGTAGAGCGTCTGGGGGGCGACGCCGAGGCTGCGCGCGACGCCCGCCAGCGTCATGACGTGCAGCCCCCCGGCGTAGGCGGCGTCCACGACGTCGTCGGCGTTGAAAAAGGGCTTGGGCCCAGTCCTGCGCCCCATCGGTTCCCCCTTTCCGCGTCGTCTCAGACCAGGCGCCATCCCTTGGCGCGCTCGCGCGCCCGCCAGAACCGCCTGTAGGGCCCACCTGCATCGTAGAGCTCCTGGTGCGCGCCGATCTGGACGACGCGCCCGTTCTCGTCCAGCACGACGATCTGGTCGGCCGAGGCGATCGTGTCGAGTTTGTGCGCGATGACTATCAGGGTCGATGAGCGCCTCAGCTCCTCCATCGCCTCCACGATATGCGACTCGTTCTCCGGGTCGAGGGCGCTGGTCGCCTCGTCGAAGAGCACGATGGGCGACCCCTTGAGCAGGGCCCGGGCCACGGAGACGCGCTGGCGCTCGCCCCCGGACAGGGCGCGCCCGCCCTCGCCGACCGGAGTGCTCCACCCCAGGGGAAGGCGGTCGGCGATCTCCTCGGCCCCCGCCATGCGCGCCGCGGCCATGACTTGCTCGTCGGTGGCGTCCTCGCGCCCGACGCGGATGTTGGCGATGAGGGTGTCGTCGAAGAGGTAGACGTCCTGGAAGACCATGGACAACTGCTCCATGAGGTCCTCGGTGGAGTAGTCGCGCACGTCGTTCCCCCCGACCCTCACCGCCCCGGAGTCCACGTCGTAGAAACGGCAGACGAGGCGCGCGATCGTGGTCTTCCCACAACCGCTCGGCCCGACGATGGCGGTCATCGTGCCAGGGGCGGCCCTGAAGGACACGTCGTGGAGGACGCCGGCCCCCGCCTCGTACCCGAAGTCCACCGAGTCGACGACGACCTCCCCGGGAACGGTCACGGGCGCGGACTCGGCGGGTTCGGGGAGTTCGGGGGTCGACAGGACCTCGTGGGCGAGCTCGAGGACGGGCCTGCGGGTCTCGAAGGAAGAGACCAGGGCGCCGATATTGACCAGTATCTGCATGAAGCGCAGAAGCACGCCGATGGCGACGACCGCCTCCAGGGGCGACAGGGATCCGCCCGCGGCGACGGCCCCGATGGCGTAGACGACGGAGACGACGACGACCTGGGCCGCCATGCCGTTGACGACTTGCCCTGCGGTGGCCCACCACAGGCCCTTGGTGGCGCGCCGCTGGTAGGCGTCCTCGGCGGCGGTGAGCGCGTCGAAGGAGTCACCCCGCCCGCACGCCCGCAAGGCGCCCTGCTTCTGGGCGTACTCGACGAGGCGGCCGGCCAGTTCGTTAGCGGCGGGCTCGGTCAGCCGCGCCTCGTGCGCCAAGGCCCGGCGCGACGCCCAGACGGCCGCCCACATGAAGGGGATCGCCAGGAGGCAAGCGAGTCCCAGCGGCGGGTTCCACACGCAGATCCCCACCAGCATCGTCAACGAGGTGACGACGTCGATGAGGGCCGGGGAGAACATATGCGCGAAGATCTCGCCGAGCAGCATGAGTTCGCGGCTCACAAGGCGGGACGTCTTGCCCGCGGTGTCCGGGGTGAAGGCCCCCAGGGGCATGGCGGCGACCTTGCGGCCGATCGCGATGTGGAGGAAGCGCAGGAAGTCGAAGGCGACCGAGTAGTTCTTCAGGGACAGCGCGTACTCGATGACGAAAGCGGCGGCGGCGGAGGCGCCGACGACCCCGACCCAGCCCCCAGTGGTCAGGCCCCACACGGTCCGGCCGGACACGAGGGCACTGGAGGCCGGGATGAAGGCGATGAGCGCCCCGCCCCGGATGAGGCCGACGACGACGGAGAGGACGACGACCCACCGGAAGGACTCCCTGCCCTTCTCGGAGAGTGTCTCCTTGAGGTTGGCGACGAATGATCCCATGCGCCTGTCACTTCCTTCCTTCAGTGCGCGTTCCCGCGAGGGCGCGGTAGTAGGGGTGGTCGGCCAGCTCGGCACTGGTCCCCTCCCCTGTGATCCTGCCCCGTTCGAGTACGACGATCTGGTCGGCCCCCGCCACGGGGGCCGCCCTGTGGGCGATGACGACGACGGTCCGGCCCTTGACCAGTTCTGACAGGGCGTCCTGGATCTCCGCCTCGGACTCCGGGTCCGTGAAGGCCGTCGCCTCGTCGAGGACCAGGACCGGGGCGTCCATCAGCAGCGCCCTGGCGATGGACACGCGCTGCGCCTGCCCGCCCGACAGGTCCGTGTCGGCGCCCACGACGGTGTCCAGGCCCGCTGGGAGCGACTCGATGAAGTCGGCGATGCCCGCATGGGCCGCGCAGCGCATGATCTCCTCGTCGGTGGCGCCGGGCCTGCCGAGGGCGATGTTGTCGCGGATCGGGATGTCGAGCAGTTGGGGGTCCTGGAGCACGAAGGCGACGTGGCGGTAGAGCTCCTTGACGGGGATGTCGCGCAGGTCCACTCCGCCCAGGGCGACGCTGCCGGAGTCGGGATCGGCGAAGCGGGCGATCAGGGTCGCCAGCGTGGATTTGCCCGAACCGGAGGGGCCGACCAGGGCCGTGACCGTGCCCTCGCGCATCGTCAGGCTCACGTCGTCGAGTGCCAGCAGGTCCCCGTAGGAGAAGGAGACGTGGTCGAGGACGATGTCGTGGCCGTCCGGCACCCGCTTCCCCGTGTCCTCCAGGGAGGGGATGTCGAGGATCTCGACGAGGCGCAGGGCGGCGGCTCCCGCCAGTTGATAGGCCCAGGCGGTCGAGGTGAGGACCTCGATGGCCTGGGGGATGACCAGGGCGATGAGCGAGCACGCGATCACTTGGACGGGGGTGACGCATCCCGCGCCGACCAGCAGGGCACCCCCGCCCAGGTTGACCAGGAGCAGCACTGCCGGGGAGACTACGGAGGTGGCCAGCGCCGATCCCGTCAGCAGGGGCTGGCACCAGGCGACGTAGAAGCTGGAGAACGTCTCGGCGGCCCGGCGGAAGCGCCCGTGGGTGTCGCCGACGCGGCCGAACGCTTTGACAACAGTGATCCCGGTCACGAACTCGACCATGGTGGCCGAGACCTCGGCCAGGTGCTGGTCCATCTCGGCGGTCTTGGGGCCCATGTCCTTGGTCATCCACCATGTGATGAGCGCGTAGACGGGCAGAGTCGCGATGGAGAGCAGTCCCAGGCGCCAGTCGATGACGAAGGCGTAGACCACCAGTGACAGCGGGCTGGCAACGGCCGCCGTCGACTCGACGGGGGCATGGGCGATGACCGTGTGGATCTCGTGGGTGTCGTCCTGGACGGCTTTTCGGATCCTGCCCGAGGCCGTGGCCGAGAACCACGCGAGCGGCGCCCGCGACATCGTGCGGACGATCTGCTCGCGCACGTAGTGCCCGAATCGGATGTCCGCGATGTGGGTGACGAGCAGTGCGACGTAGTAGATGCCGAGGCGGGCGCAGAACGCGCCGATCAGCCAGGCGAGGATGGCGCCGATCCGCGCGGCGTCGGGGCCCTCCCCGCGGTCCCACGCCTCGAGGAGCACTCCGCCCAGGTGGACGAGGATGACGTAGGGGACGACGGCGAGCACGCCGTACACCACTCCGAGGACTCGGCTGATCGCCATCGGCACGGCGATGGGGCGGGTGAGGCGTTTGAAGGCGGCCTGCCCCTCCCGGTACTTCGCGCCCGGATCCGCGGGCGCGGCTGGGTGTTGATCGGATGTCACGAGACGGCCTCCACTAACATCGAATGCGCTTCGCAGTTAGGATAGCCTATCTTTATGCTCAATGTCCTGGCCTAGTGACCGCCGTCCGGGTCGTTCGCACCGGCGAGGGCGGAGCCCACATAGCGTGACGGCGGTTCCCCAAGGGCGAGAAGGTCCGGCCCGGGCGCGGGTTCGGCGGCCGGGTCCGAATCGCGTGACGGCGGTTCCCCAAGGGCGAAAGGGTCCGGCCCGGGCGCGGGTTCGGCGGCCGGGTCCGACAGCCCCGTCAGGGCAGCAGGCGGACAGTCTCACAAGCACCAAGGCAGCGGGCGCCCCTCGACCAGCCCTGTCCAGGTGGCACGCGGGCAGTTTCACAAGCGATTCCACGTTTTCAAAGGGATACCGTCACTTTGCAAGCGGTATAACGCTTGCAGAACGTGGTATCGCTGTGAAAACGGACCCCGGCGAGCCGCACCGGGGCACGAAAACAGGCAATGGGGCAGGCTAACCCACATCGGGGCAGGCAAACAGCCTGCCCCAACGCACCGTTACCTGCCCCAATGCACAGCGACCCGACCTGAAGCAGCACCGGGGCACGCAACCAGGCAATGGGGCAGGCTAGCCCACATCGGGGCAGGCAAACAGCCTGCCCCAACGCACCGTTACCTGCCCCAATGCACAGCGACCCGACCTGAAGCAGCACCGGAAACCGGACACGGCCCGTGCGAAGCAGGAGGGCCCGGCATGACTGGGAAGCCGCGTCAACGTCCTCCCCCGGCCGGTGCGCCAGGAGGATCAGAAGGACGCGAGCGGGGCGCGGGCGCAAGAGCCCGAACACGCCAGGAGTACGCGAGCGGGGCGCGGGCGCGAATGCCCGCGCCCCACGGCGCTTCCGACGGAAAGGGGGCTCAGCCCTCCAGAAGGTCCTTGACCTTGGTGACATCGAGGGGGATGCCGGGGCCCATGGTCGTGGATACGGAGCCCTTGAGCAGGTAACGCCCCTTCGAGCTGGACGGCTTGAGGCGCAGGACCTCGTCGAGGACGGAGCCGTAGTTCTCGGTGAGCTGCTCGGCGGTGAAGGACGCCTTGCCGACGACGAAGGCCAGGTTGGCGTGCTTGTCGACGCGGAACTCGATCCGCCCGCCCTTGATCTCCTTGACGGCCTTGGCCACGTCCATGGTCACGGTGCCGGTCTTCGGGTTGGGCATGAGGCCGCGGGGGCCCAGGATACGGCCGAGGCGGCCCACCTTGCCCATGAGGTCGGGGGTGGCCACGGCGACATCGAAGTCGGTGTAGCCCTTGGAGACCTTCTCGATGAGCTCGTCGCCGCCGACCTCGTCGGCCCCGGCGTCGATGGCTGCCTGCGCGCGCGGACCAACGGCGAAGACCAAGACCCGGGCGGTCTTGCCGGTGCCGTGCGGCAGGGAAACGGTGCCGCGGACCATCTGGTCCGCCTGGCGGGGGTCGACGCCGAGTCGGAGCACGACCTCAACGGTCGAGTCGAACTTGGTGACGGTGGTCTCCTTGGCCAGCTTCATGGCCTCGAAGGGGGTGTACAGCACATCCGCGTGGACCTTCTCAGCCGCGGCGCGGTAGCTCTTGGAGCGCTTCGTCATTCTGCTTCTTCTCCTTGCAGTCGTGGGCTTCGGGCAGCGCCTGCCCTACCACGGGGAATGGAATCGGGGTCAGTCCTCGACGGTGATGCCCATGGAGCGGGCGGTCCCGGCGATGATCCTGGCGGCGGCCTCGACGTCGTTGGCGTTGAGGTCGGCCATCTTGGCCTGCCCGATCTCGCGGGCCTGGTCCATGGTGATCGAGCCGACCTTGGCGGTGTTGGGCGTGCCGGAGCCCTTCTGGACGCCAGCGGCCTTCTTGATCATCTCCGCCGCGGGAGGGGTCTTGAGGACGAACGTGAAGGAGCGGTCCTCGTAAACCGTGATCTCGACGGGGACGATGTTCCCGCGCTGCGACTCGGTCGCGGCGTTGTAAGCCTTGGTGAACTCGACGATGTTCACGCCGTGCTGGCCCAGAGCGGGGCCGACGGGCGGAGCGGGGGTGGCGGCGCCGGCTGCGATCTGAAGCTTGATCAGGCCGGTAACCTTCTTCTTCTTCGGTGCCATTGAAACGGGTCTTTCTACGGGTTTTCCTCACCGGCGGCCGCCGGTCAGGGGCGCATCGCCCCAACGGGCTCGCCGCCGAGGGGGCGGCGGGGCACTCGGCCCTCTCCGAGGAGGGCACAGTGCGCCCAATGCACACAAACGGGAATTGTAACGCGCACCCGGACACGATCCCAAGTCCGGGTGCGCGACATCACTGCTCGAGTTTCTCGACCTGGTCGAAGCCGAGCTCGAGCGGTGTCTCGCGCTCGAAGATCGTGACGAGGACCTTGAGCTTCTGGGCCTCGGGCATGATCTCGGAGATCGTGGCCGACATGGTCTCGAAGGGGCCGTCGATGACGGTGACGGTCTCCCCGACCTCGAAGGCCGTGCGGATCTCCTGCACGGGGGCGGGCTTGTCCTTCTTCTTCTCCGCGGCCTCCTCGAGGACGTTGGGCGTCAGCAGCATGACGACCTCGTCGATGGACAGCGGGACGGGATTGTGCTGGTCGCCGACGAATCCGGTGACCGCGGGCGTTTCCTTCACGACGCGGTAGGACTCCTCGTTGAAGTCCATGCAGACGATCGCGTACCCGGGGATGCGCACGCGGCGCACGCGCTTCTTCGCGGTGCCCCGGTACTCCATGACGTACTCGTCGGGCACCTCGACGCTGAAGATCGAGTCCTCCATGTTCTGGGTGGTGATGCGCTGCTCCAGGTTCGCCTTCACCTTGCGCTCGTGGCCGGAGTAGGTGTGGATGACGTACCAGTCCCCGGGGGACATGTACAGGCGCTGGCGCAGTTTCTCGACGGGGTCGTCCTCCGGGGCGGGGTCCGGTTCCGCGCCCTCGGCGCCCGAGGCGGGGGCGGCCCCCCCGTCAGCACCATCCTCCGGGGCGGGGGCGGCCTCCCCGTCAGCACCATCCTCCGGGGCGGGGGCGGCTTCCCCGTCGGCCACGTCCTGCGCGGCCTCATCGATGGCGCGGTCCACCACTTCCTGCGCGGCGCCGTCGGCCTCGGCCTCAGCGCTCTCATCGAGGGCGCGCGCCTGGGCCGCTTCGATGTCGATGGGGGCGGGGGCGAATCCCTCGTCGGCGATGGGGCCGTCGAAGGCATCGGGCCCGGGGGCGTTCTCGTCGCTCATGGTTCCTCCTGGCGGTTGGCACGGGCCGGACCGTAGAAGAAACCCGCCTGCAGGAGCTGCGGGCGGGTTCGTCGGTCTCAGCCGAAGATCAGTGCACTCAGTTTACCGAATCCGAAGTCGAGGAGACCAGTGAAAGCCATGATTGCAGTCACAAAGACGACGACCACGACGAAGTAGGTCCACGTCTCGGAACGTGTGGGGTAGGTGACCTTGCGCATCTCGGCCACGACCTGGGTGAGGAAGAGCCACATGCGGGCGAAGAGGCCGCGCTTCTTCTCCTTCACGGCCACGGCCTCGTCGCGCTTGCGGGTCGCCCCGGCCTTGGTGCGGTCCTTGCGGGCCGCCCCCTTCCCCTCGCGCGCCTTCCCACGGTCCTTGCGCGAGGACTCGGCGCTCGGGGCGCTGTGCTTGGCCATTGAATCCTCCCTGTGGTGAAGCCGTATGGCAGGGCAGGCGGGACTCGAACCCACAACCGCCGGTTTTGGAGACCGGTGCGCTACCAATTGCGCCACTGCCCTAAGCAGGCGAACCTGCCTGAGCGAGTGTAGGGGATCGGGGCTCGCACTGTCCAGCGGACCCGGCCAACGCGCCGCCCTTTCCACTGGAATACCGACAAAGCACCCCATGTTGAGATGTAGCTCACCTGTCCATTCTGCGCACTGCCCACTCCCGCGCGCCGCCTCGTGGCACGATGGGGAAATGACTCCTACGCCCGCATCACGTGTCTCTGCCCGTTTCACCGCCATCACGCCCTCGGCGACCCTGGCCGTCGACGCGAAGGCCAAGGCGCTCAAAGCCGCCGGCCGGCCCGTCATCGGCTTCGGGGCCGGCGAGCCCGACTTCCCCACGCCCGACTACATCGTCGAGGCCGCGGTCCGCGCCGCCCGCGACCCCGCGATGCACCGCTACACCCCCGCCGCGGGCCTGCCCGCACTGCGCGAGGCCATCGCCGCCAAGACCCTGCGCGACTCCGGCTACGAGGTCTCCCCCGCCGACGTCGTCGTCACCAACGGCGGCAAGCAGGCGGTGTTCCAGGCCTTCGCCGCCCTGCTGGGGCCCGGCGACGAGGCGATCCTGCCCACCCCCTACTGGACGACCTACCCCGAGGTCGTCAAGCTGGCGGGGGCCACGCCCATCGAGGTGTTCGCCGGCGCCGACCAGGACTACAAGGTCACCGTCGACCAGCTCGAGGCGGCGCGCACCGAGCGCACCAAGGTGCTCCTGATGTGCTCGCCGTCGAACCCGACGGGCAGCGTCTACACCCCCGCCGAACTGACCGCGATCGGCCAGTGGGCGCTCGAGCACGGCATCTGGGTGATCTCCGACGAGATCTACGAGCACCTGCTGTACGAGGACGCCCAGACGGCCCACATCGTGGCCCTCGTGCCCGAACTGGCCGACCAGGCCGTCATCCTCAACGGCGTGGCGAAGACCTACGCGATGACCGGGTGGCGCGTCGGCTGGATGATGGGGCCCGCCGACGTCGTCGCAGCCGCCACCTCGTTCCAGTCGCACTTGACCAGCAACGTCAACAACATCGCCCAGTGCGCCGCCCAGGCGGCCGTCTCGGGCCCCCTCGGCGCGGTGCACGAGATGCGCGCCGCCTTCGACCGGCGCCGCCGCACCATCATCGACATGCTGCGCCAGATCGACGGCCTGGACGTGCCCACGCCCAAGGGCGCGTTCTACGCCTACGTCGGCGTCGAGGCGCTGCTGGGCCGCCCGATCCGCGGCCGCACCGCCACCACGTCCTCGGAGCTGGCCGACTTGATCCTGGACGAGGTGGAGGTCGCCGCCGTTCCCGGCGAGGCGTTCGGCCGGTCCGGGTTCCTGCGCTTCTCCTACGCCCTGGCCGACGACGACCTGGTCGAGGGCATCGGGCGCGTCCAGGAGCTGCTGTCATGAGCGCCGACGCGCGCAGGCTCGTCCGCCGCCTCGCCGACACCGGCAGCCCCCGGGGGACGGTCCTGATCGCCCACGGGTACGGGGAGCACTCGGGCCGCTACCTGCCCCTGCAGGAAGCGCTGGTCGGCGCGGGCTACGACATCGCCTTCTACGACCACACGGGCCACGGCACCTCCGGGGGGCCGCGGGGGCGCGTGGACGCGGGCGCGCTGATCCGCGACCACCTGGCGATGCGGCGACTCGCGCTGGCCGGGGCGCGCACGCCGGATCTGTTCCTCTTCGGGCACTCCATGGGCGGCGTGGTCACCGCGGCCTCGACGCTCATCGACCCCGAACGCCTGCGCGGCACCGTCCTGTCCGCCCCCGCCATGCGCCCCCTGCCGCCCGCCTCCGCCTCGTTGGCCCGCAAGGCGGCGCCGCTGGCGCGCCTGCTGCCCTCACTGGTGGTCCGCCCGCCCGAACCCGCGGGCGGGGAGTCGCCCCTGTCGCGCGACCCGCGGGTGCAGCAGGCCTTCGACGCGGATCCGCTGTGCTACCACGGCGGCGTGCAACTGCTCACCGGGGTGACGATGGTCATCCAGGGGGACGAGGTGCTGCGCCACGCGCACCTGGCCCGCACGCCGATCCTCGTGATGCACGGCTCCGCGGACCGGATGGCCGACCTGGCGGCGTCGCGGGACTTCGTCGCCGAGGCGGAGGCCGCCAACCCCGGCCTCGACATCCGCCTGCGCGTCATCGACGGCGCCTACCACGAGCTCCTCAACGAGCCCGAGGGCCCCGGCCTGATCCGCGACATCATCGCGTGGCTGGGTGAGCACTGAGGGAATGGACGTCCGCGCCGTCCCCGACCTCACAGCGCCCGTGCCCACTCCCCCGGGGCGCCGCGACCTGGCCGCACTGCCCAAAGCGCACCTGCACCTGCACTTCACGGGGGCGATGCGCCCCTCGACGCTGGTGGACATCGCGCGCGAGCAGCAGGTGCGCCTGCCCCCGCACCTGCTGTACATCGACCCGATGAACATGCCCGCCGACGGGCGCGGCTGGTTCCGCTTCCAGCGCGCCTACGACTCGGCGCGCCACCTGGTGCGCTCAGAGGCGACGATGCGGCGCTTGGTGCGCGAGACCATGGAGGACGAGGCCGCCGAGGGCTCTGTGCGCGTCGAGCTCCAAGTGGATCCGACCAGTTACGCGCCGTGGGTCGGCGGGATCACCCCCGCCCTGGAGATCGTGATGGACGAGGCGCGCGCCGCCTCGGCCGACACCGGCGTGGACGTGGGGCTGATCGTCGCGGCCTCCCGGATCCGCCACCCCTTGGACGCGCGGGTGCTGGCGCGCCTGGCCTCCCAGTACGCGGGGGACGGGCCGGGCCAGGTCGTGGGCTTCGGCTTGTCGAACGACGAGAGGGTGGGGGCCACCGCGGACTTCGCGCCCGCCTTCAGGATCGCGAGGCGCGCGGGCCTGGTGGGGGTCCCCCACGGCGGCGAGCTGGCGGGGCCGGAGTCGATCCGCGAGGTCGTGGCCGCCCTCTGCCCCCGCAGGATCGGGCACGGGGTGCGCACAGCGGAGGACCCGGGCCTGCTCGACCGCCTGATCGCCGAGGGCGTGGCCTTCGAGGTGTGCCCCACCTCGAACGTCCACTTGGGGGTGTACACGGACTTCTCGCAGGTGCCGCTGCCGTCGTTGATCTCCGCGGGCGCGACCGTGGCCCTCAGCGCCGACGACCCCCTGCTGTTCCGTTCGCGCCTGGTGGAGCAGTACGCCCAGGCGCGCGACGCCTTCGGGTTGTCCGACCGCGAGTTGGCGGGTTTGGCGCGCCAGTCCATCGAGGCCTCCCTGGCCCCGTCCTCCTCCAAGCTCCGCTGGTTCGCCCGGATCGAGGAGTGGCTGGCGGCGCCGCCCGCAGCCGCTTGAGGGGCCCAGGGGTTCCTGCGAAGGGGTGCGGACGCGGGACCCCAGGCAGTGCGGGCGCGGCTCCCCAGGTGGTCAACCGCCCCTTTCTTCACGGTCCGTCCCTTTGCTTCGTTTTTTCGGTGTCCGTGTCCGCTGGTGTCGCACACAAGGGAGGGAATTACGCAACACTGGGCCGCACACAAGGGCTTGATCCCGCCCTTGTGTGCGGTGCGTGTTTCTTAAATCGGGGTCCTTGTGTGCGTACTCCGAGGGGGCGGTGCGCGATCCGGAGCAGTCCTCCTGGGCCCGGCCCTGGCGCGGGTGCCCCCCTGGTGTGGACGCGCGTTGTCGGCACCGTGAGGGGGTCGTTGACATCGTGAGGGGGTTGTCGACACCGCGAGGGGGATATAACGCGCGCTGGTGTCAACAACGCGCGTCGGTGCGGACAACGCGCGCTCATGCCGATAACGCGCGCCGGCGGCCGCACCCGGAGCCCTCATCGGCAGTCACCGCAGCCCACGCCCGAGGCCCCCTGGCGGCTGCGGCTTCCAAGAAAGCGGCTGCGGCTACCAGGCGATGCCGACCGCAACGGGCTCGGGCACCAGGTCGACGCCGTAGGCGCGGCGCACCCCGGCGCGCACCGCGCGCGCCAGGGCCTCGATGTCCGAGGCCGCCGCCCCTCCCCTGTTCGTGAGGGCCAGGACGTGCTTCGTGGACAGGGAGGCGCGGGGCGGATCCCCCGCCTCGGGCAGCGCGAAGCCCTTCGTGAAGCCCGCGTGGTCGATGAGCCACGCGGCACTGGTCTTGACCCGGCCGTCACCCGCGGGGAAGCGCGGGGCGCCCGCGGGCAGGGCGTCCGCCTCGTCGGCGCTGAGGATGGGGTTCGTGAAGAAGGAGCCGGCGCTCCACGTGTCGTGGTCGGCGTCGTCGAGGACCATGCCCTTACCCGCCCTCAGGGCGAGCACCGCTTCGCGCACGAGGCGCGCCTGCGCCCTCTCCCCCGCGCGGGCGCCGATCCGGCGGGCGAGCTCGCCGTACAGGACCGGTGCGGACAGGGCTGAGCGCTCGAGGCGGAAGACGGCGTCGAGGACCACCCACCGCCCGGTCGGCCCCCAGTCGGCGGACAGGGAGCGCTTGATGACCGAGGTGCGGTAGCCGAATCCCAGGTCCTGGGCGCTCAGGCGCGCCTCGCGCTCCTCCTGCCGGTCCCACACGAGCACGTGGTCGAGGGTCTCGGCGACCTCGTGCCCGTAGGCCCCGACGTTCTGCACGGGGGAGGCCCCCACTGTGCCGGGGATCCCGGACAGCGCCTCCAGCCCAGACAGCCCCTGGTCGAGGGTCCACGACACGAAGGCGTCCCAGGGGGTCCCGGCACTGGCACGCACGAGGACACCGCCGGGGGCGCCGCCCTCCGCCGCAGTCCCGGCGCAGCCGCCCTCCCCGAGGACGCGCGTCTCGTGGCGCCCGTCCCGTACGACCACCCCGTTGAAGGGGGCGTCGGCGGCGAGCAGGTTCGACCCGCCGCCGATGACCAGCAGGGGCCCGCCTCCGGCGTCGGCGGCGCGCACCCGGTTGATGAGGTCTTCGCGGGAATCGGCCACGGTGTAGGAGCCGACGGGGCCGCCGACGCGGAGCGTGGTCAGGGAGGAAAGGCGTGTGCTCATGGAGGACAAGCCTAGTCGCAGCCGCGGGCGGGGCGGGGACAGCCGGGGTGGGGGCGGACACCGTGTTCCGTTCTTCGGAAGGGCTTCCTTTTCTCAATCGGTCAGTGGTAGGTTGAGCCTATGAACGGCATGTCGCGTAATACCCATCCGGATGTGGCCTCTCCAGCCCTGTAAGTGCCGGTGGGGCAGGACTCCACGGGGCAGGCACAGGTCGTTGTGGCGAATGTGGAGGACGGCACGCGCGTACTGCTGGCGCACACGTCCTTGGACCGCCTGCTCGACTGCCTGGGCGAAGACCAGGGGTGGGCGCTCATTATGGCGGACCAGTTGCCCCGCATCAAGGAGGACCTGCGTTTCGACCACCTGAGCGTCGACCACTACGTCGAACCGGAGGCGCGGATGGGCGGGCGCGATGAGCACTGATCTGCGCATCACCTTCGACCTGCTGGGCAACATGGCGACGAAGTACGGGTACATCGCCGAGGACGCGGAAACGTGCGGCAGGGCCGCGCCCACCGAGCTCGACGGCGGGATCGCACAGGCCACCATCCTCGATCTGATCCGCTCCCAGAACGAGGATCTGGGTCTGTTCGCCTCGCGCGCCAGGAGGATCGAGGACAACCTCCGCGCCCTGATAGTGGCGCAGTTGGAAACGGAGGAGAACGTGGCCGGGGCGTTCGAGACTCTGAAACAGGAGCTGCAGCATGGCTGACACCGGTGGGATCGGGACTTCCCTGGAAGTGCAGACCACTTCGATCGACACGCGCATTCCGTGCAATCCCGACAGCGTCCGCGATGTCGCGGCGTGGTTCTACGAGGCGTACAGCAAGGTCTCCGACGCCGTTGCCGAGATGACCGGCAACCTCCTGCGGAATCCGGAGTACTGGATGGGGGATGCGGCCAACGCGTACGAGGAGATGCTGGGCAAACTGCGCCTGTCCGCCGGCAAGTTGGCGGACCGTCATTATCGCGCTTATGAGGTGCTGCGCGCCTACGCCCAGCAGCTCGACTACCACTACAGGGACATGGAGACGATCCGTCACGACGCCGAAATGCTCGGACTGGAGATCCGTGACGACTACGACATCATGTGCCCGCCCCCGCTGCCGCCCGAGCCCCAAGAACCCGCGCGGAACGCCACGCACGCGGAGTGGTGGACGTACGACCAGGATTTCCTCATATGGAAGGGCAAGAAGGAGGAGGTCCTGGGTTACGAGGAGCTCCACCGCCGAGTAGAACGGGTCTGGTCGGACTTGGAAGAATGGGTCAAGAAGTACCTGCGGCCCCTGCAGGTCGAGAGTTTCACACTATTGTTCGCGAAGTACCTCGACCAGGAGGTCCAGGGCGTGGTCGACCGCCCGTGGCAGTTGGCGCTCGACGCCGTGGACCAGGGGTTCGCCAGGAAAGCCCAGATGTTGGAGCTGCAGATGGACAAGGCTGCCGCCGAAGTCGGCAGGCAGGGCAAAGGGGCCTCCCATGTGGTGCGCCCCGTCATGGACGAGGCCGTCAAAAACGCCCTCGAGGCGCGAGCCGACTTCCGCGCCGGGCGCACCCGTGCCCAGGGCGTGGGGACAGCAGTGGCGGGCATCGGCTACGCGACCCTGGCCTACGACATCGCCACATCCGACACTCCCGGCCAAACCGCTCTGGCCCAAGGTGCCGGAATGGCCGCCGGCACAGCGGTCGGCAGCGCAGTCGGATCGGCGGTGACAGGGGTCGCAGCCGGTAGCGGGGCCCCAGCAGCCGCCGTAGTGGGACTAGGGACGGCCACAGGGGTTGGTGTTGCCCTCATCGCCGCTTGGGCCGTTACTGCCAGTGTGGGGGCGATTTACGAGAAGACCGTCCCCCTGGAGTGGCGCGAACGCATCGACGAGACCTTCTGGCACCTGCCCTACCACCTCGGACTCGCCAACTGGTAATGCGCTACAGGAAGCGTCAGGCGCCCCTGCCCGAGGCGAAAGATCCGGCGGAATCGGATAGAAAGACGCGCCTTCTGGGCCCTATCGCTGGCGGGGTTGTCCTCGGCGGGGTGCTCGGCGTGGCGCTGCTGGCCGGTATGCACAGGTTGCTGCACTACGAGTACTTGCGCACCGGGTACGTCTTCATCGCCGCGTTCTTCACCCCTCTGATCCCTATGGCAGTCGTTCTCACCTACGTGCCGCGCCGCAGGCCCCGGGCGGTGTTCACGACCCAGGTGGAGATCCCCGGAACGAACGCTGTAAGGTTCGTCACGTTCTTCATGGTCTGCGCGTACTACGCGATCGCCGCCGGGACCATGGTCTACGGGTTCATCACCGGCTACCCCGTCCACGCGTTCCTAGTGGCAACCGGCCCCGCAACAGTGGGGTACGTCACGGCGGAGGCGGGATGCCTGGGACCGCGTACTGTCCGGATGCCCAGACAGTCGCTCGCCCTCTCACCCGATGCCTTGACCATCACCGCCTCGCCCCTGCAAGGCGAGGTCCGCATCCCCTGGACCGACAACGCCCGCGTAGGAATGACGGACCTGACAGGCACAGATATACATCCCGACCCTTCAATCCCCAAACTGACCTACACCGTCAAGTTCGACTGCCCCATCACTTCCCTCACCCAACTCGACGCTCTCCTCGACCACTTCAACACCCACCCTGCTGATCGTCAGCTCCTCGCACAACCCGAAGGCGCCGACCTCGTCCAAACACTCCTCGACACCACACCCCAACCATGACAAGGCGCGCAGAAAGATCAGCGCGGGCGCTGGACGGTCAACCATGACGCGCTACAGGAAACACCCAGTGCGCCCGCCCGAGGCGAAGAGCCCCGCCGAGGCGGATCGACGAACGCGCCGCGCGGGTCTAGTTCTCGCCGGGTTCGTCCTCGCGATGACACTTGGCGTGGCGCTGCTGGTCGGCATGCACAGGGTGCTGCACTACGAATACTTGCGCACTGGCTACGTCTTCGTCGCCGCGATGATCATCCCCCTCATCCCCTTAGCACTCGTTTTCACCTACGTGGCCCGCCGCAGGCCCCGGGCGGTGTTCACGACCCAGGTGGAGATCCCCGGAACGAACGCTGCAAGGTTCGTCACGTTCTTCATGGTCTGCGCGTACTACGCGATCGCCGCCGGGACCATGGTCTACGGGTTCATCACCGGCTACCCCGTCCACGCATTCCTCTGGGCGGTCGGTCCCGCGTCAGCAGGATATCTTCTGGCCAATGACCGTCACACGAGCCTGCACGCTCTTCTGATGCCCAAACAGTCCTTCACCCTGTCGCCCCACGCCCTGACCATCACCGCCTCGCCCCTGCAGGGCGAGGTCCGAATCCCCTGGACCGACAACGCCCGCGTAGGAACGACGGACCCGACAGGCACAGAGATACACCCCGACCCTTCAGTCCACAAACTGACCTACACCGTCAAGTTCGACTGCCCCGCCACCTCCTTCACCCAACTCGACCGCCTCCTCGACCACTTCAACACCCACCCCGCTGATCGCCAACTCCTCGCACAACCCGAAGGCGCCGACCTCGTCCAAACACTCCTCGACACCACACCCCGACCATGACCGGGCGCGCAGAAAGAACCACGCGGACGCTGGACGGTCAACCATGACGCGCTACAGGAAACGCCCCGGGTTCCGGATCCCCTCACTCACTCCTATTGAGGCGGACAAGGGGACGCTCCGCTCCGGCCCGCTCTTCGCCGGGATGGCCGCCGCAGAAGTCGGCAGGCAGGGCAAAGGGGCCTCCCATGTGGTGCGCCCCGTCATGGACGAGGCCGTCAAGAACGCCCTCGAAGCCAGGGCGGACTTCCGCGCCGGGCGCACCCGCGCCCAGGGCGTGGGGACAGCGGTGGCGGGCATCGGCTACGCGACCCTGGCCTACGACATCGCCACATCCGACACCCCCGGCCAAACCGCCCTCGCCCAAGGCGCCGGAATAGCCGTCGGCGCAGCGGTCGGCGCAGCGGCAGGAGCAGCGGTGACCACTGCCGTCAGCGAGGCACCATTCGCATGGGCAGGAGCAGCCGCCGTCGGAGGAGGTGTTGTGGCCGGGGTTGCCATCGGGGCAGCGGTCGGAGCTACTGTAGCCGCTGGCGTAGGGGCTACTTACGCGAACGCCGTCCCCTTGGAATGGCGCGAGCGCATCGACGCGTTCTTCTGGCACCTGCCCTACCACCTCGGCCTGGCCAACTGGTAATGCGCTACAGGAAACGCCCAACGCGCCTGCCCGAGGCGAAGAGCCCCGCCGAGGTCGATGAGAGGGTGCGACGGATTCGCCCGCTGCTAGCCAAGATCACCGCCGCCTGCATGTTGGGGGTAGGAGTGCTTGTCGGCATGCACAAGTTATTGCACTACGAGTACTTGCGCACCGGGTATGTCTTCGTCACCGCGATGCTCCTCCCCTTGGCTCTCCTCGCGGGAGCTTTCTCCTACGTGGCACGCCGCAAGCCCCGAGCAGTATTCACAAACCATGTGGAAATACCAGGAACAGGTATTATCCATATCACTCTGATCACTGTGGCCTACATCTGCTATGCGATCGTCGCCGGGACCATGGTCTACGGGTTCATCACCGGCTACCCCGTCCACGCGTTCCTGTGGGCAACCGGTCCCGCAACAGCAGGATACTTCATCACCCAGGACCGCCACCTGGGCCTGCGAGCGGCGTTGCACGCGAAACAGTCACTCCTCCTCTCGCCTGAGGCACTCACCCTCACAGCCTCTCCTTCGCAAGACGAGGTCCGCATCCCCTGGACCGACAACACCCGAGTGGGAACATCAGACATCCTCGGCACGAGGCTCCTCCCCGACCCCACAACCGACAAACCCCCTTACACAGTCATCTTCGACTGCCCCGTCACTTCCCTCACCCAGCTCGACGCCCTCCTCGACCACTTCAACACCCACCCCGCTGATCGCCCACTCCTCGCACTACCCGAAGGCGCCGACCTCGTCCAAACACTCCTCGACACCACACCCCGACCATGACCGGGTGCAGCGGCGCTCCGCCGCGCCGTCGACTGCAGAACGGGGACGTCGGCGCGAAGAGGGGACGGCGGGCCGCCCGCTGGAGACGACCGGCGCCCGACAGGGCCGGAGGGCCGCTCACCATGACCGACCGGCACCCGGCAGGAGCAGCGGTCCGCCCACATAGGAACACCGGGCGCCTCGGAGTCACGGAATCACAGGGCGCCCAGCAGGTCCGCCAGCTCCCCGCCTATCGACTCGCCCGCGGGCGCCTCGGCGACATCCTGGCGGAAGTACCACCAGAACCAGCCGCCCACGTACCGGTCGCCGAAGCGCTGCGCGAGTTGGCCGTTCATGCCGATCCACCGCCTCGCGACCGCGATCTTCTCGTCCCGCGTGGGCTCGGAGATGATGTGCCCGCTATCACTGTCCTCGCCGCGTTGGGCTCCGATTTCGCCGATGCCGAGCCGGGCCTTCGGGAACGCGGCGCCCAGGGCCTCCAACGCGTCCCCGACCTCGGCGGCGCTGGGGCGCTGAACGGGGTCGCAAGCGGTCTCATAGGCGCTGAGGAACGCGTAGTCGATGGCTCCAGCCAGGGGCGCGGGAACCGTGGCGAGGTAGGCGGCCTCGTCCTCCCATTCCTCCTCGTAGCAGTCGGGGCGGCTCCACAGGTTCACGGTGATCGCCGTGGGCTCGCCGGCTGCCCTCACCTGCTCTGCCATCGCCAGCACCTTCGCGTTGATCTCCTGGGGTCCGGTGCCCGCCCAAGCGCCGTTGACCTCGTTGCCGACCTCCCACACCTCGACCTGTCCGGCGTAGCGCTGCACGAAGGCGCGCGCCCTCGACCGGGCCTCTTCGACTCCCAGGCCGGCCATGGCGGTGGAGTCGACCAGTTGCACGACCAGGCGCGCCCGGGAGGACAGCGCGGTGATCGCCTCCTGGTAGTCGTCGGGGCCGCGCTCCGGGTCGGTGACCAGGCGGACCGTGGCGGTGAAGGGGAGCGCGTCGATAGCCCGCTCCGCTGCGCCGAGGTCATCGACGCTGTCGAGGGTGACCCCGCGCATCACGTCCGCGGTGGCGTCCCCCTGCCGGGCCGACTGCCCGTCATCCGTCCCCGCAGCGCCCGAGGCGGAGGCCGCCCCCGTCGTCGGTGGCGCGGTCGGTGCTCCTTCGTGCGGCGAGACGGGCGCGCACCCGACCAGCAGCAGGGCGGCGAGGACCACGCCCCATGTCCGGCGCACTCTCACTGGTCCTCCCCCGACCCGTCACCGGAACCGCCCGACTGGGCAGGCTGGCCCGACTGGTCGGAGGCGCCCCGCGCAGGCGGGGGCGAGTTCGGCTGCTTGGTGTCCTTGTCGAAGGCCGGGTACACCACCATATCGGGGAACGCCTCCTCTACTGTGGGCAGCACGTACTCATTGAGGTCCCCCATCGACCCATCCGAGGGACGGCACCTCGACTTATAGTGCATAGAGGAGCGATCATCCGGGAAATAGTCCACCTGCAACTCACCTCCATTGGCGCCATCGTCGCTGCGGTACTCCCGCGACCCGTCCTTCTGGGTCTTCCCGCGCCCGCCCTTGTACGACGGCAACACCGACAAGTACTGCGACGCGGCGTCCTCGATGTCCTTGTCCGTCAACGACGAGAAATAGAGTATCCCGCTTCCGAACGCCCACCCCTCCTCCTTACCAGGACCCAGGTCAGTGCACGCGTTGAAGTAACGCTGAGCACTCACACCGATCACGCCCTCCTTCTCGGCGAGAGCGTGCACGAACCGCGCCATCGCGGGCTCCACCGTGCGCAAGTACTCCTCGATCGACTCACGCTGGGCGAACGGCGTCTCAGCCTGCGGCACGCCCAACGCCTCCTGCGGAGTCTGCGACCGGGGAATCACCCCGCACCCCGACACCAACAGAACCGCACACGCGAGCGCACCAGCGGCCCTGGCGAGCAGGCGGCCACTCGCTTCGCACCTCCCCCGCGCGCTCACTGGTCCTCCCCCGACCCATCGCCGGACTGGGCTGGCTGACCCGACTGCCCGGAATGGCCCGAGGCGTTTCGGGGCGGCGGGGGCGTGTTCGGAGCCCCACTGTCCTCGTCGTAGGCCGGGTAGACCACCATATCGGGGAACGCCTCCTCCACAGTGGGCAGCACGTACTCGTTCAGATCCCCCATCGACCCATCCGACGGACGGCACCTCGACTCGTAGTGCATGGAGGACCGATCATCTGGGAAGTAGTTGACTTGCAACTCGCCACCATTGGCGGCATCCCCGCTACGCAGCACAAAGGACCCATCCTTCTGCACATCCCCTCTCGTCCCCTTGTACAACGGCAACACCGACAAGTACTGCGACGCAGCGGCCTCGATGTCCTCATCCGTCAACGACGAGATGTGAAGCAACTCGGTTCCGAACGCCCAGCCCTCCTCCTTACCGGGCCCCCGATCAGTGCACGCGTTGAAGTAACGCCGCCGATCAACGCCGATGACCCCGCCGCCCTTCTCCGCCAGAGCCCGGACGAAAGCCGCCATCACGGGCTCCACCGTGCGCAAGTACTCCTCGATCGACTCACGCTGGGCGAACGGCGTCTCAGCCTGCGGCAACCCCAACGCCTCCTGCGGAGTCTGCGACCGAGGAACCAACCCACACCCCGACACCAACAAAACCCCACACACAAGAACACCACCGGCCTTGGCGAACACACGACTGGTCATCCCAGACCTCCCCTCACTGGAGCACCCCGGCGCGGGCGGAAACACAGCAGCTGGAGCCGGTGGGGAGCATGCGGAAACCCAACGGCTGGAACCAGTGTGGCGCGGGCAGAAGCACGGCGGCCGGAGTCGGCGCAGTGCCCGCCACCGGCCCACCGCGCCCCATTTCCCCCGCGCGCTCACTGGTCCTCCCCCGACCCGTCATCGGAGCCGCCCGACTGGGCAGGCTGACCCGACTGGCCGGACTGGCCCGGGGCGCTTCGGGGCGGCGGGGGCGAGTTCGGCTTCTTCGTGTCCTCGTCGAACGCCGGGTAGACCACCAAATCGGGGAAGGCATCCTCGACCGTGGGCGGGACGTACTCATTGAGGTCCCCCATCGACCCATCCGACGGACGGCACCCCGACTCATAGCGCATGGAGGAACGATCATCCGGGAAATAGTAGACCGACAACTCACCGCCATTGGCGGCATCCCCGCTACGCAGGATAAAAGACCCGTCCTTCTGCACATCCCCCCTCGTCCCCTTGTACAACGGCAACACCGACAAATACTGCGACGCAGCGGCCTCGACGTCCCTGTCCGTCAAAGACGAGATGAATAACCGCTCGGTCCCGAACGCCCACCCCTCCTCCTTACCGGGCCCCCGATCAGTGCACGCGTTGAAGTAACGCCGCCCATTGACCCCGATCACACCCTCCTTCTCAGCGAGGGCGCGCACGAACCGCGCCATCGCGGGCTCCACCGTGCGCAAATACTCCTCAATCGACTCACGCTGCGCAAAAGGCGTCTCCGCCCGCGGCACACCCAACGCCTCCTGCGGAGTCTGCGACCGCGGAACCAACCCGCACCCCGACACCAACAGAACCACACACACAAGAACACCAGCAGCCCTGGCGAACACACAGCCACTCATTTCACACCTACCACGACACGGCAGACGTCATCGAACGCCTTGTTGCGCTCCCCCGGCTTGGGCGGGGCGAAGTAGGAGGAGTGGTTCGCGACAGGCCACGAAGGCTGAGGATCGTACCCCTGTGCCCCCGTGGCGTCCCCCGACAGGTGCTGGATGCCCTCCAGCTGCTCAGGATTCCGTCCGAAGGTCACATCCGGACCCATCCCCTGCACCATGTCGCCCTCGGGCACGGCGGAGACCCACACGTGGGAGGGATCGACCCCCAGCGCCCCCACCGTATACGCAGCGCTGCCCGGGGACCCCAGGTAGATGTGGTCGTCCACAACCCCCTCGCCCATCTGCCGCATCGCGAAACCGGCGGTGGTGGACCCGTAGGAGTGGGACACACTGGTCAAATGCAACGAACCTCCCTGCTCATCGCGCCACGAGCGCACACCCGTGAGGAACCCCGCCAAACGGTCCGCCCCCGCGCGTGCCTTCTCCGTACCGGCCACATCCGTGTCCCAGGTCTTCGTGATGTCCGTCGGGGCGTCGTAGTTCAACCACGCCACTACAGCGACATCGGACTTATCAATTTTTGCTTGATCCGCAGCATTCGCGCGCATGCGGTCGGCGACATCCACGTAGTTGTCCAGCGACTCGCGCACATTGGTGCCCATGCCCGGGGTGAAGTTCGCGACGTGCTGGGCGTGGTCCACATCCCCCACAGCCACAGCCGCCTTCACCTGCTCCCCCGACGTGTCCAAGGCGAGCAAGGACAAGGGAGTCCCATCCTCCCCGGCACCTTTGCGCAGCCGCTCGTCAATCTTCTGCAGGTCGGCCAGATCCCTCCCGGCGCGGTCCCGCTCCGCCTTGAGGGCCATGGCCTCGTCACTGAACAGGCCGTGCGCGCCCACGCAATCGTCGTACGCGGCCTGCGCCTGGTCGAACTTGTCCTGCGCCTGCTGCAACAGGCCCGTGCTCCCCAACCGGATACTGGCGTTCCCGCCCGTGTCGTAGCCGTACAGGGCCATCCGGTTCGCCTTGTCCCGCGACGCCATGTCGATCCCGTCCAGGTTGCCGTACTTCAAAGGATCGCGTTCGATGCACGCCTGGCGCTCCGCATCGGTCAGGGCGCCCCACCACGCGCTCACCTCCGACGGGGACCACGACTCATCCGCGTCGTCGGGCAGTCCCGGGGACGCCGAGTGGCGCCCCTCCTTCGGACCGTTCTGCTCGAACCTGTCCTCGGCCAACTCCTGCAGTTTCCTGCGCAACTCCTCGTCCACCTTGCGGGCGACCGACAGAGCATCAGCAATGCACATTTGCAAGTCGGAGTACTTACCCTGCAGAACAGCTGCCTTTCCGTATCTCACCGCATCACTCAAATCGACGTAAGGAATGCTGACGCTGCCGTCGTCGTAGATGGTGCAGCCGATCTCCTCGGAGATCTCCAACGCGCTCTTCACCTTCGCCTCGACCACGCGGACGCCGTCAATGGCCTCCGCGCACGCCAGCATGTACGCGCTGATCGCGTTGACCGCATGATCCAGCTCGTCCTGCACACGCGACAGGGCCTGCCGCATAGCGTCGATCGCCAACCCCTGGGACGCGATCCGGCTGTAATGGGCCTCCAACTCCTGCACTTGCTCCCTGGCCGCCTTCCTCGCAGCCGAGGCGTCGTCCTGGACCGTCTCGATGTGCGCCGCGCGCCAGAGCACGACATCACTCCAAGCGACCATCAGTTCACCCCCGAAGAGTTGGCAATGTTCTGGAACGCCACAGTGTTGGCGTCCTCCGTGGCTACGAATTGCGCGATGGTCTCGCCGACGTTGGACGAATAATCCCGCAGGGCCTCGACAACGCCCTCGACCAGCCCGTCGATCGTGTCACACGCCCCCATCACCACGGACGCGCTACCGCTGCCGACCATCCCGGCGGGCAGGTACCCCGCCGTGTCCCCCACGCGCACCTGCGCCAACCCGTCGGCCACCGCGTCGACCCCACTGTGCAACCTTTCCAGGTCGCCCGCTTCCACATAGACGTCCGTCATTGCGTTCTCCCTTCCTCGTTGTTGGATGTTAATCGCACCAGGTGGCCGCTCACCACACCGCGCGAAGACCGGGGCCCGGCACACGCCGGACGCCCCGCGCCCACTCGTTTCATTCGCGGCGGTGGTAGCGCGGCGAAGTGCCCAGCGCGGAACGGTCGGCGTGGCCCCGCGCCACGTTCTCCTGCACGCCCCGGTACACGTAGGACGGGTCGTTGTCGAACACGGTCTCCGTCCCCAGCAGCCCATCGCGGTAATCCGCCACCGTCTCCCAACTGGGCTCCTCACCGGGGAACTTGTCCATCACAGGACTCTCATCGGCGAACCCCGACGGATCAGTGTCGATCAGCCCCGGGAAATTCACCAGTGCCTGCCCCGTTGGCCCCACCGTCGCAGTGCCCACCACCGACTGCGCCACCTGTGCCCCACTCGCACCCGGCCACACCTGCATCGCCACCGCGATCATCCCCGCGACAATAGGAGCCGCGAACGACGTGCCCGGACCCGTCACCACCTGCCCCGATCCCAGATCGTGGTACTGGAAGTCCTCCACCGGCGCCAGCACGGTCAACCCGCGCCCGTAATTCGAGTACGCCGATATGCGCCCACCCAGATCCGACGCCCCCACGCCCACAGTCCCATTCATCGACGCATAAGAAACAACAGGATCCTTGGAGCCGTAGTTCCCAGTGCCCACTACCACAACAACACCCCGGGCGACCGCCCCCGCCACAGCCTCACGCAAAGCATCATTGAGGTATCCCGCCAAAGAAATAGAAATTATCCTCACCCCATCGGCCACAGCCGCATTGATCGCACCTCCAACGGAAGACCCGCTCCCGCAGTTGGACGAATCATCGCCCTCACCAGGGATCGCGTAGTTGATGATCTGGGCGTCGCGCGCCAGCCCGTAGCCCCGGGCCGCCAGGATCGACACCACCGCGCTCCCATGGGAACGGTGCACGTCGGAGGTGGTGAAGTCGCACATCTGCTTCACCGTGACATCCGCGCCCGCCAACTCCGGCAACGACGTGTCCGCAGGTCTGTCGATCACCCCGATCCGCACGCCTTTGCCCGTAAGCCCCCGCGCCACCGCGTTGTCAACACCCAGCACGCCCACATACGCCTGCGTCATGATCTCCTCGACGCCCCACGCGGGCACCCGCCCCCCGCACACCACCGCCGCCACGACGGCGAACACCGCCCCCACGCGGAGCACACCACTCCCGCCAGGGGGGAACCTCCACGCACTCACCGCTCCCACTCCTCCCAATCGATCTCGAACTCCACACCATCATCAGCAGAACCCGGCCCATGGGCAGGATCCCACACAGGCTCGTGGCACTCCTCCACCTCCCAGTCCAGGCCGTCGACCACCTGCTCCTCGTCTTCCTCCTCGTCCTCATCAGCGCGCCCACGGTCCCGCGCCCCGCGTCCGCGACTGTCCTCCCCCGCCGCCATCGGCGCGAAAGGCACCCCGGGAACGAAACCCGGCTGCCCGCCGCTGCCCGCTGCCCCAGCCCGAGCGGCCCCGGCCGCCGCCCCAACCGAGGCGGACAGGACCCCGCCCACACCGGTACCCGAGATCAGCCCGCGCGCGCTCGCCATGGCCGAACCCGCCCCCAAAGGCCCCGAAGCGAAAGCACCACGGGCCGCCCGCCTGGACGCATCCACCACCTCAGAGGGGATCCGGTAGGCCGGATCCCAACGCGGATCCGAGGCGCGGTCCGCAAACGGGGGCACGTACCCGCCCACCAGGCCGTTGGGCGTCACCTCCACATTCATCGGTCGCCCCTGCAACCCCACGCCCTCCAAATCACCCACCGCCACACGCGCCGGAGCGTCCTGGGGCAGGCCCGGACGCGCGAACCCCTCCGACGCCCACTCCTCACCAGGAAGCACCCCGCCAGCGGCAGAGGACCACGCACCGCCAACAGCCGGAGCACCAAGACCGCCCTCCGCAGGCCCACCCCCAACAGCACCACCGACACCGCCGAGCCCGTAGCCGGATCCGGACGGATCCGTTCCCTGCGGCCCGGAAGACGCAGACCGCACTGGGGCAGTCGTGCTAGGAGGAGCAATGTTAGAGTCGCGCTCAGCTACTTTCTGGATCGCTTTGGCGTGCCCGTCCAGCTCCTGGTTGAACACGGTGAGCATCACCTGGCACGTCGCCTCGCGCAGGACATTGCGCTCCCGCTCCAACGCCGCGAAGTACGTGTCCATCGTCGCATGCGCCAATGTCCCCAGGACAGGAACCTGCGCCACCTGCGCCCCGTACAAGACCTGCCACGCCATCTCAGCGGGAGTCAACAGCGTCTGGGCCACGTTCGTCTCGAACGCCTCCTTCGTCCGCGTCATCGACTCCCTGGCCCGCCGCTGCGCCTCGTACCCATCCACCAAACGCGCCCGCGCCGCACCCAACCGAGCGCACAGATCCCCCACCCGCTCATCAATGGCGTCGCGCACCAACTGCGAATGGAAGCCATTCCCCTTCCCATACGCCTTCACGCGCTCCACGCAGGCGTCAATGCGCGCCAACGCCGCCTCGTACGCCTGATCCTGCTCCGCATCGGAATAATCCAGATCCGCGACCAAACGCAAACGATCGAAGAACCCACTCACATGCTTGGTCGAACCACTCATCGCGCTTCCCCTTTCCTGATCACTGACTCGTTGAACCAACCGAACGCCGCGCCAGCGCGCTCAGTCCCCGCCGGAGCCAACAGCCCCATAACCGCCCCCGCCGGACCCGGCCGACGCACTAGCGTCCTGCGGGGAGGCACTGCCCGCCGCCTGCGCGCCGGACTGCCCCTGCGCGTCCGCCATGGACCTGAAAGCAGCGGCGATCGCCTCCTCGTCCTCCAGGTAACTGGAAACCACCTGCTGCGAGGCGCTGATCATTCGCTCCAACTCCCGACCGCACTCGTCCAGATCACTGTTGACCGCACCCAACAGCCGCGCGAACGCCGAATTAACCCGCAACGCCGCCCTTTCGAACCCCCAGCGCACCGCCGTCTGCCTCACACCGATCTCTTCGAGACCGCTACTGCACGCGTCCGCCAGATCCCCCGTCCCCCAAGACGCGGCCACGCGCGCTTGCTCCTCCAAATCCGGATCAACACCACCAACACCGTCCATGCCAGCGCCTCTTTCCACGTTGAAACCACTCCAGCGCCCGCCGCGCTGACGGGCAAGCACCCCCAATCTACTCACTGCGCTCCGGCGACTGAACCCCATCCCACATACCGGATGAATACAACACAAAGTCTCGGAATTATACCGTCGCACGCACGAGCGCTCCACAGCCCAGGCCCCCACTGGGCCGGATACGCGCCACCGCCGCCGCCCACACGAATGCGGGCAGTGGCGGTGGCGCGGCGGCTCCCCTCCGGCGGACGCGGCCGGCCCCGTCCGCCGCCACGGGGTCAGGCCCGGGCCCCCTCGACCGCCGCCTTGAACCAGCCGGTGATGGACGTGGGGTGCGTGATGCCCGTGCCGACGATGACGGCGAAAGCGCCCGCACCGATGGCCGCCGCGGCGTCCCCGGGCGTGTGGACGCGGCCCTCGCAGATCACCGGCACACCGGGGAACTCCTGGACGATGCCGGCCAGCAGCTCCAAGTCCGGACCCTCGGTCTTCCCGCGGTCCCCCGTGTAGCCCGCCAGCGTCGTCGAGACGATGTCGGAACCCGCCTCGACGGCGCGCCTGGCGTCCTCCAAGGACCCGCAGTCCGCCATGACCAGGGCCCCTTCCCGCTTCAACTCGGTGACGGTCTGGGCGTAGTCGCGCCCGTCGGCGCGGGGGCGGTCGGTGGCGTCGATGGCGACGACGTCCGCGCCCGCCATCACGCACGCCCGCGCGTGGCGCAGGCTCGGGGTGATGTAGACGCCGTCGTGCCCCTCCTTCCACAGGCCGATGACGGGCACCTGCACGCGGCCCTTGATGGCCGAGATGTCCGACAGCCCCTGGCAGCGGATCGCGGCGGCGCCTCCGATCTCAGCGGCGCGCGCGATCTGCGCCATCGTCTCGGGGTGGCGCATGGGCTCGCCGGGGTACGCCTGCACGGAAACGATCAAACGGCCGCGCAGCGAAGCGATCAACGGATGTGTCATGGTTTTCTCCCTTCCACGATTGGCCTTGCGGCCACTATTGCTCACGTGACAAGAACTCGAGGGCGGCCCCCAGCAGGGGGGCGTCTCCCCCCAGGGCGCCGGGCAGCAGGGGGACGCCGGCCAAGGGCGTCATCGCCCCCGCCGCGTAACCCAGCCGGAGCGCATCCCACCAGCGCGGACCCGACTTGGTCATCGATCCCGACAGGACGACGGCACCGGGATCGACGCAGTTCGACAACGAGGCGACGGCCTCGCCCAGGGCGTAGCCAGAGCGCTCGAAGCACGTGGCCGCCAGGGCGTTGCCGCCATCGGCCAGCTCCTGCAGGCCCCGCCCGTCGCGGGCCTGCGGGTCGGCGCCGCCGCGCAGGGAGTTGTACCACCGGACGATGCCCGAACCCGAGCAGAACGCCTCGATGTGGCCCGAGCGCCCGCAGGAGCACTCCATGTCCGGCGCGAAATGGTGGTGGACGTGCCCGAAGTGGCCCGCGATGTGGTGGTCGCCCTGGAACACCGACCCGTGGTGGACCAGCGCGCCCCCCAGCCCGGTCCCCACCGCGAAGGACAGGACGGTCCCGAAGCCGCGCCCGGCCCCCAGGACCGCCTCGCCCAGGCCGTGGGCGTGCACGTCGTTGAGGACGGCCACCGGACGGCCCGTCGCCTCCGCGAGCGCGGCCCCCAGGGGCGTGCCCGCCCAGCCCGGCATCGTGCCAGTGGCCGAGACGATGGCGCCCGAGGCGGGATCGACCACTCCGGCGCTGGCCACGCCGACCCCGTCGACGCCCGGGTTGTCCGCGACGAGGCGCCGGGCCAGTTCCGTGACGCGGCGCGCCACCTCGGGGCCGCCCTCCCAGGCCGAAGTGGGGACCGAGCCCCGCTGGGAGGCGCTGAGGCGGCGCGCGCGGACCCGGACCAGGCCCCACGCCACCTTCGTCCCCCCTATGTCGAGGGCGAGCAGCTGGCGCCCGGCGGGCCCCCGCGCGCCCTCGTCCTCAAGTTCCCACGGCCCCCGTGCGGACGGGGCGACTCCATTGGCCTCCATCACGGCCTCCTCCTCGTGCTCCCGGTGCGGGGGGCGCCGCCCCCCGCACCGGCCCCGTCAACCGGCCAGCAGCCCCGTGCCCCGGAGCACCGAGGCGACCCACTCGACGTTGTCGCCCTCCAGGGCGGCGACCGGGCGGGGCATCTCGTTGGTGTCGAACACGCCCAGGAGCATCATGGCCGTCTTGAAGGCGCCGATCCCTGCGCCGAAGCCCTGGACGCCCTTCACCTGGACGATCCGCATGAGCTCGGCCAGGCGGTCCTGCTCGGCGCGCACGGCCTCCCAGTCGCGGCGCTCGTAGGCCTGCCACTGGCGCACGTAGCCGTGGGGGTCGACGTTGCCCAGACCGGGCACCGAGCCGTCGGCGCCCGACATGTAGGCGCCGTCGACGACGACCTCGTGGCCGGTGAGCAGGCGCAGGGGGTGCCCGGCCGCCTCGTTGGCCAGGGACAGCCACCGGAAGGAGACGTCGTCGCCGGAGGAGTCCTTGACGCCGGCGAGGACGCCGTCACGGCCCAGGCGCAGCAGCAGGTCGGGGGACAGCTTCGTGTGCACGCACACGGGGATGTCGTAGGCCCACAGCTCCAATCCGGTGTTCTCCGCCAGGAGGCGGAAGTGGCGCTCGACCTCGGCCTCGCCGCCGAGGGCGTAGAAGGGAGCGGTGGCCACGACGCCCGTCGCGCCGGAGTCCTCGGCGCGGCGGATGTGCTCGATGACCCTTTCCGTCTCCGTGTCGATGACGCCCGCCAGGACGGGGACGCGCCCGTCGACGACGCGGAGGGCCTCGGCGAGGACCTGGTCGCGCCGCGCGTCGGTGGAGAAGGCGACCTCTCCCGACGACCCGGACACGAAGAGCCCGTGGACACCGGCGTCGATCATGCGGTTGATGTGGCGCTCCAGGGAGGCGGTGTCGAGCGCCCCGTCCTTGAGCGGGATGGCGAGCGGCGGAACGACGCCGCGGATCTGCGATTTCATTTCATTCCTTCGTGTGGGGTGGGTGGAGCGGCGGGGGAGGGCCCCCGGAGCTCCCGGGTGCGGGTCTCGTGCGGCGTCACTTGGCGCTCACACCGAGCAGCTGCAGGCCTGTGGCGGCGATGGGGCTGAAGTCGGCCACCTTGCCCGGCTTGTAGGCCGTGAGCATCTTGCGGTGGAACAGGGGGTAGATGACGGCCTGCTCCGCCAGCAGATCCTGGGCCTGGCCCCACTTGGCGAGCGCGGCGGGGTCGTCGGGCTCCAGCTGCACCGTCTCCTCGACGATGCCCTGGAAGGACCGGAAGGCGTCGGGCGCGGTCTTCGCCCAGGAGTCGCGCTTCTGGGTCCAGATGTTGTCGCCGTTCCACCAGGACATGATGATGCCGGGGTCCATGCCGAACACGGACGGGTCGCCGGGGGCCATGACGATGTCGTAGCCGGGCTCGTCGACGTCGGTCGCGCTGGTGTAGGGGTCGGCGAGGGGGTCGACCTTGACGGTCAGGCCGAGGGCCTCCAGGTCCGCCTTCACCTGCGGGACGAGGTTGGCGATCCACGGGTGGTCGGTGGTGGTGAGGGTGATCTCGGTTCCCACGGCGCCCGCGTCGGCCAGCTGCTTCTTGGCCGCCTGCGGGTCGTGGCCCAGGTCGGTGGCGGGCTTCTTGTGGGCGGGGCTGGACTCGGGCAGGAAGGACGTGGCGACGACGGCCTGGCCCTCCATCGGGCCGTCGACCAGCTTCTGGCGGTCGATGGCCCTGAGGACCGCCTGGCGCACCTCGGGCTTGTCGAAGGGGGCCTTCGTGGTGTTGAACATGAGGAAGGGGTTGTTGTACCCGGGGACCGCCTCGACGGCCCACCCACTCGCCCTGAGCTGGTGGACGGCGCTGGCGGGGACGGCCTCCATGATGTCCACCGTGCCGCCGATGGCCGCGGACAGGCGCGCGGAGTCGTCCTTGAGGACGTGCCAGCGGATCCTGGCGGCGGTGGCGGGCACCGACCCGTTGTACTGGTCGTTGGGGACGGCGGTGACCTCGGTCGGCGAGATGCTCTCGTACTTGTAGGGGCCCGAGCCGACCGGCTGAGCCTTGAGCGCGTCCGCGTCCATGGAGGCGGGGGCGACGCGCACGTTGGTGAAGCGGTCCTTGAGCATTGAGAAGGGGTGCTTCAGCTTGATGGTGACCGTGGCGCTGTCCTTGGCGGTGACGGAGTCGACGAAGGTGAAGAACTGCTTGTAGACGGAGGTGGGGTCCACGGCCCTCTCGTAGGAGGCGACGACGTCGTTGGCCGTGACCGCGTTCCCGTCGGAGAACTTCGCCCCGTCGCGCAGGGCGACCTCGTACTCGGTGGCGGAGACCTCCACGGGATCCCCCTTGGCCAGGGCTGGCCGCACCGAGTAGTCGACCATGTCGAAGGCGTAGAGCCCCTCCAGCACGTGCCAGTTGGTGCCCAGCGCCAGGGCCGATGTGGTGACCGGCCCGTAGTCGGTGGTCGCGTAGGCGACGCCGACGTTGATTTCGCCGGTGGGCCCCGCACCGCTAGTCTGAGGCGTGGACGAAGTCTGTCCGCCACCGCAGGCAGTGAGCACCAGTGCCGCCGCCGCGACGGCCGCACCCGATGCGAGGGACTTGCGGATTCGCAATTTTCTCTCCTCATCTTCGAGAAAGGTGGATGTGCGGTGTTCCCGCTCCGTTAGGATGATCGTATGTTGTCAGACAAATCAACGCAAGCCATAGAGGCCGCAATCTCGTCGATACGGTTGCAGAACGATAACGCGCCTGCGGCCGACACGCGCTCCACCGCGACGATGGACGCGATCAAGGCCTACATCCTGCAGCACGGCCTGCGCGCCGGCGACCGCCTGCCCACCGAGGCGTCCCTGTGCGCCGACCTCGGCGTGTCGCGCTCCTCCGTGCGCGAGGCCCTGCGCAAACTCGAGGCCCTCGACATCGTCACAGTGCGGCAGGGCTCGGGCTCCTACGTCGGCACCATGTCCCTGCAGCCCCTGGTCGAGACACTGGTCCTGCGCTCCGCCCTCGACGAGATCAACGGGATCCAGTCCCTGCGCTCGATCATCGACACCCGGCGCGCCCTGGACCTCGGCATCGCCCCCGGGCTCCTGGCCGCCATGAAGGGCAAGCGCGACCCCCGGCTGTGGGACCTCGCCGACGCTATGCGCGCCAAGGCGCGAGCGGGCAGGACATCACTGGCCGAGGACATCGCCTTCCACTCCGCCCTGCTCGAGTCCCTGCACAACCCCCTGATGTCGCAGCTCGTCTCGGCGATGTGGCTGATCTACCAGGCGCTCGCCCCGCAACTGGAGACGGCCAGCGAGGAGCACCTCCTGGCCAGCGCCGAGGCGCACGCGGCGATCCTGCGCGCCTGCGAGTCGGGGGACGTCAACGCCTACAAGGAGGCCATCGAGGACCACTACCTCCCGCTCCTGTCCCTCATCGGCGCCGCGCCCGCGGCCCACGGCCCGGGCCCCTCGCCCCGGCGCCGCGGACACAGCCGGGGGGCCGACGAGCAGGCGCAGGGGGAATGAGATGCCCCACATCCCGCCTATAAGAAGAACCCCGAGGAGATCACTCCTCGGGGCGGCGGGCGACGCGCTCAGCGGGTCTCGCGGTGGCGCGTCGACTTCCTGCAGCGCGGGCAGAACTTCGCCAGCTCGAGCCTGTCGGGCGTGTTGCGGCGGTTCTTCTTCGTGATGTAGTTGCGCTCCTTGCACTCCGAGCACGCCAGAGTGATCTTGGGGCGAACGTCCTGGGACTTGCTTGCCACGGTACTTCCCTCGTTTGCTGTTGGTGTCGCGAGCGACCTGTCGGTTATCGGTAGCGGGGGCGGGGCTCGAACCCGCGACCTCACGATTATGAGTCGTGCGCTCTGACCAGCTGAGCTACCCCGCCGCAGCGGTCGCGGCCTGGGCCGCGACCAGAGCCCCGAAAGGGAATCGAACCCTTGACCTTCTCCTTACCATGGAGACGCTCTGCCTACTGAGCTATCGGGGCAACGCCGGAAACTCTATCCCAAGGCGGACGCTGCGGGCAATCCGATTCCCTGAGAAGGAACTCACACGCGCCTCCCGGCGGCTGGCCGCCGGGAGAGTGGCAGGTGAGGGATTCGAACCCCCGAAGCACGAAGCGTCTGATTTACAGTCAGATCCATTTGGCCGCTTTGGTAACCTGCCGTGCGCCGTTTTGCGGTGCCGTGGAAGAATAGCACCAAAGGTCCCCGCAACGCCAATCGGCACGGGGAACGGCAGGATTCCAATGAAAGGCGCCACCATGGCAGACTCCTCCTTCGACATCGTCTCCACCCTCGACCGCCAAGAGGTCGACAACGCCGTCAACCAGACCGCCAAGGAGATCGCCAACCGCTACGACTTCCGGGGCGTCGACGCCTCCATCGCCCTGTCCGCCGACTCGATCACTATGACGGCGAACTCGGCCTCCCGGGTCCTGGCGGTCCTCGACGTGCTCCAGAGCAAGCTCATCCGCAGGGGCCTGTCCCTCAAGGTCCTCGACTACGCGGGCCGCGAACCCAAGGCCTCGGGCAAGCTCTTCACGCTCACGTGCCCCCTCAAGGAGGGGATCCCCCAGGACACCGCGAAGAAGATCGCCAAACTCATCCGCGACGAGGGCCCCAAGGGCGTCAAGCCCCAGATCCAGGGCGACGCGCTCCGGGTGTCCTCGAAGTCCCGCGACGACCTGCAGGCCGTGATCGCCCTGCTCAAGGGCCCCGACGGGGACGCCTTCGACGTCGCCCTCCAGTTCGTCAACTACCGCTGAGACGGCGGGCGCCGACGGCGCTAGTAGCCCGCCATCCGCTCCAGGCGGGCGATGCGCTCCTCCATCGGCGGATGGGTGGAGAACAGGTTCGCCAGCCCCCCGGCGCGGAAGGGGTTCGCGATCATCATGGCCGCGACGTTCTGGTTCGCCGGGGTCGGCGCCATGGGCACGCGGTCCGTCGCCGCCTCCAGCTTGCGCAGCGCCGAGGCGAGGGCCAGGGGATCGTGGGTGAGCTCAGCTCCGTCCTCGTCGGCGTCGTACTCGCGCGTGCGCGACAGCGAGAACTGGATGAGAGCGGCGGCGATGGGGGCCAGCAGCGCGATCGCGATGGCGCCGAGGAAGCCGAGGCCCCCCTCCTCGCCGTCCCTGCGCGAACCGCCGCCGAAGAACATGAGGAACTGGGCGATGGACATGACGATCCCCGCCATGGCCGCCGCCACGGACGAGGTCAGGATGTCCCGGTTGTAGACGTGCATGAGCTCGTGCCCCAGCACGCCGCGCAGCTCCCGCTCCCCCAGGATCTCCAAGATCCCCTCCGTGCAGCACACCGCGGCGTGCTCTGGATCGCGCCCCGTCGCGAAGGCGTTCGGCGTGCGCGTGGGAGCCACCCAGATCGTCGGCATCGGCTGCCCGGCCCGCTCGGCCAGTTCGCGGACGATGGCGTGGAGGACGGGCTGCTCGGCCTCGCCCACCTGGTAGGCGTCCATCGAGCGCAGCGCGACCGACGCCGAGTTCCAGTAGGAGAACCCCGTCTGGACGAGGCCGATGGCCGCGAACACGAAGATCCAGAGCCGGTTGCCGGTGCCCGCCGCGATGGCGGCGCCGACGGCGAGCAGCAGGGCCCACATTCCTCCGAGCAACAGGACTGTCTTCAGTCCGTTGTGATAACTCCGGTGGGTCATGCGCGACAGTCTACGGAGGTTACCTGTAAAGCTCCTGGGAGAACCCGGGTACCCTGCTGGAATCCCCGGCGCCGGCCCGCAGGGCCCGCCCGGGGCGCCGGCGCCCGACCACCGCCCCGGACCCTCGCCGAGGGCCAGCCGGGCGCTCAGTGGCGCCGTCCCGGCCCCGTGTAGTCCTCGAAGCGCTCGGGGGCAGTGGGCACGCCCATCTCCCCCATCTGCCCGATGAGGTCCGCCCCCGCGGGATCCACGTCGCGGCCCCGCGAGATGTCCGTCATGGCGCGCCGGGACACCACCTTGACGCGCTCGCGCAGCCCGCGCCCGCCGGGGAGTTCGCCGTAGGCCTTCCCGAGCGCCTGCTCGTAGGCGTCCAGCAGCTCCCAGCCCTCCCATGTGGTGTACTCGATGCCGCGCTCCTCCAGCAGGGCGACCATCGCCTCGTGGCCGACGGCCCGCGTGGCGGCGTGCAGGCGCCCCTCGCCCGCGTCCTCCACGAGGTGGGCGATGGTCTGCTGCGCGTCGGACTTCGTGGAGCCGATCAGGCCCACGGGGCCGCGCTTGATCCACCCGGTCGCGTAGACGCCGGGGATCACGGGGGCGGACTGGTCCTTCGTGGTCGCCGAGTCGATGACGCGGCCCTCCACGTTCGGCACGACGCCCGCCCGCGTGTCGAAGGGCAGGCCCCGGATCGGCGACGAGTAGTAGCCGACCGCGCGGTACACGGCCTGCACGGGCCACGTCGTGATGACGCCCGTGCCCGACACCGTGCCGTCGCCGTTGAGCTGCGTGCGCTCGGTGCGCAGCGCCTTGACGTGCCCGTTGCCATCGGCGACGACCTCCACGGGCGACTGGAAGAGGTGGATGTGGATGCGCCGCGACGCCGTGCGCTCCTCCGGGTCCGCCATCGCGTAGTTCGTGAGCGTCTTGACCACTTGGCGCTGCTGGTTGGACTCGCGCAGCGCCCGCTGCGAGCCCTCGTCGAAGTCGAAGTCCTCCTCCGAGACGATGACGTCCACGTCGGGGACCTTGCCCAGCTCGCGCAGCTCCAGCGGCGTGAACTTCACCTGGGCGGGGCCGCGACGGCCGAAGACGTGGACATCGGTGACCGGGTTCTCGGCCAGCGCCTTGGCGACGTTGGCGGGGACCTCGGTGCGCAGCATGTCGGGGGCGTGCTTGGCCAGGACGCGGGAGATGTCCAGGGCCACGTTGCCGACGCCGATCACAGCGACCTCCTTGGCCTCCAACGGCCAGGTGCGCGGGTAGTCGGGGTTGCCGTCGTACCAGGACACGAAGTCCGCGGCGCCGTAGGACTCGGGCAGGCCGATGCCGGGGATCGGCAGGGGCGCGTCCCTGTCGGCGCCCGTGGCGATGATGATCGCGTCGTAGTGGTCGCGCAGATCCTCGATGGTGATGTCGCGGCCGACCTCGACGTTGCCCAGCAGGCGGATGTCCCCGCGCTGGAGGATCTTGTACAGGGCGACGATGATCTGCTTGATGCGCGGGTGGTCGGGGGCGACCCCGTAGCGGACCAGCCCGTAGGGCGCGGGAAGGCGCTCGAACAGGTCGATGCTCACCTCGAGCCCCGACTTCGCCAGGATGTCGGACGCGTAGATTCCAGCGGGGCCGGCGCCGATGACGGCAACGTTGAGTGGGGCCACCCCAGTTCCTCCTTCTGTGTTCCCAGGGCACAGCGCCCGGGGGAGCCGCGCCCCGGTGCGGGCGCGCGGCGGGCGCGCCGTTGGGCGCCCCACGCAAGTGTATCCACCGGGGAGGGGGGCGGGCCCATCTGAGACGAGCCCCACTCGTTCTCAGGCGAGCCTGTCCACCATCAGGTGCGCGAAAGCGACCAGCGCGGTCTTCGGCTCTCCCTTGGGCAGCGCCTCGAGGCAGTCGATGGCGCCGGCGGCCCAGGCGCGCGCCAGGGAGCGGGTCTCGTCGAGCACGTCGTGGACGCGCAGCATCGACACCACGTCGCCCAGCGCCTCGTCGGAGGACAGATCCGAGCCCAGGCCCTCCAGGATGCGCCTGCCCGCGTCGTCAAGGCCGCCCTCCGCCTCGCGCCTGCGCAGCAGCAGCACCGGCAGCGTGTCCACGCCCTCGCGCAGATCCGTTCCCGGTGTCTTGCCCGACTGGCCCCCCGAGGACGCCAGATCCAGGACGTCGTCGGCGATCTGGAACGCCACTCCCACCCGTTCGCCGAACTCGGCGACCACGTCGCCCACGAAGGCCCCCGCGTCAGAGAGCAGCGCCCCGAAGGCGGCCGCCGACGACACCAGGGACCCCGTCTTGTCGGCCAGGACGCGCAGGTAGAACTCCACGGGATCCTCCCCGGGAGCCGGGCCGAAGGTCTCGTTCAGCTGCCCCGTGCACAGGCGCTCGAAAGTCACGGCGTGGCGCGTGACCATCTCCGGGCCCAGCGCGGCGACCAGCGCCGACGCCCTCGCGAAGAGGACGTCCCCCGCCAGGATCGCCCTGTTGTTCCCCCACAGCCGCTGGGCGGAGGGCACGCCCCGGCGTGTGGGCGCCGAATCCATGACGTCGTCGTGGTACAGGGACGCCAGGTGCGTGAGCTCCACAGCCGTGGCACCCGTGATGACGCGCTCGCCGAGCGCCAGTTCGGGGCGCCCCAGCTGGGCGCACACCAGGGTGAGCAGCGGGCGCAGCCGCTTGCCCCCCGCCGCCGACAAGTGGGCGGTCAGCTCGTCGACGAGGTCCCGGGACGAGGAGACCGCCCCGGCCAGCTGGCGCTCAACGGCCTCGAGCCCCGGGGAGATCCGGGACTCGAGGCCGGGAACATGGAGATCTGCTGCTGAAACGCTCACGGAAGAAGTATGACGATCTTCGACAGCTGGGACAAGACGGGGCCCGGGAACACGCCGAGTGCGATGGTCGCCACAGCGCAGACCGCGACCGCGATCCCCGTCAGGCCCTCGCTGCGCACCACTACCGCGTCCCCCTCCGGCTCGGTGAAGAACATGAGGCGCACCAGGCGGAAGTAGTAGAAGGCCGTGACCGCCGAGGCGACCAGGGCCACGGCGACCAGCCAGGCCAGCCCCCCGGCGGCCCCGTCGGAGAAGACCACGAATTTGCCGATGAAACCGCCCGTGAGCGGGATGCCCGCGAAGGAGAGCAGGAACACCAGCATGGAGGCCGCCACCCACGGGTTCGTGCGCCCCAGGCCCGCCCAGCGCGACAACTGGTTGGCCTCGCCCCCCACCGCGCCGTCCTGGTCGCGCGTGCGCACCAGCGTCACGACGCCGAAGGCGCCGACTGTGGCCAGGCCGTAGGACAGCACGTAGAGCAGCACATGGCCGGAACTGCCCTTGACCAGGGAGAACACGCCGATGAGGATGAACCCGGCGTGGGCGATCGACGAGAAGGCGAGCATCCTCTTCACGTCCGACTGGACGAGTCCGACGAAGGTGCCCACCACGATGGTGGCGGCTGCGACCGCCAGGAACACGGGGAGCAGATCCCACGACAACAGGCCCGCCACCACCTGGTAGAAGCGGAGCACCGCCCCGAACGCCGCCACCTTCACGGCCGCCGCCATGAACCCGGTGACGGGCGTGGGCGCGCCGGTGTACACGTCGGGGGCCCACGCGTGGAAGGGCGCCGCGCCCACCTTGAACAGCAGGCCGATCATGACGCACAGGACGCCGATGAGGACCAGGCGGTCCATCGCCACGGAGGCGCCGATCGCCTGGGCCAGGGCCGAGATCGTCAGGGAGTTCGACGCGCCGAAGAGCAGGGCCGCTCCCATGAGCATGAACGCCGAGGAGAAGGCGCCCAGGACGAAGTACTTGAGCGCCGCCTCGTGGGACAGCTGCCTGCGCCTGCGGGCGGTGGCCGCGAGCACGTACAGCGGCAGCGACATGACCTCCAGGGCGACGAAGAGCGCCACGAAGTTGTCCGCCGCCGGGAACACCATCATGCCGCCCAACGAGAACAGGGCCAGGGGGAAGACCTCGGAGCGCTGGTAGCCCTTCGCCTCGGACAGCTCCTCGGCGGCCGAGCCCGGGCGGTCGGAGGGCTGGGCCGCGAAGGACCCGTCCCCCACCCGCGTGCGGTCGGCCATGACCAGGACCGACAGGAAGCCGATGATTGCCAGGACGAACTGCGCGCCCACGGTCAGCGGATCCTCGATGTACTCCCCCAACGAGGCGGGGGCCGCCAGCACGGTGGTCCACCGCAGCGCCAGGACGGCCGCCGCGGCGCCGGTGGCGAAAAGGGCGAGGCCGATGACGATGGGCCGGCGGGCGCGCACGGGGGCGAAGGCCTCGACCAGCACGCTCAGCACGGCAGTGCCCAGGACGATGAGGACGGGCACCAGCGCCGCCCACCGGACGTCGGGGGCGGAGAAGGCTGCTTGGGGCAGGAGGATCACTTGGAGCTCCCTTCGGGAGAAGCGGAGGCGGTCGGCGCCGGGGAGCCCAGGGCCGCGTCATTGGCGATGGGGGTGAGCGCCGAGACCAGCGGGGCGCTCCAGATGCCCAGGACCAGCATCGCGGCGACGACGGGGGCCATGACTGCCCTCTCGCGCCCGCCGAGGTCGCTCAGGCCCTCCTTCCCCTTGGCGGGGGCGCCCGTGAACACCCGCTGGTAGGGCATGAGCACGTACATGGCGGCGATGACGACGCCGAGGACCGCGAAGAGGGCGGCCGCGGCGCTGACGCGCCACGTCCCCATCAGGACCAGGTACTCGGGCACGAAGCCCGACAGGCCGGGCAGCGCGATGGAGGCCAGGCCGGCGGTCAGCCACAGCCCCGCCAGGACGGGCGCGACGCGCTGCATCCCGGCGTACTCGCGCATGTCCTGGGTGCCGCCCCGGCGCGACAGCCACCCGGACAGCCAGAACATCGCGGCGATGGACACCCCGTGGGCGACCATGTAGAACATCGCCCCCACCAGCGCGGTCTCGGAGCCGATGAAGACGCCGAGCACCATGAAACCGAAGTGGGACACCGAGGTGTAGGACACCAGGCGCATGATGTCGTTCTGCCCGTTGGCGGCCAGGCCGCCCCAGATGATGGACACGACGGCCAGGGCCACCATCGCCCACCTGGCGGAGGCGGAGGGCCCGGGCAGCATCCGCAGGCACAGGACGATCATCCCGTAGGTGCCGATCTTGTCGAGGACTCCGACCAGCAGCACCGACGTCCCGGGCCGGGCCACGGCGGCCGTGTCGGGCAGCCACGTGTGGACGGGCACCATCGGCGCCTTGATGGCGAAGGCCACCATGAAGGTCGCGAAGACGAGGGCCTGGGCGCCCTGGGGCAGCGACTGGGACACCTGGGCGAGCGTGTCGAAGCGGAAGAAGAGCTCACGGGAGCCGGGCGCGGGGGCCGTCGCCCACAGGGCGACGACGCCGCCCAGCATGACGAGCCCGCCGAAGAGCGAGTAGAGGAGGAACTTCATGGCGGCCCTGTGGCGCTCCGCCTCCCCGCCCACCCCGTAGCGGCCGATCATGAGGTACAGGGGCACCAGCATCGCCTCGAAGGCGAAGTAGAAGACCGCGAGGTCCCACGCCGTGAAGATCACGACCATGAAGGACTCGAGCGCGAGCACCAGGGCGGGGTAGGCCCCCTGGTCGGCGGACTCCTCCTCGTCCCACCCGGCGACGAGCACCAGGGGGACCAGCGCGGTGGCGAGCAGCACCATGACGAGGGACAGCGCGCTCACGGACAGGGACCAGCTGATGCCCAGCTGGGGGATCCACGTGAAGGAGTCGGTGACCTGGTACGAGGCGGGGGCCGACCAGTCGAAGCGCGTGGCCGCGACGACCAGCGCGAGGACCAGCTCGGCTGCGGACACGGCGAGGGCGACGGCCCTGCCCGCCGAGCGCCGCAGCGCGGGGACGAGGCCCAGCAGGGCGGCGCCCAGGGCCGGGAGGGCGACCATCGCGGTCAGCCAGGGGAACTGTGAGGCTTCCATTGCGTTTTCCATTGTTCGTGATCCCCTTCAGAGCCTGAACGCCAGGACGAGCGCCACCGCGGCCACCGCTCCCGCGAGGATGTACGAGGCGTAGGCGCGCACGAAGCCGTTCTGCGTGGCGCCGACGAGCTTCCCGACGCCCTGGCAGGCGCGCCCGGCGCCCGTGAGCGCCCCGTCGATGACGGCGGAGTCGCCCACCGTGGCCACGGCGACGAGCCCCTTGGACGGCGCCATGAAGAGCGCCTCGTTGACGGTGTCCTGGTAGAGGTCGCGGCGCGCCGCCTCGGTGAGGGCGTTGCCCGCGGGGACGGAGGCGGGGACCTGGGCGGCGCCGTACTTGCGCCACGCGATCCACGCGCCGACCAGGACGAGGACCAGGGTGGCGCCCTGCAGGGCGTACTCGCCCACGACGGGTTCGCCGTGCTCGACGGGGCCGATGGCGGGCTCCAACCACGTGGTGAAGAAGTCGCCGACGGACAGGGCCGCGCCGATCACGACGGCCCCGACGGCCAGGACGACCATGGGGATGGTCATGAGGGGGCCGGACTCGTGGGGGCGCACGGGGCTCCCCTCGGCCTCGGTGGTCCAGCGCGCCTTGCCGTGGAAGGTCATGAAGAACAGGCGCGACATGTAGAACGCGGTGACGCCGGCGCCCACCAGGGCGACGGTGCCGAACACCCAGGGCGCCCACGGCGCCTCCGAGCCGCCGAAGGAATGGATCGAGAACGCGGCCTCGATGATCTTGTCCTTCGACCAGAACCCGGACAGGGGCGGCACCCCCAGGATGGCCAGCCAGCCCATCATGAAGGTGAGCCACGTGACCTTCATGGCGCCGCGCAGGGCGCCGAAGCGCCGCATGTTCACCTGGTCGCCCATGCCGTGCATGACCGAGCCCGCGCCCAGGAACATCAGGGCCTTGAAGAAGCCGTGGGTGAACAGGTGGAAGACGGCGAAGGCCCAGCCGATGGGCCCCAGGCCCGCGCCGAGCATCATGTAGCCGATCTGGCTCATAGTGGAGGCGGCCAGGACCTTCTTCATGTCGTCCTTGGCCGAGCCGACGACGGCGCCGAAGAGCAGGGTGACGGCGCCGACGACGACCACTGCCGCCGCGGCCGCCGGGGCGGCCGTGAAGACCGCGCCGGAGCGCACGACCAGGTAGACGCCCGCGGTGACCATGGTGGCCGCGTGGATGAGGGCCGACACGGGGGTCGGGCCCGCCATGGCGTCGCCCAGCCAGGCCTGCAGGGGGAACTGCGCGGACTTGCCGCAGGCCGCGACCAGCAGGAAGAGGCCGATGACGGTGGCCTGGGCCTGCCCGGCCCCGCCCACCCGGGCGCTGACCTCGGCGTAGGAGACGGACGAGAAGTTCGCGACCATCGCCATCATGGCGATGAGCATCCCGATATCGCCCACGCGGTTCATGATGAACGCCTTCTTGGCGGCCACGGCGTTGGCGGGGACGTGGTTCCAGAACCCGATGAGCAGGTACGAGGCCAGGCCCACGCCCTCCCAGCCCACGAAGAGGCCCGCGTAGGAGTCGGCGAGGACCAGGACGAGCATCGCCGCGATGAAGAGGTTGAGGTAGGCGAAGAAGCGGCGCCTCGCCCCGTCGTGGGCCATGTAGGCGATGGCGTACACGTGGATGAGGGAGCCCACGAAGGTCACCAGGATGACGAAGGTGAGGGAGAGCGGGTCGACCAGCAGCCCGAAGTCCACCGTGAAGTCCCCGGCGGGGATCCAGGTGAAGAGCGTCTGGGAGGAGCGCCTCGACGACGGGTCGGAGCCGAGCATCTGGGCCGCCACGGCCGCGCCGATCCCGAAGGACGCCCACGAGGCAGCGGTGGCCAGCCAGTGCCCCCAGGAATCGGCGGCTCGGCCCAGGAGCAGCAGCAGGCCCGCGCTGACCAGGGGGACCAGGATCATCAGGGGCGCCAGCGACGCGGCCCCCGTGGCGGACGCGGGCGCGGCGGCGGGCAGGAGGAACGGTGTCATGGTGGTGCCCTCCTTCAGTGCTTGAGCAGGTTGGCGTCGTCCACGCTGGTCGTGGCGCGCGAACGGTAGATGGACACGATGATGGACAGGCCGACGACGACCTCGGCGGCTGCGACCACCATGACGAAGAACGCCATGATCTGCCCGTCGATGTTCGACCCGATGCGCGAGAAGGCGACGAGCACCAGGTTCGCGGAGTTGAGCATGAGCTCGACGCCCATGAGGGAGATCACCGCGGAGCGGCGCACGAGGACCACGACGGCGCCGATGGCGAACAGGACCGCCGCGAGGACGAGGTACCAGGCTAGGCTCACTTTGCTTCCTCCTGGGTGGCTGCCCCGTCGCTGCGGCGGGGCTTGGGCTGGTTGAGTCCGGTGGGGGCGGCGGGCCCGGGCATGCCCCACGAGCCGGAGCGGCCGACATCGGCGGGGCCGACGGCCCCGAAGGGCGAATCGCCCTGCCCGTCGGAGCGCGCCAGGGCCAGGGCCTGGGCGACCTCCCTGTCGACCTCGCCGATGGAGCGCTCCAGGCCGCGCACGCGCAGCACGCGGGGGACGGACTCCTCGACGGGGCCCAGTGTCTCGCCGGAGACGGCGGGTACGTCGGCCGCGTTGGAGCGGGCGTACACGCCGGGGGCGGGCAGTTGGCCGATGCGGCGGCCGGTCTGGGCGAAGGCGCGCATCTTGGAGCGCGCGGTCTGCGCCTGGTCGGCCTTGGGCACGAGGCGGTCCGAATGGGTGAGCACCATGGCGCCCAGGGCGGCGGTGATGAGCAGGCCCCCGGCCAGTTCCATCGACAGCCAGTGGCGTTCGAAGAGCATGACCGCCAGGTCCGTGATGGGGGCGTTCGAGTACGGGTCCACGGGCGCGGCCGTGCGGGCGTCGGCGGTGGAGTGGACCACGGCGGCCGTCACGCACACCGCCAGGCCCAGGCCGCCCAGGACGGCGGCGATGATCCTGCCGCGCCCCTGCAGGGCGTAGTCGTCGGACTCGCCGATGCCGATGAGCATGATGACGAAGAGGAAGAGCATCATGATCGCGCCCGTGTAGACGACGATCTGCGCGACTCCCAGGAAGGGGGCGTTGTTGGCGATGTACAGGACCGCCAGGCCCAGCATCACCCCGACCATGCACACGGCGGAGTGGGCGGCCTTCTTGAAGAAGAGGACGCCCAGGGCGCAGGCGACCATGAAGACCGCGGTGCACGCGAACAGGACCGCCTCTCCCACGGAGCCCATGGCGGGCCAGCCTTGCAGCAGGTTCATCATCCGTCCTCTCCCACGAGCGCCCGCGCGCCCGGCAGGCTGGGGTCGTCGGGGCGCCGGCTCCCCACCCAGTCGATCTGCTCGGGCACGGGCCCGTCGACTTCTCCACGGTAGTAGTCGCCATCGGACTTCCCCGGGACCATCGGGTGGGGCGTCGAGAGCATCCCCTCCGACAGGGGGACCAGCAGGTCGTCCTTGACGTAGATGTCGTCCTCGCGCGTGTACTCGGCCAGCTCGAACTCGTTGGTCATCGTCAGCGCCCGAGTCGGGCACGCCTCGATGCACATCCCGCAGAAGATGCAGCGCAAGTAGTTGATCTCGTAGACGCGGCCGTAGCGCTCGCCCGCGGAGTACTGCTCGTCGGGCGTGTTGGAGGCGGCCTCGACGAAGATGGCGTCCGCGGGGCACGCCCAGGCGCAGAGCTCGCAGCCGACGCACTTCTCGAGGCCGTCGGCGTAGCGGTTGAGCTGGTGGCGGCCGTGGAAGCGCGGCATGACGCGCGCCTCCTCGCGCGGGTACTGCTCGGTGACGGTGGGCCGGAAGAACGACGAGAGGGTCACGCCGTACCCGGCCATGGGCGCCACGAAGCGCCCGATGGGGCCCTTGGGGTCGTGCTCGAAGAGCATCTGCTCGTCGTCGGCGGGCTTCTTCTTACTCATCGGAACCCTCCTCGTGGGGGCTTGCCGGGCTGGTGCCCCCGGCTGCGGCAGCGGCTGCGCGCCCGGCGCGCGGCGAGGCGACGGGGCTCTGCCCCGGCAGCGGCGGGACGGGGAAGCCGTCCGCGAAGCCCGTGTACTCCTCGTCGGCCGGGTCGTGGGCGGGCTCCTCGCCGGGGTCGGTGACCCAGATGACGACCAGGGCGATCAGGAAGACGACGGCGACCGAGCCGTAGAGCACGGGGGCGGACACCGTGACGAACTGGGTGAGGCCGCGCACCAGGGCGACCATGACGAGCCACGCCAGGGCGATGGGCATCAGCCACTTCCACCCCAGGGCCATGAACTGGTCGTAACGGAAGCGCAGCAGTGTGGCCCGTGTCCAGATGAGCAGGAACATGAAGAACCACATCTTGAGGAAGAACCAGACCATGCCCATCCACCCGGAGGCGAGGAACTCCACCTGGGACAGCGGCCAGGGGGCGTGCCAGCCCCCCAGGAACATGGTGGTCGCCACAGCGGAGACGTTGAGCATGTTCACGTACTCGGACAGGTAGTACCAGCCGAACTTCATGGACGAGTACTCGGTCATGTGCCCGGCCACCAGCTCGCCCTCGGCCTCGGGCAGGTCGAAGGGGAGGCGGTTGACCTCGCCGGTGGCGGAGACGCAGTAGATGACGAAGGCGGGGAACAGGGTGAACACCCACCAGTACTGGCCCTGCGCGGCGACGATCTGCGAGGTGGACATCGTGCCCGACATGAGGAACACGGAGACCAGGGACAGCCCCATCGCCAGCTCGTAGGAGATCACCTGGGCGCTGGAGCGGACGGCGCCGTACAGGGGCAGCGTGGAGCGCGTGGACCAGCCGCCCAGGACGATGCCGTACAGGCCCAGCGACGCGATCGCCAGGATGTACAGGGTGGCGACCGGCATGTCGGCCAGTTGCAGCGGGGACGAGTGGCCGAACAGGCTCACGTTCGGGCCCATGGGGATCACGGCGAAGACGCTGAAGGCCGCGAACGCCGCGATGGCGGGGGCCAGGAAGTAGAGGAACCTCTCGGCCCGCCTGGTCCACATGTCCTCCTTGAACAGGAGCTTGACCGCGTCGGCGAAGGCCTGGAACAGGCCCAGGGGGCCCGCCACGTTGGGGCCCGGGCGGGTCTGCATGCGCCCCAGGCCGCGCCGCTCCACCCACAGGGCGAGCAGGACGTTGAGGATGAGGAAGACGATGATGAAGACCGCTTTGATGAGGGACAGCCACCAGGTCTCTTCGCTGAAATCCGCTGCGGTGTAGTGAGCGGCCGCGGGGGCGAGGGCGCTCATCGGGCAACCTCCTGACTGGCGCTGAGCGTCACGACGGCGCCGGGCGCGCCGAGGGACTCGTGGACGATGGAACCGCTGGAGCACTCGGGCACCCACACGACGCGGTCGGGCAGGTCGTCGGCGACGGCGGGGAGCGTGAGGGAGCCGCGGCCGGTGGTGAGCGTGAGCGGCTGCCCGTCCGCCGCTCCCACGGCGGCCAGCGTGGCGGCCGAGGCACGGGCGACGGGGGTGCGCGCCGCCCCGGCCAAGCCAGGGCGCGCCGTCCTGGAGGCGGCCCGCGTCCAGCATCGGCTTGTGCGCGGCCAGGACGGCCTGGCCCTCGCCGACTCCGGGCACGGGCGGGGCGCCGACGGGGGCGAAGGCCTCGCGGGCGCCCTCCCAGTCCATCAGCGGGTTGGCCTCCGCGTAGAGGTCGGACAGGGCCGTGATCCCCAGGTCGGCGTCGAACTCCTCCGCCAGGCGCACCAGGACGTCGCGGTCGGTGAGGGAGCGCGCGGAGACGGCCTGGCCGAAGGGCCGCAGGCGGCCCTCCCAGTTGATGAAGGTCCCGTTCTTCTCGATGGGCGGGGCCACGGGGAGGACCACGTCGGCCAGGCGCGTCACCTCCGAGGAGCGGACCTCGAGGCTCACCACGAAGGGGGTGGCCGCGATGGCGGCGCGCACGGCGTCCGGGTCGGCGAAGTCGCGCACGTCGACGCCCCCGACTACCAGGGCGCCCAGGTCGCCCCGGGCGGCGGCGGCCAGCATGCCGTCGGCGTCGAGGCCCCGCTCGGAGGGGGCCCCCTCCCAGTCCAGGCCCGTCGCGGCGGCGCCGGCCAGGGGCCTGCCGAAGGGCGCGAGCCCGGGCAGCA
>NZ_CP017298.1:2041963-2062132 GCF_001746855.1 Pauljensenia hongkongensis | reverse complement strand
CCGGGCAGCAGGCCCGCTTCGAGGGCGGCGCGGTCACCGGCGCGCCTGGGCACCCACGCGAGGCGGGCGCCGCTGCGCTGGGCCAGGGCGCGCACCGCTGTGAGCAGCCCGGGGGTGCGGGCGGCGCGCTCGCCCACCAGGACGACTCCCCCTGACAGGGCGCCGAAGAGGGCGGCGTTCTGGCCGCCGGGCGCGATGGAGTCGACGACGGCGGGCTCAGTGCCGGGCGCGGAGCGCAGCACTGTGGCGGAGAGCTTCTGGGAGCCGGTGGACGTGTATGGGGCGACAGTGGCGACCCGCGCCCCGCCGCGGCGCACGCCTTTGCGCAGGCGCAGGAAGAGGGCGCCGCACTCGTCCTCGGGCTCCAGGGCGACGAGGAGGACCTGGCCCGCGCGCTCCAAGTCGGAGTAGGTGACGCCCAGGCCGGTGCCCGCGACCGTGGAGGCCAGGAAGGAGCGCTCCTCCTCGGTGGCCTCGCGCGAGCGGAAGTCGATGTTGTCCGATCCCAGGACTGTGCGCGCGAACTTGGACCACGCCCAGGCGTCCTCGAAGGTGAGCCGCCCGCCGGGCAGGAACCCGGCGGAGGGGGCCGCCTCCAGGCCCTTGCGCGCGCGGTCGAGGGCATCCGACCACGAGGTGGGGACCAGTTCCCCGTCCTCGCGCACCAGGGGCGTCCTCAGGCGGTCCTGCCCGTCCCACTCGAAGGCGAAACGGTCCTTGTCGGTGATCCACTCCTCGTTGACCTCGGGGTCGTTGCCGGCCATTCGGCGCACGACCACTCCGCGGCGGATGTCCTGGCGGACCGCCGATCCGGAGGCGTCGTGCTCGCTCACCGACGCGGTGGAGACCAGGTCGAAGGGGCGGGCGCGGAAGCGGTAGGACGCCGCGGTGAGGGCGCCCACGGGGCAGATCTGGATGATGTTGCCGGAGAAGTACGAGGCGAAGGCCCGCCCCGACTGGTCGAGGCCGGCGGGGCCCAGGTCCCCCTCGTTGAAGGAACCGGCGATGGCGTCGGTGCCGTAGGGGCCGGACAGGTCGGGGGCCGAGTTGTCCTTGGCCGCCGGGTCGAAGAACCCGAGTGTGGTGGTGTCGAAGCCGCCGATCTGCTCGCCCATGAAGTAGTGGTCGTCGGTGGGGGCGGTGCCCCCGCCCCGGCCCTGCAGGTCGATGAACACGTCGCCGGAGATCTCCTTGCCGAAGCGCACGCACCTTTGGCACAGGATGCAGCGCTCGCGGTCGAGCAGGATCTGGGAGGTGATGCGCAGGGGCTTCTTGAAGGTCCGTTTGGCGTCGGCGAAGCGGGACTTGCCGCGGCCCTCGGTCATGGCCTGGTTCTGCAGGGGGCACTCGCCGCCCTTGTCGCACACGGGGCAGTCCAGCGGGTGGTTGATGAGCAGGAACTCCATGACGCCGCGCTGGGCGGTGTCGGCCACCCCGGAGGTGTGCTGGGTCTTGACGACCATGCCCGGGGCGACGGTCTGCGCGCACGAGGGCTGGGGCTTGGGCATGAAGCGCAGCTCGCCGGTGTTGCGGTCGGGCATGCCGACCTCGACGAGGCACTGGCGGCACGCGGCGACGGGCTCCAGCAGCGGGTGGTCGCAGAAACGGGGGATGCGGATGCCCGCCTGCTCGGCGGCCCTGATGACCAGGGTCCCCTTGGGTACTGAGACGTGGACGTCGTCGATGATGACGTCGACCATCGTGGGGGCGTCGCTCATCGGGCTCCTCCTCGCGCGTGGGTGGCGGACGCCCCGTAGGGGAAGCGCTCGCGCGCGGGCGTGGTCAGCCCCGCCTCGAACTCCTCGCGGAAGCGTTTGATGCCGGACATGATGGGGGTCGCGGCGGCGTCGCCCAGGGGGCAGAAGCTGCGCCCCGCGATGTTGTGGGCGATCTCGTCGAGCAGGTCGACGTCGCCGGGCAGGCCCTCGCCCCGCTCCAGGCGGAGCATGATCTGCTTGATCCAGTAGGTGCCCTCGCGGCACGGCGTGCACTTGCCGCACGACTCGTGCTGGTAGAACTCGCTCCACCTGGCGATGACGCGGACGACGGACACTGTCTCGTCGAAGACCTGCAGCGCGCGGGTGCCCAGCATGGATCCGGCGGCGCCCACGGACTCGTAGTCCAGCGGGGTGTCCAGCTCGTCCTCGGTGAAGATCGGCGTGGACGAGCCCCCGGGGGTCCAGAACTTCAGGCGGTGGCCCTGGCGGATGCCGCCGGCCATGTCGATGAGCTCGCGCATGGTGATGCCGAAGGGCGCCTCGAACTGGCCGGGGTTGGCGACGTGGCCCGACAGGGAGAAGATGCCGTGGCCCTTGGACTTGTCGGTGCCCATCGAGGAGTACCACTCCGGCGAGTTGCGGAAGACGCCCGCCACCTGCGCGATGGTCTCGACGTTGTTGACCACGGTGGGCCGGGCGTACAGACCCGCGACCGCGGGGAAGGGGGGCTTGAGGCGCGGGTGGCCCCGGCGCCCCTCGAGGGAGTCGAGCAGGGCCGTCTCCTCGCCGCAGATGTAGGCGCCCGCGCCCGCGTGGGCGGTGATGCGCAGGCCGCCGAGCACGCCGGATTCAGTGGCCTCGCGCACGGCCCGCAGGAGGCGGCGGTAGACGTGGGCGACCTCGCCGCGCAGGTAGACGAAGGCGTGGTCGCAGCCGATGGCGCGCGACGTGATCGCGATGCCCTCGATGAGCACGTGCGGGTTGCCCATGATGAGGGGGATGTCCTTGCAGGTGCCGGGCTCGGACTCGTCGGCGTTGACGACGAGGTAGCGGGGCCCGCCGTCGTCGGGCGGCAGGAAGGACCACTTGAGGCCGGTGGGGAAGCCCGCGCCGCCCCGGCCCCGCAGGCCCGAGGCCTTGACGGCGTCGATGATGGCGGCGGGCTCCATCGTGCGGGCCCTCTCCAGCCCCTGGTAGCCGCCGCGCTGGCGGTAGGAGTCGAGGGTCCAGGAGCGCTCCTGGCCCCACCCGTGGGTGAGGACCGGGGTGAGCGGCCCGGGCGCGCGGTAGGTCGTCACGCCTGCTCGCCCCCCTCCGCCTGGGCGCCGCCGGGGACGGCGACGGGTTCGGTCCACCCGTTCTCCTGGGCGATCCCCACGCCCAGGAGCGTGGCCGGGCCCGCGGAGGGGCCCTCGTCGGCGCGGCCGTCGGGGAAGCCCGCCAGGAGCCTCTCGTTCTCCTTGAAGGCGGGCGCCACGGCGGGGCCGCGCGTGGGGTGGATGTCGCGCCCGGCCTCGATGTCGTCGATGAGCGCCAGCGCGGACTCGGGCGTCTGGTTGTCGAAGAACTCCCAGTTGACCATGACCACGGGTGCGTAGTCGCACGCGGCGTTGCACTCGATGCGCTCCAGGGTGATCCGGCCCGACTCGCTGGTCTCGTCGCTGCCGACGCCGACCTTGGCGGAGACCCTCTCCCAGATCTCGTCCCCGCCCATGACCGCGCACAGGGCGTTGGTGCACACGCCCACGAGGTAGTCGCCGGTGGGGTGGCGCTTGTACTGCGTGTAGAACGTGGCGACGGCGGAGATCTCGGCCCGGGGCAGGTCGAGGATCCGCGAGATCAGGTCGATGCCGTCGGCGCTGACGTAGCCGTCGACGGACTGGACGAGGTGGAGCATCGGCAGCAGGGCGCTGCGCGAGTGCCCCTCGGGGTAGCGGGCAATGATCTGCGCGGAGTCCGCCCGCAGCCGGGCCTCAACGTCTGGGGTGTAGCTCATCGGTCAACGCCTCCGAGGACGGGGTCGATTGCGGCCAGGGAGACGACCACGTCGGCCAGCTGGCCGCCCTCGGTCATCATGGCCAGTGATTGAAGGTTCGCGAAGGAGGGGTCGCGGAAGTGCGCGCGGAAGGGGCGCGTCCCCCCGTCGGAGACCAGGTGGACTCCGAGGATCCCCTTGGCGTGCTCGACGGTCTGGTAGACCTGCCCGGCGGGCACGTGGAACCCCTCGGTGACCAGCTTGAAGTGGTGGATGAGGGACTCCATCGACTCCCCCATGATCTCGCGGACGTGGTCCGGCGAGTTGCCCTGCCCGTCGGAGGCGACGGACAGGCGCGCGGGCCAGGCGATCTGCGGGTCGGACACCATGGTGGGCGCCCCCTCGCAGGCATCCAGGCGCTCCAGGGCCTGCCACACGATGCGCATCGACTCGTAGCACTCGTCGAAGCGCACCATCGTGCGGTTGTAGACGTCGGACTGGTCCCGGGTGGGCACGTCGAACTCGTAGTCCTCGTAGCCGCAGTAGGGCTGGGTCTTGCGCAGGTCGAGGGGCAGGCCTGCGGCGCGCACCCCCGGGCCCGTGTGGCCCAGGGCCATGAGGGCGCTGAGCGGCATGACGGCCACGTCGCACAGGCGCTTCTTGAAGATCGGGTTCTCCTGGAGGATGTCCTGGAGCTCCCCGATGTCGCGGCGCACGCCCCGCAGGCGCTCCCGGATGTAGCCCGTGGTTCCCTCGCCGATGTCCTGGATGACGCCGCCGGGGCGGATGTACTCGTGGTTCATGCGCAGCCCGGTGACGCGCTCGAAGACCCGGAGGATCTCCTCGCGCCCGCGGAAGGCGATGGTCATGATGGTCGTGGCGCCCATCTCGTTGCCCGTGGAGCCGATGGCGACCAGGTGCGAGGCGATGCGGCACAGCTCCATCATGACGACGCGGATCATCGAGGCGCGCTCGGGCACGTCGTCGGTGATGCCGAGCAGCTTCTCGACGCCCAGGCAGTAGGCGGCCTCCTGGAAGAACGGCGCCACGTAGTCCATGCGCGTGCAGTAGGCGACGCCCTGGGTCCAGGTGCGGTACTCCATGTTCTTCTCGATGCCGGTGTGCAGGTACCCGGTGTCGACGCGGGTCTCGCGGACCTTCTCGCCGTCGAGCTCCAGGATGAGGCGCAGCACGCCGTGCGTGGAGGGGTGGACGGGCCCCAGGTTGACGACGATGCGCTCGGAGGTGAGCTTCTCGATCTCGGCCAGGACCTCATCCCAGTCCCCGCCCTGGGCGAGGACCTCGGGGATGTCGTCGAGGGGCAGGTCGGCGGCGCCGGGCGCTGCGTGGAAGGCGGGTCGGCTCATCAGTTCACGCTCCTACGCGTGTCGGGGGGCGGCGTGGTGGCGCCCTTGAACTCGACGGGAACGCCGCCCAGGGGGTAGTCCTTGCGCTGGGGGTGGCCCACCCAGTCGTCCGGCAGGGCGGTGCGGGTCAACGAGGGGTGCCCGGTGAAGACGATGCCGAGGAGGTCCCACGTTTCGCGTTCCTGCCAGTCGTTGGCCGGGTAGACGGAGACGATGGAGGGGATGCGCGGGTCCTCGTCGGGGCAGGCGGCCTCGAGGCGGATCATCCGGTTGTGGGTGATCGAGTACAGGGGGTAGACGGCGTGGAGCTCGCGCCCGGTGTCGGCCGGGTAGTGGACGCCGTTGGTGCCCAGGCACATCTCGAAGCGCAGGTCGGGGTCGTCGCGCAGGTAGGAGGCGACGCGCACGATGTGCTCGCGGGCGATGAAGACGGTGAGCTGGCCGCGGTCGACGACCACCTTCTCGATGACGTCGGCGACTTCGAGGCCGTCTGCTCCGATGCGCTCCTCGAGGACGTCGACGGCCTGGTCGAACCAGCCGCCGTAGGGCCGGGCCGCCTCACCGGGCAGGAAGGAGTCGGCGACCAGCCCCGAGAAACCGGAGGTGGAGGAGTCGGCGCCGGCGCCGAAGAGGCCCTCGCGGCGGGCGATGGGCTCGGGCAGCGCGAAGCCGCGCGGGGACGGGGCCGCCTCGGCCCGGGCGGGCGCGCCCTCCCCGGGGATCGACAGGTCGCTCATACGAGGAGTCCCTTCATCTGGTGGGTCGGGGTCGCCTCGAGGGCGGCCCGCTCGGCTTCGCGCGCGATCTCGCGGCGGTGGACGCCCAGGGGCTCCTTGCCGATCTGCTCGCGCAGCACCAGGACCGCGTGGATGAGCGCCTCGGGGCGGGGCGGGCACCCGGGCAGGTAGACGTCGACGGGCACGATGTGGTCGCAGCCCTGCACGACGGCGTAGTTGTTGAAGACGCCGCCGGAGGACGCGCAGGCGCCCATGGAGATCACCCATTTGGGCTCGGGCATGGAGTCGTAGACGCGCCGGATGATGGGAGCCATCTTGTGGCTGACGCGGCCCGACACGATCATCAGGTCCGAGTGGCGGGGCGAGGCCCGGAAGACCTCCAGGCCGAAGCGCGCCATGTCGAAGCGGGGGGTGCCCGCGGCCATCATCTCGATGGCGCAGCACGCCAGGCCCATGGTGACGGGCCACTGGCTGTGCTTGCGGGCCAGTCCGAGCACTTTCTCGACGCTGGTGAGCGCGATGCCCGCGGGCAGGGATTCTTCAAGACCCATGTTTCTCCTCAGTCCCTCTCCGTCAGTAGTCCAGGCCGCCGCGGCGCCACTCGTAGGCGTAGGGCACGGCCAGGGTCACCAGGAAGCTCATCATGACGGCCAGGCCGAAGAGGCCGAGCTGGTTGAAGCTGACCGCCCACGGGTACATGAAGACCACTTCGATGTCGAAGATGATGAAGGTCATGGCGACCAGGTAGTAGCGCACGGGGAAACGGCCCTCGGTGAGGTGGGCGCTGGTGGGCTGGATGCCGCACTCGTAGTTGTCCGCCTTGGTCGTGGACTTCTTCGTGGGGCCCAGGACGGCGGAGGCGGCCAGGCCCCCGAACGCCAGTACGAGGGCGGCTGCCGACATGATGAGCAGCGGCACGTAGGGATTCGTCATTGTTCCTCCCGGGGTGTGGGCGAGGTGCTGGTCGTGGTCATGCCGGGGGCACCAGCTTCGTCAGCGTTGTGATGAGTCGGTCGTCGATGTCGCCGCCGTGGCGCTCGTACCCGTCCGAGAGTAGCTTGTGGACGAGTTTCATCAGGCGCGGCACGGGCAGGCCCAGGTTCGTGCACGCCCTCATGATCCGGGGCTTGCCGATGAGGGCGACGAAGGCGCGCCCGAGCTGGTAGTAGCCGCCGTACTCCTCGCGCAGCAGGCGGGGGTACTCGCCCATGGCGCGGTCGAATCCGGCGCGGGTCGTGCGGCGCAGGGCCTGGACGGCGCAGGAGGCGGCGAAGCGCCCGGCGCGCATCGCCGGGGCGATGCCCTCGCCGTTGAAGGGGGAGACCATCCCCCCGGCGTCGCCCACCAGGGCCAGGCCCTGGGCATAGTGGGGGGCGCGGTTGAAGCACATGGGCAGGGCGGCCGAGCGCAGGGGGCCGATCTGGTTGCCGGGGGTGAGCCCCCATTCGGCGGGCAGGTTCGAGGTCCACGCCTCGAAGACCTTCTTGTAGGGCAGGTCGGTGCCGCCCGCGCGGGAGGAGACGGAGCCGAGTCCGACGTTGACGACACCGTCGCCCATGGGGAAGATCCACCCGTACCCGGGCAGCAGGTCGGAGCGCCCGGGCTCGCCGCTCCACAGCTCCAGGTGGGACTCCATCCACTCCTCGTCGCCCCTGGGGGAGCGGAAGTAGGCGCGCGCGGCGACCCCCATCGGCCGGTTGGCCCGCTTGGCCAGGCCGAGGCCGGTGGACAGGCGCGCCGCGACTCCGCCCGCGTCGACGGTGAGGGGGGCGCTGACGGTGTAGGAGCGGGCGTCCCTGCCCCGCCCGGATCTGACGGCGACCCCGGTGACGCGGCCCGAGGCGTCCGTGGTGGCCCCGGTGGCGGTGGCGCCCTCCACCAGGCGAGCCCCGGCCTCGACGGCGCGGCGGACCAGGGCGTGGTCGAGGTCGGCGCGGGCGCGGGTGAGCCCGTACCCGGGCAGCGACTTCTGGTCGGGCCACTCCATGTGGATGGTGTGCCCGCCGCCGATGACGGTCAGGCCGCGGTTGCGCGCCCATCCCGTCGTGTCCACGCCCATGGCGGCCAGCTCGTGGACCGCGGCGGGGGTGAGCCCGTCGCCGCAGATCTTGTCGCGCGGGAATGCGCTCTTGTCGAGCAGGAGGACGTCCGCGCCCGCGGTGGCCAAGTGGTAGGCGGTGGCGGCTCCAGCGGGGCCCGCGCCGACGACGACGACGTCGGCGCAGGTATCGCCCTCGCTGTTGGCTGCCACCTTCATCCTCCGTGTCCATGGGTTGCGCGCACGCACGTGCGCGACGGACCGCGCGCTTGCGATCCGTTGGCCCACATTAACCATCGGGGTGACCCGGCGCACCTCGATCCCGTTTCGGCCTGTTTCCGCGGCAAAACGGGGGCGGCGCCCGCGCGTCGGAGCGGAATTTGCGAATGCCCCGCTTTCCTTAATCGCGGGCGGGCCGGGGACGCCGGGGGGCGGCGCCCGCCGCACTCACGACACGGGGTAGCAGTGCTCGGGCCGGGCCAGGCCGGGGCCGAAATCGACCTCCCGCCCGTCGATGCGCCACGTGTTGCGCGAGACGCGCTCGATGTCCTCATCGCGCGCCAGCCACGCCCTGGCCGTGCCCTTCTCCTCCTCGGTGAGCCACGCGACGGGGTCGGAGGAGGACTTGAAGCCCGCGACGGCGGCGACATCGCGGAGCCATTCGATCTGCTGGTCGTTGAGCAGGTTCTTCACGTGGCGGAAGAACACGACATCGGGATCGACGTCGATGAGGGAGCGCAGCCACAGGCGCGCCACGGAGCCCTTGAAGGCGTTGCGGGCCTCGGCGTCCGAGGGGTCCTCGGTGGCGTAGTTCTTCCAGATGGGCGCCACGTCGCAGCTGACGCGGATGCCGTCGAGGACGCCGATGGAGGGGATGACCAGGGCCCCCGAGCCCAGCAGGTACGCGTCGGGCGCCTCCTCGCGGATGACCGCGCAGCCGAGGCGGTACGCCTCGTCCCCCCAGGCTTCCTGGAAGCGCTGGCCGGGGACGGCCGCCGCGTTGATGAAGTCGAGTTTGAGGTAGCCGATGCCCGCGCCGACCAGGGTGCGCACGAGGCCGCGCAGGTAGTGCTGCGCGGTGGGGTGCGTGGTGTCGAGCGCGTAGTACGGGCCGCCCCAGTTGTATCCGGCGACCACGGGGGAGCCGTCGGGGCCGTGGACGAACGCCTCGGGGTGGGCCTCCAGCAGGGGCGCGCCCTCGCGGGCGATGAAGGGCGCGACCCACAGCCCGGGCGTCATTCCGTGGTCGCGGATCCTCCGGGCGCACTCGGCGAGGTCGCCGAACTTGGCGTTCGGCCGCCAGTCGCCGACCCCCGCCTGCCACCCGTCGTCGATCTGCACGGTCCGGTACCCCAGGCCGGCCAGGGAGTCCAGCTGCTCCTCGATGTCGCGCCACGTGACCTTCTCGTAGTAGGAGTACCACGAGCACCACACGCGGGGGGCGGGGCGGCGCGGCAGGGCGCGGGGGGCCAGCGCCGCCGTGTAGCTGTCGAAGACCCCCTGCTCGTCCCCCCAGGCGACCATCCACAGGGCGTCGCCGCCGGGGTCGAAGCCGACCAGCGTGTCCTCGTCGCAGCGCACGCAGGGGTGGGCGCCGTCGAGGGCGCCCACGAGCAGCGCCTCGCCGCCCTCCCCGCGCGCCACGGCCCCCATCCACGATCCGTGGTGGCGGAAGGGGTCGTCGGAGGAGGGGTCGTCGGCGGTGGTGCGCCGCTCGGGGTCCGCGATGCGCAGAGGGGGCCCGTCCAGGGCCGACCAGCCGCTGGGGGACCAGGAGTTGTGGCCGCTGCGGTAGTACTGGCCGCCCGCCATCGAGTGCAGGATCGCGACGCGCGATGCCCTGATGAGCACGTGGCCGTCGCCCTCCTTGACGATGCGGGCGCCGGGGGAGGCGAGCAGGGGGGCGCCGTTGGGCAGGGCGGGGGCGGGGCTGGTCATCGCGTGGTCCTTCGTGTGGGGGCGGGCCCGTTAGCGCCGGGCCCGGGCGGGCGGGAGTCGTCGGCGGCAGGGGACGAGGCGGGGGCCGCTTCCCACTGCGGCACCGGCCCCCGCCTCGTCGATGGGGCTACTTGAGCAGGTCGTTCGCCTTCTGGTTGGCGGCCTCCAGGGTGGACTTGGCGTCCGCCCCGTCAGCGATCGCCTTGATGGCGTCCTCGATGAGGGTGTTGACCTCGTCGCCGTGGGCCAGGACGGGGACCGGGAAGGTCTCCTTGTTCTCGACCACGCTGGTGAACGCGGAGTTGTCCTGCCCCTGCGCCTCGCGCGCCTTGAGTGAGGCCTCGGTGCCCTTCGTGGCGGCCGGGAAGATGACGCCGGACTCGCCGACCTTGACCTGGCACGCCTCGGAGCCCATGTAGGCGACCCACTTGAAGGCCTCGTCGGGGTGGGTGGTGCCCGACCACACGACGTCGTGCAGGCCGTTCATCGCGGAGCGGCGGCCGATGGGGCCCTTGGGCAGCGGCGCGAAGGCGAAGGCGCGCTGCGCGTCCTTGCCCAGGTAGCCGCTGGCGGTGAAGGAGCCCTGGATCGTGGACGCCGCGGTCCCCGCGTTCATCGTGGCCTCGGTGCCCAGCGTGGACTGCTGGTCGTACTTGGGGGCGTAGCCCTTGTCGATGAGGCCGTGGATCCAGGTGACGGTGTCGACCAGGGACTGGTCGGAGTAGTTGAACTTCGTGGGCGCCACGTTGCGGTCGCCGTAGGTGAAGCCGTTGGAGGCGGCCAGGTTGCCCCAGCCGTTCTGGCCGATGGCCCCGTCGGCCCACTCGGGGTAGAAGCCGTAGCGCACGACGTTGCTCTTGTCGAAGTCGGGGTCGAGGCCGTTCTTGCCGTTGGCGTCCACGGTGGTCTTGGCGATGAACTGCTCGAAGGTGCCGCCGTCAGTGGGGTTCCACGTCAGTTCCGCCATGTCCTCCTTCGAGTACCCGGCCTCGGTGGCCACGGCGGTGTCGTACAGGAGGCCCTCCGTGTCCCAGTCCTTGGGCAGGCCGTAGCGCTTGCCGTCGTACTTGGACAGGTCGGCCAGGCCGGGCTGGTAGATGGAGTCGTCGACGCCCGCCTTCTGGGCCATCTCCGTCAGGTCCATGATCTGGTTGTTGTCGATGAACTGCAGCAGGTGCGCCGAGTGGTTGGTGAAGACGTCGGGGGCGTTGCCCGCGGACAGCTGCGTGGTGAGCGTCTCCCAGTACTGCCCCCACGCCGTCTGGGTGATCTTCACGGTGATGCCCGGGTTGGCCGCGTGGAAGTCGTCGGCGCACTGCTGGTAGAGGGGCGCCTGGCGGTCGTCCCACAGCCAGTAGTTGATGGTGACGCCGTCGGCGCCGGATTCCCCTCCGGTGGTCGAGGAGGTGTTCGCGTTGCAGGCGGCCAGGGACGCGGTCATGAGCGCCGCGAGGCCGACACTGGCTATGGTGCGGGGTTTCATGGTATTCCTTCGGGTCGGGGCACGGGGCCTATTTGATTCCTGAGAAATTGAGCGATTCGACGAGCTTGCGGCCCATGAGGACCAGCAGGATGAGAACGGGGATGACGGACAGGGTCGAGCCCGCCATGAGCCCCGTCCAGTCCGGGGCGCGGTTGGGGGACTGCTGTTGGAAGATCCCGAGGGCGACGGTGAGCAACTGGGCGCCGTTCCTCCCCACGAGCAGCGGCCACAGGAAGTCCTTCCACATCCCGATGATAGTGATGAGGGCCATCGTCATGATCGGCCCTGTCGACATGGGGATGGTCACGCGGAAGAAGCGGGCGATGGGCCCCAGGCCGTCGAGCATCGCGGCCTCCTCGATCTCGCGCGGCAGCGAGAGGAAGAACTGCCGTAGGAAGAACACGGAGAAGGGCGCCATGAACAGGGCCGGCAGCATCATGCCGTGCATCGTGTCCAGCCATCCGAGCTGCTTGACCAGGACGTAGTTGGGCAGCAGGGAGAAGATGCCGGGGACCATGAGCGCGCCGATGACGCACCCGAAGAGGAGGTTCTTGCCGGGGAAGCGCAGCCGGGCGAAGGCGTAGGCGGCGCACGCGGCGAAGAAGGTCTGGGCGATGGCGATGCCGCCGGAGTATATGAGGGAGTTGGTCGTGGCGATCGCGAAGTTGATCGTGGCGCCCGAGCCCCCCGCGGCCTGGGCCTCCTCCACGGAGACCAGGCCGAGGATCCGTTTGAAGTTGATGAGGGTGGGGTGGGAGGGCCACAGCCTGGTGGAGTCGGCGATGAGGTCGGCCTGGGGGGTCAGCGCGGTCCTGATCATCCAGTAGAAGGGGAAGACCGTGACGAGGACCGCCAGGGCGATGATGATGTAGGCGGCGACGCGCGACGCCTGGATTCTGCGCAGCACTGGTGCTCCCCTTTCAGGCCAGGTCCGACGTTCCCGCGCGCATGAGGCGCAGCTGGATGGCCGTGAGCACGCCGAGCACGCAGACCAGCAGCATGGCGACGGCGCTGGCGTAGCCCATCTTCAGGAACGTGAATTGCTGGTAGATGTAGTAGTAGATGACGCGCACCGCGGGTATGGGGTGCCCGGCGTAGCCGATCTGGACGGTGTCGAATATCTGGAACGAGCCGATGAGGCCCATGACGAAGACGAGGACCAGGACGGGGCGCAGCAGGGGCAGGGTGATGGAGAAGAACATGCGCGCCTCCCCCGCCCCGTCCAGGGCGGCGCTCTCGTAGAGCTCGCCCGGGATCTGCAGCATCCCGGCGTACAGCAGCAGCGCCGTGTAGCCCGTGTACGCCCAGATGTTGATGCCCGCGACGATCGGCATGGCGGCGCGCTCGTTGAAGAAGGTGACGCCCTCGATGCCGATGCCCTTGAGCAGGTGGGTGACGAAGCCGAGGTTCGCGTCGAGCAGCCACCCCCAGATCAGGGCGATGGCGACGTTGGGCACCAGCCAGGGCAGCAGCAGCATGGAGCGCACCCACGTCGAGCGGGCGAAGCGCTGCATGAGGGCGGCGAGCAGGAGCCCGAGGAAGGTCTGCCCGATGATGTTGTAGGCCGCGTAGGCGACGGTGACGACGAAGGCGTTCCAGACCTCGGTCGAGCCCAGCGCGGCGGAGTAGTTGTCGAGGCCGACGAAGTTGGGGGGCTTGAGCATCGAGAAATCGGTGAACGAGTACCACAGGCCCCGCAGGGCGGGATAGACGTAGAATACGAGGAAGCCCGCGAACGAGGGCGCCAGGAGGACTGCAGCCGCAATCCGGTCGTCCCTGCGCTTCCTGGCACGGGGGGCCGCTGTGCGCTCCCCCGCCACCGCTGGACTCGTCATTGAGAACACCTCCATTGATGTGACACGACTAATGAAACATCTTTGACAAACTTTGTCAAGACCATTGACAGAATTGCTCCCCACTGCTTGACTTCCTTATATGGGGGACCCTCCTCCACAGTCAACACGGAAGGATTCTCAAGGATGAGGACTGCAAGGAAAACGGTGACCGCAGCAGCGGCCGGGCTCCTCGTGGCCGCCGGGGCGTGCCTGCCCGCGGCGCTCGGGACCGGTTCGGCCTCGTCGATCGCGTCCACGCCGTCCGACCAGTGGCAGCCGGTCGCATCGGCCCCCGCCCCAGTGGCGAACCCGCTCAAGGGCTTCATGCCCTTCGCCCCCGACGACGGCTCCGCGCCGCCCTCGGCCTCCGACGGCCTCGGGTACACGATGGAGTGGACCTACATGCCGGTGTCCTCCGTCGTCACCGGCTACCACGCCTACGACTTCTCAGCGTTCGAGGCGCGCCTGAACCAGATCGGCCAGCGCGGCCACCAGACCATCTTCCGCTTCTACCTGGACTACCCGGGCCGGCCCACCGGCGTGCCCCAGTACCTCATCGACCAGGGCATCGACACGTCCCGCACCTACACCGTCTTCGACAACAACAAGATCTCCTTCTCCCCCGACTACAACGACTCCCGCGTCCAGGACATGATCCTCGACTTCGTGCGCGCCCTCGGGGAGAAGTACGACGGCGACGCCCGCATCGGCTTCATCACAGCGGGGCTCATCGGGTTCTGGGGCGAGAACCACACGTGGCCGATGAACGGCGAGACCAGCGCCGACAACCCCAAGGGAGAGAACTGGATGCCCGCCCAGGACTTCCAGGACCGCCTCGTCGCCGCCTGGGACGACGCCTTCAACACGACCGCCGTCCAGTACCGCGAGCCCTCCGCGGCCACGAAGGCGCACGGCATGGGCTACCACGACGACTCCTTCGCCTACTCGACCCTGGACAACGTGGACTGGCACTTCATGTCCCACATGAAGGCCGAGCACGAGGAGGACGCGTGGCAGCACGCGCCCATCGGCGGCGAGGTCTACCCGCCGCTCCAGACCTGCATCTTCTCCCAGCCCCTGGGCTGCCCGGGGGCCGACGCCGAGAAGGCCCAGGGGCGCAACTTCGACATGGACGCCTCCTTGGACGCCACCCACGCCACGTGGCTCATGAACCACAAGGCGTTCTCCGAGGGCTACACCGGCGCCGACCTCGAGCGCGCGAAGACCGCCAACGCCCGCATGGGCTACGTGCTCAGCGCCACGCGGGCGCGCGCCTCGGTGTCCGAGCCCGCCTCGAACGGGGCCGGGACCCGCACCGTGTCGGTGGAGGCCGAGATCGCCAACAGCGGCCTGGCGCCCTTCTACGCGGACTGGCCCCTGGAGTTCGCCCTGCTCGACCCCTCCGGCGCCGTCGTGGGGACCCAGCGGGCCGGGGGCGTGCTGCCCACGATCCAGCCCGGCGCCAGCGCCACCGCCCGCGCCGACATCACGGTTCCCGCCGACGCGGGCGACCTGGCGGTGACCATGCGGGTCGTCAACCCGTTGCCCGGAGGCGCCCCCGTGGCCTTCGCCAACGAGGGCATGGGCACGCGCCTCGAGGGCGCGCTCACCCTGCCGCTGGCGGTCTCGACGCTCCAGACGGGCCCCGCGCCCAGCCCTAGCGCCTCCCCCGACCCCGCCGGGACGGCCACCCAGGCGCCCGCGGATCCGGGTGCCCCCACCGCCAGGCCGACTGCGGGGACGAAGGCCTCGCACCTGGCGAACACCGGCTCGCTGACGGCCCCCCTCATCATCGTGGCCGCAGTGGCCGGGGCGGTCGGCGCGCTCCTGGTCCGGCGCAAGCGCTGAGGACCGGGCGGGTGCGGCCCGGCCCGGCCGCACCCGCCTGAGCGGGCCGCAACGCGCCCTCACACGATAAACTTGTGGCACAAGGGAGGCGGGCACCGCCATGATCCGAGGACGCACCATGCTTGAAGCTTTTGGACCCGACCGCGTCCGTGAGTTGAACTCGCTCACGGTGATCTCGTACCTGCGCGGCGTGGACTCGGCGACCGTCACCCAGCTGTCGCAGGCCACCGGGCTGTCGCGCACCTCCATCTCCTCCACGGTCGCCCACCTGGAGAAGCTGGGGTGGATCCTCTCTCTGCCCCCGGCGAACGGGAACCTGGCCGGCCGCCCCGCCAAGCGCTACCGCTTCGCGTCCACGGCCGGCCTGGTCCTCGGCGTCGACATCGGCGCGAACCGCGTCAGCGCACTGCTCACGGACCTCAACGGCGCGGAGCTCGGCTACGCGGAGGACCCCGTCTCGCCGCGCACCCCCGCCGCGACTCGCGTGGAGCGCACCCACGGGGTCATCGACGAGGCCCTGAACCGCGCCGAGGTCGACGCCCAACGGGTCTCGGTCGTCTCCGCCGGCCTCACCGGCCCGGTCGACCTGGAGGGGAACAGCCCCTTCGGCAACACCCTGCCCGGCTGGTCCGCGGTCAACATCGTCCAGGATCTCTCCGAGCGCTACGGGCGGAGAGTCCTGGTGGAGAACGACTGCAAACTCGCCCTCACCGCCGAGGCGTGGAGGGGCCAGGCCATCGGGGTGTCCAACGGGGCGTTCATCATGGCCGGCGCCCGCGTGGGCGCGGCCTTCATGATCGACGGCGTCGTCTGCCGGGGCGGGGGCGGGGCCGCGGGCGAGGTCGGCGCCCTCGACATCCTGCGGTGGGCGAAGGCCCCCGCGATCTTCACCCGCCACCCCGACCTGCCCAAGGGACTGCCCCTCATCATGGCCGCCGAGTGGGTGTGCTCGCGGATGCGCGGGGGCGACCGCGAGGCGGCGCGCCTGGTGCACGAGTTCGCCCACGACCTGGCCGTCGGGGCGGCGGCCCTCGCGCTCACCGTCGACCCCGACGTGCTCATCCTCGGCGGCGGCATCTCCGCCTCCGCGGACCTGTGGAAGGACCCCTTCGCCGAGGCCCTGGCCCCCCTCGTCCTGCGGATGCCAGAACTGCGGGTGTCCCAGCTGGGCTCCCGCGGGGTCGTGGAGGGCGCCGCGTGGCGGGGCGCGCAGTTCCTCGAGGCGCACTCGTACTCCGACTACCTGCTGCCCGCGCAATCCCTCACCCAGCACGCCTAGTCCCTCGCGCAGCCCGCCCTGAAGCCTGCGCCTCCGTCTGCACCACTTAGGCACTGCCCGCACCACTTAGGCCCCCGACACGCCGGGAGGACCAGGGCCCGCTCGGGCCCAAGTGGCGCAGCCGCGCGCTAAGTGGCGCAATGGCCGACTCGCGCAACACGCCCTGAAGCCTGTGCCTCCGTCTGCACCTGCACCAGCACCAGCACCACAGCACCAGCACCACTTGGACACTGCCCGCACCACCTAGACCCCCGACACGCCGGGAGGACCAGGGCCCGCTCGGGCCCAAGTGGCGCAGCTGCGCGCTAAGTGGCGCAGGGGCGCGCTAAGTGGCCCAACCGCGGGCGGATCCCGCAGAGCGGAGCACTAGGGCGCGTCTCTTCAGTGGGCCGGGTGAGGATCGTGTGGGTGAGGAGGCCTGCTGTGTGGACGATGGCGAGTGCGTCCGTGGCGGGCGGCCAGTGCGCCCCCTCCATTGCTTGTAGGACGCGAAGGCCTGCTCGACGACGTCGCGCATGGCGTGGGAGGCGGGGGCGAAGGAGCACTCGCCCCCGCGTCTGCGCCTGGCCGCTTCCTTGTCCTCCCCGACGGGGATATGGCAGGAGAACCCGCGCCTTGGGCAGTGCCCGCTCCTCGCGCGCCAGGAATGCCCGGCCAGTCGTTCGGGTCTCCCAGGAAAGAGACAGCCCGCTCCTCGCGCGCCAGGAATGCCCCATCGCAGCGGAGGCCGTGACGGCGGCGAGTGCGCCCGCGCCTCGCGCGAGAAGCGCCCCCTGTGTCGGCGCGCACCACGTCCGGCCTCGCCCGGGCCCCCGCACAGTCCACCCACGCCCCCGCACAGTCCGCCCACGCCCCCGCGCAGCCCGCCCACGCCCCCGCGCAGTCCGCCCAGGCACTCGTCCCAACACTTTTGTCTAGAATATTGCATAACCCATCCGCCACGAGAATAATTGATGGCGCCCATAGACGGCACTCACCCGACGGAGGAACCATGGTCGCCGAGCTGCGCATTGGAATCATCGGCCTCGGAGCCAGAAGCGCCATCGCAGCGAACCTGGCCAGGACGGGCCTCGGCGCCCGCCTCGTGGGCGGAGCCGACCCCGACCCGCAGATGCGCGCGCGTGCGGCCCGAGCGTTCGGCGAGCACCTGGCCTGGGTGGAGGACACCGACCAGCTCCTCGCCGCCGGGATCGACGCGGCGATCGTCACCAGCCCAGACGACACGCACGAGGCCATCACCTGCGCACTGCTGGAGGCCGGCGCCGCCGTCTACCTGGAGAAGCCCATCGCCATCACGATCGAGGGCGCCGACCGCGTCCTGGAGACCGCGTACCGGACTGGGACCCCCCTCTACGTCGGGCACAACATGCGCCACATGGCGGTGGTGCGCACGCTCCGCGACGTCATCCGCCAGGGGACGATCGGACAGGTGAAGGCCATCTGGTGCCGCCACTTCGTGGGCAACGGCGGCGACTACTACTTCAAGGACTGGCACGCCGACCGGTCGCGGACCACCGGCCTGCTGCTGCAGAAGGCGGCCCACGACATCGACGTCATGAACTGGCTCTCCGACTCCGTCCCCGCCCGGGTCGTCGCCATGGGCGACCTCATGGTGTACGGCTCGCTGGCCGACAGGGCCCCCCGCCCGGGCCAGCTCATGCAGGACTGGTTCTCCTTCGACAACTGGCCCCCCGAGTCCCTCACCGGCCTCAACCCCACGATCGACGTGGAGGACATGTCGATGCTGCTCATGCGCCAGGTCTCGGGGGCCATGGTCTCCTACGAGCAGTGCCACTTCACGCCCGACTACTGGCGGAACTACACGGTGATCGGCACCCGGGGCCGCGCCGAGAACTTCGGCGACGGCCAGGGCGGCGTCGTGCGCGTGTGGACCCACCGGCGCGGCTACGACGCCAAAGGGGACATCGAGATCCCGCTCCGGGGGGACGCCGGGGGCCACGACGACGCGGACGTCGCCACAATGGCCGAGTTCCTGCGCTTCGTCCTCAACGGGGAGCCCACCGACACCACGCCCCTGGGGGCCCGGGAGGCTGTTGCCGCCGGGGTCCTGGCGACCCGTTCGCTGCGCAACCACAACACCCCCTACGACGTGCCCCGCGTCCGCCCGGAACTGGCGGCGTACTTCGAGGACAACCAGCGGCGCGCCACCCGGCTGCGGGGCGCGTAGCCGCGCCCCGGCGCTGGGGCGCGCGCAACCCGGACCACTGAACTGAGCCGGTTCCGGTGCGGAAAGCGGCTGAGACGGCCCGCTGAGGAGGCCGGCCCTCGGCCCCGCGGCGGAAGACGGCTGACCCGTTCCCCTAACGGCCCGCGCACCGGTAGTATAAGAACACTCATTACAAATGAGTGTTGCATATTCGCGAGATGCGTGAGGAGACACGGATGTCCCAAACCCTTGAAGAGATCGCCAGCCAACCGCGGCTGTGGAGGCGCGCACTGGAAGTCGACGCCTCCCCGCTCCCCCGCGACGGCGAATCCCTGGCAGTCGTCGGATGCGGCACCTCGTGGTTCATCGCCCAGGCGTACACCACCGCCCGCGAGCGCGAGGGCAAGGGACCGGGCGACGCGTTCACTGCGACGGAGTTCCCCTGGGACCGCCACTACGACCGCGTCATCTGCCTGTCCCGATCGGGAACCACCACTGAGGTCGTCGACGTCCTGCGCCGCCTGGCCGAGCGCGGCACCCCGGGACTGCTGGTCACAGCGGTCGGCGGCGGACCCGCCTCCCCCTTCGCCTCCGCCGAAGTCGTCCTCGGCTTCGCCGACGAGGAGTCCGTGGTCCAGACCCGTTTCGCCACCAGCGCCCTGGCCTACTTCCGCGCCTCGCTCGGCCATGACATCGCCGCGGCCGCCGCCGACGCCGAGCTCGCGCTGGACGCCGAGCTCCCCCAGCGCTGGGTCGACGCCGACCAGATCGCGTTCCTGGGCACCGGCTGGACCATCGGGCTCGCCAACGAGGCCGGCCTGAAGCTCCGCGAGGCCTCCCAGTCGTGGACCGAGGCGTACCCGGCGATGGAGTACCGCCACGGCCCCATCTCCATCGCCCAGCCGGGGCGCCTCACCTGGGTGTTCGGCCCGGTCCCCGAGGGCCTCGGCGAGCAGGTGGCCGCGACCGGCGCGGAACTGGTGTCCTCGCAGTGGGATCCGATGGCCCACCTGGTCCTCGCCCAGCGCCTCGCCGTCGCGCGCGCCGCGGCCCGGGGCCTGGATCCCGACGCTCCGCGCAACCTCACGCGCTCGGTGATCCTGCCGTGAGCGCCGACGACCGGGGCGGCGGAGCGGAGGGGGGCGCTCCCCGCCCCGCCGCACCGGGACGCGCCCTCCCCTCCGGCGGCGCAGGACACAGCCCCTCCCCCGCCGCACCGGTCCCCGCGGCCATCGGGATCGACATCGGCGGCACCACGGTCAAGGGCGCGCTGGTCGGGCAGGACGGCTCCGTCCTCGGAACGGCCGGCCCACGCGCGACCCCCGTCGACGACGTCCCCGGCCTGGTCGGCGCCGTCGTCGGCCTCGTGCGCCGCCTGGACGCGGGACGGGGAGTGCCCGTGGGCGTGTGCGTTCCCGGGATCGTCGACGAGGCCCTGGGCGTCGGCGTACTGTCGGCCAACCTCGGGTGGCGCGGCGCCCCACTGCGCCGGCTCCTCTCCGCCGCCCTCGGCTCCCCTGTCGCGCTGGGCCACGACGTGCGCTGCGGCGCCCTGGCCGAGTCGCTGTGGGGGGTGGGCGAAGCGGACATGCTCTACGTCGCCATCGGCACGGGGATAGCCTCGGCGCTCGTCATCGGCTCGCGCCCCTGCCCCGCTCCCGCGTGGGCGGGCGAGATCGGCCAGATCGTGGTCGAAGACCCCGACCACCCCGGCAGGAGGGCCCCCTCGAGCAGATCGCCTCCGCCTCGGCCATCGCCCGGCGCGCCGCCGAAGCCGGAATGAT
>NZ_CP017298.1:2035063-2041913 GCF_001746855.1 Pauljensenia hongkongensis | reverse complement strand
ATGATCGGCCCCGGGGAGGGGGCCCGCGAGGCAGCCGAGCGCGCGCGGGCGCCCGGCGGCGGGCCCGCCGCAATGGTCTTCGCCTCCGCGATGGGCCTGCTCGGCGCCCAACTGGGGATCGTCCGCCACCAGGTGGGCGACGTGCCCCTGGTCATCGGCGGCGGCCTGTCGGAGGGCGGGCCCCTCGTCTACGACAACCTCGCCCGGGGCGCCGCCTCCGTCACCGGGCGCATGCCCCCTCCCCGCATCGTCCCCGCGGCGCTGGGCCCTGCGTCGCAGGCGCTCGGCGCCGCCGCCCTGGCGCTGCGGAGCGCCCAGGGGCCCTCCGCGCTAGCCCACCAATAGAAAGGCAGCCATGTTCGCCGATACCGCAGCACTCGCCCGCGAGTGCGCTCAACAGGGCCGCGGCCTCGCGGCCTTCAACGTGGTCCTCCTCGACCACGCCGAGGCCTTCATCGACGCCGCGGAGCGCTGCGGCCTGCCCCTGGTCCTCCAGCTCTCCCAGAACGCCGTGAAGTACCACGGCGGCCGCCTGGCGCCCCTGGGGAAGGCGCTCCTCGAACTGGCCCGCGCCTCGTCGGCGCGCGTCGCGGTCCACCTGGACCACGCCGAGGACCCCGGCCTTTGCCGAGCGGCCATCGACCTCGGTTTCTCCTCGATCATGTACGACGGGTCGGCGCTGCCCGACGCCGACAACCGCGCCTCCACGAAACGGATCGCCGAGGCCGCCCACGCCGCCGGGATCAGCGTCGAGGCCGAGCTCGGCGAGGTCGGCGGCAAGAACGGGGTCCACGACCCCTCCGCGCGCACCGACCCCGACGAGGCGGCGGCGTTCGTGGCGGACACCGGGGTGGACATGCTGGCCGTCGCCGTCGGCTCCTCGCACGCGATGGCCACCCGCGACGCGGTGCTGGATGACGCCCGCATCGCCGCCATCCACCGCGCCGTCGCCGTGCCGCTGGTGCTCCACGGCTCCTCGGGCGTGCCAGACGACGGGATGCGCTCGGCGATCCGCGCCGGGATGACGAAGATCAACGTGTCCACGCACCTCAATGCCGTGTTCACATCCGATGTCCGGCGGATGCTCGACGAGGACCCGCGCGCCGTCGACCCCCGCAAGTACATGGGCCCCGGCAACCGCGCGGTCAGCGCCGAGGCGGAGCGCCTCATGCGCCTGTACACCACTGTCCACGACTAGCTGTTGTGGGTTTGCTGTCGTGGGGTAGCGGCCCGCGCTGCGCCGACGAGGGCTCCGGGCGCCGACTGGGCTGCGCCGACGACGGCCCCTGGGGCACGGACTGCGGTGACTGCAGATGAGGGCCCCGGGCGTGGGCTGCGGTGACTGCCGATGAGGGCTCCGGGCGGGGCCGCCGGCGCGCGTTGTTGGCATGAACGCGCGTTGTCCGCACCGACGCGCGTTGTTGACACCAGCGCGCGTTATATCCCCCTCGCGGTGTCAACAACCCCCTCACGATGTCAACGACCCCCTCACGGTGCCGACAACGCGCGTCCGTATCGACAACGCGCGCTCGAACTCGCACCCGGGCCGGGCACGCTGCGGACACGGCCGACAACGCGCGTCCACACCAGGGGGGCACCCGCGCCAGGGCCAGACCCCAGGAGGACTGCTCCGGATCGCGCACCACCCCCTCGGAGTACGCACACAAGGACCCCGATTTAAGAAACACGCACCGCACACAAGGGCGGAATCAAGCCCTTGTGTGCGGCCCAGTGTTGCGTAATTCCCTCCCTTGTGCGCGACACCAGCGGACACGGACACCGAAAAAACGAAGCAAAGGGACGGACCGTGAAGAAAGGGGCGGTTAACCGCATGGGGCCCCGCCCGCACCACCTGGGAAGTCGCGCCCGCACCACCTGGGGAGCCGCGCCCGCAGCGCCGCCCTACGGCAGTGGCTTCACCGCGCGGTGCAGGGCGACGATGCCACCCGTGAGGTTGCGGTACTGGACCTCCGACCAGCCGTTGCGGGCGATCATGGCGCCCAGGGCGCGCTGGTCGGGCCACTGGCGGATCGACTCGACCAAGTAGTCGTAGGCCTGGGCGTTGGTGGAGGCCAAGCGCGCGAGCAACGGCATCACCGTCCGCTGGTAGGCGCCGTACACGGCGCCGAAGGCGCGCGAGGGCGGCGTCGAGAACTCGCAGACCACCAAGCGGCCCCGGGGGCGCACAACGCGCGCCATCTCGCGCAGGGCCCCCTCGGGGTCGGGCACGTTGCGCAGCCCGTAGGAGATCGTCACCGCGTCGAAGGACGCCTCGTCGAAGTCGAGGTCCATGGCGTCGCCCTGCACGAACTCGATGTCCGGGTGGCGCTGGCGGCCCACCTCGATCATGCCCTCGGACAGGTCGCAGGCCACCACCTCGGCCCCGCCCTTGGCCAGGGCGGCTGAGGAGACGCCGGTGCCCGCGGCCAGGTCGAGGATCCGCTCGCCGGGGTGCGGGGCCACCGCCTTGCGGAACGCGGCCATCCACACGTGGTTCATGCCCCCGGTCATGAGGGCGTCCATCATGTCGTAGCGCTCGGCGACGTGGTCGAACATTGACGCGACGTCCGCCTGGGTCTTGTCTAGGTCTGCGCGCAGGACTTCACTCATGCCCCAATCCTCCCACGTCCGGGGGCCGGGTGTCGCGTCGCCCGCTACGATGGGGGCGTGCTGCCAACCGCCCCCCTATCGGACCTGCGATTCCACGTGCGCCAGGTGCCCCCGTCGTCTCCGTTGGCACGTGCCGGGCTCCTCGATTTCCTGCCGGAGGCGCAGGGCGGGTGCGCGTGGATGGGGCGGCGGCGCTCGATGGTCGGAGTCGGCGCCGCCTGGAGGTTCGCGCACCGCGGCCCCGGGGCCATCGCAGGGTTCCACGAGCAGTGGGAGGCGGTGGCCAGCGGTCCTCCGGCGCCCGCGCCCCAGCCGGTCGCCTTCGCGTCCTTCGCCTTCTCCTCCGGGGTTTCCGTCGCACTCGTCCCCGCCGTGGCCGTCATCGACTGCGAGCACGGGCGCTTCGTCGTCCACGCGTCCACCCCCGGCGCCGGAGCGGAACACGCCGCCGGCGCCGGCACGGCCCCTGCCCCGGGCGCCGACGCCCTCCCCGCGCCCTCGGCTGCGGACCTGCCCGCCGATCCGCTCGAGGCCGCCGCCGCGCTCCTGGAGCGCCGCTCCCCCGTCGCCGTGGCGCGCCTGGTCGGTTCCGAGCAGGGCTCGATGACCCGCAGCCAGTGGCGCGGGCAGGTCACCCGGATGGCGGCGCTGCTGCGCGGGGGCCGCGCCCAGAAGGCCGTCCTGGCGCGGGACATGATCGCGCGCGTTCGCGGCTTCGACGAGCGCCGCCTGCTGGAGCGCCTCAGCGCGCTCTATCCGTCGACGTGGATCTTCGGAGTCGACGGCCTCATCGGGGCGACCCCCGAGATGCTGGCCTCCGCGCGCTCCGGGCGCGTCTTCTCGCGCGTCCTGGCGGGGACGTGCGCTCCCGGCGGGGGTCCGGCGCTACTGGAGTCCGACAAGGACCTGCGCGAGCACGCGCTCGCCGTCGAGTCCGTGGCCTCCGCCCTGCACCCCCTGTGCTCCGACCTGCGCGTCCCCCAGGAGCCCTTCCTGTTGGAGCTGCCCAACGTCACCCACCTCGCCACTGACGTGTCGGGCGTCCTGGACGCGTCGCTGTTGGACGCGGTCGCCGCGCTGCACCCCACGGCCGCGGTCTGCGGGACGCCGCGCCACGAGTCCATGGGGCTCATAGAGCGCTACGAGGACACCGACCGGGGCCGCTACGCGGGTCCCGTCGGCTGGATCGACACCTCGGGGGAGGGCGAGTTCGCCCTCGCCCTGCGCTGCGGCCAGGTCGAGGGCGCCGGGGCGGGGGCGGAGGATGGCTCCCGGATCAGGCTCTTCGCGGGCGCCGGGATCATGCCCGACTCCGACCCGGGGGCCGAGTTGGTCGAGACGGAGGCGAAGATGCGGCCCCTCCTGGACGCCCTCGGCGCGCGCTGAGGAGACGCCAGGGCGCGGCGGAGAAGGGCTCCGCACCGACGACGCCGGGGCGTTGTCGGTGCGGAGCCACTGGCCGGGACCGCTTCACGCGGCTGCCCTCACTTGGCCTGGAGCGCCACCTGGACCTCGTGCGAGGCGCCGTCCCTCACGTAGGTGAGTTTCACGGTGTCCCCGCCCTTGTAGCGGCGGATGTAGCCGGTGAGCTGCTTGGCGGAGGAGACCTCCTGGCCCTCCACCTGGGTGATGACGTCGCCCTTGCGCAGGCCGGCCTTGTCGGCCGCCCCGCCCGAGGTCACATCCGCGAGCTCGGCCCCCGCGTAGGTGTCGCCGCCGACGCTGACGGCCGCGGTCGTGACGTTGACACCGAGCACCGCGTGGCTGACAGTGCCTTTGGCGATCAGCTGGTCGGCGACGGAGGTCACCAGATCCGAGGGGATGGCGAAGCCGAGGCCGATCGATCCGGCCTGCCCGTCCGAACTGGTGACCGACTTGATGGACGAGTTGATGCCCACGACGGCGCCGGTCTGGTCGAAGAGGGGGCCGCCGGAGTTACCGGGGTTCAGCGAGGCGTCGACCTGGATGGCGTTCGTGATCACCGTGTCGGAGGAGCTCTGGTTGCGCTTCTGCTGGCCGAAGGGATCACTGGAGTCCCCCTGCCCGTTGTTCTTGGAGGAGTCGTCGTCCACGGCCACCTCGACGGGCCGGTTGAGCGCGGAGACGATCCCCGTCGTCACGGTCTTGGACAGGCCCAGGGGCGCACCGATCGCCATGACCGGCGCTCCGACGGTGAGATGCGAGGACGAGCCGAAGCGCGCGACCGTGAGGTCCGAGGGCGGGTTGACCAGCCGGATGACGGCGAGGTCGGTCGTGCGGTCGTGGCCGACGACCTCGGCGTCGTAGATGCGCCCGTCAGCGAGCGTCACCTGGATCTTGCCGCCGGATTGCACTGCGGCAGCGATGACGTGGTAGTTGGTGACGATGTCGCCCTTGGCGTCGTAGACGACGCCGGATCCCATGCCCGTGGACGAGGAGCTCTGCACCTGGATCGTCACCACTGCGGGGGACACGGCGGAGGCGACCGCCTGCCAGTCTGGGGCGGAGTCCGCAGAGGCCACGGACGCCACCGTCCCGCCGTTGGCCGAGGCGGCCGACGAGTCCTGGGTGGAGTCGGGGCGGAGCACGAACCACAGGCCGCCCGCAGTGACCAGCGCCGTGACGAGCATCGAGGCGACGAGGGCGAGCCATCCCGGCCCCTTCCTCACGACGGCCGCCCCGGTCACGGGCGCGTACTCGGGCGCGCCGGTGACAGGCGCGTACTCGGGCGCGCCCTGCTGCAAGGGCATCTGGCCGACTGGCTGGGGGAAGTCGTGGGACCCGTCGCCGCCTGGAGCCTCCTGCCCGTAAGCGGGACCCGCCTCAGCCGGGGGCTGCCCATAGGCGGGGGACCCCTCGGACTGGAACTGCCCGTAAGCAGGCCCAGCCTCGAACCCCGTCTGCCCGTAAGCAGGACCCGCCTCAGCCGGGGGCTGCCCGTAAGCGGGGGACGCCTCATACTGGAACTGCCCATAAGCTGGCCCGGCCTCAGCCGGGGGCTGCCCATAGGCGGGGAACCCCTCGGACTGGAACTGCCCGTAAGCAGGCCCAGCCTCAGCGGGCGGCTGCCCATAGGCGGGGGACGCCGCGGACTGGAACTGCCCGGCGGTCGCACTGGGCAGCTGCGCGGTCTCCTGCACGCGCGGCAACTGCATGGTCTCCTGCACGCGCGGAAGCTGCATGGTCTCCTGGGCGCTCAGCGGCAGCGCGGCGCCGTCGACCCTGGGCAGTTGCGCGGTCTCATCGGCGCCCGGCAACCACGCTCCCTCCTGCACGCGCGGGAGCTGTTCCGTCTCGGCGGCGCTGGGAGCGGCGGACGGCGCCTGTGGCGCGGCACCGGCGGTGGGCGCCTGCCCGGCACCTGACACGTATGGGGCCTGCTGGGCCTGGTCGGTCCATGCCTCGGGCCGGGTCCCCGGATCGCGGGGCACCCACTGGGAGTTCTCGTCGCTCATAGGTCCTTCTCGTTACTGGGTTGTGCGTTGAGTCAAGTATGCACGTCCTTCATTCCCAACCACTGGGGGTTCACTGAAAGTTGTCTGAATCCTCATACCCGCCCGGCCGCCAAGCCGAGCGCCGAAGCGCTGCCCGCCGTGGCGTAGAGTCCGGCGGCGCGGCTGATCGGCACGTGGAGGACGCGCACTCCCCCGCCATCCGCCCCCTCCCGCAGTGCCCCGCGCAGTCCGTCGGCGTCCAGCCGCTGGTAGCGGGCGCCGTAGGCGGCGGCGAGCGCCGCGGTATCGGTGCTCTGCCCCGCCCCGAACCACCGGTCGTACAGGTCGGCGTGCTCGCGCCGTCCGTGCTCCAGGGTGGCGAAGATCCCCCCGCCGTGGTCGTCGGCGACGACGATGTCCAGGGGCGCGCCCTCCGCGGCGGCGAGCGCCAGCGACGAGGCGTCGTGGAAGAACGCGAGGTCGCCCAGCAGGACGACGGTCCTGGGCGCGGGCGCCCCACTGGCCGCCCCCAGCCCCCGGGCGATGCCCGCAGCCGTCGCGATGGTCCCGTCGATGCCGGCGAGGCCCCGGTTCGAGTGGATGCGGCGCCCCGCCAGGTCCGCGCACACGAGGTCGACGGCGCGCACCGGGTTGGAGGCGCCCAGCACGAGCGGGCCGTCGGAGGCCTCCTCGACCGCGCGCGCTACCTCGAACATGGTGGGCGGGCCCCCCTGGGCCGCGCACCGGGCGACGAGGGCGTTGACGGCGGCGCGCGCCGCGCGGTCCTGCTGCTCCCATTGGCTCAGCCAGTCCGGTGGCGCCCAAAC
>NZ_CP017298.1:2030774-2034864 GCF_001746855.1 Pauljensenia hongkongensis | reverse complement strand
TGCGGCGGCGCGCGCGACGAGGCCCGCGAGGCGCCCGGCGTCCTCCGCCCCCGCTGGGATGTCCCACGTGCCGCGCACATGGGAGGCGAACAGGCCGACCTGGTCGGTGGTCTGCGAGGCCCCCACCCCCCGCAGTTCGAAGGGCCGGTCGGCGCTGACCACGACGAGGGGCAGGCGGGCGTGGCTGGCCTCGGCGACTGCGGGGTGCAGCTCGGTGACGGCGGTGCCGCTGGTGGTGATGACGGCCGCCAGGACGCCCGCGCGGGCGAGGCCGACGCAGTAGAAGCCGGCGCTGCGCTCGTCGATGGCCACGGTCGTCCCGACCAGCCCGCCGAGGCCGGAGAGCGCGTAGGCGAAGGGCGCGTCCCTGGACCCGGGGCAGTAGACGACGTGCCCGACTCCGGCCCCTATGAGGGAGCCGACGACGGCGCGGGCGGCCAGGATCGACGGGTTCTCGGTCATGGGCCCACTCTAGCGGCACGCGCGGTGCGCCCCGGGGGCGGCCGGACCTAGTGCCGGAACCGGGCCACCACCGCAGGACCAACGCGCCGGGGCGGGACGGCGCGCCCGGTCGGACCGGTCCGTGCGGCGCACTGCGCTGGACCCGTGTGGCGGGAAACCGGCGCGCCCGGTGGAACGGCACACGGCGCCCCCTGCCCGGGGCCACGGCCTCACCTGTCGAGGATGTGCGGCGCGCAGGCCATGAGCCGCGCCAACCACTTCGACAGCAGGTCGCCGTCGACGGGGCTGTGGTCGATGAGCTTGGGGTCCGGGCTGCGGGTGGCGACGTGGATGCGCCCGCCCGACACCTCCAGCGGCGCGGTGACGTCGGCGGCCAGCAGGCTCGCCGTGGCCAGTCCGCAGGCCAGGGCCCTTCCTGGCAGGGCGGCGGCGGTGCGCACGCCGGCGGCGAGGCCGACGGAGGTCTCCAGCGCGGAGGAGACGACGACCCTGAGCCCGGTGTCGCGAGCGATGCGGAGGGCCCGCTCCGGGCCGCCCAGCGGCGCGATCTTGATGACGGCGACCTGGGCGCCGCTCATACGGGCGGCGGCGACCGGGTTGGGGGCCCGCCTGATGGACTCGTCGGCGGCGATGGGCACGTCGATGAGGCGGTGCAGCTCGTAGAGCTCGTCGGCGGTGGCGCAGGGCTGCTCCACGTACTCGATGGGCACGTCCCCGGCGGCGCGCTCGAGCTCGTGGATGGCGGTGACCGCCTGGTCCACGTCCCACGCGCCGTTGGCGTCGAGGCGGATCCAGCGCTCGCGTTTGACGGTGCGTGTGAGGGCGTCGGCGACCGCCTCGACGCGCGCGCAGTCCTCCTTGAGGGTGGATCCGGGGTCGGCGACCTTCACTTTCGCGGTGGCGCAGCCGTGGGACTCCTCGACCCGGGCGGCGGCGGCCTCGGGGCTGAGCACGGGGACGGTGACGTTGACGGGGACGCTCTTGCGGCGGGTGAAGGGGATGGGCACGGTCGCCTCGTTGATGGCCGCGTCGATCCACCGCGCCGACTCCTCGGGGCCGTAGTCCCAGAACGGAGCGGCCTCCCCCCACCCGGCTTTGCCGTGCAGCAGGATCCCGTCGCGGCTGGTGACCCTCCTGAACCGGGTCCGCATGGGCACCGAGTAGACCAGGAGGTCCTTGATGGCTTTGAATTTCTTGCGCAGCAGCGGCGGAAGGGTTTTCATGGGGATGCGGGTGAGTGTCGCCGTGGCGCGGGTCTTCGTCATTGGCCCTTCGTCGGGCGTCAGGCGGGTGGTCATGGGCTTCCCCTGGGTGGTGGGCGCGGCGGGATGCGTACAGCGATGCCATTATCCCGCTTTTCTGCCGGTCGGGAAAGCGGCTGTCTCAGAGAGGGTACGCTGGTTGCATGAGCGCCCTCCCTTATGTTTCAGACACTTTTGACCAGGCGCGCTGGCGCCCGGTCGAGGACTTCTCCTTCACGGACATCACCTACCACCGCGGGATCTCGCGGGGCGAGGAGCTGGACGGGCGCGAGGCGGGCGCCGACATGCCCGTCGTGCGGGTGGCATTCGACCGGCCGCAGATCCGCAACGCGTTCCGGCCGTTGACGGTCGACGAGCTGTACGCGGCGCTCGACCACGCCCGGCGCGCCCCGGACGTGGCCGCCGTGATCCTCACGGGCAACGGTCCCTCCCCCAAGGACGGCGGGTACTCCTTCTGCTCGGGCGGGGACCAGAGGATCCGGGGGCACGACGGCTACTGCTACGAGGTGGAGGGGGCCGACGCCTCGGCGGACACAGGCCGCAGGCGCGAGCAGGTGGACCCCGCCAGGGCGGGCCGACTCCACATCCTGGAGGTGCAGCGCCTGATCCGCTCGATGCCGAAGGCCGTCATCGCCGCGGTCCCCGGGTGGGCGGCCGGCGGGGGGCACTCGCTCAACGTCGTCGCGGACCTGTCGGTGGCGTCGGTGGAGCACGCGGCCTTCATGCAGACGGACGCGAACGTGGGGTCCTTCGACGCGGGCTACGGCTCGGCCCTGCTGTCGAGGCAGGTCGGGGACAAACGGGCGCGCGAGATCTTCTTCCTGGCCGAGCACTACGACGCCAGGACCGCCGAGCGGTGGGGCGTGGTGAACCGCGCCGTCCCCCACGCCCAGTTGGAGGAGACGGCCCTGCAGTGGGCGCGCACCATCGCCTCGAAGTCGCCGCAGGCGATCCGCATGCTGAAGTACGCGTTCAACCTGGCCGACGACGGCCTGGCGGGCCAGCAGCTGTTCGCGGGCGAGGCGACGCGCATGGCGTACATGACGCCCGAGGCGCAGGAGGGCCGCGACGCGTTCCTGGAGCACCGGGCCCCCGACTGGTCGCCGTACCCGTACTACTACTGAGCGGCCACTGGGCGGGGCGCCCGCGCCCCCGCTCGGCTCCGGGGCAGTCCGCGCCGGGGGCCAGGATGGCCGCGCTCCCCTGCGGCCCCTCTATTCGCGGGGTGTTCCGCCGTACTGGGTGATGATCTGGCGGTAGTGGGCCGAGCGGGCGGCGTACTCCGCCAGCATGGGGTCCAGTTCGGCGCGGTGCTGGTTGTAGAAGAGCACGGACTGGTCCCAGGTCTGGTCGTAGAGGTCGTGGGACCACCCGGAGCTCCGGCGGCACTGGGCGTCGTGCGCGGCGACTTCGACCTCATCGGCGGAGGGCTTCCCCGAGGGGCGCCAGTCCCATTTTTCCCTCAGTGAGTCGGGCATGCGCATGCTCCCCGCCTCCCAGGGCCGGTCGGGCAGGTCGGCGATCCCCAGTGGCGCCATGCACTGGCGCCACGCGGCCGCGTCCGCCTGCAGCTGCGGCCCTGTCGTGTCGATGTGGAACCGGTTGAGCTGGGACTGGATGGAGTCGAGCGTCGCCTGGTCGGGGCCGTCCCCAGTCGGCAGGCGCCGCGGGGGCTCGCCCTCATTGACTTCCGCCGTGGCGCGGTCCAAGCACGCGTACCACTGGTCCTTGAACTCCGGGCTCGCGTTCTCGTACAGTCCGCCTCCCCCTGCCGCCTCCACATCGGCCTCGATGAGGTACTGGGGGTTCGGCGCGTTCCGGTACCCGTACTGGGCCGCCAGCTCCTCGTTGAAGAGGCGCCCGACCCCGTCAGGGGCCGTGGTGCGCGGGCGCGGGGCAGTTGAGTCGTAGTTCTCGCGGAAATCCGCGTAGCCGTTCTCGTGCATGCACGTCGCGGTGACCACGCTCTGGGCGTGCAACCGCAGATCGTTGGTATCGACGCCGAAGTAGACCGCCAGGGGCGTCGACCACGTGGCCTCGTCCTTCGCCACGCCGTTGACCACTTCCCCCGGCACGGGCACCGGATCCGACTGCGCGCCGCCCGAGACCGGCTGGGACTGCCCAGCGCCCGAGGCCGGGGGCGCCTCGGCGGCACCGGTTCCGCCACCGCAGCCGCTCAACGCCGCAGAACACAGCACTAACCCCACTGACGCCGTCATCACGACTGCCCGGTTCCACATCACTCCCGCTCCTTCGCGCATGAGGGCCTCTGCCTTCCACGGCAACCACGCACCCGGTCTACACCTTTTGGAATGATCGATCAAGACCGCGTGCCCCCATCCACACCCCGGGTCGGCGCGCCCGCC
>NZ_CP017298.1:2017069-2030724 GCF_001746855.1 Pauljensenia hongkongensis | reverse complement strand
GCTGCTGGGCGCGGCGTCTGCCGGGCGGGGCGCGCTATCCGGCGCCGTGCCACGCTGCGGTCCGTGCGCGGGGAAGGCGGGCGCCTCATTCGTCCGCACGGGAGTGCTTCCACACCCGTAGGACGAGGACGAGAGTGTAGACGGAACTAGGGATGAAGAACAAGAAGAATAAAGGGCGCGCCACGAACGAGTGGATACTCGCAGACGTATAACTGAAAACATGGTAGAAGAGCGCGTGGTCGCTCACAATCTCCAGATCGCACTGGAGCGCGCCGACCGCACAGCAGTCAGAGCAAGGACGGAGCAAAGGGATGGAGGCGATCACCGTCAGCGCACTCGCCACCATCTGCGAAAACACCAGCTTGACGCCGTAGCTGATACGGGGACTCGGCTTGACCGCCAGGACGAGCAGAAGGAACACTCCCGGATAGACGATGAGCGTGAACGCTCCGAGCGTGTAGAAGTTCGCAACAAGAAACACGACTCTCAATGGCGTAAGGAGCAAACAACAATGCAACGCAGTCATAACCACGTTCACGGAGGTGAAGACGGCAAGGGTCATCCGAGGCTCTGAAACACCGTCCCAGAACACCCTCCAGAACTTCAGACCACGGTCCACTGCCGCTCCTTTCTCCCTTCTCCGGGCTGTGCGCGACTCACAGGCCCACACTAGCAGAACCATGTCACGACTCACGCATGAGAACAGTTCCCGTATCGCCACAAGTCGCGTTGTATCGATACGCGTCGCGTTGTGGATGGCGTCATAGGGTGTGAGCAGTATTCCTGGTTGAGAAGGGTTGGGTGCGGACTGCCGTCGGTCTTCGAGCACGTGGGACCCGCCGCATCCGCGCCCTGCCCGACGGCGCGACGACCACAACGACACGGGGCCGGGGAGGCAATAGCGGCCCGCCACCAGTGCCAGGGATGCCGCCACCGGGACCGGACGCGTGTTGTACGAGGCGTTCAAACGGGCGGCCGAAGAAGCCGCAGGGCGAAGTACGATGGGGGGAAGGGACCCATGAGGACCGACCGGGGAGCCGACCGCATCCCAGCTCGGCTCTCTCATGCCGGGGGAGGTCCAAGCACGAAAGGAAGTACGTGAAATGGCTGCGACCTGGGCTGCGAGGTTGTGGGGCGTGTTCTGCGAGCGTGTCGTGGACCCGCGGGCGGGCGTGGCCGTGCTCACGTCGATGAATCTGCTGATGATGGTCCTGCAGTGCTGTTTTCTTCTCACCGAAAGGGTGTGGTGGTGGATCTACCTGAACACCTACACGCTCGGGCTCTTCACGGTGGCACTCTACCCCGGCGCGTTCCTTTCATTCGCGTCCCAGGTGAGGTTGCCCTGGAGCCGGGAGCCCCTCGCGCGGTTCGCGTGCTACCAGGCGCTCGCTTTCGCATTCGTCGTCTATGGCGTCGCCCCTCTGTTCGGACCAGCCTCCCCGTGCGGATACCTCAATAGAATTGGCTACTTCCCTTCCATAGGCGCGCGGGAGCAGTGCTTCGTCAGATACGCGGATACGACTAGTAGTTCACCACTACTCATCGCGCTGTCCGCGCTGTTTTACTCCTCAGGCGTTGTCATCCGCGCGTGGCGCGACTCGGAAAGGGGAACTCCGGGCTATCAGGCTTGGCAGTTCATCCCATCTGAGAGAGAGGCCATCCTCCTCCGACTTTGGAAACTGTATGCGCGAAAACGCGTTGTCTGGTGGGCAGGGCTCGTCCTGCAACTGCCAGCCTTAACGCTCCTCCTGGACTATGACGGCAACAGCCTGCCGCTGTCGAGGTATCCACTGGAGGCTATGGGCGCCGCGGCTTACGGAATGACTCTGTTTACCGGAATAGCGCTATGGGTATATGTCGGAAGGCTGGAGAGCGTGTTGCTGCGGACCTTCGGAGACGACGTCGACCTCGTTGAGCCGAAGGGCGTATTAGCAGGATTGCGTTATACGATGGTCACATTTATCACTGCATGCGTGTCCTTCTGCTCAATACTCTCTGTTCTTCATTTTATCTACGCCAGCATGATAGCGCTTCTTATCGTGTGGTAGATCGCGGATTATCGGCTCTTCAGTACTGAGTGCGGGTGGGGTATCGCTCGGACTGGGTGCGGAAGTTGTTCATGGGGTCGGGGCCTTCTGATGGTTGGTATTACCGCACAGCCGATCAGAGCAGGGGCCCGATCCTCACATCAAGAGTACACATACAGTGCGCGGTGTCCGCATGCGGCACCCCCACCTATCAAAGTTTCAGTTGAAACTCATGGCTTCTAACATTAGTAGGATGAAACCGAGAGATACCGCATAAGCCATTGACAGAACGCATACGAGGGCAGTCGTGCACAAGACAAGAATCGCGCAGAGCACCGTCCACGCGTTTTCCGGGGCCCTGAGACCCGTGTTAGCCGCGAGAATACGAGAAGAAGCGCGCCTCAGCCTGGCCACGGCGATCCAGAGGGCGAAGGCCGCGAACAGTATGATGAGAAAGGCATTGAGACCGATCTCCGGCTGCGGGAATCGGGGCAGCGGCAACCGGGTGTCATTGATGTACATCCATAGCGTCACGGACGGCATTTGCAGAACGAGACCGGTCCACCACAAGATGCGCCGCCCTATCCGAAGCCTTTTCAGGCGACGGACCAGCGACTCGTCCGGACGGGCGCACCCATCGCCGCTCGCGCACAGGACTTCCGCTCCCGAATCCCACCTCGAGCGGGCGACCAGACCCGCCGAGTAGACCAAAGCCAGGAAGAGGAACAACGAGGGGGCGTGCTGAACCAAATCCCTGTACCTCGCCACGCATTCCATTATCGTGAGCTCAGAATCGTGATAGCCGGCGCGATTGATGACCCCGCACGGGGAGTAGTGTCCGCCCAAAAAAGCCGAGAGGTACCCGGCGGCCAATCCGACGGGCAGTTGGAACGCCACAAGCCTCACAGCGAAACCAGGGCTCCACGGCAGCCTCACCTCGGAAACGAGGGCCAGGAACACGCACGGATACAGGGCCGCCGTGAAGAGCCCGAGAGTGTAGGTGTTCAGGTAGAGCCACCACCACACCCACTCGGTGAGAAGAAAACAGCACTGCAGGGCCATCATCAGCAGATTCACTGACGTGAGCACGACCATGCCCGCCCGCTGGTCCACGACACGCCCGCAGAACACGCCCCACAACCGCCAGACCCAGCCTGAAATCACACCGCGCACTTCCCTTCGCACTCCGATCCGCACTACCTGGGGCATGTGAACTGGGCGGGGAGGGCGCTGTCGGGGCCCACGTAAGTCCCCGGGGTGTGGAGGAGGAGCCTTCCGACACCCGATTCCCAGCGAACCTCCCACATTCCGGATAACGGATCGGCATCGCCCGCCTCCGCCGACCATGAGAGCCCCGTGTCCTCCCCGATGCCGATTGCGCCGGTAATCAGATATAGACGCCCGTTCCGACTGGCCAGCGCATCCGTCGTCGACGAGTAATACAGGGAGCAGTGCGCATCTTCCCCTCTGGCTGGAACCCTCCCGCACTCATGAACATAAACCGAGTAAACAATTGAAGCGCTGGCCGACGAGCACAGGAAACCGGCGCCCAGCATCCACGAAACGCACTTCGCCCCAAAAGAGCGGCGCATTCCACCACTGCCTTTGCGAAGAACGAACAGGCGAACACACGACGCCGCCGCCAGCGCGTAAAGGGCAACGTACACATACGCTGAATCAAATACAAATGCCCCGAGGAACACAGGTGGAGTATTGAACAAGTACCCATCTGGCGCGAATAATGATAGCAGAACGCAGCACAATACACCTGCGATAATGACAAGCGAGCATCCGACGCTCTCCGTCTTACGACGCAGCGTCTTCGCCCGCGTACCGGTCTCGCCCTTGCCTTCCTCTGTCGGGGCATTGGTCCCGTCCGCACCGCCCTCACGGTACAGCTCCAGGCGAAGCAGACCGGACAGCAACAACGAAAACGCTCCGAAGAACAGCACCCCGGTAAAACGCCAAGCCGCCGCCGGAGAACCGGGTGCGACACGTGTGGGGAGGGCAGCGAACGCCCGCATCACGGAACGGACGTCAACCCATGCCGCGATGAGCGGTGGCGCGAGGCAGAACAAGCCCACCCACCACAGAGCGCGACCCGCGATCCGCAGTCTGCGCACGCGGTCGGCTCCCCGGTCAGTCCTCATGAGCCCCCTCCCCCACCGCTCTTCGCCCTGCGGCTTCTTCGGCCGCCCGTTTGAACACCTCGTACAGCACGCGTCCGATGCCTTCGCCGACATCGGCCTTCGACACCCGAGGATCCAGGGCCCGAACGCACTCCGCCACGTCGATGAGCGCGTCCTCCCCATAGGCGCCAACCAGGTTCTCCCCGAACACCACGACATCCCAACGACTCACGAGCTCACTGGCCAAACGGGCCGACAGCCGCCGACTGCCGTTGCCCAGCGACTTCCACGTCGACTCGCTCCTCAGCTCCAGCGCCGACCCACCCGGAGAACCCAGACCCATGTCCACCAGGGCGGCCACGAAGCACCCCAGGCGCCGGTCCCCCATCATGAGGGGCCGCAAGCACTCCACGATCCCATGGAACCGCACTTGGCCCATTCCCTCTCACGCCCCTCCTGGCAAACGCCGCTGGTCCCGGCCGTGCGGGGAGGGGACAGCGGATCAGGATTACCGGAACACCACCATCCTAGGCCCCCATCAACGCCCCCGGAAGAGCACCGCCCATGTACACCGCCCCACAAAGACCACGGGCAGCCCAACCGCCCGAAACCCGACCCCGGTCACCGTGAAACACAAAACGCAGTCGTGGAACACTGATCGCACCCGAAGCCCACCCCGGCACCACCTCCGTCACGGGGACAGAGGGCCGGGCGCCAATCGGTCCCCGTGCTCCCAGTCGCCCGGAGCGCGTCCGACGAGCCCATTCGCCACAAGAGGACCCCTGCCGCTACAAGTCGTCGTCAGCTTCCATGAGCTCGACGATATTGCGGTGTGTCACGCCGTCCCTCTCCAGGGGAAGCGGGTCAAGGGTCAGCAGGTACTGCGGGAAATTGTCACGCACCTTGGAGAACGGGCGATACTCGCGCTCCTCGACCGCTTTGTCGGCAACCGTCATCGACACCTGGATGTAGGAGTAGCCCTCGTCGGCCCTGCGCGCGATGAAGTCGACCTCGAGCTTGCCGATGCTTCCCACGCTCACGCGGTAGTCCTTGGACTTCAGGTACGTGAAGACGGCGTTCTCAAGCAGCGGGCCGTAATCCATCGTCGCATCGACGTTGCGCGCGAAATAGATGCCCGTGTCAGCGAGATAGTACTTCTCGCCTCCTTGGAGGGAGCGCTTCGACTTCATGTCGAACCGGTCGCAGCGGTAAAGGAGCTTGGCGTTCACGAGGATGTCGATATAGTTCGCGAGCGTCTCGCGTTTGATGGGCACTCCCTGTGTGTTGCGCAGGTACTCCGCGATTCCGGTCAGGTTCGTCGGCGCCGCGAAGTTGTTGATGACGTAAGTCATGACCTTGTCGAAGGTGGAGCGGTTCCTGATCTTGCGGCGCGCGCGGATGTCCTTGTCGATGATCTGTCCGACCACGTCCTCGATGTAGCGGGCCTTCGCCCGCGGGTCGTCGTACTCGAGGGCCTTTTCTCAAATTCCTCGTTTAAGGGTAGCAAAGTCGCAGAATCAGGGAAAGTGCCCCCCTTAATGGGCAGGTTGGCGCTCTCCCGAAGAAGACTCGCGCCCTTGCGCCGGGTACTGGATCCCGCCTCGTGGAACAGGAACCCACCCCCGTGGAATAGGAACCAGCCTCGTGGAACAGGCACACTCGCTGCGGAACACGGTCGTCAGCCCCGCGGACGTGGAACCCGCCCCCGTGGAGCACGGCCCGTCCCCGCGCGGCCGCGGGCACAGGAGGGCCGGGGCCCCGATGGGACCCCGGCCTCGCGGACCACCGGCGCGCGGCGCGCCGGGAGCGGTCAGTAGTGGACGACGACGGTCGAACCCATGTCCGCCCAGTCGTACATGAACTTCGCGGCGTCCACGGGCATGTTCACGCAGCCGTGCGAGCCGCCGTAGCCGCTCCACCCGAAGGAGGACCGCCAGGGCGCCCCGTGCATCGCGTAGGAGCCCGTGAAGTAGGTGACCCACGGGACGCCCTCGGTCTCGTACTTCGAGCCGTCGGCGTTCTCGCCGCGCATCGTCTGGCTCTCGTACTTGAGGTAGACGTGGAAGGTCCCCGTGACCGTCGGGGTGTCGGGGGCGCCGGGCACCATGTAGAAGGGCCCGCCCGCGACCTTGCCGCCCACGTAAGCGGTCACCGTGTCCGTGCTCAGGTCGATATCGACCCACTTCTCGCCCTCGGCCGCCTTGTAGACCAGGTTCTCCGTGCCCTCCGCGACCTGCTTCGTATCCCACGAGGGGGCGACGTCGTCGTAGTGGAAGGTCCCCGAGTAGTCCTTGCCGTCACTGAGCGAGGCCATCAGGTCCTTGATGATCTGCTCGGTGTTGTTGGTCTTCAGGCCGGGCTTGCCCTCGCGGGCGACTGTGAGGACCTTGCCCTCCGAATCCACGTTGTTGACGCCGTTGACGGGCGCCACGTCGGACTCCTGGGCGGTCTTGTTCACCCAGTCGGCCACCTTCACCTTGTCCAGGGAGGGGTCCTCCAGGGAGCCGTCGCTCTTCGTGAGGAACTCGACCCACTTGACCTTGTCCTCCTGGGTCGCCCGGTAGGTCTCGATCCCGTCGTCGATGGCGACGTCCTGGGCGATCAGGGCGGTCGCCTTGTCGGCGGCGCGCTGGGCGTCGGCCGTCGTGACCACAGGGTCCATCTCCTTGGACGACACGTCGGCGCTGTTCGAGGACAGCGAGGCCGCGGCCGACAGGACGGCGGCCTTCACGTCGGCCGTGTCCACGCCGTTGCCCTTCTGGTCGGGGACGACCGTGAAGCCCGTGCCGTCCGAGGAGACGACCACCTGGGCGTTCTTCATCTCGGTCGTGAGCGTGGAGTTGACCTTCGCGGCCAGCTCGGCCACCGAGTCGTCGCTGGTCGTGGTGACCGGGGCGATGTCGGTGGAGGAGAACAGGGCGCCGAGCTTCGTCATGAGGGACGTGGAGTCGGGGACGGCCTCCTTGGCGGTCGCCTCGGCGTCCACGCTCACGCCCGCGTCGGTGAGGGAGGCCGTGGTCGCCTGCCCCTCGGCGGTGATGGTCACCGTCGCGGCGTCGGCGCGCGAGCGCACGAGGTCGACCACCTCCGCCCGGGTCATGCCGGCGACGGAGGTCCCCGCCACTGACGTGTGGGGCAGCGCGCGGGAGGAGTAGTTGGCCGCGTAGACGACGCACGCGGCAGCGGCAACGAGGACGACGGCCACGAGGGATCCGATCGCCCACTTGCTCCGGGCAGACAGTTTTGCAAGCATCACGCGCAATATTAGCGCCCCCGCGCTGCGCCCGGGTACTGAATGTAGAAATTTCAACTGCGGTTCTGCGCACACCGGCCGCCCGCCCGCTCCCGCAGGGGGCCAGCCCCACAGGCCGGAGGGCATTGGAGGGGGCGCCCGCCCTCCGCGCGGCACCGGCGGCCGTCGTTTGCAAGGTTCGCCACACACACGTGACCAGGGACGCCCGCCCTTTGGCAGCGGAAGGGCGTTTGCGCAGCTTATGCTTGATTCGGGCCCACCAGTCAGCTCTCGTTCGGGAGGTTCACAATGGCAACGCCACGAGTACTCGTCGTGCCCGGAGGCACCAGCGCCGGAGCCGCCGCCCTGGCGAACGCGTCCCTGCACAAACTCATCGAACTCCACCAGGAGCGCCAAGCGGACCCCTCCCATCCGGCCCCCCGCACCATCGTCGTCCTGCGCGACCCCGACCAGGTCCCGCCCTCCACCCTGCGCGCCGCCGCAGTGGCGCCCTCCGAGGCGTTCCCCGCCGACGAGTACCCCGACATCGCCGCGCACGTCGACGACCCCGGGTTCTTCGACGGCATCGACCTGGTCATCCCCACCTCGGGCTCAAGCGCCGGAAGCCCCCGCCTGGTCGGCATCTCCACCGACGCCCTGGTCGCCTCCGCCAAGGCCACCGAGGCCGCGCTGTCGGGCCCCGGCAGGTGGATCCTGGCCCTGCCCACCCACCACATAGCGGGCGCGATGGTGCTGGTGCGCTCGGCAGTCGCCGGCACCGACCCCCAGATCGTCGACTGCACCAACGGCTTCGACCCCCGCGACCTGCTGCCCGCTGTCGAAGGCGCCACCCGGGACGGGGCCGCCGGCTACCTGGCGGTCGTGCCCACCCAGCTCTCCGCGTGCCTGGACGCCGGGGACGAGGTCGTCGCCGCTCTGAGGGGCCTGTCCGCGATCCTCGTCGGCGGGGCCGCCACGAACCACCTGCTGCTCGAGCGTGCCAAGGGCATGGGCCTGCCCGTCGTCACCAGCTACGGCATGACCGAGACCTGCGGCGGCTGCGTCTACGACGGCGTCCCCCTGCCGGGCACGACCGTGCGCGCCATCGACCAGGGCATCCACATGCGCCTCGCCATCGCGGGCGACACCCTGATGACGCGCTACCTCACCGGCGACCAGCCCTTCTTCGAGGAGTGCGGCCACCGCTGGCTCATCACCGCCGACATCGGGATCATCCTGGCCTCCGGGCTGGTCGAGGTGCGCGGCCGGGCCGACGACGTCATCGTCTCCGGCGGCCTCTCCATCGCGCCCGCGCCCATCCGCAGGTGCATCAGGCAGCTCGACGAGGCGTCCGACGCGTGGATCATGCCCACCGACGACACCAAGTGGGGGCAGGTCGTCACCGCGCTCATCGTGCCGCGCGAGGCCCCCATCGACGCCACCGCGATGGCGAGCCTGGGGCAGCGCATCCGCGACCACGTCGCCTCCACCCTGGGGCGCATGCAGGCCCCGCGCCGCGTCGTCGCCGTCGACTCCCTGCCCTACCTGGGCTTCGACAAGGTGGACCGGGCCGCCGCCGCCTCCCTCGCCTCGTCCCTGGCGGGCACCGACCGCGACTGGCGCAGGTAACCGGGGGCGCAGGAATCCGGCCGCACAGCGGCGGTCGGGGCAGCACCGAGGGATCCGGGAGCCGCCGCACCGCGCTGGGAGCCACGGCCACCCGGGCGGACGGACCGGTTGGAGGAGCAGCGCGGCCCCGCCCGCGCCGCGCCGAGGGGGCCCCACTACACTGGCGCGCATGGCAACCGTTCACGACTGGGTCGAAGGCGCGCGCGTGCGCACACTGCCCGCAGCGGCGGCGCCCGTCATCGTGGGGACGGCGGCGGCATGGCACCTGGGCGCCCGTGAGCCCCTGCGGGCCCTCCTGGCGCTCGTCGTGGCCCTGGCGCTGCAAGTGGGCGTCAACTACGCCAACGACTACTCCGACGGCATCCGGGGCACCGACGACGACCGCCAGGGGCCGGCGCGCCTGACCGGAGGGGGCCTGGCCCGGCCCCGGACCGTGCTCATGGCCGCGCTGGGGTGCTTCGCGGCCGCGGGGGCCGCCGGAGTCGCCCTGGTGGCGCTCTCCGGCGCGTGGCCCCTGCTGGTGGTCGGCTGCGCCGCCGTCGCGGCCGCCTGGTTCTACACGGGGGGGCCGCGCCCCTACGCGTACACGGGGGTCGGGCTGTCCGAGGCGATGGTCTTCGTCTTCTTCGGACTGGTCGCCTGCGTGGGCACCGCCTGGACGCAGGCGGCCAGCGCCCCCTGGTGGCTGTGGACGAGCGCCAGCGCCCTCGGCCTGCTCTCCATCGCGCTCCTGATGGCCAACAACATCCGGGACATCCCCACCGACCGCGCCACTGGCAAGCGCACCCTCGCCGTCCGCCTCGGCGACCCGGCGTCGCGCTGGGTCTACGCGGTGTGCGCCGTGGCCCCCGTCCCGGCGATGGGCGCCCTGTCCGCCGGACTGGGACTGGCGTGGCAGTCGACCGCCGCCCTCGTCGCCGCCTGCTGCGCCTGGTCCTTCCTGGTGATCGCCCCCGTCGCCACCGGGGCGGCGGGCCGGGCGCTCATACCTGTGCTGCGCAGCACCGGCCTCTACACGCTGAGCTGGGCCCTGCTGGCCGCCATCGCCCTGCTGGGCGCGCGCTGAACCGCCCGCCGCCGCTCAGCGCGCCCCCAGGCGGGCCTCGCCCGCCTCGTGCCACCAATCGATCCCCACGACGAGGGCCGCGATGACCGCGTACGCCAGCAGGACCCCGGCCACGCGCCCACTGGCGATCCACGGCGTGGCCATGCCGATCCCCACCGCGGACATCCCCTGCATCGCCAAGTCGTTCATCGCCACGCCGCGCCCCGTCTGCCCGGGCGCCACAGTGGCCAGGACAGTGCTGTACACGGGGCTGAACAGCATGCCGTACCCGGCGTAGACCATCGTCATCGAGGCGATGAGCACCCACGTCCCCGCGTCCATGCAGAAGGCCATGAGCACCGCGCCCGCGCCGATCACGGCGACGCTCAGCCGAACGGCCGCGCCCCGGCCGATGCGGTCCACCACCGCCGCGGAAGCCACCGCCGAGGCCAGGGCGACCAGGTAGGCGGGCATCAGCATCAAGGAGACGCCGGAGGCGTCCATGCCGTAGTAGTCCTGGCCGATCCTGGCCGCGATGGGGGCGATCGCGAAAGCCAGGGTGTAGGGCAGCAGGATCAGGCTGATCGCGCGCAGCCACCGCGCGTTGGTGAAGAACGACCTGGTGATGAAGGGCTCGCGCGCCCGGCCGATGTGCGCCCAGAAGACCGCGATGAGGGCGGCCAGCACCACCAGGAGCGGCCACGACCGGTTCGACGCCGCGACGGTCAGCGTCAGGGCGCAGCAGCTGAACACCGCGAGCCCGAAGACGTCGACGCGGCCCGGGCGCGACCGGGCCGGGACGCGCCGGCCCATGACCGGGACGCACGCCAGGCCGATCAGGGGGACGAGCAGGAGGAGGACCCAGTTCACCCGGGCCAGCCACCCGCCGACGACCAGCCCGATGGCGGTGGCCCCCTGGAAGGCCGCGGCCATGAGGCCCACGTAGAGGGCTCGGCGGCGCGGATCCGTGATGGACGTCGCCAGGATCATGTACACCGAGGCGGCCGCCTGGCACCCCAGGATCTGCAGGGCGCGCGCCACGATCACCCCCCACAGCGACGACGAGGCCACCAGGTCCAGCAGCGACCCCGCTGCGATGAGGACCGCCCCGGCGTCGACGATGCGCCGGAGCGGGACGAAGTCGCCCAAGGAGCCGTAGAGGAAGCAGGCGACCCCCAGGACGATGCCGGGGACAGCGGTGATCAGGGCCACCGAGTCGCCCGCGCCGATGGCTTCGCCGATCTGCAGGTACACCAGGTTGAAGCCCTGGAGCGTGATCGTGCCCGCGATGTAGATGCCCAGCAGCGGCAGCAGGACGCGGGCGGGGCCGGTGGCGTAAACGCCGTCGTCGGAAGTGGGATTGCGCATCAGCAATGATAAACACAGTCCGCGCCCGCGCATCCGCGGCCGACCGCCGGTCCCCGGGTGGGACCGGACACAAGGCCGGGGGGCGGGCCGCGGCCTTCTGACGGCGGCCGGGCGCTCGCCTACCGGGCCCCGAGGACGCGCTCCGTCCTGTCCATGAACCCCGCGAGGAAGCGCTCCGCGTCGACCCGGACGGCGGCCCTCGTGCGCTTGTCGGGCTCCGCCAGGCCCTCGAGGGAGCCGATGGTCCGCCCCCTGGTCGGCCCGGCGAGGTCGACCCGCAGGTTGATGGGGAGGACCCCCACCAGCGACTCGTCCGCCGCGACGGCCACCGCGAGGGGGTCGTGCAGCCCGCAGCCCACGATCCCGATCTCGCTGGCCTCGAAATCGATGTAGTAGTCGGTCATGTCGGCGAACGCCGTCCCCGCGGCGGTGCCCAGCCGCCTCCACCGCGCAGTCGCCGCTTTGGTGAGCAGGGTCTGGTGCGTGACGTCCAGGCCCACCATGGTCACGCGCCCGCGCCTCAGCAGCGCGTCGGAGGCCTCCGGGTCCTGGCTGACGTTCGCCTCGGACCACGGCGTCGTGTTGCCCCTGGTGGTCAGGGCGCCGCCCATCATCACGACGCGCAGCCGGTCCGCCAGGGAGGGGTCGGCCCCGAACGCCGCCGCGATGTTCGTCGACGACCCCGTGGGCACGTACACGAGGTCCGCGCCGTAGCGCCGCGCGGACTCGACGATGAAGTCCACGGCCCCGCCCTGCTCCGCCGGGCGCGGCGAATCGGGGATCCGCACCCCGCCGAGGCCGTTGTCGCCGTGGATGCGCCGCACCAGGGGGGACGGCTCGAAGGAATCGGCGCACGAGGCGCACGCCTGCCCGGCGAACACCGGGATGTCCGTGCGGCCCAGCAGGGCCAGGACCGCCAGCGAGTTGCGCACGGCCAGCTCGGTCGTGACATTGCCGTAGGTGCAGGTGACGCCGATGAGCTCGAGCTCGGGGCTCCCCAGCGCGTAGGCGATGGCCAGGGCGTCGTCGATGCCCGTGTCCAAGTCGAGGATGAGTTTCACTGCCATGGCGTTTCCTTCCGATCGGGGCTCCCGGGCGTCCACCATATCGGGCGCGCCGGGGGCGCGGGGCCCGGCCGGGACGGCGCCTGCGCGGTGACGACTGGCGGGCACGCCCGCCCCCGCCCGCGCGTGCGACAATTGGGCCACCCGATCACCCAGCGAAGGGAGCACCATGGGACGCGTCATCGTCGTCGGATCCATCAACCAGGACATCACCGTCACCGTCGAACGGTTCGCAGAACCCGGGGAGACCCTGTCGGGCTCCGGCGTCGCCTACACCCTGGGCGGCAAAGGCGCCAACCAGGCGGCGGCAGCGGCCCACAGCGGCGCCCGCACCCTGTTCATCGGGCGCGTCGGCGCGGACCCGGCGGGCCGGGGGCTCCGCGACGAGCTCGCCAGCCACGGAGTCGACACCACTTGGCTCCTGGAGGACCCCACGCCATCGGGGACCGCGCTCATCACCGTCGAGGCGCCCACGGGTCAGAACACGATCATCCTCGACGCCGGGGCCAATGGGCGGGTCGGCGCCGAGCAGGCGCGCGAGGCGGTCGACTTGGGGCGCGACGACGTGGTCGTCCTCCAGGGCGAGATCCCCCCTGCGGCGAACGCCGCCCTGATCCCCTGGGCGCACCGGGCCGGAGCCCGCGTCGTCCTCAACCTCGCGCCCGTGTACGCCATCGACCCGGATGTGCTGGCCTCGGTCGATGTGCTCGTCGTCAACGAGAGCGAGGCCGGGCTGGTCCTGGGCCGTCCCGCGCCCGCCTCGTCCGCCGAGGCGGTGCGCGCCGCCGAGGACCTCAGGGCCCTGGGGATCCCCGAGGTCCTCGTCACCCTCGGGGCCGCCGGCGCGGCTTACGCCTCGCGCACCGGGTCCGCCCACCTCGACGCCGTCGGCGACGGCCCTGTGGTCGACACGACTGGGGCCGGGGACGCCACCGTCGGCTGCCTGGCGGCGGCGCTGGCGGCGGGCCACTCCTTCGAGGACTCGGTCGGCTGGGGGATGCGGGCGGGCGGGGCCGCCGTCGGGGCGAAGGGGGCCGCGCCCTCCTACGCGGGCATCGAGCCCATCGCCTAGTGCCCGCCTTCAAAGGGGCGGGGGCGCGGAGCCCCGGTTCCCACCGCCGGGCCTGTCCCCTCTCCCCCTCGATGTCGCACACAAGGGAG
>NZ_CP017298.1:2007999-2017019 GCF_001746855.1 Pauljensenia hongkongensis | reverse complement strand
CGCGCGCTCCGGCCCCGTTGCGGACCCGCGCGGCGCCGGGCGCCCGGGCCCCGTAGACTGCAGGCATGCCCAGAGTCCTCCTCGTCGTCGCCTGGATCGCAGTCACCATCTACGCGGTCGCCGACTGGTCGCGCACGCCCGAAGACGAGATGCCGGGCCGCATCCCCAAGCCGATGTGGCTCGTCATCATCGTTTTCACCACGATGCTGTTCGCCGTCGGAGCGATCGCGTGGCTGGTGCTGCGGTGGGTGAACCGCGCCGAGGCCCGGGGCCACCGGCCGCCGCCGGGCCCCAAGGGCCCCGTCGCCCCCGACGACGACCCCGAGTTCCTCTTCCGCCTCGAGCGCGACATCCAGCGCAAACGCCGTCAGGAGCAGCAGCGCCGCCGCGAGGAGGAGGGGCCCGCCGACTCCCACGACTGACCGCGAGCACGGGAGCGCTGCGGCGCAGCGGCGTGCAGCGGGCGCCCCGACGGCCCCGGAGCCGACCCGGAGCGGGAGAGCCTCAGAGCCAGCCGTGAGCGGGAAGCGGAACGGATCGGCGGGCCGCCCCGCCAGAAGGGCAAGCCCCGGTCAGCGCCGGTAGCTGAGGTCCTTCGCCTGGGCCACGAGGTCCGCAGCGGGCTCCTCGTAGCACACGCCCACCAGCGTCGCCCCCGAGAACACGAACGAGGTCAGCGACGCGAGCGCGAAGTTGCGCGACTTGGGAGGATGGGCGAGCACCTTGCCGCGCACGAACCGGGTGAGCGTCTCAATGGGGTTCTGGTGCGAGACGACCAGCGCCTCGTGCCCGCGCGCCGAGCGCAGGGCGGCCGACAGGGCCGCGCTCATACGGGACGCGATATCGGCGTAGGGCTCCCCCCACGACGGGCGCAACGGGTTCACGAAGTACTTGAAGTACGCCGGGCGCGCCAGGACGGCCGGGTTCGACCCCAGCGGAAGGCCCTCGAACACGTTCGCGGACTCGATGAGCCGCGGATCCGATTCGACCGGCAGGCCGTAGGCGGCCGCGGTCGGGGCCGCAGTCAGCTGGGCGCGCAGCAGGGGGGAGGCGACGACGTGGGTGATGTCCGCCCCGCGCCCGACCAGGGTCCGCGCGACACGCTCCGCCATCGCCTGCCCGCACCCGGTCAGTCCGAATCCGGGCAGGCGGCCGTACAGGACCCCGTCGGGGTTGTCCACCTCTCCGTGGCGCATGACGTGAACGATAGTCGTATCCATGCCGATAAGTGTGCCACACCACGCACTTGCGCCGCGAAGGAGGCAGGGAGTCAAAAGGGGCCCGGCGTTCGCCGGACCCCTGAGCGCTCACTTCTTGTTGCGGCGCTGGTGACGCGTCTTGCGCAGCAGCTTGCGGTGCTTCTTCTTCGCCATGCGCTTGCGGCGCTTCTTGATGACGGAGCCCATGGGGTTCCTCCCTCGCTGATCGGTGCGCGGCAGAGGTACTACCGCTGTGGAAGTCCCGTGCCCGGTGGGCACGCCGGTCTAATACTAGCCGCCTAACCGCCGATCGCGCGGTTCTGCTCGTCGCCGCGGTCCGCCAGCCCCGAATGGATCATCTGCGACACGGCGGCCTCCGGCACGCGGAAGCTCTTCCCGACGCGGATCGCGGGCATCTCGCCACTGTGGATCAGGCGGTACACAGTCATCTTCGAAACGCGCATGATATCCGCCACTTCGGTGACAGTCATGAAACGCGGCGCGGAAGGCTGAACCATCGACGACTCCCAGTGTCCATGAGGCGCCCAGAACCCGGTGTTCGTAGCTTGCGTGGCCTCCCGAATATACTACTGCCCAACCACATGGAAACCGCAAGTCCTTTCACACAATCACCTTCAGCATCACTATCACCGGAGGAGGAACAGTGACCCCGCGCCCGCGCGCAACGTCGCCCACGGATCCCCCGCACCCCCGGTTATTCCTGGAACCACGCCGAAAACCCGTGCTCCCGAATCCCGACGAGATCGCCACCCCGCCCTCCCCCGTCGTCAAGCCCGCGCCCGGAACGTCCCACACGCCACATCCGCAGATCCCCACGACGCCGTGGATGCGCGTGCGTGTGTGGCTGTCGCGCCAGGCGCGCTACGCGCCCTCGCGCCTGGCGCTGGGGACGTTCGCCTCGATCATCGCGATCATCACGGGCCTGCTCTCCCTCCCGTTCGCCTCGGCCTCCGACAAGGAGGCCCCCTTCGTGGACACCCTCTTCACCGCGGTGTCCGCCGTCTGCGTCACCGGGCTGACGACTGTTGACACAGCTACCTACTGGTCAGTCTTCGGCCAGGCCGTGATCGCCCTCGGCATCGTGGTGGGCGGTCTGGGGGTGATGACCCTCGCCTCGATCCTGGGCTTCGCGGTGTCCCGCCACCTCGGCCTCACCCAGCGGATGCTGGCCACCCAGGAGACGAAGACCGAGTCGATGGGGCAGATCTCCACCCTCCTCAAAGCTGTGATTTTCACCTCACTCACGATGCAGCTACTGCTCGCCGCGGTGTTCCTCCCCCGTTTCCTCACGATGGGCGCCGCGCCCGGGACGGCGACGTGGGAGGCGGTGTTCATGGCGATCTCCGTGTTCAACAACGCCGGTTTCGTCATCCTGCCCAACGGCCTGGCCCCGCACGTGTCGGACTGGTGGATGCTCGTCCCGATCATCCTGGGGACCTTCGTCGGGGCGATCGGCTTCCCCGTGATCATGGACATCGCGAAGCGGTGGCGCACCCCCCGCAAGTGGACGCTGCACACGAAGCTCACACTCTCGACCTACCTGATCCTCGCGTTCGCGGGAACACTGCTCATGGCGCTCATCGAGTGGCACAACCCCGTGACCCTGGGCGGCATCGACTCCTCGTCGAAGATCCTCAACTCCCTCCTGGCGGGCTTCAACGCCCGCTCGTCGGGGCTGAGCGCCGTCGACGTGGGGTCCCTGCACTCGCAGTCCCACTTCGTCCAGGACATCCTCATGATGATCGGCGGGGGCTCCGCCTCGACCGCCGGCGGTGTGAAGGTGACGACCTTCGCGATCCTGGTGCTGGCGGTCGTCGCCGAGGCGCGGGGCGACCGGGACATCGAGACCTACGGGAGGCGCATCCCCTCCTCGGCCGTGCGCCTGGCGGTCGCCGTGTCCCTGATGGGCCTGGCGATGGTCGCGGCGTCCGTGGTGCTCCTGCTCTCCCTCACTCCTTATTCGCTGGACACGATCCTCTTCGAGACGGTGTCCGCTTTCGCGACGGTGGGGCTGTCCACCGGCGTCACCCCCGACCTGCCGACCGCCGCGAAGTACGTGCTCATCGTGCTGATGTTCGCCGGCCGGACCGGGTCGATGACCGTGGCCGCCGCCCTGGCCCTGCGCGAGAGATCCCGGGTGATACGCATGCCCAAGGAGCAGCCCATCATCGGGTAGCCCCGGCGGCGGCCCCCGCGGGGATGCGGGAAGTGCGACAATACCCCCATGGCTAGTGAAGAACGCGACGCGAACAACCTGGCGTCGGGGACCCTCGTCATCGGGCTGGGGCGCTTCGGAGCGGCGGTCGCCGTCACCCAGGACAAGCTGGGCTACGAGATCCTGGCGGTGGAGAAGAACCCCACGACGGTCCAGGCGTTCGCCGGGCGCTTCCCCCTGGTCGAGGCCGACGCGACGTCGAAGGAGGCCCTGGAGCAGCTGGGCGCCCGGGAGTTCCGCAGCGCCGTCGTGGGAGTCGGCTCCTCGTTGGAGGCCGCTGTGCTCATCACCGCGAACCTGGTGGACCTGGGGATCTCCTCGATCTGGGTGAAGGCCACCTCCTCCCAGCACGGGAGGATCCTGCGCCGGGTGGGCGCGCACCACGTCGTCTACCCGGACCTGGACGCGGGCAAGCGCACCGCCCACCTGGTGGGCGGGCGCATGGTCGACTACATCGAGTTGGAGACCGACGGATTCGCCATCATGAAGCTCCGGCCGCCCACGGAGATCCACGGGTTCACCCTGGAGGAGCTGGACCTGAGGGGCCGCTACGGCGTGAACGTGCTGGCAGTGCGCCGCCCCAAGCAGCGCTTCGAGTACGCGGACTCCCTGACCCGCGTCAACCCCGAGGACGAGATCATCGTGTCGGGGGACGCGCACCTGCTCGAGTACTTCGCGAACCGCCCCTGAGCGGTCCCCGGACAGCGCGGGCCGCCGGGCGGGGCGGCAGATGCGCACGGGGGCGCTTACGGTTGTGGCATGCCGAAAGACAGGGTTTCCTACAGATGCTCGGAGTGCGGCTGGTCCTCCCCGAAGTGGGTGGGGCAGTGCCGCGAGTGCCTCGCCTGGGGCACGGTCGAGGAGGCGGGGGCGCCCTCCCCCATGGCCCGCGCGGTCGCCCCGCGCAGGCGCGCCGTGCCCATCGGCGAGGTGGACGGGGAGCGCGCCTCGAAGCGGCCCACCGGGGTGGGCGAGTTGGACCGCGTGCTGGGCGGCGGGATCGTCCCCGGCGCGGTGATCCTGCTCGCAGGGGAGCCCGGGGTCGGCAAATCGACGCTGCTGCTCGACATCGCCGCGAAGGCCGCCCGCAGCCTGGAGGGGGGCGGGGGCGTCCTCTACGCGACGGGCGAGGAGTCCGCCTCGCAGGTGAAGGGCCGCGCCGAGAGGATCGGGGCGATCGACCGGCGCCTGCTCATCGCCGACGAGTCGGACCTGGGGGCCCTGCTGGGGCACATCGAGGCGGTGGACCCCGCCCTGCTGGTCGTGGACTCCATCCAGACCGTCTCCAGCTCCCAGGTGGAGGGCGGGGCGGGCGGCGTCGCGCAGGTGCGGGCGGTCGCCGCGTCGTTGATCCGCGTCGCGAAGGACCGCAACCTGCCGGTCCTGCTGGTCGGGCACGTGACCAAGGACGGGGGCATCGCGGGGCCCAGGGTCCTCGAGCACCTGGTCGACGTCGTCTGCCAGTTCGAGGGGGACAGGCACTCGCGGCTGCGGCTGCTGCGCGCGGTGAAGAACCGCTACGGCCCGACAGACGAGGTCGGGTGCTTCGAGCTCACGGATTCGGGGGTGCGGGGGCTGGCCGACCCATCGGGGCTGTTCCTGTCGCGCACGGGCACGGACGTGCCCGGCACGTGCGCCACAGTGTCCCTGGAGGGGCGGCGCCCGATGCCCACGGAGGTCCAGGCCCTCGTGGCGCCCACCGGCGCCGGCTCCCCAAGGCGCACGACCTCGGGCGTCGACCACGCGCGCGTCGCCATGCTGCTGGCGGTCCTGCACGCGCGCCTGGGGGCGGACTGCTCGGGGGCCGACGTGTACGTGTCGACGGTGGGGGGAGCGAGGACCACGGAGCCCGCGATCGATCTGGCGATGGCCGTGGCGATCGTGTCCAGCCTCAAGGGGGTGCCCCCGCGCGCCCAGATGGTGGCGGTGGGCGAGATCGGCCTCACCGGCGAGGTGAGGGCGTGCACCGGGCTGCCCAGGCGCCTGCAGGAGGCCGCGCGGCTGGGGTTCACCTCCGCCCTGGTGCCCGCGCAGGGCGCGGAGGAGCTCCGCGCCCCTTCCGGGATAACGGTTTACACGATTTCCAACCTGGCGGCGGCGATCCGCGTGGCTTTCGAGCAGACTCGGCAATAATGGGGGGATCAACCACCTTTGGGAAGGGCTGGCCACAATGACCTCAGACGCCGCGATCCTGCGCGAGGCGCTCCACGCGGTCGCGCCCGGGACGCCACTGCGCGAAGGGCTGGAGCGCATCCAGCGCTCGCACACAGGGGCGCTCATCGTGCTCGGCTACACGCCGGAGGTCGAGGCGCTGTGCTCGGGCGGATTCGACCTGGACGTGCCGTTCACGGCCTCGCGCCTGCGCGAACTGTCCAAGATGGACGGCGCGGTCGTGATCGACACGACGAACTGGAGCATACGCAAAGCGAATGTGCAGTTGATGCCCGACCCCTCGATCCCCACCGACGAGTCCGGGATGCGCCACCGCACCGCCCAGCGCATGGCCCGCCAGATCCACCTGCCCGTCCTGTCGCTGTCGGCGTCCATGCGGATCATCTCCATCTACGTGGGCGGCGAGCACCGCCTCGTCGAGGAGCCCGAGGCCCTGCTGTCGAGGGCGAACCTGGCGGTCGACACGCTGGACCGCTACAGCCAGCGCCTCGACGAGGTGCTCCAGACCCTGACGATCCTGGAGATGCGCGATGCGGCGACGGTCCGCGATGTCGCGACCGTGATGCAGCGGATGGAGATGATCCGCCGCATCACCTCCGAGATCAACCAGTACTTGGAGGAACTGGGCTCGGACGGGCGCCTGCTGGCCCTGCAGGTGGAGGACCTGGTCCGCGGTTCGGCCTCCGAGCGCGCCCTCGTGATGCGCGACTACGCGCACGACCAGGGCGATGTGGCCCGCGTCGAGGCGGAGCTGACCACTCTGGGCTCCGACCGCATCGTCGACCTGTCCGCCATCGCCAATGTGCTGGGCCTGGGGGTCTACGAGATCGCGGACCTCGACCGGGAGGTGCAGCCCCGCGGCATCCGCGCGCTGTCCCTGGTGCCCCACTTGTCGTGGAACATCATCAAGGAGATCTCCTCGCGGTGGAGCACCCTTTCGCAGCTGCGCTCCGCGTCCGTGGAGGAGCTGCAGAAGGTCGAGGGGGTCGGCCCGTACAGGGCGAAGATCATCCACGAGAACCTGTTGCACCAGTCCCACATGGCCCGGGCGGGGCTGGTCGGCTGGTAGGGCGCCGCGCAGCCGGGCCCCTGCGCCGGGCAGGGGCCGCTCCCCGCTGCGCGCGCATGTGGGTCGCCGCGCACCCCGCGGACCTGGGCGGCCGACCGCTCCCCCGCTATCGGGATTGGGCCCCCGACTGGCCGCCCGACTGCGGCTGGGGAGGGGGAGAGGGCTTGGGCGTGGGCGCGGCCCCCACGTCGAAGACCACGTGGTTCCCCGTGTCCTTCCCGTCCAGGAGCACGCGCAGCTGGTAGGTGCCCGGATCGGCGGCGCGTTCGCCCCCGGGGGCGCCGCGCACCCGTTCGCGTGGACGAGGCCGTCCCAGCCCAGCGTCCCGTTCCACGTGCGGTCGGGGCTCAGCAGCAGCACCTGCTCCGACTCGGCCCCCTGGTCGCACGCAGCGGAGTCGTACACCGTGAGGTTGCCGGTGGTGATCGTCACGGCCAGGGAGGAAAGGCCCACGCGGCAGGCCACGCTCCCGCGGTTGCGCAGGGACACGTCGATGGGCACCGCCTGGCCGGACGTGGCGCCGGAGGCGGTGGCGCGCACCTCGAGGTTGGGCTCCAGGCACACGGGGATATCGACGGTGGCGTCCCCCGTGACGATCCCGTCGGCCGTCGCCCGCTGGTCGGCGCCCAGCGGGTACCCCGAGGCGTCGGTGCCGGACTGCGCGGCCGACTGCGGCTGGGGATCGGGCGGGGAACCGGTCAGCAGCGCCCGCACGGCGGAGACCGCGCCCCACACGAGCAGTGCGACGACGACGAGCAGCCCCGTCCCCGTGATGATGCGCCGGGGCCACAGGTTGACGCCGCGGGGGCCCCTGCCCGCGCTCGGGGCGCTCCCGCCCGCCCTCCTGGCCCCCTGCGACGGCGTGCGCCGTCTGGGGCCGTTCTGTCTACCTGGCACGCTCCGACGCTACACGCTCGAAGGCGCTGGGGGAAACGGGCGCGCCAACGCCCCGGCGAGTGCGGCCCCGCCTACGGGGAGCGCGAGCCAGTCGGCGCCGCCTCTGCGAAGCCCGGGTGCGCGCGCCTACGCGGGGCAGCGCCCGTCGCCCGCCGCGTCCTCGTCGTCGGGTTTGATGACGCACCAGCGCTCCACGACGACGGCGCTCACGGTCCACACCAGCCCAGCCAGCGCGCTGAGCCCCGCGGCGATGGCGTTCTGCGCCATGACGGCCGCCTCGGCGTGGGCGAGGCTGGAGCCCGTCAGGCCGATCAGGATCCCCGTGAGCCCGGCGCCGACCATCGACGAGGCGCGGGCCGCGACGGCGACGCGCAACGCGCCCAGCGCCCCGATCCACGTGTCCTTGTTGGCGCGGTAGCGCCTGACGTGCACGCCCGCCCACAGCAGGAACGCGGTGATCACGAGGAAGAGCACCGCGGGCGCGGGTGTGATGAGGAGGGGGGTGGCGCCCACCCTCGTGCCGATTTCGGTTGCGGCGAAGGCCAGGCCCCCGCAGATCGCGCCGGTAGCCGCGACGAGCAGCACCGACACGGGTCTCACGGACGCCTGCCCGGTTTGACTATGGGGATGGCCCCAGTCATCGTCGGGCGCACGACGACGCGCCTGAGGATGCCCGTATGGGTGGCCTCATCGGCGGGGATGGGCCCCATGGGCGTGCCCTTGGGCAGATTGGGCTCCAGGATCGCGCGGCGCTGGTCGGCCTCGCCCGCCATCTGCCCGCGCTCGGGGCCCGGCCCCTGGGAACGGTCGTCGACCACGCGCACCTGCTCCGAACCGGCCAGCGAGAACTGCCAGTCGGGCAGGGACATGCCCCCCTCGCGCCCGACCTCACGGGGCACGGGGGCGAGCTGGGTGGAGGTCTCCTGGCCCGGGTGGTTCTCCTCCGCGCTGACATCGCCGAAGAGCGAGCTCCATGACGGCTTGCCCTGCTGCGCGGCAGCGGCTTGGGCCTTGGGCGGGCGCGCCTTCGTGCGCACCGGCGTGCGCCCGGAGGGGCTGTTCGCGGGAACGGAGGACACGGGGTGCCAAGCGGGGCGGGCGGGAGCGCCCTTCCCGCCGTCGGGCCGGGTGATGGGCGTGCCCGTGAAACCGCGCTGCGGCTTGCTGCGGCGCGGCTTCGCCCCGCCTTTCCGCGGGTTCTGCTGCCCGCCCTGCTGGGGGGGTTGCCCCTGCTGGGGACGGCGGTCGCCTTCCCCGGAGGCGGCCTCCGCCCCGGGGGCCGGAGGCTCCCCGACGCCCTTGGAGGCGAGGCTCGGCCGCGTGATGGAGCCGGGGAGCCTGGGAGGGATGGACGGCGGGGCGGGCGGGGCGGCCGGCGCCTCGTCCTCGGGCGCGGGGGGCTCGGGCACCGCGGGTACGGGGGCGGGCGCAGTCGCGGCCCCCGCAG
>NZ_CP017298.1:2005254-2007809 GCF_001746855.1 Pauljensenia hongkongensis | reverse complement strand
GGCGGCGGAGCGGGCGCCCGACTGCCGCTGCGGCCCCTCCGGCCCGGCCGGGCCGTCCGCCTCGTCCCGCGCGGACGCGGCGAGCACCTCGTCCGACTCCTCGATAATGCCCTCGGGGTCCTCCAGCCAGTCGTCGATGGCGTCGAGGATGCCCTCGCGGTCGTCGCACTCCTCCAACAGCTCGGCGACTGGGCCCACGCCCTCGAGGACGGCCGAGGGGTCGGCCAGCACCCACGGCGCCAGCACGAAGGCGCGCTCGTGGGCACGGGGATGGGGCAGCATGAGGGCGGGGTCGGAGCTGGTGGTGCCCTCGACCTGGACGATGTCGATGTCGATGGTGCGCGCGCCCCAGTGCTCGTTGCGCTCGCGCCCGAACTCGCGTTCGATCCGCTCGGTCTGCTCCAGCAGCGAGGACACGTCCCCCTCGAAAGTGCCCAGCACCACCGCGTTCCAGTAGTCGGGCTGCTCCTGCTGCTCCTCGTCGAGGACGGGGCGGGTGCGCAGCAAGGGCGAGACGTCGGAGACGGAGAAGCCCTCGACGTAGTCGAGCGCCTCCACGACCGACGCGAGGGTGACGGGCACGTTGCCCAGGTTCCCGCCGATGGCGATGACGACGCTGCGGGGGCCCACGACCACGGGACTGGGCAGGGCGGCGCGGCGCCCGTCCGCCTGGCCGTGCTTGCCGCCCTCCGACGCGCCCCCAGTGCCGGTGGAGCCCGTCAGGACGGAGCCAGCTCCCGCGTCGTAGATGTCGGCGCGGGTGAGGGCCAGGGGCGTGAGGTCCACGGCGCCCAGGCGCACGGTGACGGACACGTCGTCGAAGGCATGGGGCATGGGCGCGTCGGGCTTGTGGACGGTCGCCTCCACGCCCTCGACGCCGTCGTAGGACATCGCGGCGCGGGCGATGCGGTCCGCGAGCGTCTCAAGCAGCGAGGCGCTCTGGCCCTGGAGGATGGAGACGACCTCGTCGGCGATCTCCGCGTAGGAGACGGTCCCGGCGATGTCGTCGGCGGCGAGCGCCCCGTCGGCCTGGACCCACAGGGTCACATCCGCGACGAAGCGCTGGGGCTCTTGGCGCTCGAAGTCGAATACGCCGTGGACGGCGTCCACTTCGAGCCCGCGCAGGGCGATGACGACGGTCTGGCGTGTCACAGGCATTCACCTCCGTATGCGGGGCCCGTGAGGGCGGAACGGACGGCCCGGGCGTTTCGGGCGACGTCGTGGACCCGCACGGCCCAGACGCCCTGGCGGGCGCAGGCCGAGCTGATCCGTGCGGTCTGCTCGTCGGCGTCCCCGCCCATCGCCTTGATGAAACGCTTGCGGGAAGCGCCTATGAGAACAGGGTAGCCGAGGGCGGTCAGACGTGGGAGGGATTCCACTATCAGCACACATTGCTCATTCGTCACAGAGAACCCCAATCCGGGGTCGACGATGAGGCGCTCCGGCGCGATTCCGGCCCCGATCGCGGCATCGATCTGACGGCCCAAACGCTCCAGGATCGCACCCACGACATCCTGACCATAATCAAAGGATTCGCCCGGCATTCCGGGCAGGGCGCGGTAGTGCTGGACCACGAAACGGCACCCCGTGGACGCCACCGAGGCACTCATCCCGGGGTCCCACACACCCCCTGAGACGTCATTGATGATCGTGGCCCCCGCGGCAGCGGCTCGGCGGGCTGTGACGGCATGAAGTGTGTCCACTGACACAACAATGCCCCCACCTGCGAGCTCGCGGACGACGTCGCCGATCCGCGCCCACTCCTCGTCCGGCCCGATGCGGGTCGAACCGGGACGCGTGGACTCGCCCCCCACATCGACGATGTCCGCCCCCTGGTCCACCATCTCGTGGGCGTGGGCGAGCGCGTCGTCCACATGCGCGTAACGCCCGCCGTCGGAGAACGAATCGGGCGTGACATTGAGGATCCCCATCACCAGCGTGCGCTCCGCCATGTCACCGCCTCCCGCCGAGGACGAGCGCCATCATCTCGGCGCGCGTCGTCCCGTCGTTCATAATGCCCCGCAGGGCGCTCGTCACAGTCGACGACCCCGGCTTGCGCACCCCCCGCATCGACATGCACATGTGCTCGGCCTCTATGACGACGATGACCCCCTGGGGGCGGAGCACCTCGTTGAGCGCGTCGGCGATCTGCGCGGTGAGGCGCTCCTGCACCTGGGGGCGCCGCGCGTAGCCCTCGACGAGGCGGGCCAGCTTGCTCAGCCCCGTCACGACGCCCCCGCGCGGGATGTACCCCACGTGGGCGCGGCCGGAGAAGGGCAGCAGATGGTGCTCGCACACCGAGTGGAAGACGATGTCGCGCACCAGGACCAATTCGTCCGTGCCCGCGTGGAACTGGGTGCGCAGGTAGTCCCGGGGATCGAGGTCGACGCCCGCCAGCAGCTCCCGCCACGCCCTCGCCATGCGGCCCGGCGTTCCGGCCAGCCCTTCGCGGCCCGGGTCCTCGCCCACTGCGACCAGCAGGTCCCGGCAGGCCCGCTCGACCGCGTCCGCGTCGAAGGTCACCTCGTCGGCCCCCCGTCCCGCGGACCAGGATC
>NZ_CP017298.1:2002174-2005157 GCF_001746855.1 Pauljensenia hongkongensis | reverse complement strand
GGACCAGGATCAGCGGGGGCGCCGTCCCCCCCGGCCGGCCCGGCCGCCGAGCCGGCGGCCGCCTGCGCCTCCCCCTGGTCGGCCGCCCCCTCGCCGGACCCGGCCGGCAAGTCGGGCACGCCCTTCGGCCTCCCCATGACCGCGCCCTCGACGGCGGCGTCGGACTGGTAGTTCCACACGGGGCGCTCGGGCTGCTTTCGCACGTCCTTGAACAACTCCGCCAACTGCGACTCGTCCAGCGTCTCCTCCTCCAGCAGGCGCTCCGCCAGGCGGTCCAGGACATCGCGGTTGCGGGTGAGGATCTCCCACGCCTCGCGCATCGCGTCGTCCAGGAGGCGGCGGACCTCGGCGTCGATGACCGAGGCCATCTCGTCGGAGACGACCGCGCCCTCCTTGGGGCCGCCGCGGTGCCCGAAGGCCTCCACGTCCGCGTCCCCGAGCTTGACCATGCCGATGCGGTCGCTCATGCCGTAGTCCGTGACCATCGCGCGCGCCGTCTTCGTCGCCTGGGCGATGTCGTTGGCCGGGCCGGTCGACGGGTCGCGGAAGACGAGCTCCTCGGCGACGCGCCCGCCCATCGAGTAGACGAGGTCGTCGAGCAGCTGGTTGCGCGTCTTGTTGAAACGGTCCTCGGTGGGCATCACCATCGTGTAGCCCAGGGCCCGCCCGCGCGGCAGGATCGTCACCTTCGTGACCGGGTCGGTGTAGCGCAGGGCCGCCGCCGCCAGGGCGTGCCCGCCCTCGTGGTACGCGGTGACCGCCTTGTCGTGGTCGTTCATCACCCGCGTGCGCTTCTGCGGGCCGGCGATCACGCGGTCGATGGCCTCGTCGATGGCGCGGTTGTCGATCAGATCCGCGTTCGAGCGGGCCGTGAGCAGCGCCGCCTCGTTGAGCACGTTCGCCAGGTCGGCCCCCGTGAAGCCCGGGGTGCGCTTGGCGATCTGGCGCAGATCCACGTCGTCGGTCATGGGCTTGCCCGCGGCGTGCACCTTGAGGATCGCCTCCCGGCCCCTGAGGTCGGGGGCCTCCACCGCGATCTGCCGGTCGAAGCGGCCCGGGCGCAGCAGGGCCGGATCCAGGATGTCCGGGCGGTTCGTGGCGGCGATGAGGATGATGTTGGCGCGCTCGTCGAAACCGTCCATCTCCACGAGCATCTGGTTGAGGGTCTGCTCGCGCTCGTCGTTGCCGCCGCCGATGCCGGAGCCGCGGTGGCGGCCCACCGCGTCGATCTCGTCGATGAAAATGATCGCGGGGGCGTTCTTCTTCGCGCGGTCGAACAGGTCGCGCACGCGCGAGGCGCCGACCCCCACGTACAGCTCCATGAACTCGGAGCCGGAGATCGAGAAGAACGGGGCGTGCGCCTCGCCGGCCACCGCCTTGGCCAGCAGGGTCTTGCCCGTGCCGGGGGGGCCGTAGAGCAGGACGCCGCGCGGGATCCGCGCCCCCACCCTGTGGAACTTGTCCGGCGAGGACAAGAACTCGCGGATCTCCTCCAGCTCCTCGACGGCCTCGTCCTCGCCGGCCACGTCGGCGAAGGTCACGTCGGGGCGCTCCTGGTTGAACTCCTTGACGCGGGACTGCGTGAAGCCGCCCATCATCCGCGAACCGGACAGGCGGTTCATCAGGAAGTAGAAGGCGACCAGCAGGATCAGCAGGGGGACGACGAGCTGCGCCATCGCGCCCAGCGCCGACCCCTGGGGGCGCACCGCGTTCCACCCCTTCGCCGGGGCGGCGGCCTGCACGGCGTCGAGGATGTCCTTCGTCTGGGTGTAGGAGTACGAGAAGTACACGCTGCGGCCCAGGTTCGCAGTGGGATCCTCGACGCCGGTCCCCTGGTGCGTGTAGTCCTCCGTGAGGCCGAGGTTGACCTGTTGGATGCCCTCGTTGAGGACGACCCGCTCCACCGTGGATCCGCTGATCAGCGCCAGGCCCTCGGAGGTGTCGACCCCGCGGGGCTGGAAGGCCTGCCACACGAACCACCCCCCCAGCAGGAGGGCGACGAGCGGGACGACTGCCCACGCCAGGTTCACGCGGGGGTGCTTGTTGGAGGTCTCGTTCACAACCGTCTTTCAGTTAGCGGGGGTCATTTCCGGTAGACGTGGGGCGACAGCGTGCCCACGAAGGGCAGGTTCCGGTACTTCTCGGCGTAGTCCAGGCCGTAGCCGACGACGAACTCGTCGGGGATCTCGAAACCGACGTACTTGACGGGGACGTCGACCTTGGCGGCCTTGGGCTTGCGCAGCGTCGTGGCGATCTCCACCGAGGCCGCGCCCCTGCCCACCAGGTTCGACCGCAGCCACGACAGGGTCAGGCCCGAGTCGATGATGTCCTCGACGATCAGGACGTGGCGCCCGGTCACGTCCTGGTCGAGGTCCTTGAGGATCCTCACCACGCCCGAGGTCTTCGTGCCGGACCCGTAGGAGGACACCGCCATCCAGTCCATCTGCAGGGGCGTGCGGAGCTTCCTCGACAGGTCGGCCATCACCATGACCGCCCCCCGCAGGACGCCGACCAACAGGATCTCCTTGCCCGCGTAGTCCTCGTCGATCTGCCTGGCGAGCTCGCCCAGGCGCTGGTCGAGGTCCTCCGCGGTGACCAGAACGTCTTTGAGGTCGTCTCCCATATCAGCGGCGTCCACTCGTTCCCCTTCTCTGCCGGTATGCCATTAGGGCGTTAACGCGTCTAGCGTCTCATAGTTCGCGGCGCGGGCGCGCACGCTACGGCGTTTTCTCACTGTGAGCGAAGCGGCCCCGCCTCGATCACCGCCCGCTCCCCCCTGCCGGAGCGCGCGACCACGACGCGCGGGAGGCTGAGCGGGCCCTGGCCCCTCCACGCGGTGACGAGCGCGTCCACCGCCTCGACGTGCCCGGCCGCCAGGGAGCCCCCGGGAACCCCGGCGTCGCGCAGGAAGGACGCCAGGACGCGCCCGCGCACCGCCCTGGGCAGCCCCTCGAGCGCCTTCACGCGGATCGACCGCGCGCCC
>NZ_CP017298.1:1996780-2001491 GCF_001746855.1 Pauljensenia hongkongensis | reverse complement strand
ACGGGCGAGCCCGAGGCCTCGCGCCGCAGGGCCTCCATCCGGGCGGCGCGCGCGTTGCCCTCCGGCCCGTCCGCCCCGACGGCCGCGTCCACGCCCACGACCCGGGGGACCGCGCCGAGGGAGCGCGCCAGCTCGGCGACGGCGCGGGCCTCGTGCCCCGAGTCCGGTCGGAGGCCGTGGTCGACGGTGACGGTGCGGACGTCGAGGCCCATGCGCGTTCCCGAGTCGATGGCGGCGGCGGCGAGGGCCAGGGAGTCGGCTCCCCCCGACAGCGCGACGACGACGCTGTCGCCCGGGGAGGCGCCCAGGCCCCGCAAGCACCCGCGCACGGCCAGGGACACGCGCGCCACCGGGCCCCGCGGGTTCGCGCCGACCAGTCGGCTCGCGCGCCTCAGCTCAGCGCACACGGGCCAGCCACAGGCGCGGATCCTCGTACTCGGCGGCGGTGGGCAGCGCGTCCAACGAGGACAGCAGGACCTCCAGCGCGCCCTCGTGGACGACTGCGCGGGCGAAGCCCTCGGTCTGGGCGTGGATCTGCGCGACCCCCGTCAAGGGGACGCCCGCGCCCTGGCAGGCGTGCACCAGCGCGACGCCGCCGATATTGGCGCGGCACTCGCGCAGCCACTGGATGGAGGGCAGGTCGCGGGGCGTCAGGGCGTCCATCTGCGCCGTCGGCAGCGCGTCGAGCAGCAGGACCACGCGCACGAGGTCGTCGGAGCGCGCCGGCAGGTGGTGCATCAGGTCGGCGATGTAGGGGATCAGGAAGGGCGCGTGGGTGAGGTGCACCCCGCGCAGGCCCGTGGTCAGGGACACCCACTTGCACCAGTCGGACTGGTCCAGGGCGTAGCGGCGCGCGTCCGACAGCACGTTCGGGGCGACCAGGACCCGGCCCGGGTCGGCGACGTTCCAGATGCCGGTCGCCGTCCTCATGAGGGAGCGCAGGATCACGGCCTGGGAGGCGAGCACCAACGGGGAGCGCTTGCCCGTGGTGCGCTCCATTATGGTCCCGACCACGCGGGTCAGGCCCCTGCGGTCCACGACCAGGGTCGGGGAGCCGGCCACGGCGGCGCTCGCCTCCACCAGTCCCGTCAGCGCGAGGAGCCGGCGGTTCGACCAGACGACGGACTTGCGCAGGCGGGCGACCACCGCCGCTGCCCCCATCGGGGAGGCGGGGGGGCCGGCGTGGGACACGGCGGCCAGGGCGGTGGCGACGGCTTTCGGACCGAATGGCATCTCCATGGGCCCTAGTTTAGCGAGACGAGTCCCTCCTCGAAGGAGTCCAGGAGCCCGCGCGCCGAGGCGGCCCGCTCGGCGGGGTCCTCGACGCCGACCGCGACAACGAGCGTGCGCCCTCCCTGGGTGGTGAGGACGCCGGACAGCGACGCGACCGCGGCCAGCGACCCCGTCTTCGCCTGCACGTTGCCCACTGCGGGGGGATCGGTGAAGCGCGTGGTGAGCGTCCCCTGCAGGCCCGCCCACGGCAGCGACTCGATGAGGTCGCGCGCCCCCGCGTTGGACGAGGCCATCGCCGCGCGGAGCACCCCCACCAGGGTCCGGGCGGTCAGGCGGTCGTTGGACGACAGGCCAGAGCAGTCCTCGAGCCTGAGCCCGTCGGTGGGCACGCCCGCGCTGGTCAACGTCGACAAGAGGTTGTCGACCGAGCCCGCGAAAGTCGTCGGGGCGCCAGCGGCCGCCGCGGCCAGGTGGCAGTACTGGTCGGCCACGGTGTTGTCCGAGTGGTGGAGCATCCAGCGGATCTGCTGGCCCATGGTCGCCGATTCCACCGAGGCCAGGGAAGCCGCGCCCTGCGGCGCCGGGGCCGCCGAACCGAGGTCGGTGGCCACGCCGTTGGACTCGAGCGCCGCCGCGAAGACCTGGGCCGCCCGCAGAGCGGGGTCCTGGTGGAAGGAGTTGGCACCCGGCTCGGTGCGGCCCGCGTCGATGGCGATAGCGCCGACATCGCCCGCGTAGTTCCCCACCTCCTGCGCGTCCCACGACCCCAGGTGGGCCTCGCCCTCGAAAAGGGACCCCCGCCAATCGACGCGGGCCGAGGAGACCCCCTGGCCCTTGAGCGCCTCGGCGGCGCGCGCGGCCAGGGTCGCCAGGCCCGCGCGCCCGTTGATGGCGCCGGCGTCGGACTCGCCCTCGCCCAGCAGCAGGTCCCCCTCGCCGTCCAGGTAGACCGTGCCGTCGCTGTACAGGGCGGTCGTCGCCAGGGTGGAGGAGGGGTCGAGGTGGGTGAGGGCGGTGAGGGCGGTGAGCGTCTTGGTCACCGAGGCGGGCATGTGCGCGGTGCCCGCGGCCGCGTCGAGGAGCTCCTCCCCCGTCGTCCCGTCGACGACCAGGCCCCACGCCGTGAAGCCGCCCGCGGCGGCCGACTGCTCGACTTCCCCCCACAGCCCCGCGACATCGGAGGCGGACACCGGGTTCCCCTGCCCCCCGGCCGCCGCCTGGGCCACTAGGGCGGGCCTGGCGCTCATGGTGGGGGCGGGCGCCGCCGCCGGCGCCTGCGGATCGCACGCGGCGAGGCAGCCAACCGTCATCACCGCGAGCGCCGATGCGCATAGAATTGCAGTGTTAGACCGTCGTCGCATGGAAGTCCCTTCTTGTCGTGCCTAGGTGCCACACTAGCGGGCGATGCCGACGATCCCAACCCGCCCGCGCGCGGCGCGCGGCACATTCGAGACGGAGGACACAATGGAGTTCGATGTGACGATCGAGATCCCCAAGGGGAACAGGAACAAGTACGAGATCGACCACGACACCGGACGCATCCGCCTGGACCGGATGCTCTTCACATCCACGCGCTACCCCGACGACTACGGTTTCATCGACGACACCCTCGGGGAGGACGGCGACCCCTTGGACGCCCTGGTCCTGCTGGAGGAGCCCACCTTCCCCGGCTGCGTCATCCGGTGCCGCGCTCTGGGCATGTTCCGCATGCGCGACGAGAAGGGCGGCGACGACAAGGTCCTGTGCGTGCCCGCCTCCGACCAGCGCGCCTCGTGGCGCACCGATATCGACGACGTCTCGGAGTTCCACCGCCTGGAGATCCAGCACTTCTTCGAGGTCTACAAGGACCTGGAGCCCGGTAAGAGCGTCGAGGGCGCCCACTGGGTCGGCCGCGAGGAGGCCGAGGCCGAGATCCGGCGCTCCTACGAGCGCCTCGCGGAGCACGAGGCCGGGCACTAGGGCCCGGCACCGCCGCGGCGGGCCACGCCGCCCGCGCACGGGCACCAACCCCCAAGCGGGCCCCCTCGGCGCGCCACGGGCACCAACCCCCCACCCGTAGAAGGGATCCGCATTGGAAACACTCCACGAGTTCGACGAGCGCACCGGATCGTTCCAGACCGACTCCGTCCCCTACGAGCCGGTGTTCGCACTGCCCCCGTCACTGGAGGAGAAGGTGGCTCCGCGCTCCGGCTCGCTGCGGCCTTTCCACGGGAACACGGTCGCTTACTTCCTCGAAGACCAGGTCCGGGATCTCGTCGGATCGATCGCGAGCAGCCTCCACGCCCGTTTCGGCGAGTCGCTGTCGTTGCCGCTGCCAGTGGAAATGGCGCACGTGACGCTCCACGACCTCCACGCCTCCCCGGACCGGGACCAGGTCCGGCCCCTGGTGGAGGCCAGCTCGGCGCGCGCGAGCGCACTGGTCGCACGGGCGCGCGGGATCGGCCCGATCCGCACGGTGGCCACCACGGTCTTCAACATGATGAACACGAGCGTCGTCATCGGGGTCAGGGCCGTGGACGAGGAGGAGCACCGCAAGCTGTTGACCGCCCGGGGCTTGTTCGACGAGGTCGTCCCCTCCGGGCCGTTCACGCCCCACATCACCTTGGCCTACTACCGGCCGGCGATGCCCGTGCCGCTGCCCCCGGACGAGTTCCGCGACGCGCTCGCGCAGCTGACCGGACGGGTGGCGGGCGTTCCCGTCGCACTCGCGCCCGAGCGCCTGCACGCCCTGCGGTTCGACTCCATGGGCGACTACTGGGCGGTTCAGCACTGAGTCCGGCTCCACCGAGTCCGGTGGCGTCCCGTGCCAGCGGCGGGCCGCACTGGGGCAGACAACCATCCATTGGGGCAGGCAAATTGCCTGCCCCAATGCACCGTTTCCTACCCCAATGCGGGGCCCGCGACTGCCGTGCCTACGGCCCGGCACCGCCGCGGCGGGCCCCACGGCCCACGCCCCGCGGACCGATGGCCCGGCCGCGGGGCGCCCGTCCTCACAGCCTCACGGCGTAGGGCATGATCGACCCCCAGCTGTAGACGCCGGTGATCCGCACGGGGACGCCGAAGGTGGGCGCCTCGATCATCTCGCCGCCGCCGAGGTACATGGCGACGTGGTAGATGCCGGACTGGGCGCCGTTGGACGACCAGAAGATGAGGTCCCCGGCCTCCATGGAGTTGATGGACACGTGGGTGCCGTAGCCGTACTGCGCGCGGGACAGGTGCGGCAGGCTGACCCCCGCCTGCGCCCACGCGAGCATGGTGAGCCCGGAGCAGTCGACGCCGCCGTAGGACTCTCCGCCCCACACGTAGGGGACGCCCAGGTAGCTCTTCGCGGCGGCGATCGCCGTGCCGGCCCCGCCCGACCCCCACCAGGAGCCGCCGTCATCGTCGTCGTCGGCGGAGTCCTCGATCTCGGGGGTGTAGCTGGGGGGCGTGTAGCCCGAGTCCGAGCCGTCGTCATCGTCCGATGACGACGACGGCG
>NZ_CP017298.1:1994493-1996730 GCF_001746855.1 Pauljensenia hongkongensis | reverse complement strand
CCTCGAGGGCGGCCTCGCGCTGCTGGATGAGGTCGACGGTGGTGTTCTGCTTCTTGGCGAGCTCCTCGATGTAGGCGCTGCGCTGCGCCTCGACGGTGCGCTGCTGCGCCTGGGCGCTGGAGGCGGCCGCGTTGGCGGCGTCCGTGCGGGCCTGGACCTCGTCGGTGGCGCTCTGCTGGGCGGCCAGGGCCTGGTCGGCGGCCCCCCGCATGACGTTGGCGACCTGCTCCAGGGCGGCGACGTTCTGCATCTTCGTCTCCGCGGAGTTGGAGAAGGAGTCGATGGAGCTCTTCTTCGTCTCGACCGTGCGCAGCCCGTCGGAGTCGAGGTAGGGGGCCAGGGCGTCCAGGGAGGCGTTGCCGTCGCGGTAGGCGGTCTGGGCGATGGAGGCGATCTGCTTCTTGCCCTCCTCGAATTCCGCCTGCGCCCGGTCGGCGTCGGCCTGCGCCTGGTCGGCCGTCGCCCTGGCCTGGCCGAGGGCGATGTTCGCGGCGTTGAGGTCCTCGCCGGCCATCTGGGCGGCCTGCGTGGCGCTCTGGGCCTGGGCGCTGACCTGCGCGAGGCGGACCTCGATCTCGGCGACCGAGAGCTTCGCGGCCTCCTCGGCCGCCTGCGCCTTGGCGATGTCGTCTTCGGATGGGGCCGCCTGGGCCACCTGGGGGACCGTGAGCGCCGCTATGGCCGCCAGCGCCGCGAGTCCGAGGCGGATCCGGCCTCGCTGTTGGGGAAGTGCCTTCACTGAGCTACCTGTTCTTCGTGCGGATACGGGTGCGCCCGCAGGCGCTTCTAGACCAGAAGCCTAACCACTGCAACCACACTTGGCAACAAGGACCACTAGCTCACCGCTCACATCAATCGCAACACCAGTAACACCGGCCCCATCGAGCGCCGCCGCGCTGTCACACGAGTCCGCACTCTGATACGCCCCGGCGCGCGCTGACGACTGCGCTAGCCTGGCCCCATGACTCGTCGAATGCCCTGCTGACCCGCGTCGGCAACAGCCGCTGGCGCGCGGTCCCCGCTAAAAAGAGGGGGGCAGTCGACCGATTCCGGCCGCGCCTCCCCGTTCCCACCGACACGAGGAGACGACGCCATGGCCCGGCACCCCCTTCCCCCCGCCCCCGCCTCGGGCGGCTGGCACGACGGCGACCCCGCCGCCTTCCGGTCCTTCGCCGACATCGGCCCCCTGCGCCTGGAGAACGGCGACACCCTGCCGTCAGTGCGCATCGCCTACGAGACATGGGGCCGGCTCGACGAGGCGAAGTCCAACGCGGTCCTGGTCCTGCACGCGCTCACCGGCGACGCCCACGTCCTGGGCCCCACCGCGCCGGGCCAGGACACCCCGGGCTGGTGGGAGGCCGTCGTCGGCCCCGGCAAGGCGATCGACACCGAACACTGCTTCGTGGTCGCCGCGAACGTCCTGGGCGGCTGCCAGGGATCCACGGGCCCGTCCTCGCCGTCGCCGGACGGGGCGCCCTGGGGCTCCCGCTTCCCCGTCGTGTCCACCCGCGACCAGGTGCGCGCCGAGGCCCGGCTGGCCGACCTGCTCGGAGTGGGCGCCTGGTCCCTCGTCATCGGCGCCTCCCTGGGCGGGCAGCGCGCCATCGAGTGGGCGGTCTCCCGCCCCGACCGCGTCGAGCGCCTCGTGGTCGTCGCCTCGGGCGCGCGGACCACCGCGGAGCAGGCCGCCTGGACCCACACGCAGATCCGCGCCATCGAGCTCGACCCGAACTGGCGCGGGGGCGACTACCACGCGCTCCCCGTCGGCCCCACCGGGGGCCTCGCCCTGGCCCGCCAGATCGCCCACACCACCTACCGCTCCCCCGCCGAGCTGGACGAGCGCTTCGGCCGCATCCCGCAGAACGACGAGGACCCCCTGCGGGGCGGCAGGCTGGCCGTCGAGTCGTACCTGGACCACCACGGCGAGAAGCTGGCGCGCCGCTTCGACGCGGGCTCCTACGTGGCGTTGTGCCGCACGATGCTCTCCCACGACATCGGGCGCGACCGCGGCGGCCAGAGCGAGGCCCTGCGCCGCGTGCGGGCGCGGACCCTGGTGGTCGCCGTCGACTCGGACAGGCTCTTCCACCCCGACCAGGCGTGGCGGATGGCCGAGGGGATCGACGGCGCCCTGTACCGCGAGATCCACTCCGCGCACGGCCACGACGGCTTCCTCATCGAGTGCGACCAGCTCGCGGCCCTCCTCGGCGAGTTCCTCAACGAGCGCGCCCCGTGCGCCG
>NZ_CP017298.1:1989755-1994179 GCF_001746855.1 Pauljensenia hongkongensis | reverse complement strand
CCCCCTGCCCCTGGCGCACCGCGGGCCGAACCGGCTCCGACGCCCTACTCTTGGCCTATGAGCGAGTACGACGTCCTGGCGCCGTGGGGCGCTGACGGCCCCGCCCCCGTCGGGCGCTGGCGCCAGGACCTGCTGGGCCCGGCGTACCAGTCCCGCACGATCGAGCTGCTCCCCGACGAGGAGGGCGACAACGTCGCCACCCTGGTGCGCTACCGGCCCCGCAAGGACCCCGGGGCACTGCCCGGATCCCTCGGCTTCCCCCGCTTCGTCGCGCTGTACGTCCACGGCCGCAACGACTACTTCTTCCAGACGGAGCTCGCCCAGAACACGGCCGCGTCGGGGGCGGCGTTCTACGCGCTCGACCTGCGCAAGTACGGCAGGTCCCTGCGCCCGTGGCAGTCCATCGGCTTCACGGATGACCTGACCACCTACGACGAGGAGATCGGCGAGGCCCTCGACATCATCCGCGAGGACCACCGCTCGGCGCCGCTGGTCCTGGTGGGCCATTCGACGGGCGGCCTCATCGCCACCCTGTGGGCGCACCGCCACCCGGGCGCGGTCCACGCCCTGGTCCTGAACTCCGCGTGGCTGGAGATGCAGTCCCTCGCGTCTCTGCGCTCGGCGATGCAGCCCTTCATCGGGCAGATCGCCCAGCGCTCGCCCATGTGGGAAGTGCCCACGGGGGGCTCCGACTTCTACGGCCGCTCCCTCGCGGGAGGGTGGGCCGCCTCCGGATTCGAACTCCCCGAGGAGCTGCGCGGACGGCCCGGCGACGGGGAGGACGACCAGGGCGCCGACTCCGCCCCCGCCCCGTCGGACCCCGCGGTCAGCGGATGGGACTACGCGCGCGAATGGAAACGGCCCGAGTCCTACCCGGTCCCGGCCGCGTGGCTGGACGCCATCATGGCCGGCCACGACGCGGTCGAGAAGGAGGTGCGCCTGGAGTGCCCCGTGCTGTCGATGATGTCGACGTCGTCCTACACGGGCGAGGCGTGGTCCCCCCGGGTGTTCTCCTCCGATGTCGTCCTCGACGCCGACGTGATCGCGCTGCGCTCAATGTCGCTGTCGGATCTGGTCACGATCGCGCGGCTGCCGGGCAAGCACGACATCTTCCTGTCCGACCCGGCGGTGCGCGCCCGCGCCTACTCGATCATGAGGGGCTGGCTGGAGGCCTTCGCCTGATGCACCGGCGGCCGCCCGCGACAGGGCGCCACCACCCCGCCCGGCGCGCTGGTGCGGGGCCTCAGTGGCGGGCAGGGCCCCGATAAGCGGGGGCGTCCGCGTACTCGCGCATGATCTCGCGGTTGATCTCCGCCAGGGACTCGGCCAGGGTCGGGCCCAGCCGATCGCCCAGGTAGAGCTCGTTCCACCCGTCGTAGTCGCCGATGCCCCGCGCGTTGAAGAGGATCTCGATACTGGGGTAGGTGAGCCCGTCGCATCGGATCGCGCCCGAACCCGTCAACGCCAAGTCGGACGGCATGCGCAGGTCGGTGCGGGCGACCAGGGGGACGTCCTCCCCCAGGATCTGCCCGAGCGCCCGCAGCCCGTCCTCGTCGCGGTCCAGGACCGGCAGGCCCGCCTCGCGCGCGGCCGCCACCTCGGGGGGATCGGCCTCCACATCGGCCGACGAGGCCACGGCGGCGTCCATCGCGCCCCCGTCGGTGAGGGGCCCCTCCTCGTCGCTTTGGGGGACGAAGGGGGCCGGGGGCTCCTCGTCGGTGGAGTAGGCGACCGCGCCGTGCGCCCTGAGCCGGGGCGTGGGTTTGGTCCTGGGCCCGCTGAAAACGGTGGGATCCGGATCCCCGTCGCCGCCTGCGGCCCCGTCGCCGTAATCGTAGCCGTCGCCGTCTGGGTAGGCGCCTTCCTCCGCCCCGCCATCGGCGTAGTCGTCGTACTCGTAGTCGTCCCCGTCGGGGTAGGCGCCCTCGTCGGCGTAGTCGCCGTAGTCCGCGCCCCCGGCCGCGTCCGAGGCGTAGGCGGAGAGCGCCCCGTCGCCGTACTCCGGCCCCTGGTCGGCCCCGCTGCGCTGCGCGCCCACTGGGACGGCGGAGGGCGGCGCCGGCTCGATGCCGAAGTAGGGCGACTCCCCGAGCACTGCGATCGCCGGATCGGCGCCCCGGTCGCCGATCTGCGGGATCTGGTCCTGGCCCCCTCCGACCAGGTGCGGGGAGTGCATGCCGTAGAGCCTGGGGCCGACGGCGTCGACGTCCAGGAAGAGGCGCCCGTTGCTCATCTGGCGCAGGCTCATGGCGTGGACCTCCACGCCCGAGCTGGCCAGGACGTCCAGGGCGGGGCGCACCGACGGCTCGATGGCGGCGGCGACCATGATGAGGCGGGGGCCCGGTCCGGCGGCCGTGGGCATGGACTCGCGGAACTTGTTCCAGCCGACGCGGAAGCCCTCGGGGCCGCTGGGGTACTCGTTGGCCAGGTCCACCCACGACAGCGCCGCGATCTCGGCCAGGCGCGACAGCGAGGCGATGAGGGTCTTCGAGTCCAGCGTCTGCAGGATCTCGACGGAGACCACCTGCCCTGTGACATCGAGGGCCGTCAGGCGCGGGGGCGCGTCCTCGCCGTCACTGGTGACATCGCGCCAGGTGACTGGGAACAGGGGCCGCGAAACGATCTGGAGCACCTGCTGGCAGACCGCATCGACCAGCTCGGGGTCGAGCTCGGAGGCGACCGGGTATCCGAACTGCGCGGGGACGAGGTGCCCGTCCTCGAACTCGAACAGAGCCATCAACTACTCCCCTCGGACAAGTGTGCTCGCTTTCATTGTTTCACAGCGCCCTCAAATTTCCCGGGCGACACAGGCATATGCGATGCATACCACGTAAGCATACGTACGGCCTTCCCGGCATGTCCGCACAACGCCGGTCCCGATCCGTCCTTCCACCTGGTTAGAATACGCGAAGGGCTATACTGGGGCACCTCAAGAACAGGATGGAGCACATGGACCACGCCGAGCCGACGCAACCACCAGTGGAAAAAGCCCCCCCGATGACGCCTCCGCCGGCGCACCCCAAGGACTCCGGCGGCGCCCGGTTCCCCCTTTCGACGAGCACCCCCACCGGCCCCATCCCCGTCGTCCGCCGCCGCCCCGTCACCGGGAAGAGCCTGAGCGACCACGTGCTCGCCAGCGGCGCCGAGCCCCCCGCCTACCCCGACACCGCGCTCCCCGACCGCGAGCCCGCGTTCCCGGACGCCCCGCCGCCTCCCCGCGAGCCCTCCACGGCCACCAACGCCTTCCCCACCCCCAGGCGCCGCTCCCCAAGGCACTGAGCCGCCCGCCCCGTCGGCCGCAGTGGGACGCTCCGGCCCGGGGCCGCCCCGCAGTGCCACAATGGCACCATGAACGGGTCGAAAGCACTGGCCGCGCTCGCCGCAGCGGGAATCGAGGCCGACGCCTCCACGGGCACTCGCGCCCGCTACTCGACGGACGCCGGGCTCTACCGGATACCGCCCGAGGTCGTCGTCTTCCCCCGCGACACCGACCAGGTGCTGCGCGCCCTGGAGATCGCGCGCGGCCTCGGCGTCCCCATCACCACGCGCGGCGGGGGAACCTCGTGCGCGGGCAACTCCATCGGCCCCGGTGCCGTCATCGACTTCTCCCGCCACATGAACCGCGTGCTCAGCATCGACCCCCGCGCGCGGACGGCCACCGTCGAGCCCGGCTGCATCGGCTCCACCCTGCAGGAGGCCGCCCGCGCCCACGGGCTGCGCTTCGGCCCCGACCCCTCCAGTCAGAACCGCGCCTCCATCGGCGGCATGGTCGGCAACAACGCCTGCGGCCCCCACGCCACCGCCTGGGGCCGCACCAGCGACAACGTCGTCTCAATGGAGTGCGTGGACGGGCGGGGGCGCCGCTTCACCGCCTCGTCCCGCCACGGATCCGCGATCCCCGAGGTCCCGGGGCTGGCCGCCCTGATCGGCGCCAACCTGGCTCCCATCCGCCGCGAACTGGGGTCCTTCGGACGCCAGGTGTCCGGCTACTCCCTGGAGCACCTCACCCCCGAGGGGGGCCGCAACCTCGCGGCGATGCTCACGGGCTCCGAGGGGACGCTGGTCACGCTGCTGTCCGTCACGGTCCGCCTGGTCCCCCTGCCCACCGCGCCCGTCCTCGTGGCCCTGGGCTACCCCGGAATGATCGAGGCGGCCGACGACGTGCCCACCGTCCTCGGGCACTCGCCACTGGCGGTCGAGGGCATGGACAGGCGCCTCGTGGACGCCGTGCGCCGCCACAAGGGCCCCGGCGCGGTCCCCGCACTGCCCGACGGCGACGGGTGGCTGCTGTGCGAGGTGGGCGGCGCCGACGAGACCGCCGAGGACTCCCTGGCCCGCGCACGCGCGCTCGCCGGGGCCGCCCACACCAACGCCGTCGTCGTCTACCCGCCCGGCGACGAGGCGGCCGCCCTGTGGCGCATCCG
>NZ_CP017298.1:1988555-1989705 GCF_001746855.1 Pauljensenia hongkongensis | reverse complement strand
CCACCGGGAGGGCGACGAGCAGGCGTGGCCGGGATTCGAGGACGCGGCCGTGCCCCCCGCCCGCCTGGGCGCCTACCTGCGCGACTTCACGGCCCTCATGCGGGAGTTCTCCATCGACGGACTGCTCTACGGGCACTTCGGGGACGGGTGCGTCCACGTGCGCCTGGGCCTTCCCCTGGCCGACGAGGCGGGCGTCGCGCGCTCGCGGCGCTTCCTGGAGCGGGCGGCGCGGGCGTGCGCGCGCCACGGGGGCTCCGTGTCGGGCGAGCACGGGGACGGGCGCGCGCGCTCCGAACTGCTGCGCTACATGTACTCGCCCGACATGCTCGACCTCTTCGCCCAGGTCAAGGCCCTCTTCGACCCCGACAACCTGCTCAACCCCGGAGTGCTGGCGGCGCCGATGACGCCCGACCGGGCCCGCGAGCGCCTGGCCGGGCGCGCGGCCGCTGCCCCCGCCTCGTCAGCCCCCGCGCAGGGGCAGGACCCGCAGCCGGGCGTCGATCCGCTGGACGCGTTCCTGCGCCGCCCCCGGGCCCGCCCGATCCCCGCCGACGGGGGTTTCGCCTTCCGCGGGGACCACGGGGACCTCACGACGGCGGTCCACCGGTGCACGGGGGTCGGCAAGTGCCGCGCAGGAGCCCCCGGGGCCTTCATGTGCCCCAGCTACAAGGCCACTGGCGACGAGAAGGACGTGACGCGGGGCCGGGCGCGGATCCTGCAGGACGCGGCGAACGGGGAGCTGGTGGCCTCCATCGACTCCCCCGATGTCCTCGAGGCGCTGGACCTGTGCCTGGCGTGCAAGGCGTGCTCGGCGGACTGCCCGGCGGGCGTGGACATGGCGAAGTACCGTTCGGAGGCGTTCTTCCGGCGCTACCGGGGACGGGCGCGCCCCCTGTCGCACTACACGCTCGGGTGGCTGCCCCGTTGGACGCGCCTGACGGCCCGGGTGCCCCTGCTGGCCCGCGCGGGCAACGCGGCCCTGTCGGTGGGGTGGCTGCGCCGCCTCGTGTTCCGCGCCATCGGCCTGGACACGAGGCGGGGGATGCCCCCGCTGCAGGCCGGGACCTTCTCCGCGTGGGCGCGTCGGCGCGGACTGGGCACCGGGGTCCCCGCCGAGGCGGGCGCTGCGGACCCGGGGGACGGGGGCGCT
>NZ_CP017298.1:1981115-1988505 GCF_001746855.1 Pauljensenia hongkongensis | reverse complement strand
GATCGGGGAGCGGGAGCGGGGGCGCGGGCTCTGCTGGCCCGGGGAGCCGGGGCTCTGCTGGCCCGGGGAGTGGGGGTGCTGCTGGCCCGGGGAGCGGGGGCGCTGCGGGATCGGGGGACGGGGCGCCCCCCGCCTCGCCGCGCGGCCCCGATGGGCGCCGCTACGTCGTCGTGTGGGCGGACTCCTTCAGCCAGACGCTCGACGACCGCGGCGCGCGCTCAATGGTGGAGGTCCTGGAGCGCAACGGGTTCGCGCCCGTCGTCGCGCCCGACGTGTGCTGCGGCCTCACGTGGATCACCACCGGGCAGTTGGGCGGGGCGAAGAAGCGGCTCAGGAAACTGCTCGGGGCCCTGGCGCCCTTCGCGGCGAACGGCATCCCCATCGTGGGCGTCGAGCCCTCGTGCACGGCGGTCCTGCGCGACGACCTGCTCGACCTGCTGCCCGACGACCCGCGCTCCGCGCTGGTCTGCCACGGGACGCTGACTCTGGCGGAGCTGCTGTCCACCGTGCCGCCCGCAGAGCTGGACCTGCCGTCGCTGGAGGGCGTGACCGTGGTCGCGCAACCGCACTGCCACCACTACTCCGTCATGGGGTGGGGGGCCGACCAGGCCCTGCTGGAGCGGCTGGGCGCGCGCGTGCGGCGCATCGACGGCTGTTGCGGCCTGGCCGGGAACTTCGGCATGGAGGCGGGCCACTACGACGTGTCCGTGGGGGTCGCGGGGCTGTCGCTGCTGCCCGCCCTGGACGACGAGCCCGGCGCCGTGTACCTGGCGGACGGCTTCTCGTGCCGCACGCAGGCCGAGCAGCTGGCAAGCAGGGGCGGTGTCCACTTGGCGACACTGCTCGCCTCGGGGGGCGCGCCGCGTCCCGGCGCGGGTCGGCCCGTATAGCCCGTGCCCGCCGGCCTCCAGTAGCACCGCGCGCCATCCGCTGTGCCGACGCGCCGCTCCACCCGATTGGGGCAGGAAACAGAGCATTGGGGCAGGCAACGACCAGACCATTCAGTGCACCGGGGCAGGCAACGACCAGACCGCCCAGCGCACCGGGGCAGGCAACAGCACATTGGGGCAGGAACTGCCAGGCCGCCCAGCGCATTGGGGCAGGCAACAGAGCATCGGGGCAGGCAACGACCAGACCGCCCAGCGCATTGGGGCAGGCAACAGAGCATCGGGGCAGGCAACGACCAGGCCGCCCAGTGCACCGGGGCAGGCAACAGCGCATCGGGGTAGGAACTGCCAGGCCGCCCAACGCATCGGGGCAGGCAACAGAGCATCGGGGCAGGCAAATTGCCTACCCCAATGGGTGGTTGTCTGCCCCAATGCCCAGGAGGCATCGACCAGCTCATCGCTGAGGGGCACGATCCCGTGCTTTATCCCGCCAATACCCTGGAGGCCTCCGCAAACGCCTAGACCCGTAGCACCAGCACCAGCACCAGCACCAGCACCAGCACCAGCACCAGCACCAGCACCAGCACCAGCACCAGCACCAGCACCAGCACCAGCACCAGCACCAGCACCAGCACCAGCACCAGCACCAGCACCAGCACCAGCACCAGCACCAGCGGAGCACGCTCCGCACGCACAGTCAAGTCCCTAGACCGCACTCGATCGGCCAGCCCCTCCCGGTGCTAAAGCTCCCCGCGCCCGCCTCGTCGATCCCGAATATCCACAGGACAGCGTCGCTCCCGATTATCCACAGGCCCCCACCGCTACCGCCGCGATCCACAGGACGACTCCCGTTTGTGGACTCCGCAGCTGCGGGACGGCCATTCTTCTGGAATGGAAAGCAACGATATCGACGTGTACCGAGTCCCCACCACCAGTGCTCCGCCGGGAGCCGACGGCTCCCGGGAAGTGCGGATCAAGTACGGCTTCCGGGCTTGGATTTGCAACGCCCCCGCGGATCTGCCCCGGTGGGAGATCTGGGAGGCCATTGCCCTCGCCCGCATCGCCGCAGTCAACGGTTCCCTGGAATCGACGCCCACGTTCGTGGGGTCCAGTGCCCTCCTGCTCCACGGGATCACCGGATGGGTGAAGAACCCCGATGTCACGATCCACATCGACGCACGGCGCCGGACCACATGGCTGCCCGAAGTGCTATTCGGTGATGTCCGGATCCCTCCCGTCCGCGTCTCGTGCCGCCGCAGCCGTCCGTTGACTGGAGAACCAAGTCTCCACGGCTCCGGTTTCCTTGTGGAGTCGCCTCAGGACGCCCTGCTCCGGGTCGTCATGGGGGACGAGCAGTTGCCCGCCTTCGTACTCGCCTGCATGGCTATGCGCGCGTGGGCGCCCTTCAACGCTTCGGACCGGGAGGGCGCCCGGGAGAAGGAGGCGCTGATAAAGGCCCGTCTCGCGGAGATCCTGGACGCCCGCGCGCCCGGTCGGGGCACGCGTCGGGGCTCGCGCATCCTCCGCGCCGCTGACGCGGGCTGTGAGAATCCCGCTGAGGCAGCGCTCCTGTGGGTGGTGCTCACCGTCAGTCCCCTGCCCGTCGTCACCCAGCATGAGATCCGCCTTGGTGGCCGCACGTACTACGCGGATATCGCCGTAGTCGATTTGAAAATCATCTTCGAGTTCGACGGGTTGGCCAAACTCGGCTCCTCGAAGGCCGAGATCGAGGCGGAGAAACGGCGCTGGGTGCTCCGGGACGAGGCGCTGCGCGACGACGGCTGGAAAGTCATCCGGGTGTGCTGGGCGGACTTCGAGGACTTCCACGCCCTCCGACAAAGGATACGCAGGGCGTTCTCCTCAACCCGGTCACTGTCGCCACCCCCATGCGCGCCGCTCTGGGCGGTTCCGTCAGAGGACTGCGATGGCCCTGACCGCCGTATCCACTCGTCGGCGCCCGTTTCCGCGGACACGCGAAGGAAGGCGCCCCAGCATCGTGGCGGCGGCAGCCCGCAGTCGTCCTCAACAGGCGGGGTTGATCGAGGCGCTCACGCCGCGGAGCGGAGAACCCCAGCGGTCGGCCTCACACAGCGAACACGCACTCTACTGGTGGATCCGGATCCGCCGGATTGGACGGAGTGACGGCACACGGTTGGAGCGCCTCCTCCGAGATCCGGATCCGCTGTGCGATGGGCGCGGCTATGACACCTCGACGGAGCGCGGGGGAAACCTCAGCGGAGACAGATCAAGCGCACTGGGGTAGGCAGCCACCCATTGGGGTAGGCAATTTGCCTACCCCAATGCTCCGTTTCCTGCCCCGATGCGATGAACGTCCTGGCCGTTCCCTGCCCCAATGCACCGTTTCCTGCCCCAATGCACCGGACAGCGGCGCGCCCCCGCTTCGCCCACCTACCCCAATGCACCGTTTCCTACCCCAATACGCCGGACCGCCTGCGGATCGAGTGGGGGCGCAGGTTCGCGCGCGACTCCATGCCCCGATGTGCTGAACGGCCTGGTCGTTCTCTACCCCGCGATCCGCCACCGACCATCAATGCCGCGCGCACGGGCCCACTGCTCCACGGCTTCCCCCCTCACACAGGACGGATCGACGAGGATCGCGGTAGAAAGGGCCTCGGCAAGCACTCCGGATCCGGCGAGGACGCTCACCTGGCGCGCTCCGCCGCTCGCGGGGCGCCCAGTGCGCGGGTCGATGATGTGGTGGGCGAGCAACCGGTCCACGAGGCGGCCGCCCGGACACGGCGCGCCACCCGACGTTCCACGCTCCACCCCACCCGGCACTCCACGCCCTGTTCCACACGATGCGCCACGCGGTCCGCGCTCCGCCCCAGGTTCCGTTTCACGCGGTGTTTCACGCGCTCCGCCATTCGCCTGGCCATGCCTTGTTCCATGCGTCCACTGGGCGTCTCGCCCAGCACCCAGCACGCCAGCCTCATCCTCCCCACGGGCGGCGCCGTCAGTCCCACGGGCACCGCCTCCCCATTCCTCCGAACGCCCCGGTCGTCCCCCTGGGCCGAGCCGCCCCACTGGACCCGTCCGCGCCGCCGGGCCGAGCGGCCCCAGGTTGTCGCCCGATGTGGACAGGGACGCGAGCCCTTCGCACGGGAGCTCGATGACGGAGGCGACCGCCGTCGGCGGGCTGTCGGGGTCACGCAGGCCCACCCGCCAGGGGCCCCCATCCGGGCGCGTCGCGTAGGCGGCGATGGAGGAGGTGCCGATGGAGACGAGGACGCCGCGCGCGCCCATGTCCACCGCCAAGTCGCGGCACTCATCCGCAGTCCGCCCCTTGGCGATGCCGCCGAGGTCGAGGGAGGGCAGCGCACCGGCCCCCGATGGCTCTTCCGAAGCTGCGCGGCCGCCCTCATCCGCGCAGCGCCCAGCGCCCCCGGCGGACCCCTCCCCCAGTGTCCAGCAGTCATCAGCCCTCCAGCCACCGCCCCCCGCGGGCGCGTCCTGCCCGCCCAGCGCCCAGCGCGAGGGCCCGACGCGCCGCAGCAAGCGCGCATCGACCGCGCGCAGTGCCGACTCGATGTCCGCCGCGAGGGGCGCGGATGGCAGGGAGTCGCCCGCGAGGAACGCCTCGCGCATCCCCTTCACGTCCCACAGCCCCACAAGAGGGCCGATCAACGGGTTGAACGCTCCCCCCGTCGCGTCGGACAGCGCCAAGGCGTCGCGCAGCAACTGGTCGGTGGCCGCGCTCACGGACACCCCCGGGCAGTGAACCGCTCCAGAGGCGCCAACCCCCGGGTCACCGACCGCGCCGGGGCAGCCGGGTGCCTCCCCGCCCGTTCCCCCCGCGGGGAGCGGCACTACGCGGGCGGCCGCGTTGAGGCGGGAGACCTCGGAAGCGGGCCGGAACACGCTCCACATGGCCTCGTGGCGGGCGACCAGGCGCACGCAGGCGTCGACGACGCCCATGCCGTCCCCGCCCCAGCCCACGATATCGACGCGGGTCCCCATCGCGGGGAAGGACGAGCGCCACAGGCGCGCCCCAGGCCCGGGCGCGCTCAGCCGTTCCCCCCGCCGAGGTCCTTGTCCAGGTCGCCGCCGTCCTTCGTGGACTCGCCCAGGCCGGGGATGTCCACCCCGTCGGCGGCCCCGGAGCCGTCCACGCCCTGCGCCTGCGCGATCGCGCGGATCGCCGCCTGCACGAACTGCTGGTGGGCGACGGTGGCGCCGGAGATGACGTCGACCTTGGCGGGGTCCCCGGTCTCGGTGAGTTTCGCGGAGTACTCCTCGAAGGAGGCGACGGCGGCCTGCGCCTTGTCGTAGTAGTCCTGGTTGAATACCCGCCCGGACGAGTCCTTCCCGTAATCACCGCCCTTGTCGGAGCCGTCGGACATGGCCGTCGTGTACGAGGTCGAGGTGATGGATCCGCCCTCGACGGTGATGGTGATCGTGCCTACCGAGCCCTGGTCGTCCGCGTTGGACTGCGCCGACCACGTCCCGTCCTGCAGGGGCTTGGACATGTCGAGGCCTGTGGAGGGCTGGCAGGCGGCAAGGATCGTCGCCCCGAGGGCACCGAGGACCGCACGGGAGGCGGCGGAAGCCCACCGGCGAGAAGCCGGACCGGAGGCGTCGACGCGCGGGGAACCGGGAGCGGCCACGGCCCGCCGCCGGTCTCCGTCGGCGCGGCTGCCGTCATTCATCCGAGGGCTCATCGGACCTTGTCCTTCCCGCTGCGCGCAGGCCCCTGGCCGGCGCCGCCGTCGGCCGACGGGGCGGGGACCGCCAGGCCGGAATCGCGGGGGGTGAAGCCGTGGTCGTGCCATGTCTCCTTCACGACCCTGCCGTGGTCGAGGCGGATCTCGCGCTGCCCCTGTTCGGCGACCAGGGCGTCGTGGGTGACGACCATGAGGGTGGTTCCGTCCTTGTGGAGTTGGGCGAAGAGGTCGAGGACGATCTCCTCGTTGGTCTCGTCGAGGTTACCGGTGGGCTCGTCGGCGAGGACGAGCTTGGGGTAGTTGATGAGGGCGCGGGCCACGCACACGCGCTGCTGCTCGCCACCGGAGAGCTGGCGCGGCAGGTGGGTGGCGCGGTCGGCCAGGCCCACGCGGTCGAGGGCCTCCATGGCCTCCTTCTCGTCGGGCATCGAGTGGTAGTACTGGGCGACCATGACGTTCTCCAGGGCGGTGAGGTGCCCGATGAGGTGGAACTGCTGGAAGACGAGGCCGATCGTGCGGCACCGGATCTCGGTGAGCTCGTCGCCGGTCAGGTCGGAGATGTCGTGCCCGTCCAGGGCGACGGTCCCCTTCGTGGCGGTGTCCATGGCGCCGACGATGTTCATCAATGTGGTCTTCCCCGAGCCCGACGGTCCGACGATGGACACCCACTGGCCGCGCGGGATCTCGAGCGACACGTTGTCCAGGGCGTGCAGGTCGCCGTAGATCTTGGACACGCCGGACAGGCGGAGCAGGGGGTCGCCTGCGGCCCCTCCGCCCGCCAGGCCCTGTGCGGGGCCGTCCTGCGCTGTTCCTGCGGAGTCCGGCGGCGTGCGGGGGTCCGGGGCTTGTGGGGTGGTGGGTGTGCTGCTCATTGCGTACCTCATTCTCCGCGCAGGACCAGCGCGGGATCGACTGCCAGGGCGCGGCGCACGGGCGGCAGGCACGCCACTACGGCGACCGCGACGGAGGAAACGACTGTGGCGATCAGGATCAGGGGGTGGACGGCGACGGCGCGGTGGAACACGTTCCAGCTGATCGCGGCGGCCAGCGCGTACCCGGCGGCCGCGCCGACGAGGCCGCCGATGGCGCCCAGGGCCACGCCCTCGCCCATGAACTCGCCCATGATCGACCGCGACGTGGCGCCCAGTGCCTTGCGCAGGCCGATCTCGTTGCGCCGCTCGGTGACCACGGCGATCATCGTCGTGGACACTCCGATGGTGGTGAGCGCCAGGACGATCACGGTGATGATGCCCAGCAGGGAGCGCAGCATGTCGATGACGCCGGAGTCGGACTGGACGAGGCGCTTGACGGTCTGGGCGCGCACGGAGGGCACCGAGGCGTTGATCGAGTCCACCAGCGCCGTCAGCTGGTCGCCCTCGAGGGCGACGGAGTACTGGGCGATGGAGGGCTCCCAGGCGCCCGTCAGCTCCACCATGTCGCCGGCGGACATGTAGATGTAGCCGTCCTCGTTGCCGCCCGTCTTGAGGATGCCGGACACGGTCACGGTGATGGAGCGCGCCTGCCCGTCGGCGCCCGACTGCGCGGTCTGCGCGCCCTGAGCGGCCTGCGCGCCCTGAGCGGCCTGGGCGCCCTGCGACGCCTGAGCGCCCTGGGCGGTCTGCGCGGACAGCGGGCTGGAGGCCGATTGCGCCCCGTCCTGGGAGCCCAGGCCGGGGGCGGTCGGCGCCCCGCTGCTGTTCGCCTTCCCGCCGCCGCTGGCCGCCGCCCCGCTGCTGTTCGCCTTCCCGCCGCCGCTGGCCGCCGCCCCGCTGCTGTTCGCCTTCCCGCCGCCGCTGGCCGCCGCCCCGCTGCTGTTCGCCT
>NZ_CP017298.1:1978017-1981065 GCF_001746855.1 Pauljensenia hongkongensis | reverse complement strand
CCGCCGCCCCGCTGCTGTTCGCCTTCCCGCCGCCGCTGGCCGCCGCCCCGCTGCTGTTCGCCTTCCCGCTGGCCGCGCTGCCGCTGGCCGCCGCGGCGTTCGACGAGGCCGTCCCGTCGAGCTGGTTGATCGTGATCCGGTCGCCGGTCTTGGCGTCGATGGTGGTGGCGACCTCCTCGCCGAGCAGCACCTGCGCGCTGCCCGAGGGCCATTCGCCGTCGACGAACCAGAAGGGGCTCATCTGGCGCACGGCCGCCAGGTCCGTCCCTCCCACGACGTAGGGCTGGTCGTTGACTGTGACCGTCTCGTAGTCGAAGGACGCCGATCCCACGAGTTGGGCGGCGGGGAGCTCCTGGTCCACAGCGGCCAGGGCCTCGTCGTCCATCGCCTGGCCGTCGGCCCCGGTCACCACCAGGTTCGCCCCGTAGGAGCGGATCTCGCGGGCCATCTGCGCGGGCACGTCGACGGTGATGGTCGCCAGGCCCGACAGGGTCGTGGCGCCGATCGCGACCGCCAGGACGGCGATCAGCACCCGGGAGCGGCGGCGCAGGACGGACGAGGCGACCATCCGCCAGAACATCGCGCGTTTGGACACCGCGCTCACCTCCCGTGCAGCACTTCGGCGGCGTTGAGCCGCAGCAGGTAGCGGATCGCGGGGATCGACGCGCCCAGGACCACCAGGACCACCAGGACCGCCACCAGGGCGACGACGACGGGCGCGAAGGCGATCGCGGATCCGAAGACGGTGTAGCCGATGATCTGCGCCAGCGCGAGCCCCGCTCCGTAGCCGAGGACGCCGCCGGCCAGGCCGACGACGATGGTCTCGGTGAGGAACAGCCCGATGATCGACTTGCCCTTCGCCCCGACGGCCTTCATGAGCCCGATCTCGCTGGAGCGCTCCATGACGCCGGCGGTCACCAGGTTCGCGATCGCCAGCGCCGAGGCGACGAGGGCCAGGGCGGTCACCAGCACCATGAGGAGCTGGGTCTTCTCCAGGATCGAGCCCTCGGATTGGGCGACCTGGCGGACGGGGCGCGCCACGGAGTCGGTCATGACCTCCTCGATCTGGTAGGCGATGGAGGACACGTAGGCGGTGCAGTACCAGGTCTCCTTCTCGGACACGGACAACGACTTGGGGTTCTTCGCGGCCTTGCGCGCCAGGTCGTTGTCGGGGGTGGTCAGGGCCGACACTTCGACGCTGCCCACCGCCCCCTGGCGCCCCAGGAGCTCCTGGACGAGGCCCAGCTGGGCGTAGACGGCGTGGTCGGAGTCGTCCCCGGCGGTGAACACGCCCCGCACGACGACGTCGCGGGCCGCGGAGGGACCGGTCAGGGAGATCGTGTCGCCGACGCGCACGCCGTGGGCCGAGGCGTAGGCGGAGCCGACCACCGCGCCCGCCTCGTCGGAGTCGTCGGGCCACGAGCCCTCGATGCTCCACCAGCCCCGCAGCTTGTCGAGGCCGGTCTGCACGCTCTCCTCGGTGGGCAGGTCGAGGCGGTGGGAGAACCAGGTCCCCGTGACGGTGACGGCGCCCCCGTCGGCTCCGGTGGCGGTGGTCGGCAGCAGCGGGGCGAAGTCCAAGATGTTGTAGGTCCAGAAGATCGTCTTGATCTTCACCAGCTCGTCCTCGCGCAGGTACGCCTGCTGCTGCGCGGGGCCCTGCGTGGAGTAGAGGTCCTGCAGGACTGCGGCGCCCTGGGGGCGCACGACGATGTTCGCGCCATAGCTCTTGAGCTCCTGGTTGACTTTGTCGCCCACGTTGAACATGACGGAGAGCATGGAGGTGGCCACACAGGCGCCCAGCGCCACCGTCAGGGCGATCATCGCGTGCCGGTTGCCGCGCCTGGTGAGCGCGCCCTTGAGCATTCGGAAGAACATGGGCCCTACTTCGCGAAGACCGGCGCCGCCGCCTCGAGGGCGGACACGGGAACGGTGAGCGTGCCGTTGCCCACCTCGTACTCGATGGGGATCGGGTTGCACCCGCCCTTGAAGCCGATGGTCGCGATGTTCATCGCCACCTCGCACAGCTTGCAGATGACTTTCCCGTCCTTCTCGTAGTAGCCGGTGGGGCCGCAGATCTCGCAGGCGTCCAGGCCGACGCCGAAGGACGAGCCGGACTTCTGGATGACGATGAAGCGGACTTTCACGCCTGTGGAAGTCGTGTACTCGTAGCGGTGCAGGTGCCCGTCGGAGACGGCGCTCAATTCGACGGTGGCGTGGTCGTCGACGACGGAGTAGGACTCGGGCGCGGAGAGCTCGACCTCCTGGGAGCCGATGGCGACGCCGACGGTGATGAGCAGCGCCCCGCACAGGTAGCCGATCGCCGCGCTGCCGGCCATCGCCTTGTACAGGCGGGCGCGGGCGCGCGCCAGGCGCCCCTCGGCCGGGTTGGCGCCCTCGCGGGGGATGGAGCGCGAGGCCCACCACGTGATGACCGTGACCGCGCCGAGGGCGGCGGCGGCGGCCAGGGTGAAGACGGCCTCGTGGTTGATGAGCCATGAGACCGCTGAGAACACGTCGGCGGGCAAGGAGATGAGCCGCTTCGCCTTGAGGACGCGCACGATCATGAGGATGTGCGCCAGCCCCAGCGACGTGATGACCAGGACGGCCGGCCACACGCGGGCGGACAGGGAGCACAGGCGGTGGGACAGCCATCCGAGGACGGCGCACAGCACCCACGCGAGCGCGTAGCCGGTGATCGCCATGACCGCGGTCGTCGAGTAGAGCTCCACCCCGCCCGACAGCATCATGACGCCCTGTGTCATGGCAGTGGGGAGTGCCCTGAAGAGCGCGAACGCGATGTAGAGGGCCGCCACTGCCCTCAGCGCGCCGTCCCCGGACAGCGGGTCGGCGGGGTCCGCGCCGCTCGCGCGCACGAGGCGCGCCCTGCGCAGGAACAGGGCGATGAGCGCAGCGGCCGCGACGACCGCCACGGGGAGCGTGACGAGGCCGATGCTCTGGCGGTTGAGGGATTTGGGCGCGATGGTGGCGACGACGGTGAGGGCCAGTGAGGCGGCGGCGCCGGCTCCGATGCCCCCCCAGACCGCC
>NZ_CP017298.1:1918585-1977967 GCF_001746855.1 Pauljensenia hongkongensis | reverse complement strand
GCCGGCTCCGATGCCCCCCCAGACCGCCAGGGCGCGGGCGCGCCGTCCGCTGCGGCCGCGCCCGGCCGCGGGGACGAGGCGGATCGTGGCCCCGACGGCGAGCATTGTGAGCAGGAGGCTCAGGGTCGCCTCACTGAGCTGCTGAAGCATCAACGGTCCTTTCCTGGCTGAGGGGGGCCTGCGCCCCCCTCGTCAGCAGTGTAGTGCCCCGTGCGGGCGCGGGCCGGGGATGGTCTCCCCGGCCCGCCTGGTCCTCACCAGTCGACGGAGGTGGGATCCCACTGCCAGTCCTTGAACTCGGCCTTGAGGGGCTCTTGCCAGAACCGGCCCTTCACACCGGTCTTCTCGTCGGTGTGGAGCAGCCAGCCGTTGGTCTCCGGGGACTTGATCGTGAAGGTCACGTCGTAGGTGCCGGCCTCGAGCTTGGGCAGGTTGATGCCGTAGTGGGGGCCGTCCGAGGCGTTCATGGGCATGAAGGTGCCCTCCTGGACGACGGTTCCGGACTTGTCCGCGATCTGGTAGTCGACGGTGAGGGCGGGGATGAAGTCGCCCGCGCCGTAACCGAGGTCGTTGTCGGCGACGGCCGAGATGTCGGCCTCCATGTGCATCGAGGAGTCCTTCGCCGGCGTGCTCACGGCGGGCTCCATGTCGACGGGCTGGAAGTAGACGCCGCCCACTTTGAGGGGGCCGACGAACACGTCGTCGCCCAGGGGCAGTTCCTCGAAGCCGGCGTCCTCGCCCGGCTTGGCTCCGTCGTCCGCGGCGGACTGGGAGGCGGGGGGGTTCGCGCCGTTGTTCGAGTTGTTCGAGTTGTTGGAGTTGGAGGAGCAGGCGGCGAGCGTGCCCGCCAGGGCGATCGCGGCGGCCGCGGCCCCGATTCGGGCGAGGGAGCGCTTCATGGGAGGGTTCTCCTGATCGGTGTTGTGGATGTCAGTCGGCCTTCGCGTCCGGGGCGTCCTCCGCCCCGCCGCTGGCGCGGGCGAGGGAGCGCTTCCCGAAGACGTACAGGCCGACGATAATGATGAGAACCAGCGCCTGGGCGACCAGGTTCTCCACTCGGGGGTAGATCCCCAAGAGGTCTACGGTCGGGAAGCCGTTGACGTAGGTCAGGGAGAGCACGTCGGCTTCCTGGAGCTCCTTGACGCCCGACCCCGTGAAGGTGAAGGCCATGAGGGCGAGCAGCAGGGAGGTGATGGTGAAGAAGGGGCGCAGGGGGATGCGCAGGGCGGCGAACTGGATGAGCAGGTAGACGACGACCAGGACCACGAGGCCGACCCCGAGGCCCGCCCACACGTAGCCCGTGCGGTCGCCCGCGCTGGAGACGATGGGCACGTAGAAGAGGATCGTCTCGGCGCCCTCGCGCAGGACGGCCAGGAAGGAGATGAAAGCGAGGCCCAGCAGCGATCCCCTGGTGAGCGAGGCGTCGGTCTGGTCGCGGATGTACTTCTCCCACGCCTTGTCGGAGGACTTGTGGATCATCCAGTTCGACACCCAGATCAGCATGGCGACGGCGAAGAGCGCGGCGACCCCCTCCAGGAGCTCCTGGTTGGCCCCCGCCAGGGAGGTGAAGTAGTTGAAGAGGAAGGCGAGCAGGGCGGAGAGCCCGAGGGCGATGGCGACCCCGGACCACACGACCCGCGCCTTGTCCTTGTGCCCGGACTTGCCCAGGTAGGCCAGGACCGCGGCGACGACCAGGATGGCCTCCATGCCCTCGCGGAGGATGACGAGCAGGGCGGGCACGAAGGCGCTGAGCCACGGCGTGGTCTGCGAGGCGGCGTCGGAGGCGGCCTGCCCGGTGTACCCGTCCAGGGTGTTGGCGTCCTCGCGGATCGCGTTGGTGAGGGTGGCGGCGTGGGAGTCGACGCCGGCGCCGTCGCCCTCGGCCATCGCCTTCTTGAGCAGCGAGAACTCCATTTCGACGGCGCTGACCCGGGAACCGGAGATGCGGGCCATGACCTGCTTCTCCATGCCCGTCGTCTCATAGTTCTTGTAGTAGGCGTCGTTGACGCCCTCCTTGCCCTTGGCGGCGTCACCGGCCTTGTAGTCGGCCACCGCCTGGTCGATGATCCCGTTGATCTGCTTGGCGGTCTGCCCCCAGGCGCCGGGGCTGTAGTCGGCGGAGCCCGCGCCCGACGACCCCGAGGCCGGGGCGACTCCGTCGAGTTTCGCCGCGTCCTCGGCGATGCATTGCTTGAGGGTGGCGGCGTGGGAGTCGACGCCGGCGCTGTCGCCGGAGCCCATGGCCTGCTTGAGCAGGGAGAACTCCATCTCGACGGCGCTGACCCGGGAGCCGGAGATGCGGGCCATGACCTGCTTCTCCATACCCGTCGTCTCATAGTTCTTGTAGTAGGCGTCGTTGACGCCCTCCTTGCCCTTGGCGGCGTCACCGGCCTTGTAGTCGGCCACCGCCTGGTCGATGAGGGAGGCGATGGTGGCGGAGACCTCCTGCCACGTCTGCGGGTTGGCGGCGCGGGCGGGGGCGGCCCAGAGCACTGCGGCGAGCGCGGCCATCACAATGACGACGAGCCCTTTCGTGCTCTGCCGCATCGCGGCCTTGGTAGTCGTGGTGACGAGCGCGCCCACGGTCTTGCCTCCTGGTCGGCGGGCCGATCGGCCCTGTTGGGATTTCCGCGTCCCAGCGTAGCCACGTTGCCATGAGGGCGTAAATATTAAAGTAAGCACAACCTGAATTGTTACCAATGCCGACGGACGCCTAGCCCCGACTCCGCACCCGTTTAACGGACCTTAGTCCCACAGTTGCGGATCAGACCCACGACCACCCGTCCGCCCGGCGCCGCAGCCCCGCCACGCGTCCGAGCGTCCGAGCCGCCATAGGCCCGTGTGATCCATTGGGCAACGAACGGGGCCGTGGCCGGCGCCTCCGGCCACGGCCCCGCCGCGTCGCCTCACGCGGACGCCGGGCTCACTCCTCGACGCGTTCCGCGACCGCCGCGCGCCCCGCCTCCAGGCGGGCCACCGGGACGCGGAACGGCGAGCAGGACACGTAGTCCAGGCCCACCCGGTGGAAGAAGTGGATGGACGAGGGGTCGCCGCCGTGCTCGCCGCACACGCCCAGCTTGATGCCGGGCTTGGTGGAGCGGGCGCGGCGCACGCCCTCGGCCACCAGGGTGCCCACGCCGTGGACGTCGATGGACTCGAAGGGGGAGACGCCGAAGATCCCCGCCTCGATGTAGCGCGGGAAGAACACGCTCTCCACGTCGTCGCGCGAGAACCCCCACACGGTCTGGGTGAGGTCGTTGGTGCCGAAGGAGAAGAAGTCGGCCTCCTCGGCCAGGTCCTCGGCGGTCATGGCGGCGCGCGGCAGCTCGATCATGGCGCCGATGGTGATGCCGGACAGGTCGGCGCCGCGCTGGGCGGCGACCTGGGCGATGATCGCCTCGCCCTCCTCGCGCACCAGCTGGAGTTCGCGCACGGAGCCGACCAGCGGCACCATGATCTCCGGCTCGGGGCGCAGGCCGCGCGCGACCAGCTCGGCCGCGGCCTCGCACAGGGCGCGCATCTGCAGGGCGAACAGGCCGGGCAGGTAGATGCCCAGGCGGACGCCGCGCAGGCCCAGCATGGGGTTCTGCTCGTGCATGCGGCGCACCTCGGCCAGCATCGCCTCGTCGGCGGGATCCAGGTTCCCGGTGGCCTTGCCGACCGCGACCCTGGTCTCCAGGTCGACCAGCGCGGGCATGAACTCGTGCAGCGGCGGGTCGATGAGGCGCACGGTCATGGCCTTGCCGTCCATGACCTCCAGCATCTCCAGGAAGTCCTGCTTCTGGAGCCTCTCCAGCTCGTCGAAGGCCGCCTGGCGCTCGGCGGAGCCGGGGGCGGAGAGGATGGCGCGCTCGACCAGGGGGCGGCGCTCGCCGAGGAACATGTGCTCGGTGCGGCACAGGCCGATGCCCTCAGCGCCGAACTCGATGGCGCGCTTGGAGTCGAGGGGGGTGTCGGCGTTGGCGCGCACGCGCAGGCGGCGGACCTCGTCGGCGTGGGAGAGGATGAAGTCCACGGCCCCGACGAGCTCGCGGGTGCCCTCGTCGTCCCCGGCGGCCGCCAGCCCCGCGTCGAGGCCCTGGGCGAGGTAGGTGGTGACGGGCGAGTCGGTGACGGGCACCTCGCCGCGGAAGATCTCGCCGGTCTGCCCGTCGATGGCGATGACGTCCTCGCCCGTCAGGACCAGGTCGCCGATCGTCACGGTGCCGGCCTCGGAGTCGATCTCGAGGGCCTCCGCGCCGCACACGCAGGTCTTGCCCATGCCCCTGGCCACGACGGCGGCGTGCGAGGTCTTGCCGCCGCGCGCGGTGAGCACGCCCTCGGCGGCGACCATGCCGGGCAGGTCGTCGGGGTTGGTCTCGCGGCGCACGAGGACGCACTTGACGCCCGCTTCGGCGGCGGCCTCGGCCTGCGCGTTGTCGAAGACGATGCGTCCGACTGCGGCGCCCGGCGACGCGGCCATGCCGGTGGCGACCAGTTCCTTGTCGGCCTTGGCGTCGAACTGCGGGAACATCAGCTGGGTGAGCTGGTCGCCGGTGACGCGGCCAAGGGCCTCGTCGCGGGTGATGAGCTTCTCCTCGCGCAGCTGCACGGCGATGCGGAAGGCGGCCGCAGCCGTGCGCTTGCCGACGCGGGTCTGCAGCATCCACAGTTTGCCGCGCTCGATGGTGAACTCGATGTCGCACATGTCGCGGTAGTGGGTCTCGAGTTTGCGCATGATGGAGCGCAGCTCGTCGTACACGGGCTTGTTGATGCGCTCCAGGTCGGCCAGGGCCAGAGTGTTGCGGATTCCTGCGACGACGTCCTCGCCCTGCGCGTTCTCCAGGTAGTCGCCGTAGACGCCGGAGTGGCCCGAGGAGGGGTCGCGGGTGAAGCACACGCCCGTGCCGGAGTTCTCGCCCATATTGCCGAACACCATGGTGCAGATGTTGACGGCGGTGCCCAGGTCGTGGGGGATGCGCTCGCGCCGGCGGTAGATGCGGGCGCGCTCGGTGTTCCAGGAGCGGAACACGGCCTCGATGGCCATGTCCATCTGGGTGCGCGGGTCCTGGGGGAAGTCCTGGCCGGTCTGGTCGCGCACGATCCCCTTGAAGGTCTCGACGAGGCCGCGCAGGTCGTCGGCGGTCAGTTCGGTGTCCCCTTTGACGCCGCGCTCGGCCTTGAGGGAGTCGAGGGCGTCGGAGAAGAGGTCGCCGTCGATGTCGAGCACCGTCTTGCCGAACATCTGGATGAGGCGGCGGTAGGAGTCCCACGCGAAACGCTCGTTGCCCGACACCTTGGCCAGGCCGATCACGGACTGGTCGTTGAGGCCGATGTTGAGGACGGTCTCCATCATGCCCGGCATGGAGAACTTCGCGCCGGAGCGCACGGAGACCAGCAGGGGGTTGTAGGGGTCGCCGAGATGGCGCTCCATCTGGTCCTCCACGCCGCGCAGGGCGGTGGTGACCTCGGTGGACAAGGACTCGGGGACGACGGATCCCTGCAGGTAGGCGCGGCACGCCTCCGTGGTGATGGTGAACCCGGGGGGGACCGGCAGGCCGAGCTTCGTCATCTCGGCGAGGTTCGCCCCCTTCCCCCCGAGCAGGTCCTTCATGGACTTGTCGCCCTCGGAGAAGTCGTACACGTACTTGACCATCGTGGTCCTCAGCTTCCGTTCGTCATCGACCGGCCCAGCACTGGGCCGCTGCCGCCGATAAGTGTACATGGGATCAGGGACCAAGGTCACTTCCGGCGGGGCGCCGCGTCGTTGGACGGCGCGGGGGCGGGCCCCGGAGGGCCCGCCCCCGCACTCGAGGGGCTCAGCGGACTCTGAACTCGATGGTGGTGCCCTCGCCGACGTCGATCAGGTCGCCGTCGTTCAGGGCGATGGTGACCATCGGCGTGACGTCCTGGAAGCTCCCGTCGGCGTGGCGCAGGATCGTGCCGTTCGCGGATCCCAGGTCCATGAGGGACCACGCCCCCGGGGCCGTCATCATAACGGCGCAGTGGGAGCGGGAGATCTCGGTCGCGGGGCTGGGGACGCGCAGGACGGTCGCCACGGGGCGCCCGGTGAGGGCACGGGCGTCGGGGTCCCGGCCGATGATGACATCGCGGCTGACCTCCACGGGCACGGTGCCGCCGTGGATGAGGAAGGCGACGGGGGCGGAGGGGCCGACGTTGTGGGGGGCCCGGCGCGCCTGGGTGGCCTCCGCGTTCATCCCCGCCAGCACGTCGGGGGCGATCTCCTCGTAGGAGTCCTCCGCGGGCGGGGGCGCTGTGGCGACGGGGGGCCGTGCCGCCGGGGGCCGCGTTGCCGGGGGCAGGGCGACAGGCGGCTGGTCGACGAGGGTCCGGGCCATGGAGTCCTCCTCGTCGGCCCCGGCGGGCGCGGGCCCCTGGGGGGCGCTATCGGCCGGGGGGGCGGAGTCGGTCCCTGTGCCCTGCCCGGTCCCGGCGCCCTTCTCGGACCCGGTGCCCTGCTCGGACGGGGCCTCCTGCCCCTGTCCGGGGGCGGCGCCGTCCTCGGCGGAGTCGGCCGCGTGCCTGGGGCGCTCCCTGGAGATCCTGGTCGCGGACGAGTCGTCGGAGGGCATGGTCGCGACGACCTGCTCGGCGACGACCGCCAGCGATTCGGCGGCGGGCGCGGAGGCGCGCTCGTCCTTGTTGAGGGTCGCGAGGAACTTCGCCTCGGCCGCGGCCACGTCGTACGCCTCGTCGTCCTTGGGCGACTCGGGGACCACGGCGACCGGGCGCTGGGTGGGCGTCTCCGTGGAGTGGATGAGGAAGCCCATGGTGTCGACGGGCAGCGAGGCGAGGGCCTCCAACTCGTCCAGGGACCGGCCGATGCGGATCTCCCCCGCTTCGACTCGGTCGGCGGCGGGCACCATCCAGGTGACCTCATCGCCGTCGACGATGGCCGCTTCGAAGGTCTGCCACTCCCCGGGGTTGAAGGGCCAGGCCCAGATGGGGTCGGTCCACACCTGCTCGGCGATCTGCCCGGCGCTGCGCATGCGCAGTTGGATGGCGCCGAGGACCGTGAGGTAGGGCTGCTCGCCGGCGCAGTCGAGCAGCAGCGCGCTATCGCCGTCGGCCTGGACCTGGGCGAGCCACGTCTGCGTGTCCGCGCGGCCCCAGACGACGTCTGCGGCGCCATCGGCCAAAGACAGTGGCACGAGGGCCGCGCCGAGCGGCCCCATCACGAGTATCGCGCCCTGGCCCCGGCACAAGAAGCGACCAATCTGAAGCATCAGTTACTGCCTTTTCTCAGTGGAGTCCGGCGCGTCGTGCGGGTCGACGCGGGGCGGACTGGTTGGATGACTCGGGTCATTGCGTGCGGATCCGATGTTAGTCGGGACGCACTTGCTGCGTAAACTACCACGGCGGTCGCGTTATCACGAGTCCCAGCGGACAGCGCGGCGCTCACGAGGTGGTCCGCGACGCCCTGGGGCCCGCGCCCCGCGGTCACGATCGAGCACATCTGCACGTCCGTGAGCACTCCGTGGATACCATCAGAGCATACGACGGCGTAGTCGCCTTCGCACAGGGGCATGAGGGTGTAGTCGGCGCTGACGGAACCGGTGAGCCCGCCGCCCAGGGCCTTGGTGACAACGTTGGACGGCGGGATGATCTGGGGGGTCCCCAGTTCTTCCGCCATGTCCCGCGCCTCCTGCACGGCCGAGTGGTCGTGGGTGATCGGGCTGATCCGACCGTTGCCGACCACGTAGACGCGGGAGTCGCCGATATTGAGGGAGAGCCAGTAGGGGCCTTCGTCCGTGTCCAGGGCGAGGACGCCGGTGAGCGTGGTGCCCGGGGCGTTCTGCGCGTCGTCGGCCCCGGCGAGGGCGTTGACGCGCTCCCCCGCTTCCTCGACGGCCTCGGAAAGGTCCACGAGGTCCGCGGCGCGGTCCCCGAGGCGCTCCTCACTGAGGTACTCGCACAGGGTCTGAACGGCGGTCCTCGAGGCGCGGGCCCCGCCGAGGTGGCCGCCCATGCCGTCGGCCACCGCGAAGAAGGGGGGAGCGGCGAGCCACGAGTCCTCGTTCTCGCTGCGCACCGGGCCGATATCGGTGGCCGCCCCCCATTGCAGGACTAATCCGCGGTTATGCTCCCCCGCCGTCATAACGGACTTCTTTCTCTCGCACTGCTCATGGCACGTCGACGCATGCGCGTATGGGATCGGACGCGCGTCTGGTGACGACTGCTACGGTAGCGATATCCACGCAGTTCCTGCCACTCGCAGCGGGAAGGGTGACGGTCGTGCCCTCCGTGGTGCCGTTCTTGTCGCCGTCCGGACCGGTGGCCGCGTAGGAGTACTCGACGGTCTCCGGCGAGGTGTTCTCCGGCGCGCTCCACGTCCATGTGATCGTCCCGTCGGCGTAGTCGCCGGCCAGGCCGGTGACGACGGGGGGCGGCTGGCCGACGGGGTCGGCGGTCTCGCTGCCCGTGCTGGGCGTCTCGGTGCCGGGGACGCGGTTGACGGTCCCCTGCTGGGTGAGGATCGCGGTGATCAGGCCCGCCGTCACCAGCGCGCCGACCAGGAAGAGGACGAGGATCGTCGCGAAGGGCGTGCGCTTGGAGCGCTCGGGCTCCTCCTGCTTCTTGGCCGACTCGGGGGCGGCCTCGGCCCCGTCGACGCGCTCGACCTCCCAGGAGTCGGCGACGGGCGCGGCGGGGACCTGGTCGCCGAAGTCGTACTTCAGCGCCCGCATCCGGGTGCCCTCGGGGTCGATGCGCACCGCGCCGCGCAGGCGGGTCTTGGCGTCGATGGCGTCGCTGGTCAGGCCGAAGACCGCGTTCGTCTTCGACTCCTTGACCTCCATCTTGGTCACGGGCAGGCCCATGGCCCGCTGCACGCTCTGGAGGCCCTCGCCGAAGGCCTGGGCGGTGGGCGTGCGCTTGTCCGGGTCGATGTCCAGCGCGGCGCGCAGGACCTCCTCGAGCTCCGGCGGCGCGTCGGCCCGCCCGAGGGAGCGGATGCGCCCGCGTTGGACGCGCATGGCGATGCTGGCGGCGGAGTTGTCGCCGATGGGGTCCTCGAAGGGGCTGCGCCCTGTGACGAGCGTCCACGTGGTGGAGGCCAGCGCCCACACGTCCTGCTGGGGGGTGGCGGGGTTGGAGGCGTCCTGCTGCTCGGGGGGCGCCCACAGGACGGAGAAGCCGTCGAACGCGCCCACTTCCAGCTCCCCTTTGGGCGAGGCGACGCCGAAGTCGGCCAGGACGGGCTGGCCGTAGGCGTCGAGCATGATGTTGGAGGGCTTGATGTCGCGGTGGACGTAGCCCTGGCGGTGGAAGACCTCGACGCCGCCGCAGATCTGGATCATGAAGTCGAGGGCGCGGTCCAGTGCCATGGGCTTGGCGCGCACCTGGGACAGGACGTCGGCGACGGGGCAGTACTCCATGACCAGGTAGGCCCGCCCGTCCGAGGTGGTGCCGACCCCGTGCAGCTCGACGACGGCGGGGTGCCCCGCCAGCAGGGTCATCGCGTCGGCCTCGCGGTGGAGCTCCTCGGTCCCCCGCGCGTCTCCCTGGGCGCGCACGATCTTGATGGCGACATCGCGCGAGGGCAGCGCCTGGTGGTACAGGTAGACATCGGCGAAGCCGCCCATGCCCAGGGGCCGCACGAAGCGGAACCCGGGGATGGCGGGGCCCGGTACCACCATGCCCGCGGTGCTCATCCCTGTTCCTTCCTGCGCCGCCGGGCCTGGGCGGCGTTGCGGCGCACCGAGCGCAGTGAGAGGGCGCGGCGCGCGCGCTGGATCGGGCCAGTCGTGCGGCGCACTTGAGCGCGCAGGGAGGCGAAGTCCTTCCAGGCGGCGTTGACGTGCTCGCGGGTCGCGCCGTTGTGCGCGAAGTTCGCGATGTCCGCGCGGCGGGCGATGGCGACAGCGGTGGGCACCTCCTGCTCGAAGGGCGTCCACCCGGCGATGACGGCCGCGTTGGCGCCGGAGGGGGCGGCCACCAGGTCGAAGGCATTGGGCTCGACGATGTCCTGGTCGCCCGACCACTGCCGCGACAGCGACCACGCCGCCTCCTGGCGCGTCTGCCCGGCCTCGACCCAGATCCCGGCGTCGGCGGCCAGGTCCACGACCTCGTCCCAGGAGCCCAGCAGGGCGGCGGCGGGCTCGGCCCGTCTGCGCCTGCGCCTGCGCAGGGCCTTGTACACGACCACGCCGATCACGGGGCCGAAGAGCAGTAGGAACAGGCCCGTGCCGCCCAGGATGAGGCCCCACGGCAGCGAGGCGCTGTCGGGTTTGTCGGTGTCCGCGTTCTGGTCGCGGACGTTGGGGGGCAGTTCGACGGGGGGCTTGGGGGGGTCGGGCGGCTGGAGCACTTGCGGGCGCGGGACCGTCTTGGGCTTGGGGACCTGGGTCTGCGGGGTCTTGTCGCGCGGGGGCGTCGGGTCGAAGACCCCCCACATGCCGTCCTTGAACTCGACCTCCACCCACACGTGCAGGTCGGCGCCGAACAGTTTCACGGTGCCCCGCCGGTTGTGGCCGTCCGCCCCCTCGGCCGGGTAGGCGCCCATGACGACGCGGGCGTTGATGCCCTTGGAGTGGAGGATGAGGGCCATGAGCGCGGCGTACTGCTCGTCGTCCCCGATGAGGTCGGCGGCTTTGAGCATGCGCTCGAGGCGGTCGGTGCGCACGCCCGGCCTGGATTGGACGGTGTTCTCCTGGAGGTAGAAGCCGTTGCCGGACAGGTAGTGCTCGATGGCGCGCGCGGTGGCCAGGGGCCCGTCCGCGTTCTGGGTGGCCTCCAGGGCCAGGCTCTCGAGGCCCTGGGGGAGGTTCTTGTCCGAGTTGGTGAAGGACGCGGCGGGCAGGCCCTCCAGCTCGTCGTCCGTCGCCGCGTCGGCGAAGGACGTTTCGACGGTGTAGGCCATCTGCGGCGAGGGGCTGGTGGTGAGCGCCGTGTTCGCCCATTGGTCGAAGTGGAGGCCCTCGCGCTGCGCGCCCGCGGCGCCGTCCGTGAAGACGATGTTCTCGGGCCGTCCGAGGACGGGGACCCAGGGGCCGCGGAGCTTGTCGGTGGTGACGCTGATGGACGCGGTGGCGGTTCCCGCCCGCCCGGGGATGGCGGTGCCGACGGGGATGTAGCCCTCGGAGGCGGACTCGCCGGCGACGGACATGCCGAAGGTGGTCCCGTCGTAGACGTCCATCGCCGCGATCCGCACGCGCTGCCCGTCGGGCAGTTCGGAGACGGTGATGAGGGCGTCGTCCTTGAGGTCGGTGGAGTAGTGGCGGAATGCGGACAGCGGCGACGGGTAGGTGCGCACGTCGAGGGGCGGGTCGACCAGGTCGCGCCCGACGACGCGGCCGGGCAGGGGCGACAGCGCGATCGTGACCGGCACGGCGACGGCGACGCCCGCGGCGACTATGGTGAGCGCTCCGGCGACGCGCCGCCCGGCGTAGACGGTGGAGCGCATCCGTCCGCCCGCTGCCCCTCCCGCGGGGGCGGGCGCCGAGTCGGCGCGGCCCGCCAGGACGTCCTGTCCGAGGCGGAGGCGCTGGCGCTGGGCGGCCCACGCCCACCAGCCCACGAGGACCACCCACCACGCGGCGACCGCCCATGCGGGCTGTTCCTGGCCGCTGGGGCCGAAGAAGATGGCGACGAAGCCCATGATCCCCATGGGCAGGGTCCCGGCGACCGGCCGCCCGAGGCGGATGGTGATGAGGGAGGAGAGGGTGCCCGCGAGCAGCCCTGTGATCCACGGCACCACCGCGGGACCGGAGTAGGCGGAGATCGGGGGCGTCAGGGTGAGCAGGTCCTTCCAGCTGCGCCACACGCCCAGGACCAGGACTTGGAGGGTCTGGCCGGTGGGCACGAACCCGTTGGCCAGCGTCTGGGGCAGCGCGGCGTAGCCGCCCAGCAGCAGGTAGACCGCCGCCACTGCGGCGAGAACGCTGAGCAGGTCCCAGTGCCAGCGGCTGGCGGCTGTGCCGATCGCCAGGCCCGCGACGGCCCCCGCGCCCGCGGCGAGGAGCCCCTGGCCGTTGCCGAAGACGGGCTCGAAGGCCAGGGCGGGGCCGGCGGCCAGCACCGCCAGCACGAGGACCGACCACCCCGGCAGGGCGGGACTGGGCCGCCGCAGTCTTTCGGTGAGGCTGCGCAGGCGCGCGCGCGTGGTCCTGGCGCTGCCGTAGCGCCCCGAGGGCACCGCGGTGGCCGCCCAGGCGACGTTCTCGCCGGGGGCGGGGGGCGGGGGGACCTCCTCGGCGGCGGCGCTGTGCACGCGTTTCCGTGTGATCTCGATGGATTCGCTCACGTCAGGCCTCCGGCGATGATCAGCCTGGGCAGGTCCTTGAGGGTGGGGCAGTCGAGCAGGACGCCGCCGCCCACGGCGCTCCTGCCCCGGTCGGCGGAGGGGTCGATGCGCACGATCGAGACGGGGACGTCCACGGGCGTCAGGCGGGACAGGTGGGCGGCCTGTTCGTCGGTGGTGGAGGCGGGCACGACGATGGTGACCGCGGAGGCGCCGGGGCGGTCGTCGATGACTTCGCGCACCCGGCGGAGGAAGTCCCCTCTGGGCGCGGTCCCCAGCTCTGCGAGGGCGTCGAGCATCCGCATGGCCGAGGTGGTGGGGATCCACTCGGAGGCGGTCGCCAGGGACACCGTCCGGGATTCGCGCAGGTTGGCCAGCCCCAGGGAGGCGACGGCGGAGACCGCGGTCTCGAAGGGGTCCTGATCCCAGGAGCCCTCCGTGTTGTCGAGGATGACGAGGTGGTGGGAGCGGTGGGTCTCCTCGTACTGGCGGACGATGAGCTTGCCCAGGCGCGCGCTGGACGCCCAGTGGACGGAACGCTGGTCGTCGCCGGGCTCGTAGTCCCGCAGCGCGTGGAAGGACACGTCGGAACTGGACAGTTTCGCGGTGACGACCCCTTCGATATCGACTTGGAAGCCTGTGGCGTCGAAGGGGACGCGCACGGTCCGGGGGTGGACGTGCAGGACGACCGGCTCCCCCCACTCCCGGACGCGGCGCACGAGGCCGAGGGGGTCGGTGCGCACGGAGCGCGCGGGGCCGACCTCGATGACGCCCCGCCGTTTGGAGCCGACCAGGAAGATGTCCTCCCATTTGCCCCGGGCGCGCAGCGGGGGGACCACGAACTCCCCGAGGCCCGCCCCGATGGGGACCTCGATGATGCCGGTGCGCGCGGAGCGGGCGCTCCCGTTGGTGACGGTGAGCTGGCCGACGGTGCTCTGGCCGGCGACGATGTGCTCGTTGGTGATGTCGATGGCGACGATGTGCGGGGGGCGCCACGCGACGCGCACTGCGGCGATGACGATGACGACCAGGCTGGCGGCTGTGATGGTGGCCGCCTCGGACCATTGGAGGGTGAGGCCGACCAGGACGGACAAGGCGACCAGGGTGAGCAGTGCCCATCCGGTGGGCGTCACGATGGACAGCCCCCGGCCGAGCGCGCGGACGACCCCCCTCACCGGCCCTCAGCTCCCGAGCGAGGGCGCGGAGACGCCGGTGAGCGCGCGCGTGATGATCCCCTGGGAGGTCGCCCCGGAGAACGCGGCGTCGGGGTCGACGACGATGCGGTGGCCCCAGACGGGCACGGCGAGGGCCTTGATGTCGTCGGGCAGCACGAAGGTGCGCCCTTGGGCGGCGGCCCACACGCGGGCGCAGCGTACCATGCCGATGGCGCCGCGGGTGGACACGCCCAGCAGCGCCGACTCGTCCTCGCGGGTGGCCTCGGCCAGCGCCGCGACGTAGTCGAGGACGGCGGTGTCGGCGAAGTTGTCGGCGACGACGCGCGACCAGTGGTCGATGTCGTCGCCGCCCACGACGGGGCGCAGCAGGCGGGAGCGGTCGGGGGCGGCCGATCCTGCGAGGACTTCGACCATCGCGGCGCGGGAGGGGTATCCGACGGATGCCTTCATGAGGAAGCGGTCGAGCTGGGCCTCGGGCAGCGGGTAGGTGCCGGCCTGCTCCACGGGGTTCTGGGTGGCAATCACCATGAAGGGGGTAGGAGCGGGGCGGGAGACGCCGTCGACGGTGACCTGGCCCTCTTCCATGACCTCCAGGAGGGCGGACTGGGTTTTCGGCGAGGCGCGGTTGATCTCGTCCGCCAGGACGATGGAGGCGAAGATGGGGCCGGCCCGGAAGACCCACCGGCCGTTCGACTGGTCGTAGATGTTGACGCCCGTGATGTCGGAGGGCAGCAGGTCGGGTGTGAACTGGATGCGGGAGTGGGAGCCGTCAATGACGGCGGACAGCGCCCTGGCCAGGGCGGTCTTCCCGGTTCCGGGCGCGTCCTCGAGCAGCAGGTGTCCGCCCGAGAACAGGGAGGTGAGCGCCAGGCGCACGACCTGCTGCTTGTCCAGGACTGCGCTGGAGATGGCGTCGACGAGGCTTTTGAAGACCTGCGCGAATTCACCCGCCTGTTCGGTCGAGAGCGTCATTCATGTCCTTCCTCAAGGAATAATTCCCAACAAAGTATAGGTGCTACAGAGCACTCAGTCGTCATCATCGTCCTCCACCCAGCAACTGGTCACATGCTGTTTCATGCCCGCGAAAGCTCCCGCTGAGGTCGCCTGGGTGGGCAGGCCCGTCACCGTCCAGTTGCCCTTGGCGTCGAGGGTCAACTTGCGGCGCTCCCGCTCGTGTTCCTCGTCCCTATAGGTGTACACGTAGCACGTGAGCGTCGCGTCCGGGGCGAACTGGTCCGCCCTGGTCGCCGAGATCCTGAACGCCCCGCACGGCGTGCCCCAGCAACTGGCCGGCCTTTCCCATGTCTCCTCGATGTACTGGGGATCCTCCTCGGTCCACACCTCCTTCTCGACGGTGCGCTCGGCGCCCGAGGCGTTCGTCAGCGTGACCACGACCGTGTACCTGTTGAGCGGGGCGAGGCCGGAGAAGACAGCCGACGAGGGGGGCGGCGAGCCGAACTGGGGCGCAACGCCCCCCTCCTTGATCGAAGCGTGCGCCCTGACGATGTCGGCGTCCGCCGGGATGTTCCACGTCGCTTTGATGCTCGTCCCATCGGCCTTGGCCTTGACCTTGAACTTGGGCACGTTGCCGGCCTTGGGGGTCCCCGAGGCCGATGTGGCGGACGAGACGACCTTGGTCGCGTCGACTGCGGTGGCGGTCTGGCAGAAGAACAGGGTGACCGGCGTGCTGGAGGCGCCCAATCCCCCGATGACCTCCCCGTCCTCCACCTCGTCGCCAGCCGCGCACGCGGCTTCGGAACGCGCGTAGCGCAGGGTCAACTGCCTCGCCTCGTACCCGTTGCCGGGCACCTTGGCCAGGCCCACGACCTGCAGCTCACCGGTGTTGCCGGTGGGTTTGAGGACGGGCGCCGTCGGGGGCAGCGGGTTCTTGACCAGGGTGGACACGCTGATCGACGCCGCGTTCGAGTACCCGTCCGCGTTGAACACGGTGACCGTGATGGTGGCGGAGCCGCCAGAGGGCACCGACACCTCCTTCTGCGTCGCCCCCGGGCTGACCGGGTACGGCCGGGAGTCGACGGACACCGTGCCGTTCGCCCAGCCGGAGGAGTGGTGGGACCCCAACTTCCACGTCACGTTGAAGCTGGTGGTGCCGTCGCCGGTCCCCCCCACTACCATCGCCTTCAGGTCACGGGGGGGTTCCGGGGCGCTGGGGAGGGTGACCCGCGTGGAGACCGCCGCCGAGCGCCTGCTGTTCGTGTCGATCGCGACGACCGAGACCGTGTACGACTCACCAGGGGTCAGTCCGCTCCTGGTGTACCAGGTCGAGGAGGCGGGGACCTGCTCGGTGCCGCCGCCGCTGCCCGTCACGGCCACCTCGTAGTTCATGATGCCGCTGCCCTGCTGATCGGGGGCGCTCCAGTTCGCGGTGAGGCTCCCGTTGCCCGGAGTCACCTGGAGGCGCCGCACGCCGGACGGATCGGGCGAGAAGTCGAGGGTGTTCGACGGGGCTGAAGGAGCCGAGTCGCCCTTGTTGGTCCTCACGACGGCTGTGAAGGAGTGGGGCCCCGGACCGAGCGGGGAGACGAGGCAGCGCATCTGCGGCTCGCAGTCGTAGCCAGTCCCCGTGTTCACGTCGGTCACCCGGTAGCCCTTGACGACGAAGTCGGCGCCCAGATTCGCATCCGTGATCAAGAGCTCGGCGGCTCCGACCCCCTGGGCGCCGCCCCGGCTCACCGCGCGGACGCTGACGGGCGCAGCGGGCTTGGTCTGCCTGACCTTGACGGTGATGGTGTTGGAGACCGTGCGGCTGCTGTCCCCGGGCGCGTCCGTGATGCTGTACTGGTAGGTGAATTCGGCCTTCGCCGGATCGGGTGTGATGGTGACGGAAGTCCCACTCCAGGTCACGGTGCTCGCGCTCCCAGCGGCGACTCCAGGGCCGGAGTCCACCACCTGGACGGGGCCGATGGCGCCGATGACGTTCCTGGACGCCACGTCCACGGTGACCGACGCGTCGCGCTCAACCTCGAGTTGGATGGGGCTGACCTGCATCTTCGGCTTCGTCGTGGAGACGACCTCGACGGGGACGGAGGCCTGGACGGGGCCGGAGCCGTCGTCGACGCTCACCGCGATCGAGCCCGCCGCACCGGTTGCCGTCCCCGCAGGGGCGGACACCGTCAGCGCAGTCCCGGAAACGGAGGCGGAGACGCTGTCGGGCTTGGACACCAGCGCGTATGCGAAGTCCCGGGGGTTGGCGCCGTCGGGGTCGGTGACCGCGAGCGCCAGGTTCTGCGTGACGGGGTCCTCCCCCGCGCCGACCCGGATGGGCGTGGGCGTGAGCGTGGGCGGCTGGTTCGACGCGGGCCGGACGATGAAGGTCAGGGACAGCCTGGCGCTCAGCGCCCCCGAGTCGTTGGAGGATCCGTCGGAGACGTCGAGGGAGACCGTGGCGCTGCCCGAGAAGCCCTCGCGCGCGTGGACGTCCACGGAGCCCTCCCCGTTGGCCGCGGCCTGGTCGATACCGTTGGAGGAGACGATGGATCCGCCCTCCGACAGGCGCGCCGAGCGCCCGGGGCGCACGGTGGTGTAGTCCGCCAGGGCCAGGGTGCGGCTCTCGCCCGCTTTCATCTCGATGGGCATGCCCTCGGATCTGACCGTTGGCGGCGTGGAGTCCAGTCCGGGCACGGAGACGACCGCGGAGTTGGACAGGGAGTCGGAGTCCGTGACCGTGTAGACGACCAGGCGCCTGCTCGCCTGGGGGGTGATGAGCAGGTCCTGGCCGTCGACGACGACGCCCGGGTCGGAGGTGGTGACCACCAGGTCGGAGACGCTGCCGTCGGGGTCCTCGTCGTTCTCAGTGACCCGCACGCGCGCGGCGGAGCCGTCGGAGGGCAGTCTGTCGAAGGAGAGGGAGTCGTCACGGGCGATGGGCGCCTTCAGGGGGGCGTTCGCGGAGACGTAGGCGGTCAACTGCCCGCGGGAGCTGCCGCCGCGCCCGTCGGAGACGCCGTAGGACACCAGGTAGGTCCCCTCGGCCTCGGGCGTCGTGATCGTCACGAAGTCACCGGAGGCGGTGGGCGCCAGCCTGGGGTCGGAGGCCGTGAGGCCGTCCGCGTCCAGGGCGAGGGGGTCCCCATCGGGATCCACGTCGTTGGCCAGGACGTTGACGGACACCTGGCGGCCGGGGCGCACCAGGACGGTGTCGGGCACGGCAGCGGGGTTCTGGTTGAGGGAAGCGGGGGGCGCGATGCCGACGCGGACCCGCGCGGTGCCGCGCGCGCCCCGGCGGTCCTCGACCACGTAGGTGAAGACGTCAGTGCCCGAGGCGCCCTCGGCGGGCGTGTACTCCAGCCAGGAGTCGCGCACCACCGCCGTGCCCTTGGTGGGCTGCTGGTCGGTGCCGACCAGCCACACGGAGTCCCCGTCGGGGTCGACCCCGGCCAATGGCACGGGGATGCGCGTCGTCTGGTTGCTGGCCGCCCACGCGGTGAGGGCCTTGGGCCTGGGCGGGTTGTTGGCCTCGGAGTCGGGGACCACTTCGAAGGTGACCGTCGAGGCGGCGGTGTTCCCGGAGGAGTCGATGACCGAGTAGACGACGGAAAGCGTGCCCGGGGTGCCGCCCGCTTCGATGCGGACCTCGTTCCCGGTGACGAAGGGGGTGCCGACCGAGGGGTTCGCCTCGTAGTTCAGGGTGGGTTCCACCGAGAGGCTGAGCCCCCCGGGCGAGCGGTCGTTGTCGAGGACGGAGGCGGTGCCGACGTCGCCAACGCGCACCTTGACGGTGTCGGGCTGCAGGACGGGCGGCAGGGAGGAGTTCGTCTCCGAGCCGGGGACGACGAGCACCCGGGCCGTGGCCGAGCCGTAGCCGTTGGAGACCGTGTAGGTGAAGGACACGGACTCCCCGATCCCCGCTGGCGAGCTGACGCGCAGCAGGTGGCGGTCCAGCAGGGCCACTTCGAGCCCGGAGTCAGCGGGGACGTCGACGGACTGGACCACCAGGACGCCGCCGGAGGGGTCGGTGTCGTTGCCCAGCGGCGCCACCAGAACGGAGCCGCCCACGGGCAGGACCGCCAGGTCGTCCTCGGCGATGGGCCCGGAGGCCTCGTCCGCGGGGATGACGTCGACGCGGATGATGCCGATCTTCTGATCGGCGCCGTCGGTGACCGTGTAGCTGAACTGGTAGGTCCCCTGGGCGGTCGCCGTGAAGTCGATGGTCCCGGCCTCCAGGTCGGGCAGGGCGGTGACCGAGGCGGGGGCCGAGATCCCGACGAGCCGCAGGGGATCGCCGTTGGGGTCGGTGTCGTTGGCCAGCGGGTCCAGGGTGATGGTCTCGCCCTCGCGCGCCACGTAGAAGTCGGCGTTGGCCGACGGGGCCTGGTTGCCGGGCTCCTGCACGTCGACCTTGAGCGTTCCCTTGCCCTGCGCGCGCCCGTCGGAGACGGTGAGGTCCACGGTCTTGGGACCGGCCCCCGCGCCGAGCTCGCGGATCTGCAGGGTGCCGTCCTCGGCGAATTGGACGGAGAGGCCCTCGGGGGCCTGGGCGTCCTGGAGGAAGACCTGGTCGCCGTCGGGGTCGCGCCAGTCGCCCAGGACGTTGTACTGGATCTGCGCGCCCTGCCCGATCTTGACGGTGGGGACGGTCCTCTGCTCGGGCGCGGCGTTCTCGCTCCACGGGTGGACGGAGACGCGGACGGTGGCGGAGTCGGTGTCCTGCCCGTCCGAGGCCTCGTAGGTGAAACTGGTGGACCCCGTCTGCGAGTCGGCGACATCGGCGATCTGGAGGGCGCGCCCTCCCCGCGTGGAGACGACCGTCCCGAAGCCGGGGCTGGAGGTCGCGCGGGCGGTGAGGACGTCGCCGTCGGAGTCGGAGTCGTTGTCCAGGACGGTCAGCAGGGTGGAGCGCCCGGGCCGGACGCCGAACTCGTCGTCCTCGGCGTCGGGCGGTGTGTTCTGCTCCTTGCGCTCGGGGTCTTCGACTTCGTCGATGAGGTCGGTGGTCTGCTCCTCCTCCTCGGACTCGGCGAGCTGCTGCTCGACTTCGTCCCAGTTGTCGACGATGGTCATGTTCTCGTCGGGCAGCCACACGGATCCGAGGGCCACGTCGTTGAGGACGATGGCGGAGCGGTTGGTGCGGAAGACGACTTCGCGAGCGGATTTGAGGGTGTCGACGACGTCGTTGGTGTCCTTGCTGGGATCGGCGCACGAACGCAGGTAGGCGCCGCTGCCGGACCAGGCGCCGTAGGCGCAGCCCATGTGCCACACGGGGGCGGCGGGGCTCCCGCTGGCGCCCGTGTCGACGACGGAGGGCTCCCCGCCTTTGAGGGGCACTCCGACGAGGCTCGTGGGGGTGGCCAGGTAGACGGAGTCCGCGTCGGCGCCGGGCTGTTGGAGCACGGCGCCGGGCGCGATGCCGTAGTCGGTGAGGCTGTACGCCTGACCGTTCGGCAAGTACAGAATATTGCCCGTGGTATCGAATGCGACCGGATGATTGCCAACCGCCGTCATCGCGAGGGTCGCGGCGGGGTCGATCCCCTTGATCCGGGACTTATTGACCGACTGGACGGTTCCTTTTGGTGCGACTGTGACCAGAGTGCCGTCCGAGGCGCTGAGGGAGAACGCGGTGCCGTCGACGGCCACCGTCGAGGCCCCCGCGCCCTCGCCGCTGTCGAGCGCGGCCCCGTCCCCCAGGTCCGCGGCGACCGGGCCCTTCGCGCTGGTCACCCAGAAGGTCCCCTCGGCGGGATTGTAGACGCCGAGGGTGTCCCCGCCCTGTGTGGCGACCGCCCCCGAGGGGAGCGGGGTCGCCGAGCCGAGCGCCACGGCGGTGACGTTGATGGGGGCGATCGTCGAGGTCGCCCGGTCCGTCATAGTGACCGTCTCGCCGGCCTGCCCGATGTCGAAGTTCGCGGACTCCGCCCTCAGGGCGCCGTCGAGGACGCGGGCGTCGTAGTTGAGATGGCCGACCATCTGTTTGGATTTGTCGATGACCCAGATGCCGCCGTCGTCCACATCGACGTGGGTGACCTCCATGCCCCTGTACAAAAGACCAAGGACCGACACGAACAGCACCACAGTGATGACGAACAGCGCAGGCATCCGGCGCTTCATGCCTCTCACAGCGCATCCCCACCTTTCATCACGTGCCGCTGGTCGGATTTCAGGCCCGTCTCCCTAGTGTCGCACGAGTCGTTACTCCATAGAGAGTTGCCAGGTAAGCGTTTCGGGCCGGGGTACACACTAATTAACGCGGGGTCCCACTGCCATTCGACAAATCCGACCACTGCCCATCATGCCGGAGCGGGCGCGCCCCCGAGGCGGACTTTCGCCCCGATCACCAGCCACAACGGAAGTGAAAGTAATCAAATAATGAATTGTCTCACCAGGTGGGATCCGAGGGCGGGGGCCTGTTGCGCCCGCCCTCGACGGCACCAGCGGCCGGGCCCGGCCGCACAGGGGCTCGGCCCGGGGGACGAGGAGGCCTTCGGGCAGGGCACGGGACGGCCCGCGCCGCCCGCGCGCGGGCCTCACTTGCCCAGTGTGAACTCCCTGGTCACATTGACGTTGGCGGCCTCCGCCTCGTTCTCGATGAGCAGCGTCAGCGTGTAGCCGCTGAGGCCGCCGCCCCCGGACCCGGTCTTCGGTGCGACCGTCCACGACGAGTAGTACTCGCAGTCGGCGTCCGTGCACAGGTCGATGGACCGGTCCCCGACCCGCCAGTTGGTGGCGTTGGACATCAGGGGGGCGATGCTCTGGTCCATGACGACCGTGTTGTCGTCCTTGAGCTGGAACTTGGCCCCTTTCGCCGAGGGGTCGTCGAGGACCAGCTCGGCGCCGACCACGGCATCGACCTGGTTCGCCTCGGTGAGGATCTTCTGCTTGTCCGCCTCCGAGGCCTGGTCCATGCGGCTCTGGTAGTCCGCCTTCGTCCCGGCCCCGAGGTTCTGGAGCTGGTCGAGGGGCTTGTTGGAGGAAGCGCCCCCGCCGAGCTGCCCGCACGCGGCCAACGCGCACGCCAGCACTGCCGCGACGAGGGCACCCCCCAGTCGGTTCACATGTGTCCCCATCGTGCCGCCCCTTTCACTGGTCGGTCGTTCCTGTACTGATTCTAACGGGAGAGGACACCCGCCGGCCTACTCCGAGGTAGGCTGCCACGCCAGCTGGGCGCGGTACACGCCCGCGTTGCGGGTGACCACCTGGGCGCGCCCCGGGCGGGACGGGACCGCCTTGACACGGCCGATGACCGGCCCGTCGTCGGGGCTGCCCGACAGGATGAGGCCCGTGGCGCCCATTTCGCGCACCTTGGAGATGAAGCGGTCGCTCATCATCCCGCCGCCCGTACGCCGGGCCGCCACCACGTGCAGCCCCACGTCGCGCGCCTGGGAGAGCAGCCCGTCGATCGGTTGGAGCTTGTTGTTCATGCCGCCCATCAGCATGTCCTCGTCATCGGCGAGCAGCCACAGCTCCGGGCCCGACCACCACGAGCGCTCGCGCAGCTGCGCCACCGTGACGTCCTTGCCCGGCGCGCGCTTCTCGACGATGGCCGACGCGATCGCCCTGAGCTCGTTCTCGATGTCGTCGTTCATCGTCAGGTACGCGACCAGGTACTCCTCGGGGATCTCGCCCAGGAGGGAGCGCCTTGGATCGACGACGATGAGCTTCGCCTCCTTGGGCGTGTTGGTCCGCATGATCTCATGGGCCACCAGCCGGATGAAGGAGCTCCTGCCGGACTCACCGTCGCCCACCAGGAAGAGGTTCTGCTCTTTGAGCGGATCGAAGACCAGGGGGCCGAGCCTCCGCTCCTCGACTCCCAGGACCAGGCATTTGTCGTGCAGCGGCACTGGGGGCTTCTCGATCGGGGCCTCGGGCACCTCGGCGCCCTCCGGCGCGTTCGCCCGGGCGGCCGCGGCCTCCGCCTCCAGCGCCTTGGTGTACTCGGCCTCGAGCTCGCGCATGGGCCGCCCCAGTTCCGGGATGGCGGAGAGCAGCTCGGGCACGGTGATCCTCTCGGGCAGGAGGCGCAAGCGCGGGGCGTGCATGCCACGCGCCGCGGCGTGGATGTCGGCGATCGCCTTGCGGACCCCCTCGCTGAGCGTCTCAGGATCCCGCTCCCCGTCGATGCGCGGCAGGGTGAGCAGCATCTGGTGGGCGTCCATGTCCAGGCCCCGCCCGGGCCGGTCCAAGGGGACGTTCTTCTTCGCCTGGCGGTCGATGATGGAAGCCGACTCGTCATCGACGCGCAACTCGATCTTGGTGCCGAAGAGCGGCTGGATGTCCATGCGCAGATCGAGCCAGCGCCCCGTGCCGACGATGAGGTGGACGCCGTAGTTGAGCGCCCTCTCCATCATCCGCCCCAGGCGCCTGTCCTCGCCGTCGAACTCCTCCTTCAAAGTGACCCAGCCGTCCAGGATGACGAACACGTCGCCGTAGCCGTCATCGGCTTTCCCCGCCGCCCGCATGCGCCGGTAGTCGGCCATCGTGTCGATGCCGTTCTTGCGGAAGTAGATCTCGCGGTCGAACAGGATGGCCTCGATCTCGGCCAGCATGCGGGTCGCGCGCTCGGTGTCCCCGCGCGAGGCGATTCCGGCGATGTGGGGCAGGTTCCGCATCGACGAGAAGGTGCCGCCGAAGTCCATGACGTAGAACTGGATCTCCAGGGGCGAGGCGGTCAGGGCGAGGGACATGACCAGGCTGCGCAGGGCGGTGGATTTCCCCGTCATGGGGCTCCCCACGACGATGCCGTGGCCCTTCGCGCCCGAGAAGTCGTACTCGAGGGTCTCCTGCTTCTGCTGGCGCGGCAGGTCCACCATGCCCATGGGAACGCGCAGGGGCCCCTTCTCGCGCCACGACGCGGAGACCAGCCCGAAGCGCGGATCGACCGCCAGGTCCCCGAAGAGCATGTCCAGCGTCGGCGGGGTGTCCAGGGGCTCCAGCCAGATCTTGTGCGCGGCCAGGCCGTGCCCCTCCATCCGCTTCACAGCGATGTCGAGCTGGCTCATGTCCGCGTACTGGGAGAAATCGGGCTCCTCCTCTTCAGCCCCGACCGGCTCCGCGCCCGTCGGCGCACCGACGGCTCCCGGCGGCGGGGGCGGCACCTCCCCTCCCCTCCGCAGCGCCTGGGCGCCGTGGTGGGGGACGGGGAGCAGCCCTTCCTCGATCACGATGGCCTCGTCGGGCTCGACGCGGTCCGCCGAGAACGGCAGGATGTGCCGGATGGCCTCCTCCTCGTCCGAGTCCGCGTCAACGGCTTTCGCGCTCTCGGGGGGAGGGGCGGCCACGTAGGAGGCGCGGAAGCGGACCAGGTCCTCGCCGCCGGCCAGCAAGTAGCCCGAACCGGGCAGCGGCGGCAGTTTGAAGGCGACGTCGGAGCCGATGATGGAACGGGACTCGCCAGCGGAGAAGGTCTTCAGGCCGATACGGTAGGAGATGTGCGACATGAGGTCGCCGGCCTTCGTGTCGATGCGCTGCGAGGCGAAGAGCAGGTGGACGGACAAGGACCTGCCCAGACGCCCGATGGCCTCGAAGACCTTGATGAAGTTCGGGTGGGCGACCAGCAGCTCCGAGAACTCGTCGATGATGACGAACAGGGCCGGCAGCGGGGGCCCGTCGTGCTTGCCCGCCCTCCGGGCGTTCTCGTACTCCTCGACCTTGGCGAAGTTGCCCGCGGCGCGCAGCAGCTCCTGGCGCCGGCTCATCTCGCCCTGGAGGGCCTCCTCCATGCGCGCCACCAGGAAGGACTCCTCCTCCAGGTTCGAGATCATGGCGGAGACGTGGGGCATCGTGTCCATGCCCGCGAAGGTGGCGCCGCCCTTGAAGTCGACGAGGACGAAGTTCAACTGGACCGGGTCGTGGGTGAGGGCCATGGCCAGCACCATGGTCCGCAGCACCTCGGACTTGCCCGATCCGGTGGCGCCGATGAGCATGCCGTGGGGGCCCATGCCGTTCTTCGCGGATTCCTTGATGTCGATGATGACGGGGGCTCCCGATTCGGTGAGGCCGAAGGGCACGCGCAGGTAGTCGCGGCCCTTGCGGTGGCGCCAGCGCTTGTCCGGGTCGAAGAGGCGCACGTCCCCCAGTCCCAGCAGGTCCATCAGGTCCGAGGACGCCTTCTTCTCCGATTTGTTCGTCACCGCCTGGGCCATGCCCTCGGTGAAGCGGGTGAGGCGGCGCGCGACCGCCGTGGCCTCCTCGATGCTCATCTGATCGGGGCGGTACAGGGCGGGCGTGATGTCCTGCTGGACGACCTGCCCCAGCGGCATCGGCTCGACCGTGCGCCTGCCGTTGACGACCTTGTCGCCCTTGCCGACCCTCAGGATCAGCCTCAGCGTGGAGGAGTCCTCCAGGTCCTCCCACACCGTCCTGATGACGACGCGGGTGAGGCCCTCCACGCCTTTCTCGGACATGGGGATCCAGTTCGACGGGTACTCGGCCCCGTCGACGACCAACAGGAAATGGGGCCGGGACCCCTGCCCCGCGGACTCCTGGCGGAACTCGCCGCGGGTCTCCACATCGGGGCCCATGAGCTCGTCGAGCTCCTCGGCAGTGGTGGCGACCATCCTGGCGGGGCCCAGCGCGTCCTCGGACTCCTCGGAACGGACGTGGGGGAGCCACTTCACCCAGTCCCACTGGTCGATGTTCTCCTCGCTGGCCAGGACCGCGATCCGCAGATCGGAGGGGGGCACCATGACGGCCAGGTGCGCGATCATCGCCCGCAGCTGGGGCTCGGTGTGCCTGCGCAGCCCGCACAGCTCCACCGTGAGGAACTGGTCGAGGTAGATCCCGTAAGGCGCCAGGCCCAGGTTCGACTGGACGTCGACGAAACGCGCCAGGGCGGATTGGCAGACGACATCGGGATTCGCCAGGACTCCGGGATCCGGCGCCACGAGCCTCTTGGACAGCTTCTGCTGGGACTCCCCCAGACGGACGTTGAGCAGTCCGGCGGTCTTCGTGCGCCGCTCCCACACGCGCGCGCCGGACTCGGCCAGCAGGACCAGGGAATCGGGGGCCGGGAGGGTGTGCTGCAGGTACTGGTAGTGCTGCTTGGCCATGTCGCGCACGGCCCGGCGCGTCTCGGCCAGATAGGCCAGGTACTCGCCGCGCATGTCGGCGACCTTCGTCCGGAAGGCGCTGACCTGCCTGTACATCTGCGTTCCGACCATGGAGATCATCGCGAACACCATCGCCCCGGCCATGAACAGCATCCTGGGGTTGTTCGACTGGGAGAGGGCCATGAAGGCCATCATGCCGACCGAGCCCAGCATGGGGACGACGGAGGTGAGCATATTCGAAGCGTTCGGCGCCTCCTCGCGGTCCGGGGGCGGCTCCAGCACGAGCTCGCCCTGGGGCCGGGTGGGGACGCTCTCGTCAACGGCCTCGGCCTGCCGAGTCTTCTTCGTCAGCCTTGCCATGTCTCCTCCGCTCGGGATCGCTTACCGGTTGATCGCCGCTTCCGGGCCTGGGCCCGCCCGGGGCGGTTGCTGAGCGGGGACAGTGCGATCGGACCCATCGGCCGCGCTGGCACATACAGCCGCACACGTGAAAGAATACACGCAGCCGCGAATCCTAACCGAATGTCATGAAAGACAGGGGTGAAGAAGTGTCAGAGCTACTGGTGCCTTTCACACTCCGCCTGCCCGACGCCTCCTTGCGCGACTGCGCCGCTTCGCAGGGGACCCCGCTTTCCGAGGCGCTCGACTCGGTGGGGGTGGATCCCGCCTGGTTCCAGTTGTGCCGGATCTCCGGGGGCCTCGTCAAACCCGCCGACCGCATCGGTTTCGAGGTCGCGGCCGGCGAGGTCATCATGTTCGTGGCCGATCCGTCGGCGATGCTCACCCAGGGACGGTGGGCCTCCCGCGCCCCCAACGGGGGATCCGGCGGGGAAGGGGACGCCGCCGCGCGCAACAGGGCGGTGCCCGGGGGGACCCTGGTGGGGTCGGCACTGGTGATCGTGCTCGTCGAGTTGTTCGTCCTGGCGGGGCCGTTCCTGTGGGACTGGCGGCCGGGCCTGCTCTCCCGCCTGGTGACGGGGGCGCTCGGCGTGCTCTACGCGCTGGTCCTCGCCTACGTCGCGCCCGCCTGGGCGAGAACGCAGTGCGTTGCCACCGCCAGCGCTGTTTTCGCCCTCTCCTGCCTCCAGATAGTGCCCGCGGACAACCCGGTCGGCGCCGCCGTCGCCCCCGTCGTCATGGCATGGGGAGGACTGCTGTTCTGCTTGGCGTACCGCATGCGCCGCGTCGAGGACGTCGAGGACGCGGTGGCCGTCCCCCGGGCCGCGTGGATGGTCGCGACGGCCTGCACGACCCTGATGGTCCTGGGCGGGAGCCTGGTGGCGAGGCCGGCCTTCCTCGCAGTCGCGGCTGGCACTGTCCTGGTGTGGCTCTCCCCCCAGCTCACCATGCGGTCCTCCTCGTTCGTCCTCATCGACATCAAAGAGGTGCTGACCAGCGCCCTCCCCGGCAGGCAGCAGGATCCCCCGCGCCCCAAGGCCATGAACGCGCGGACCTCGCGGGCGGCCTACTCCTCCGCGCGCGTCCGATCGCACGTCGTGATCGCGCTGGGGTGCGCGATGTGCGTGCTCGGCGGTTTGATGAGCGGATCCCATGCGGGCGCCGGGGAGTGGCGCGGACGGGCAGCGCTGGCGACGGTCCTGGGAGCCGCACTATCCCTGGCGTTCGCGGCGCGCCACCAGCGCAGCGGCGGGCGCCTGCTCATGACTGGGGCGTCGGTGCTGCTCGCCGCCCTCGTCGCCGCCTCCCCCGAGGTGTCGGCGCACGTTCCGGGGGGTTCGGCAGTCCTCCTCGCCGGGGCAGCTTTCCTGATCGCCGTCCTCTTCCCGCTCCGAGGGGCGGGGGGAGGGCGCCGGAAGCGGATGGCGCCCTCCCCACTGGTCGGGAGGATCCTCGATGTGCTCCAGGCACTGATCCTGATCGTGGTCCTGCCGGCCTCCGTTTACGCGTCCGGCCTGTTCGACGCGATCCGGCAGTCGATGTAGGCACGCCGGCCGAACGCGGCCAGCGCGGCCCCTCCGCTTCCCCTGCTCTGCTCCCCTGCCGGTGAGCGCGGACGCGCTAGTCCTCTTTCCTGTGGTACCTGGGGGAGGTGCCCAGGGCGGAGCGGTCGGCGTGGGAGCGGGCGACCTCGGCGTCCACGCCCCGGTAGACGTAGGAGGGGTCGCTCTCGAAGACCGACTGGTCCGCCAGGACTCCGTCGCGGTAGTCGGACACGGTCCGGGCGCTGGGCTCGGTCCCGGGGAACTTCTCCATCAGGGGGTTCTCGTCGGGGAACTGGGCGGGATCCGTGGTGTCCAGTCCTTTGGGATTGATCAGGGGCTGCCCGGTCGGCCCGGCGGTGGCGGAGTGCACCAGCGACTGCACGACCTGGTTGCCGGTGGCTTGGGGCCACCGCTGCATGGTCACCGCGACGAATCCCGCGACGATCGGGGCGGCGTAGGAGGTTCCGCGCGCGCCGCGGATCCTGCCGGATTCGGCGAAGTCGTGGACCCACGTGTTGTTCCCGGGGGCCATCACGGTCATTCCGCGGCCGTAGTTCGAGAAGCTCTGGTAGTTCCCGTTCGAGTCGGACGCCCCGACTCCCACGGTGCCGTTGATCGAGGAGAGGGAGTCGGCGGGATCCTGGAGGCCGTCGTTGCCAGTGGCGACCACCACGACGACCCCCCGGGCGACCGCCGCGGTGATCGCCGGGCGCGCCAGCTCCGCCAGGTCCCCCTTGCCGACCGACGCGGAGATCACTCTGACGCCGTCGGCCACAGCCGCGTTGATGGCGTCGTCGATGCTGGTGGTCGCGCACGCCGTGGGGTCGTTGTCCTCGGCGGTCGGAGTCGAGTAGTTGATGATCTCGGCCCCGCGCGCCACCCCGTAGCCCCGGGCGGCCAGGATGGACACCATCGCCGTGGCGTGCGAACGGTGCGCGTCCGAAGCGGTGAAAGAGCACATGGGCTTCACCGTCACGTTCGCCCCCGTCAGTTCGGGCGCCGTCGTGTCGGCGGGGCCGTCGATGACCGCGACCTTGATGCCCTTGCCCGTGTACCCCGAGGCCACCTCGTTGTCCACGCCCAGGGGCCCCACGTACTCCTGGGTGGTGATCTCGTCGAGCGCGCGCGCCCCGGGGGCGCCCGCGACGCACAGGCCCAAGGCCACGCAGACCGCTACCAGGGCACGGGCGGGGCCCGTGCCCGCGGCGCGGACGCCACGGGCACGGGCCCCGTACTCATGCTTCACTTCTCACAACCCCCACTCGTCCAGATCGACTTCGAGGACGACCCCGTCGTCCGCCGAGCCCGGGCCGTGAGCGGGGTCCCACACGGGCCCGCCTTGTTCGGACTGGTCCGAGAACAGGCCCGCGAGCCCCCGTCGTTTCTTCTTCTTATCATCACCGGCCCCGGCGGCACCAGCCCCCGCGCCGCCCATGCCCATCATGCCACCGCCAGCGGCTCCGGCCCCGGTGCCAGCGCCCTTGAGCCCGGCGCCGGCCGCACCGGCGCCCTTGAGCCCCGCGCCGACCGCACCGGCGCCACCGGCCATGAGGCTCTTCGCGCTCATACCGGCGGCGGCGCCGCCCAGGCCCTTCAAAGCACCAGCGGCCCCCATGCCCCCGACAGCCCCGAGGGCCCCGGCCGACGCGGCCTTGCCGGCGTCCGTGACACTGGAGGGGATCTTGTAGGAGGGGTCCCACTTGGGATCGGAGAAGTCGGTCGAGGACGGCGGCGCGTAACCGCCGACCAGCCCGTTGGGCGTCACCGTCTGGTTGATCGGCCGGTCGATCAGTCCGACGCCGTCCAGGTCGTCGATCTCCGCGCGGGGGGGCGCGGCCTGCTCGACACCCGGCTTGTTGAAGCCCTCGGACATCCAGTCGGCGCCGCGGGCCGCGTAGGGATCGTCCGCCCCGCTGCCGTCCAGGGCCCCCGAGGCTCCGAGCCCGTCGGCCCCCAGGCCATCGGCGCCGGGTCCGCCGCCCAGTGCGCCGGGATCGTAATCCCCGGCACCGGGTCCGCCGCCCGGCAGACCGCCGCCCGGCAGGCCCCCGCCCGGCAGGCCGCCGTCCGCGCCCCCCAGCCCGGGCATGGAACCGCCGATAGCGGGCTGATCGCCGTCGTTGTACTCGTCGCCGGTGGTCTTGCCCTGGTCGATGGAGGACTCCATCTTCCCGGCGGTCTCGTTCAGGCTGTGGTTCATCTTCTTGAGGATCTCGTCGCAGAACTGCTCCCGCTTGTCCTTGCGTTCGCCCTCGAGCCACTCCCAGTACTTGTCCGCGGCCACATCGACCAGGTACCCGCTGATCGGGATCGTGTACTTCATAACGGTCGTGCCGACGTTGATGCCCGCTTTCATCTTCTCCTCGGCGGGGGACAAGAGCTCGGGCGAGACCTTCTCGAGGAACGTGTCGCGGGCGTTGCGCATCACGTCGCGCGCCTGCGTCGCGTACTGGTGCCCTCTGGTCAGTTGGTCCTCGGTCCGTTTCAGGTCGCTGCGGTACTTCTGCGCCCATTCCGTGATCGCCGACCGGATCTCCTGGGAGTGGTACCCGTTCGTCTGCTCGTACTGCGTGACCAGGCGCCCGCACTCGGCGATCTGGTCGAGGACCTTCTGGTAGGCGTCCTGGTCGGCCTGGTCGTCGTAGTGCAGTTCGGACACCTCGCGGAGGCGCTCGAACGCTGTGGGCCCTTGCATGAGGGCAGCGGGGTCGTCCCCCGGCCTGCACTGGTGGTCTTCGTTACCCATGGCTATACCCGTTTCCTTTCAGTCGTTCGCCAATGAAACGCGGACGCCGCCTGCGAGTGACCGGCGCCCGCCATCGCCGGTTCCGTGCCGGCCCTAGCTCCCGCTGCCGTTGAAACCGGTTCCGGTCTGGCCGTCCGCTGCCGCGGGCGGCTGGTAGCCGGGCGTCGTCGGCTGGGGCGCAGCGGGGCTGCCCGCCGGATTCCCGGCGCCGGGCAACCCGCTGGTGCCGCCGGAGACGGTGTCGGACCTGGCGGCCCGCCTGAAGCGCTCAGCGATCTCCGCGTCGTCCTCCTGGTAGTGGGTGACCGAGTGCTGCGAGCCCTTCATCATCTCGCGCAGCTCGGTGATGCGGGTGCCGAGGTTGGTGTGCGTGGACTGCAAGACGGATTTGTACTTCTCGCTCACCGCCACCGGCCCCTCCTCGTAGCCCCATTTGAGGGAGGTCTGCTCGCGCTCCATGGCGCTCACGCCGTCCGACTGCGCGGACTCCAGGGCGCCGACCCCCCCTTCCGTCTGGTTGAGGGCGCCCGATTCCTGTTCGGGATCCACTCCGACCAGGGTGTTCGACTCTTCTCCCATTGCTCTCATCCTTCCTGGTAATCCAGATTACTGTTCGGCCATTTGTTCGATCCCACGAGCTCGATTTCCTTGATCGCTCTCATGCCATTCGCCGAGGATGACCATGCGCTCGTCGCAATTGAGACGAAAGCACTGACCGTTGCGATGAAAAACGCTCCAGCTTCCGACGCTATGAAGGGCGCAGCAACGGTGCCGGCAGGCACGGCCCCTGCAGCAAAAAAGGCCTTCGCGAAGCCGAATATGGCAGCAGCGGCCGCGACCAATAACCCGCTCGCAAACACATATCCGGCTATAATCGCACTATTCAGCTGGCTCGACAGTTTCGTGGAGGCGTTCACCATGTCACTGGCGGCCTTGACCTGTTTGCCCACCAAGCCGCTGTAGGACGAGTACGCATCCCCCTTCAGATCATGCCTCTTCGTTGGCATCCCATCGATGACGTCTTGGTCCAAAGTCTTGAAGGCAGGCGTGAACTTCTCATCGAGGAAGTCACGAAGACCACTCGCGATGGAGAAAGCACTCATCGTGTATTTGGTTTTCTCGAGGAAGTCCTTTGCCTTCGAACAAAATTCGGTTACTATCTGATGGACCTTGTCGAGCGCCCATTGCAACGCCGTAAGCTCCAATTTGGCGAGAAGTTTGGCTGCACTAGCGATGACCTTTGCGGAAACCTCGACCAGGTCCGTCAGTTTCTCACCGCATTCCATGAGCTTCTGAAGTACCTCCTCCAAAGGAGTGGAAGAAGCACTGGACCCCGGTGAAGAGGAGGGAGAGGGGAATGACATAATGGAATCTCCTAGTAGGCGTCTTTGACGTGTTGGCCGATTTCCACTTCCTGGGCCTCGTAGGCGTCCGCCACGAGCCGCAAGTCATCGGCGATCTGCCTGAACTCGGCGACCGCGGCCAGGGAAAGGCTGTTGAGCACCTCCACGATCTCTGTCGCCGCCTTGCAAGCGCCAACAACCGGATCGAAGGCGGCGGAGCGAAGCGGTCCTATGACCGGGATGTGCCCACTGACGGGCTCGATTTGTGAGGCCTGGTGCTCCCACTCGTTGGCGTCGCCGCGAAGCGCGTCGACATTGATTTTAATCTTGTCGGCCATGACTGGTACCAATCCTCGATTTCATGAAAGGGAGTTGAGAATGCCGAGCAGATCCACGACCGACTGCTCGGCGTCGCCGAGGAAGGAATCCGAGTCGCCGTCGAGGGCGTCGCCCTCGCAGGAGGTGAGGACTTCGACGAGTTCGTTTCGGATCGTCACTGTCGGAGTCACCCGAGCCCATGTCGGATTGATCGAGACCCGGAGGATAAGGCCCCCCGACTCCTCGCAGATGAAGGCCTCTCCGTCGGCGAACTCGTCCTCCTCCTCGGAGGCGCCAGGAGCCCCGGCCCCGTCGAAGTCGTCGAGCATCCGATCAGCGCGGCCGGAGAGGTCGGAAAGGTCCGCGAAGACCTGATCGGCCAGTACCTGCCCCTGATCAGCGCTCCTTCGCGAGAGCTCGTCGGCTCTGGCCTGGATCTCCGCGCTCGCGGCACTCGACTGGGCGCCGCCGTCGGCGCGCTCCTCGAACTCGTCGGCGCGCTCCGCGATGTACGCGTCGGCGTCCTCGTAGAGCCGGGTCCTGGCCTCGCCGATCAGCGCGGTGAGAGCGCCGCCCAGCTCATGGGGTTCGATCTCGTCCCGCCACCCGCCGTCGATCTGCAAGTCCTCGATCGCGCCGCCCCTGTCCATTGTGAGGCGCAACGATTCGGTGGGATCCTCAACCGTGATGCGGTCGGGGACATGGTCGCTCGCCTCGCGCATGAGATCGGCGAGCGCGTTCATACGCGAGAATGACTCGACGAGTCCGTCGAGTTCACTGGTCTGTGGGAATGACATACAATTCACCTATCATGGTGCGCGCTGGGAAAGGAGCGGGGTGTGGGGCGACGCGCATCGCCCCACACCCTCGCCCGCCGACCGGCCGTCCCGCTCACGCGCAGCCGCGAGCGGAAGACGACTGAACCAACAGCGTCCATAGAGAACGCCGCAACGCCGGACGGACGGTCCGCAGGGCTCCTCCAGCCCTACTCAGCCGTTGAAGATCCCCGCACCCCTGCTCTCGTTCGCCTGGTAGTCAAGCATGGCGTTCTGCACCTCATGGCCAACGGCAGCGAGCACGCTCTGCAGGCCGCGCATGCCCTCACTCCACTTCCTCTGTGAGACTTGGTACGCATTGGCGGACTCGCCCGTCCACTGCACCTTCTGCAGTTCTGACTGCATGCTATCAAGGATCTGCTGGATGTCCTGCGATCCCTTCGTGATGCTCTCACTGGTATCCTGCATGCGGGGGAAATCTGCACTGATGTCTTCGTTCATGGTTCACATGCTCCTATTCTCAAGTTCTCTTACTCTTGTCCGCTTCCACTCAGAACGAGCCCGAGTAGTCACCGGCGGATGTGGTGCGCTTGAGACGAGAGGCCGCCTCCTCCTCAGTGCTCGCGTACCCCCTCTTCATGTCATTCAGCTTGTCCACATACTCAGTCAGCGCTTTGATCGTGTTATTGACGTCCTGGTCCCACTCAGTCATCAGCTGCTGGAACGTCGCCGCGGCCGCGCCCTTCCAGATCCCCCTGGCGCCCTCGATAACCCCTCTGATCGCATTCAGATTGCGCGTGAGGTTGTCGCTGGAGCCGTTGACGGTGCTGATGGCGAAGTCGAACGCGCCAGCGCCTACTTCCATGCCTGCCATGAGATTCTCCTTCTCGTTGCAAGTCGGTCAATTTTCTCGGTAACCGCATGCTGCGACGGCCTGCCGATGGGTATAGCATATACACAGGTTCCCCGCCTTGCATAGCCCCTAGAATGATTCCAACTATTTTACCATCCGGTACGAAACTCCGGGCCGCACACCCCTCCCGGACCCCGCAGAAGGAGGACGCACCATGGACACAGCCACCCAGGCCCCGCTCCTGATCCCCATAACCGTCGCCTACGGCCGCCGCACAGTCGACGTCAGCGTCCCCTCCCAGATGATCCTCGCCGAACTCGCCCCCACCCTGGCCAAGGCGTTCGGAGAGGCCGCTCCGAGCCTCGAGCACCCGATCACCATCACAACAGGGCAACAGGAACTCGCATACGGGCAGAGCCTGGCCGCCCAGCGGATCCGCCCCGGCGCGACGCTCACACTCGCCCAGGAGCAGGACCCCGCCCCCGCCCGCATATACGACGACCCCGTCGAAGCCATCGGCGACCAAGTGGAGTCAACCGTCACCCCATGGACGAGCGCCTCCTCCGTCAACCTCGCCACAGGCGTGTCCACCGCGCTCCTCGTCCTCACAGCCCTCCTGGTCGCCACTTCCGGCCAGAGCATCGCCGCGGCCCTGGTCGCCGGCTTCGCGGCGCTGATAGCGACAGGGCTCGCCTCCGTGGTCGCGCGCGACAACGCCGTCGGCGGCCTCGCCCTCGCCCACACCGCGCCCCTGCTGGGAGGAGCCGCGGCCGTATCCTTCGCCGACGCCACATCCCCCGGCGGCGCCTGGATCACCGGCGGGATCGTCATCGCCATCGCCTCCATCGCGGCCTTCGCCCTCCCGGGCCCCCTGCGCATCAGCGCCATCGCCCCGGCCGTCGCCGGAATCGCCCTCACACTCATCGGATTCTCGACCCTGGCCTTCCCCACCACCCCCTCCGGCCCCGCAGCGCTCATCACCCTGGTCCTCGCGGTCATCCTGCTCCTGGCGCCCGCTCTGGTCGTCTCGCGCCCGCAGACACTCGACGTCGCTGCGACGAGCGCCACACAAGGCGGCGGCCTGCGCGCCGCGACAGTCGCCCCCAGGTTCAAGGCCGCCCGCGTCGCCGCGCTCAGCGTCGCCGCGGGGGCCGCCGCCGCCCTCCCCCTCACATCGGCGCTCACCGTCTTCGGCCTCTCCCTGCAGCACGGCCCCGCCCCGAGCGGAGCCGCGCGGGCCCCCATGGAACTCCAAGCAGACCCGTGGGGAGTCGCCCTGGTCGCGACAGTCGGCCTCGTCCTCACACTCACCGCCAGGAACCAGCGCTCCCGCTCAGAAGTGCTCATCCACACCGCCACAGGAGCCGGGCTCATCGCCTTCGCCTGCTTCGGGGCGGCGGCCACCCTGCCCGGAGCAGTCCCCGTCGCCGCTGCCGCGGGCCTCGTCGCCAGCTTCCTCCTGCTCTCCTTCGCCGTCGTCTCCCCGCGTGCCAGACCCACCCTCTCGCGCCTGGCCGGAGCACTCCAACTCATCGGCCTCGTCGGCGCGTTCCCCCTCGTCATCATGTGCTGGGAGCTTTTCTGAACCATGGCCTCCAACAAAGATCTGCTCAACGCCCAGCGCTACCAGCGCCGGCGCCTGACCACCGTTTTCAGCATGGGCCTGCCCGGCGGCAGCGAAGCCGAGCCCACCTCCATGATCGGCCCCATCGTCGTGGGAAGCGCCCTCTCGATCGTGATGGTCGTCGTAGCCGCCCTCATGGGCAAATTCGCGCCCGCGCTGCCCGACAACTGGGACAACGGCATGCTCATCACGGTCAAAGACACCGGCGAGCGCTACTACACGTCCAAAGGGGTGCTGCTCCCCCTCGGGAACATCACCACCGCCCGACTGGCCAGCGCCCCCGGCGAGATGTCCACGTCGTCGGTGTCCGCCAGCGCCCTCGAGGGCGTCTCCCGCGGCACCCCCATCGGCATCATCGGAGCGCCCGACGACGTCCCCGCCTCGGAGAACCTCCACTCCGACCAGTGGACGGCGTGCGCGATAGGCACAGTGACCCGCACCTGGGTCGCGACAGCGCCCAGCGCCCTCGTCGAGAACGGAACGGCCCTGGTCCAGTCCCAGGGGACCACCTACCTGGTCGTCGGGAGCGCCAGGCACCGCATCGACGACTCCGCCCTGTCCGGCGTCCTCATCGCCCTCGGCCTCGAATCCTACGCGCCCGTCGAAGTGGACCCCGCGTGGATCGCGGTGTTCGCCGACGGCACCCCCATAGGGCCCCTCGCGATAGACCGCGCCGGCACGCCCGTCACAGGGCTCCCCGCCTCCGTGGCCTCACCGGTCATCGGGTCCGTGCTCGCCACGCAAGGGGACTCCAGGAAGTACATCGTCACAGCCTCCGGAACCATCGCCCCGCTCACCGAGGTCACCTCCGCGCTCTACTCCCTGGGATCGCCCGCCCTGTCTCAAGCCACCACCGTCCCAGTGGCCGAGCTGGCCGCCCTGTCCATCGACACGAAGGGCGTCGGCCCCGCGGACTGGCCGTCCACGATCAGCGCGCCCAACCCCGAGCACGCGCCCTGCGCCACACTGGACCTGGCTGCCTCGGCCCCCACGGCCAGGCTCAGCACCGCGCCGCTGACCTCCTTGGCGCCCGCCGCCGACTCCTCCGCGGACCCCGATCCCAAGCCCACCGCGACCGGCCCGGGCGCGGGCGACCTCGGAGTCGGCAACACCGACGTCACATCCGGCTCCACGGGAGCGGACCCGGCGGCGAAGGGCCCCAAAGTGACCGTCGCCGGCGGATCCGGGGCGCTCGTCCGCTTCACGGACGGGGGCGCACTGGGAGCCACCGTGTTCGTCTCCGACGTGGGGGCGGCGCACCCCCTGGGGGAGGCCCCTGACGACACGATCGCGCGCCTGGGCTGGACCGCCGACGACATCGTCACGCTCCCCGCGGCGTGGCAGCGCCTGATCCCAGCGGGCGTCACCCTGTCCAACGCCCAGGTGTGGGCCGCCGCACCGACTGCGTCCAGCACCCCCAACGGACCAGTGGCCGGAACCACCCAGATGACGACCGCCCCCTCCTCCCTCACCGCGCCCGACGCCGAGGGCGAGGCGTGCAGCGCGGATAAGCCCCAGCTCATCCCCACCCAGACGAGCATCATCAACCAACTCGGCCTCCGCAACGCGTGGAAGATCTCAGAAGGGGGCGGAGTCACAATCGGCATCGTGGACTCCGGCGTCCAGGCGACCAACGCCCACTTCAGCGGCGGGGCGCTGCTCACAGGGATGGACCTCACCGGGGAAGCCGACGGGCGCACCGACACCTACGGGCACGGGACCATCGTCGCAGGACTCATTGGCGCGCGCACCATTCAGGGCTCCGGCCTCACCGGCGTCGCCCCCGCCGCGAAACTCCTCCCCATCCGGGTCTACAGGGACACCGAGAAGGAAACGCAGGACGCCGGCAACGGTCCCCGCATCGACCGAATGGCCCAGGGGATCACCGCAGCGGCCAAAGCCGGGGCGCGCATCATCGTCGTCGCGCAGTCCACGCCGAACGGCACCCCCACCCTCCAAGCAGCAGTGGCCGATGCCACCAAAGCGGGCGCGCTCGTGGTCGCATCCGCTGGCACCAACTCCGAGGACACGATCACCGCTCCCCGGTACCCCGCCGCCTACCCCGAAGTGCTCTCCGTCGGCGCCATCAACCCCGATGGCTCCCACGCGAGCAACAACGCCCAGGGCGAGACCATCGACATCACCGCGCCCGGCTCCAATGTGCTCTCCGCCTTCTCGGGCGGGGGCGACTGCATCTTCTCAGCCGAAACACCCGCGACCTCCTACTCAGCGGCCTACGTTGGCGGGATCGCGGCGCTCGTCGCCTCCGCCCACCCCAAGGAAACACCCGCCCAATGGAAGTACCGGCTCACCGCGACCGCGCTGCGCCCCAATCCCAGCGAGCACTCCCCACTGGACGGATGGGGCGTCGTCGCCCCCAGCGCGGCACTCGCCCTGGACCTCGACACGATGATCCCCGGCCCCCCGCGCCCAGACGGCAAGACCCCCATCGCCCCCGCCGTCGCCCCCGCCACCCCCCCGGACTTCTCCGTCAACTACGGGCCCCACATCCAGAACGTCACCCTGATCATCACAGCGGCGGGCTCTAGCGCCGCCATGATCCTCACCATCGTCAGCTGGATGCGGCACCCGCGGCCCCGGCCCACCACTGCGCGCCCGGGTAAGAGGGGCAGCGGCCCACGGAACGCCCCCCGCGCGCCCAACGCCCGGCCGCGATAACGGACGCGCCTGGGGCTCAGGGTTCCGCGCCCGCAAGCCGACTCCGGGACGGGAACCGCCCAGCCACCAGAGCGCCCCGCGCAGGACCAACCTGCGCGGGGCGCTCTGGTGGCCCGCCACTGCCACCGCATCGCCGAGCAGGCGCACGCTGGGCGCGGCGGCTCGTCAGTGGCCGTTGAAGGTGAACTTCCGTTCCTTGCCCTCGCCCTCGACACCGACTGTGACGACCTGGCCGGGCTGGATCTCCCCGAACAGGATCCGCTCCGACAGGGAGTCCTCGATCTCGCGCTGGATCGCGCGGCGCAGCGGGCGCGCCCCCAGCACCGGGTCGAAGCCCAGATCCGCCAAGAGCTCGCGCGCCCCGTCGGACAGCTGCAGGTGCATGTCCTGGGCCTCCATCCGCTTCGCCAGTTTCGCGATCATCAGATCCACGATCTGCTTGATCTCGTCCTTCTGCAGCGGCGGGAACACGATCGTGTCGTCCACGCGGTTGAGGAACTCCGGGCGGAAGTGCTGCTTGAGCTCCTCCGACACCTTCGACTTCATCCGCGCGTAGTCGTGCGTCTGGTGCTCCGAGGACTGGAAGCCCGTGAGCACGCCCTTGTTGATGTCGCGCGTGCCCAGGTTGGTCGTCATGATGATGACCGTGTTCTTGAAGTCCACCTTGCGGCCCTGGGAGTCAGTCAGCCGGCCCTCCTCCAGGATCTGCAGCAGAGAGTTGAAGATGTCCGGGTGGGCCTTCTCCACCTCGTCGAAGAGCACCACCGAGAACGGCTTGCGGCGCACCTTCTCCGTCAGCTGCCCGCCCTCGTCGTAACCGACGTAGCCGGGGGGCGCCCCGAAGAGGCGAGACGCCGTGTGCTTCTCGGAGAACTCCGACATGTCCAGCTGGACGAGGGCGTCCTCGTCGCCGAAGAGGAACTCAGCGAGCGCCTTCGCCAACTCGGTCTTGCCCACGCCCGTGGGCCCCGCGAAGATGAACGAGCCGCCGGGACGGTTCGGGTCCTTCAAGCCGCTGCGCGTGCGGCGGATCGACTGCGCCAGCGCCTTGACGGCCTCGTCCTGGCCGATCACGCGCTTGTGCAGCTCGTCCTCCATGCGCAGCAGCTTCGAGGTCTCCGTCTGCGTGAGGCGCACGACGGGGATGCCCGTCGACATGGCCAGCACCTCGGCGATCTCGTGGTCCGTCACCTCGGCGATCTCATCGGACTCCCCACCCTTCCAAGCGGCCTCCTTCGCCTTGCGCTCCTCGCCGAGCTTGGACTCCTGGTCGCGCAGGGCCGCCGCCTTCTCGAAGTCCTGGTCGTCGATGGCCGACTCCTTGTTGCGGCGCAGCTCGCTGATCCTCTCGTCCAACTCCCGCAGCTCCGGGGGCGCGGTCATCCGGCGGATGCGCAAACGGGCGCCCGCCTCGTCGACCAAGTCGATCGCCTTGTCCGGCAGGAAACGGTCCGAGACGTAACGGTCGGCCAGCTCCGCCGCGGACTTGATCGCCTCGTCGGTGATGATCACGCGGTGGTGGGCCTCGTAACGGTCGCGCAGGCCCTTGAGGATCTCGATCGTGTCCTCCACGGAGGGCTCATCGACCTTCACCGGCTGGAAACGGCGCTCCAGCGCCGCGTCCTTCTCGATGTACTTGCGGTACTCGTCGTTGGTAGTGGCGCCGATGGTCTGCAGCTCGCCGCGCGCCAGCATCGGCTTGAGCATCTGCGCGGCGTCGATCGACCCCTCGGCCGCCCCCGCGCCCACCAGGGTGTGGATCTCGTCGATGAACAAGATGATGTCCCCGCGCGTGCGGATCTCCTTGAGGACCTTCTTCAAGCGCTCCTCGAAATCGCCGCGGTAGCGGGAGCCCGCCACCAGCGACCCCATGTCGAGGCTGTAGATCTGGCGGTCCTTGATGGTCTCGGGCACGTCGCCGTGCACAATGGCCTGCGCCAGGCCCTCGACCACGGCGGTCTTGCCGACGCCCGGCTCGCCGATCAGCACAGGGTTGTTCTTCGTGCGGCGCGACAGGACCTGCATGACGCGCTCCATCTCGGTGCGCCGCCCGATCACCGGGTCCAGCTTGTTCTCGCGGGCCGCCTGGGTGAGGTTGCGCCCGAACTGCTCCAGGATCGCCGAGTTCGACCGCTCCGGCCCGCCGCTGCCGCCGACGCCCGCGCCCACCGACTCGCGCCCCTCGTCGTCGCCGCGCTGGTAGCCGCTCAGCATCTGGATGACCGTCTGGCGCACCTGGGCCAGATCCGCGCCCTGCTTGGTGAGCACCTGGGCGGCCACGCCCTCGCCCTCCTTGAGGAGGCCGAGCAGCAGGTGCTCCGTGCCGATGTAGTTGTGCCCCAGCTGCAGGGCCTCGCGCAGGCTCAGCTCGAAGACGCGCTTGGCGCGCGGGGTGAAGGGGATATGGCCCTCGACGGGCTTCTCGCCCTCACCGATGATCTCGATGACGCTCTTGCGAACGGCGTCGCCCTTGATGCCCATGGTCTCCAGGGCCTTCGCGGCCACGCCCTCGCCCTCCGTGATGAGGCCGAGCAGCAGGTGCTCCGTGCCGATGTAGTTGTGCTTGAGTCCACGGGCCTCGTCCTGAGCCAGAACGACGACACGGCGAGCGCGGTCGGTGAACCGTTCGAACATATCTCTCCTCACAGTGCGGGCAGAGCCGGAACGCGCCAGCGGCGCGCCGATACGGCATCCCAATTGACTGGTACCCAGCCTACGGCGGGCACGGGCCCCACGCGCGTGAGTTCGCCGAGGGCGCAGGGGCCGCGTAATGCGATGCCCTCCGATCAGCCAGCACCACCGGCGGGGGCGCCGGGTAGGGGCCGAGGTCAGCCGACTCATCAACGAGGCCGGGCACGCCCCGCGCATTGGGGCAGGCAACGGTGCACTGGGGCAGGAAACGGCCCGGGGATCCGGGGCACGCCCCGCGCATTGGGGCAGGCAACGGCGCATTGGGGCAGGCAAATTGCCTACTCCAATGCCTGTTTTCCTGCCCCAATGCGGCTCACCGTACTCGGGGGCGCACTGCAGCCGTGGTCTCGAGCCACGGAGTGCGCCCAAGAACGCGCCGTCGGCGCCCAGATCATCGACGGGGATAATCAGCGGCGCCTACAGACTGCGTCCAACACACGCCCCGTCGGCGCCTCGTTTTCACAGCGGTACCGCGATCCGCGTGGGCGACTCCGCGGGCTGTCCCGCACAGCGGCTCTGTTTTCAAAGCGATACCACACTTTCACAGGGATACCCCACTTTGCAAGTGTTATAACGCTTGCAAAGTGGGGTATCCCTTTGAAAAACTCCGCTTCACTTACAAACCACCCCGCCCCAGCCCAACGGACCAGAGAAACGTTGGGATTCCGAGGGAAACTCCTTGCAAACCACCCCCAACAAGCCAGACTTCCCTTTGAGAACACGACATCGCTTGCAAAACAGCCCGAGCCCCGGCCCTAACCATTCTTCTTTGCGTGACAAAGGTCCGTCGGGCGCCTCAACCAGCCCCCCCACGGTCCTGGGCAAACGCGGGCCAGCACTGGGGTAGGAAACGGCGCATTGGGGTAGGAGAACGCGGGCCCTCATTGGAGCAGGAAACAGATCATTGGGGCAGGCTAATAACCTGCCCCAATGCCGACTGACCTACCCCAATGCGACTCGCGGCGCCCGGGAGGGCGCGGTGCGCGCGCAGTAGCGCCCCGCCCGCGCGGGATGAGCCAGCACCACCCCGAAGAAGCACCCGAGCGCCAGGTAGCGCCCCGCCCGCGCGGGATGAGCCAGCACCACCCCGAAGAAGCACCCGAGCGCCAGGTAGCGCCCCGCCCGCGCGGGGATGAGCCAGCACCACCCCGAAGAAGCACCCGAGCGCCAGGTAGCGCCCCGCCCGCGCGGGGATGAGCCGGCCCGCGCGCCGACTGGAGGGCGTGTGGAGGTTTCCCCGCCCACACGGACGGGGAAACCCTCCGCCGCAGGGCGATCCGGCTGTCCAGCGCGAGACGCGCACCCCTTTTCGGGGCTTTGGGGGACTGCCTTCTGACCCCTGCGCGCAGCAGATTATCATCGCTCATCCCCGCATGGGATTAGATGAGGAGAAAACCCGCAGGGGGTACGGAGAGAACCCGCGCCCGCTGCGGGACACCACCGCCTCAGGCCTCGACGAGCACCGTGAAAGGGCCGTCGTTGACCAACGACACCTCCATCATCGCGCCGAAGCACCCCGTCTCGACGCGCAACCCGCGTCCACGCAGGTCGGCGACCACCGCCTCCACTAATGGCTCGGCCTCCGGGCCCGGGGCCGCGTGCGCCCACGAGGGGCGCCGCCCCTTGCGGGTGTCCCCGTAGAGGGTGAACTGCGAGACCACCAGGACGGGCGCGCCCGCGTCCTGCGCCGACGCCTCGCCGTCCAGGATGCGCAGCTCGGCGATCTTGCGGGCCACCACGGCCGCCTGCTGGGGCCCGTCGCCGCGGGCGACCCCCAGCAGCACCATGAGCCCCGGCCCGTCAATGGCCCCCACGACCTCCGAGCCCACCGAGACCGAGGCGCGCGTGACGCGCTGGATGACGGCCCGCATCAGCGGGACCCCAGCGCCGAGCCCATGCCCCGCAGAGCGCCCGAGCCCCCGTCGGAGCGCCGGATCTGGCGCCCGCCCAGCTCCGCGCCCGGCCTCGACGCGGGAGAGGCCGAGCACTTGCCGTCCACGGGGACGATGACCTCCTGCGCGGCGGCCACGCCGTCGATGTCGAAGACCTGCTCGGGGCCCACTGTACGGGCCAGCAGCGCCAAGGCGACCGGCCCCTCGTCGGCGTGCCGCGCGACCGACGTGACGACGCCGACCGTGCGGCCCCCGACCTCGATCCTCGTTCCGGGCTCGGGCAACTCCGAGCGCGACCCGTCCAACTGCAGGTAGGCCAGGCGCCTGGGGGGCCTGCCCAGGTTGACGACCCGGGCGATGGTCTCCTGCCCCCGGTAGCAGCCCTTGTCCGTGTGCACCGCCGTGCGGAGCCAATCGACCTCCGGGGGGATCGAACGCGCGTCCGTGTCGGCCCCCAGTCGCGGCCGCCACGCGGCGACCCTCATGGCCTCCCAGGCCAGCATCCCCGCCATGCGGTGCCCGTCGGCCTCCAGCCACGCCCCCTCGAAAGCGCCGGCCATCGCGCGTGGAACAACGTGGAACATCATCGGGGTGCGGGAGCCGGGGTGGCGGGCCCCCTGGTAGTAGGCCGCCCCGCCGGGCGCGACGCCCGGCCACGGGTCCTCCCACGTCCACTCGACGCCGGGCAGGGAGCCCACCGCGGCCGCGTCGTTCCCACCAGCGCGCACCGAGGCGTAGACCGCGAGGTCGTCGCGCACCGAGACCCGCACCCGCAGCGCGAAGCGCATGGAGTCCAAGAACCCGGCCAGCGCCCCGGCGTCCATCCCCTCGGCGATCAAGTGGGTGGTCGTGCCGTCGTCGCTCGCGCCCGCCCAGTGCTCGATGCGGCCCTCGGGGGACAGGACCAGTAGTTCGCGCGAGTCCCCCGGGGCCATGCCGGTGACGACCTGTGTGCTCAACGAGGTGAGCCACGTCTGCCGGTCCTCCCCGGACACGTCCACGACCGCCAGGTCCGGGCGGGCCACGAGGGCGCGCCCGCCCTCCAGTGCCCACTGCTCACCCGAAGGATCCCCGTAGTGCTGGGGCGCAGCGGCCCAGGCGCCGTCCACCGGGTCCTGTGCGCCCCCGCCCTGGTGCGCGGGCGGCAGCGGGGCGGTGCGAGGGTCAGTCGGCGAGGCCATCGGAGCCCTCCTCCCCGCGCGCGGCGGCCCTCTCCGCCAAGTCGGGCTGCTCCGGGGAGTCCGCCCCCTCCGCAGTGTCGGCCGCCTGCTCGGCGCGCATCAAGCGGCCCGAGAACTCGACCACCGCCTCGTCGGCGCCCTCGAGGGTCCGCTCCTGGGTCCACATGAGCTCGCCCGCGACCAGTCCGAACATGCGCCCGTAGTGGACGACCCGCTCCGAGCCCTCCACGCGGGCGATGGCCTCCGACACCATTCGCACGCGCGGCCCCATGCTCATCCCGTCCCAGGCGCTGGCGTGGCCGCCCGTGGTGGCGCCCGAGGCCGTGAACGCGCGCGGGTTGTGCTGGCCGGGAGGCGGCAAGGGGGCGTCGGAGGGGGCTACCGACACGTAGAGGGTCTCCTCCACCAGGAGCGGGCCCCGCGCGATGGCTGACAGGCCCGAGGCGGCGTCCCACGTGGGATCCACGTCCCTGTCGGCAGTCCCCTCGTACACCCGTGTCACCAGGCGCATCTGGTCGCCCACCACGTCGCCGCGCACTTCCTCCACCACCGGGGCGTCGGCGCCGTCGGCCGCGCGCGTGCCCCACCCCCGCCATGTTCCGAGCATCCACGCGACAGGGGCGACCAGGGGCGGCAGATCCGCAGGAATAACCATCATGCCCCCAAGCCTAGGGCGTGTTGCCTTATTGGTGGGCGTGGGTGGGGCCTTCGGGGCATCACGGACGGTGTGAGATCTGCGCGTGACTGTCCTCGAATGCCCCGGGTGCCGAGTGCAGACGCCCGGGCCCGTCACGGCCTGGCTGGCGCCCGGCGGGGCCGGTCGTGCCCGTGTTTCCAGTGCCGTCGGGGCCGGGTGCGGGTCGTCGACTGCGCTTCCGGCACCGGGCGGAACGACGGACCGCCCGATGACGGTCCGGGCCCTCGGGCCGATCAGCACCTGCACATGCACATGCACCACTTGGACATTGCTCGCACCACTTAGGCCTCCGACACGCCGGAAGAACCAGGGCCCACTCGGGCCCAAGTGGCGCAGCAGCGCGTTAAATGGTGCAGCCACGGGCTAAGTGGCGCAGCAGCGCGTTAAATGGCACAGCGACGCTCTAAGTGGTGTAGCGGAGCGCAAAATAGCGCAATCGCAGGGCGGGCGCCGGCCATTCCCGACGAGGCGGACGCCGGCCATTCCCGACGAGGCGGACACCGCTCAGACGCCGCTGATGCGCACCATCGCGTAGACGGGCAGGACGGCGATCAAGAACTTCGCAGCCCCCCGGGCGGCCACGGCGATGAGGGCCTGGTCGCGGGTCCGCGTCCCCAGCAGCCCATCGACGACGACGATGGCGCCCCCCACGCCAGTCCCCGTCACGCCGCCGAAGACCAAGAAGGCGTCGAACTCGTTGTAGCGCTCGGCCAGGGTGGGGAACACCGCGGGCAGCAGGCCGGCGGTGCGCCCGAGGTACCACGCGCCCCAGGCTGCGACCAGGCCCGCCACGAGGCCCAGGGCGACCGTCGCGCACGCCTGGACCCTCTTCGAACGGCCCACCTGGTTGCCCCACACGACGACGAGGGCGGCGAAGGCCACCACCGGCACGGTCACCGACCACCGTTCCAGCACGGTCAGCGACACCCACATGGAGCCGCCCATGATGAAGAGCAGGAGCGTCACAGTGTTGGCGACCGCCCCCGACGCGGACTCCGACCAGTCGCCGGGCGACACCGACCGGTCCCTGGGCGCGGGCGCGGTCAGCACCGTTGCGGCCACCGCCACGGCCAGCGCGATCCCCATCAGGGCCACCGCGATATCGAGGTTCTGCCAGTACGCGACCGCCGAGGGGATCGTCGACCCGGCCACCGCCACGACGATCTGCACCACGGGGGACGTGTCCACGCGGGAGAGCCTGGGCCAGCCCGCCACCAGGAGGACGCAGGCGGCGGCTGTCACAGGTCCGATGGTCCACCGCGACATCGGCAGCGTCCACACGACCAGCGCCGCAAGGGCGAGGCCGCTGACCACGTAGGCGCTGACCCGCGTCGGAACGGGAACATCCACGATGGAGTCGCTCTGGCGCTCGCGGGATGCGCGGGCGCGCGGCCGGGCGGGGGGGAAAAGGGGCGTCTGAGAGCTCACACCGACATGGTGGCACACGCGGGCGCTGATCGCCGCATCGGAGCGCCCGCGCACGAGACACACGCAACGCGCCCCTCGGATGCGCTCCCCGGCGCGCGCGCGTAAGCTGTGATGCGCACCGGTCCGGTATGCCCCGGGCTCCAAACCACGCCGCCACGAGCGGCCTTCGCGCCGACAGGCGCATTCGGGCCGGTGCCTTTTCCATACCCGCGTCCGCCGGGGCGGGCAGGGCCGCCGTCAGCCCAGCAGCGGGTAGCGCACGATCGTCGCCTCCCGGCCGGGCCCCACGCCTATGGACTGGATGCGGCAGCGCGAGACCTCCTCGAGGCGGTCGACGTACGCCCTGGCCGCCTCCGGCAACTCGTCGAAGGAACGGCAGCCGCTGATGTCCTCGCTCCACCCGGGCAGCTCCTCGTAGACCGGGACCGCGCTCGCGAAGGACGCCTGGTCGAGGGGCATCTCCTCAGTGCGGGCGCCGTCGACCTCGTAGGCCACGCACACGGGGACCGTGTCGTATCCGGAGAGCACGTCCAGCTTCGTCAGGCAGATGTCCGTCAAACCGTTGACGCGCGCCGCGTACCGGGTGACGACTGCGTCGAACCAGCCCGTGCGGCGGGGCCTGCCCGTCGTCGCGCCGAACTCGCCGCCCCTGGCGCGCAGGTCCTCGCCCACCTGGTCGGTGAGCTCGGTGGGGAAGGGGCCCTCGCCGACGCGCGTCGTGTACGCCTTGGCGACGCCGACGACCCGGTCGATCCGCGTCGGGCCGACCCCCGTGCCCGTCAGCGCCCCGCCCGCCGTCGGATTCGACGAGGTGACGTAGGGGTAGGTGCCGTGGTCGATGTCGAGCATGGTGGCCTGACCGCCCTCGAAGAGCACCGTGCCACCGCGGTCGAGCGCGTCGTTGACCACCAGGGAGGCGTCGCACACCATCGGGCGGACGCGGTCCGCGAAGGACAGGAGGTGGTCGGAGACCTCCGCGGGGTCCAGCGCGGGCAGATCCACCGCCTTGAGAACAGTGTTCTTGGGGGCCAGGGCGGCCTCCACTTTGGCCCGCAGCTCCTGCGGGTGGAAGAGATCCTGGACGCGCAGACCGATGCGGTTCATCTTGTCCGCGTAGGTGGGGCCGATGCCCCGCCCGGTGGTGCCGATGAGGTTGTTGCCGCGCGCCCGCTCGTTGGCCTGGTCCATGAGGCGGTTGTACGGGGGGATGATGTGGGCGCTGGCGGACAGCAGCAGGCGCGAGCAGTCGACGCCCCTCGCCTCCATCTCCTCGACCTCGCCGAAGAGGACGTCGAGGTCGACGACGACCCCCGAGGCGATGACGGGGGTGACCCCCTGGGAGAGGATGCCCGCGGGCAGCAGGTGCAGGGTGTACTTCTGGCCGTCCACTACGACGGTGTGGCCGGCGTTGTTGCCGCCGTTGAACTTGACGACGTAGTCAGTGCGCTGACCGATCTGGTCGGTCGCCTTGCCTTTGCCCTCGTCGCCCCACTGGGCGCCGAGCACGATCACGGCGGGCATAGGTTCTCCAAGTATGGTCGAGTGCGCTGGGCGGAGGCCGCAGCACCCCCGAGTCTAGCAGCGCGGGGGGAGCGTCCGGTCGGGCGGGGCGCGGGGCCCGCGCCCCTTCGCGCCACAGCGGGGCCCGGCGGCAGGGCGGTGCCGGGGTCCGTACGATCCGCCCGGCGGTTCTACCCCCAACTGTCCACAGTCCGACCGGTACCATAATTTTGACCACTTTACAAAAATACCGCACAGTTCTAGACTTGGGGCAACAACCGCCCACCCGAGGATGCGCCATGGACCTTTCCGTTAAGTACGAAACCCTGCAGCTGTCCCAGCAGCTGCTCGAACGCCAAGCGACCACCCACCTGACCAACATCCAGTCGTTCATGGGCGAATGGTGCCGCATGGAGCCCGGGCAAGCGGCGGGTATCGGAACAAGGATTGCCGCGTCGCAGAGGCTCAAGGGGACCCAGCTCGGAGGATCCCCCGTCGGCAAGGTGATCAACATGTCGGGGAAAGCGGTCGCCAAGGGCGTTCTTTTCATGCTCTTCATCCCGATAAACGAAGCCATTGTCTCCATCGGCGAGGGCGCCATGGACCTGTTGATAACATGCCACCAAGGGGCCGCGGACAAACTCAACCAGACCATTGACACCTATGCCGATGCGGACAAGGCGGCGCACGAGGCGCTCATGGCCATCCTCCAATCGCTCGGCGGCTCCGCCACCCCCTTCGAGGATCCGCGGGACAGCCCGGCCCAGCTGGGCGACGCGCGCACGAAGGCCGGGCCCCACTACGGCGGGCCGGACCCCCGAGTGGACCAGCAGTTGAGCCAAGACGCCCAGGAGGCGGGCGAGTACCTCAGCACCCTCAAGGACCGCGCCTCCCAGCGGCTCTCGGATGCGCGCTCGTCCGACCGCTCCGTCGCCGAGTCGCAGGACGCCAGTTCCTACCTGGTCCCCCCCGAGGCCCCGACCAGCGAGATGGAGAACCTGCGCTGGTCGGCGGGCGCCATCGCCGGAAGCATCGACTGGGCGATCGAGAAACTCACGGGCGTATCACTGCTCAACGACGTTGTCTTCAAGTACTTCGTCGGCGACTGGCGGCTCGTCAACATGGCGAAGAGCGCCTGGGGCGAGATCGGCGACGCGCTGGTCGCGGTAGGGCAGAACGACTCAGAGGTCCTGCCCGCGCTCGCAGAATGGACCGGGAAGGGATCCGAGGTCACGAACCTGTTCATCGCCGCCCTGTCGAAGGCAACGACAAGCCTCAGCAGCGCAACAGGGGTCATGTCGCTCCTTCTCACGGGTTTCCAACTCATGTTGAAGGAGTCGGCGAAGGAAGTTGGAGAATCCATCAGAGTCATCGCGAACACTGTCGCGCTGATGGTCGCGCAGAGCGCCATCCCGGTTGCCGGATGGGTCACTGCGGGAGCGACCGCTATCGCGAGAGCCGACATGGTCATAAAACGGATACGGAAGATCTACACGATAGTCAATATGATAGTTGACGTCATCGAGAGTTTCGTCCGCGGAAGGGCACAGATGCTTGAGGTCCAGAACACCATGTCGAACCTGGCCGAGGCCGCTGTCCGGGGAGTGGCGGCCCGAGTATGACAACCGATCGTTTTGGACCAGGAGCGGACGACCCGCTGGAGGAGATCTACTCGCTCATCGAATCGCTGAAGACGATGACCGATTCGCTCCACGAGGAATTCGATGACTCCGAGGAAGACACCGACTGGCGCGACGAATGGGCCGTCTCGGCGCGCCACGGCGACTACGGCGATGATTGGCGGATCATCCAGCGGCGGATCGATAGGGAGGAAACGACCATGGACGCTGTGCTCATGGGCGAGGACCAATCCCCCGAGGCCATACGCATCAGGCAGACCAGTGAGGAGAACCTGTCCAGGTTCGAGGACGACTTAGACGACGAAGAGAAAGAGCATCTCGACTCCCTCCGCGACGAGCTCTCCGGCGCCGCCCAGGACCTCCAAGAGCGCATTGAGCGTCTCACTCAGCAGTTGAAAGGACTATGATGGAAGAGGATCTCAAGGTGAACGGGCAGGGGCTCCAGGAAACAATAGAGTCCCTCAAGTCGTCCCTCACCGAAATGCAGAATAGTTTCGACGAAATCCGGAACGGGCACTCCCAACTGGGGACCTCATGGAAGGGCGAGGCCTCCGACGCCGCGCTCACCAAGCTCTCCGGCCTGGAAGACGAGGGGAACTCGCAGACCGAAACTCTGCAGAACACCATCGCAGCCCTTGAAGCAGCGCTCGAGGGCTACAACAAAGCCGAGGAGACCATCAGCGAGCTCTGGGCACTCTAACAGCCGCCACTGCCGGCCGCGGGGCGGCACCACCGTGGTGCCGCCCCTGTGCCTGTTGCCACAGTGGGACGCGACACCGGATCCGCAAGGCCGTGGTCCACGGCGGACGAAACACACCCTGGGAGGACACCATGGCAAAAGGGCTCCCCATCACCCGCTGCGCCTACTGCTGGTACACGCTCTCCTGCCCGCCGGAGGAGGCCCTGCAATGGGGGATCGACTACTGGCGCTCACTGGGGTGCCGCACGACGAAACGCGATGTCAACGCCCGCCTGCTCCCCCTCGGCTGGACGGGAGCGGAAATGCGGGGCGGCTCCAGGGCCGGAGGGTGTTTCGGGGCGGCAGGAGAAGGGTGCATGGAGGCATTCCCGCCCGCTGCGCTGCTGTTCCTACTGGCGGCCCGCCTGCTGAGGACTTCGTACATCATCAACATCGCCGCATCGCCCTCCTCCTCGCAGGCGGGCGCGACCGACCTGGTCTTCTTCCGCACGGGCCCAGACCGCCTGAACGACAGCGCCCTCTACGGACCACAAGGATTCGTCAAGGCGCGCATGCAGCTCTTCCGCGACCGCATCGCCCCCTCCGGGCTCCTGCTGAGCGGCCCCTGGCTCACCACCGAGCAGGACCTGCCGGACTCGCACCCGTTGGCGCCCGCGAACTGGTTGAGGAAGGGCTAGCCCCCAGCGCGCACGGACGCCACCTCGTACAGGGCGATCCCCGTGGCGACCGCCGCGTTGAGGGATTCCACGGCGCTGGAGATGGGGATGGACACGATCTGATCGCAGGTCTGGCGCACCAGGCGCGACAGGCCCGTGCCCTCAGCCCCCGCTACCAGGACCAGGGGCCCGTCCGCCAAGGGGAGGCCGCGCAGCGGGGCGTCCCCTCCCCCGTCGAGTCCGACGACGAAGAAGCCCGCCCGCTTGCAGTCCTCCAGGGCCCGCACCAGGTTGGTCGCGCGCGCCACGGGCACGCGGGCGGCCGCGCCCGCTGACACCTTCCACGCGGCAGTGGTCACGCCCGCGCTGCGGCGCTCGGGGATGATGACGCCGTCACCGCCGAAAGCCCCGGCGGAGCGCAGAACGGCACCCAGGTTGTGGGGGTCGGTGACCTGGTCGAGGGCCACCAGCAACGGATGGCCCACCTGCTGGACGGAGCCGGCGATGAGATCGTCCACGGGCGTGTACTCGTAGCCGCGGACTTCGATCGCGACCCCCTGGTGGGAGGCGCCATCGGTGGCGACGTCCAGATCCCGCCTGGTCACCTCGAAGACCGGCGCTCCCATTGACGAGGCGAGGCGGATGACCTCCTCGACGCGGTCGTCCTTCACGTTGTCGAGCACGAAGACCCGCTCGATGGGCACGCCCGCGCGGGCAGCCTCGGCCACCGGGTTGCGCCCCGCGATGAGCTCGTGGCCCGCGGGGACCCTGATCGAGCTCTTCGCACGGGCGCGGGCGATCGCGGCCTCTTGCGCCTGGCGGGCCTCGCGCCGCGCTTTGCGCTTGTGGGCGGGATGGTACGGGCGGTCCTCGGCCTTGGGGGTGGGGCCCTTACCCTCCAGGCGGCGCCGCGAATGGCCGCCGGTGCCGACCTGAGCGCCCTTCTTCGTGCCCTTCTTGCGGATGGCGCCGGGGCGCCCGCTGTCTCCGGCCATGCTGATCCCTCTTCCCAGTCGCGATGACGAACTGGGACCAGCCTACCGTCAGGGGGCCCAGCGCATCGGCGCAGCCCGGGCGGGGCGCGCCAGCGGGAACGGGCGTCGTCGGCGCGTCCCGTGGAGCAGCCCACCCCGAATCCGGCTGGCCCGGATCCGTACGCTAGTCGTAGCGCCGCAGGGGCACTGGACGAATAGGAGGACGGCATGGGGTTCTTACGCGCAGAATTCGGCTGCACGCGGTATTACGAGTACCAGGTGGGCGTCGGGCCCGAAGAGGCCGTGCGCCGGGCCGCCGCGTTCTGGCACGCCCTGGATTGCGAGGTCGCGGACTACAACATGGACAGCCGCCTCAGGGAACTCGGATACACCGGCACTGAAGTACTAGGGGGCGGCGGATCCGAAGCGACGTTCCAGAACGACCTCCTCGAGCTCCTCCCTCTCGGACTCGTGCTCCTGTTCTCCCGCAAAATACGGCTTTCCAACCCCGGACCCTTCCAGGTCGGCATCGCCGCCCCACTGGATGGCCCGTACCCGGATAGAACCACGCTCGTCTGCTTCCACGCCACTTGGATCGTCCACGAAAAAGGGTTTATCAGTCCGAGGGAGTACACCGAGCTCCAGATGATCGCACTCGGAGAGGAACTGGGGCGCCAAGGCGTCCTGCTGGAGAATCCCCATCGTTTCACCCAGAGGACCCTGCCCAGGGACAATCCCCTCCGCGTGTTCAACTGGTACAGGATCCGCCGCGCCGCAGTCGAAGGGAGCTAGGCTCCGCTCGGGTATGCGCCGACCCGCTCCGCACGAGGCCGGGCGCGGGGGCGGGAACCGCGCTCAGGCGCGTCAGTCCCGCGACAGCATCGAGGCGATCCGCTCAACAGTCGCGCCGCTGCGGATCGTCACCTGGCGGTAGAAGTCCTCGCGCAGCAGGTGCTTGTGGTATGCGGTCTTGAGGAACTCCGCCTCGTTGAACTTGCCCCAGAAGACGGCGTTCTCGCCGAAGTGGACGGCCTCGTCGCCCAGAGGCATCGCCTCGATGCGCTCGCGCACGTGGGCCCGGTCAAGGCCCCGCGTGTAGAACAGCGCGTCGCGCCGCGCGGCATCCCCGTGCCACCACTCGGGCAGGCCGGACAGCTCCGCCAGGTACTCCCGCCCGGACAGGAGCGCCAGGCGGATCGGGAAGGGGTAGTGCCCCTCCAGGACGGATTCGACGGTCTGGGCGACCTCGTCACGCGGGGAATCCGCCTCGAAAACGAGGTTCCCGCTGTTGATGTAGGTGCGCGCGTTCCCGTAGCCCTCAGCGGCGATCTGCTTGCGCAGCTCGCTCATGACGACCTTGTTCTTGCCTCCGACGTTGATGCCGCGCAGCAGCGCCACGTACTCCATGCTGTTCCTCTCCTCCTGTGCGGCGGCCCGTCTATCCGGCGCTCCAAACCGTCCCGCCGCACCCATCGGCGACGGAGGCGCCAACGGTGCCCGGTCAATCGCACAGCCCGTCAGCGCGCCCAGTCTATGGCAGCGCGGACCTCGGTGCGCTCGGAGAGCACGGCCCCACCAGGGCGGGCCTTGTGCTCGCCCGCCGCGGATCCGACCACGGCGTTGGGGTTGCGCCATGGCGGCCACGAAGACGTCCAGAAGGTCGCCGGGCCCCAGTGCGCTTTCGTCGGCGGGCGCTCCGCCGACCGCCTCGGCCGCGCGATCCGTACAGGAAGGGCCCGGTGGCCCCGAACCCGTACAATAGTCGGACCATTGGACGCTGGAGGAACGGAGGCAGGAATGGGATACTTCCGCGCGGTGTTCGGCGGGAACTCGTACTACGAGTACAAGGTCCGTGTCGGCCCCGAGGAGGCCGTGCGCCGGGCCGTCGACTTCTGGCGCAGCAAAAAATGCAAGGTCGGGGGGGACGATATAGACCGTCGGCTCCGCAAAGCCGGATACACTGGCACCGAGATGTCGGGGGGCAGCGACCTGGGGATCCTCAAGGACCTGTCCCTGCTCGTCTCAGTAGTCGGATGGCCGCTCCTGCTCGTCCCCGCGACCCGACGGGCCGTCCCCCGTCCTTTCACGATCGGGATCGTGGCTTCACTGGAAGGCCCGGAGACGAATGGGACCACGCTCTTCTGCTTCGACGCCAACGAGGACGACAGCGAGAGCGTATTCAGCCCCCGGGAGCACACGGAGCACCAGATGATCGAACTCGGCCGGGAACTCGCGCGCCAAGGGATCCTACGGGAGGCGCCCCGGCGCCTCACCAGGCGCGACCTGCCCAAAGGCCACCCCCTGCGGGACTACGACGCCTTCAAGTTGTTGTGGCGATGAGCCGTGTGAACGCCCTTGGTGGCGCGGGGTGGACGACGCGGAAAGGGTCCCAACGCTTCTGCCCGGAGGGTATAAGCAACGCTCATGGCCCCGCCCGGCGGGCGCACGACCCAACCGAAGCCATTCATCTGCTGCCGGGTCCGCCCCCAGGCGGTCAACGGCGCATTGACGCGGGATAGTGCAGCGGCCCCTGGGCTAGGACACGGACTTCGGCACTCCGCATCCCGCCAGGGGCCGCTATCCCACGACGACGACCTCACACCCCACAACGCCTAGGGGAGTTCCCAGTCCTCCAAGCGGAGTTCGAACTCGGTGCCGTCGTCGCCCGATCCGGGGCCATGGGCGGGATCCCATGGGGTGGAATCGGATTCCGCATCAGGGTCGAAGAAGAGCCCCTGAAAGCCGGAGAACGTGTACTCCTTCCTGCCCTCCTGCTTTTCACCAGCTGCGCCGCCGCCCGCGCCAGTGGGACCGAGCATCCCCTGAGCGCCCTGCGCAGCCGAGGGGTTCGCCCCTGCTCCCAGCAGTTGGTGGGCGCTGAGCGCCTGCGCGGCTTTCGCTCCCCCCAAGCCGAAGGCGCCCATTGACGCAGTTCGTGACACATCGCTGACGCTGGAGGGAATCCTGTACGACGCGTCCCAACGCGAGTCCGAGAAGTCCGTAGCCGAGGGCGGAGCGTAACCACCGACCAGGCCGTTCGGGGTCACCGACTGGTTGACCGGGCGTTCCAGTAGACAGACCCCCTCCAGGTCCTTCACAGGAACGCGCTGGGGCGACTCCTGGGCCAGGCCCGGCTGCTGGAACCCCTCGGCTCCCCACTTCGAGCCGGGCGCGTCGGCGCACACGCCCTGCCTCCTGGCGCGCCCGTCCATAGGCGTCTCGAGTCCCCCGCAGCACTGCCTGTCAATAGCATCCCGCATCGCCTCGCTCCCGGTGAGGAGCTTTTCATTCATTTGATCGACTATCTGCTTGCAGTACGCTTCCCGCTCGCCGTCCCTCTGCTCTTTCAGCATGTCGAAGAAGGTATCGGCGGCGACATGGGCCAGGTACCCGCCGATGGGGACCACCAGAGTCGCCACTGAAGTCCCTGCGGAAATCACCTGCTCGAACAGGCGCTCACCGTCGGAGAGCAGCTCGGGGGAGACGTTCTGGTAGAAGAGGTCGCGCGCCTGGCGCATGATTTGCCGCGCTTGGCCGACGACCGCTTGCGCCTCCGCGAGTTCATCCCGCGTGCGCGTGAGATCGGAACGGAACGCCTCCGCCCACTCGCTCACGGCGTCCCGTACTTCCTGCGAGTGGTACCCGTTCGTCTGCTCGTACTCGGACACCAGACGCTCGCACTCGGAGATCTGCTCCATAACCGTGTTATAGGCCGTCTCTTCTGCGGAGTCGTCATACCGCAGATCCGCGACCGCGCGCAGACGGTCGAAATAACTCGGCTCGGAGGCGCGCACCACTTGACTATCGAGCATTGGACGCCCCCGCAGTCTGCCTCACCGACCCCGAGGAGCGCCTCGCGGTTGCGGAAGCCCCCGCAGCCCGCTCCACCGACCCCGAGGAGCGCCTCGCGGTTGCGGAAGCCCCCGCAGCCCGCTCCACCGACCCCGAGGAGCGCCTCGCGGTTGCGGAAGCCCCCGCACCCGAGTCGCCAGTCGACTTCGGCCACTGCCCGGAGGCCAGCGTGGGAACATCGCAGATCTTCTGTATTCCGCCGAGGATGTCGTCACGAGCGGAAACGTACGCGGATCCCAGTGCCCCGATTTGCGAGACGGTCGCGGCGATGACGCTCATGTACACAGCGGGCGCAGCGGGAGTCGCCGGGGGGGTCAGCACTGCGGTGCCCCCCGCGATGCCAAGGGCAGCGCCCCCGGTCGCGGCCCCGAATCCCACCATCAGGGCAGAGTGCGCTTTGGCGAGGTTCGAAAGGCCCCGCGTCAACTGGGTCGAGGCCTCCGAAAGCGTGACCATCGCGTCGGCCTGGGTGTCGGCCTGCTTGTTGTACTGATCGACTGTGGCGCCCTTCAGGCCTGCCTTCCGCGTCCGCATGCTGCCGACGACCTCGTCCTCGACGAAGGCCTGCAGCTGGGGCGAGAACTGCTCACTGAGCCTCTTGAGGACATCGACGACGCCCTGGTGGGAGGCCAGGAAGACCTGGAGCGCGTCGGCCATGGCGATCAGCCCCTCACTGAGCTGGCGCAGCGCCGTGATCGACATCGACACCAGCACTTTCATGGCTGTCAGGCCCGCCGCGTCGAGCATGGGGGACACAGCGGTCCACGTCGCCTCCAGGCGGCTGATCGCGGCGCGTATCCCCTCCCGGTTCTTACTGATCTCCTGGAACACCGTCACAATAGAGGTGTAAAGGTCGAACTGGCCGGACTGCTCCACGGGGGCGCCGCCAGCCGTTCCCGCGTCGGCCCTGTTGGGATAACGCCCTTCCGCCGCCGTGCGGTCGTACACAGCCGTCGACGAACCGGGGCGGTCATCAGCGGATCCGCGACTACCGCGTTCCACGGGGTAGCCACTGCCCCGGGCCGCCGTCGCGCCCTCGCTGCGGCTCAAGCCGTCCCGCGCGCGAATGCCTCTCTCTGCGCCATAGTCCCCTCCGAGTCCACCAGAGCGCGACTGGCCGACCCCGGATCGCGCGACGCCGCCCCCCTCGCGGGTGAATCCATCATCGTGGTACGAATCGCGAGGTCCTGTGCTGGTTTCCATAATCCCCTATTCCCTTCCTCAGAACGCATCATTGAAGCGCTTGAACCCGTCGGACAGTTCTTCCTCAGTAGTCTCATAGGACTGCGCGGATACCAGCAGGGCCCGCGCCATCTCGTCGAACTCGTCAGCGGCCTGCGCGACCAAGGAATCCAGCAACGCAGTCACCGCATTGACCGCGCCGATCACTAGGTTCTCATCCGGAGGCACGTTACTGCCGCTATCAGGAACAGCTGAGAGGACACCGGCGAGCGATCGGAGCCTGTCGCCCTGGTGCATCCATTCATTCGCGTCATCGCGCAGGGCGCTGACGTCAACTTCGATGGAACTCACATCAGTCACTGTTGACCACCTTCATCAGTTGGAGGAAATTGCGTGGAGCACTTGAATCATATCGAGCACGACCTGCGCGGACTCGGACTGCCCCAAGCCGATGCTCGCCTGCCCGCCATTGGGGGAGCTGATCTCCTCGATCACCCTCTGGCGGATACGCACGATAGGGGTCTTGCGCGCCCACATGGGATTGACGAGCACGCGGGAGACCGCGCCATTCGAGAATTCGCACGCGACGTCCTCGACATCCGCCTCATCGACCACCGATCTGGACGCGTCTTCGGCCTCGTCGAGAAGCCTCCTGCTCTCATCCATGCGTTCGAACAGATCGGCCGCCCGCTCGAAGGCCTGATCGGGGATGACCGGGCCCTGGGCGTGCGCCGCCTGGATGATCTGGGCCGCGGAGTCCTCCACAGCGTCCCTCATGGCCGCGTCCTGCTCGGGACCGACCCCCCTGCCGGACAGCCATCCATTGTCGATGGCTTCGCCCCAGTTCTGGTCGATGCTGGAGTTCATGGCCTCCAGCAGGCGCGTGCGGCCGGTGTTGATCAGAGCGGTGATCGCATCGCCCAGGCGCGCGGGGCCGATCGCTTCCCGCCATCCGCCGATGATTTGAAAGTTCTCGATACCACCGTCACTGCGCACGGTGAGGCCGATCCTACCCGTGGGGTCGACCACATCAACAGAATCAGGGATCTCAGCGACGGCTGCGGCCATGATCTCTGAGATTGCTCCGAGTTTGGCCAGTGGCCCTATGAGGCTCCCGAACTCCGCTGTTTGCATGAATTGCATTCTGCCCGCCTAAAGTCATATTTCCCATGGACTGCGCAAAAGACCGCCATCCGCCCAAGTCCAATGCCGTCCCCTGGTTCCGCTCCCCACCTTCCTCACGACGTTTGACGGCAGCACTGTCAGACCGATGGGCATATTTTAGTCACGATGGCACCCGGTTGCATAGACCCTGGGCAGCAAGGTGGCCCGCTTCAAATCAGGATTCGCAATATATTTTCGCAATACCTATTGACGTTCGCCCACCCAGGTACACCCGCGCCTCCCACGGGCCCAGGGCATCACCAGGCGCCTTCGCCTCGTCGGCGTTCCCCAGCAGTTGGACCAGGCCCCCGCCGTCCGCCAGGGCAGGCCGCACCGAGTCGCTGGACAGGTTGACGACGACGAGCAGCCGGTCCTCCCCCAGCGCCCTGCGGTAGGCGAACACGCGGGGGTCGCCGGCGTCGAGGCGCTCGAAGGAGCCGAGCGCCACGACCCGCAGGCGGTGGCGGATCGCGATCAGCGCCCGGTAGTAGGAGTGGACCGAGCCAGGATCGCCCACCTGCGCGGCCGCATTGACCTCCCGGTAGTTCGGGGTGACGCCGATCCACGGGGCCCCCGAGGTGAATCCCGCGTTCTCGCCGCCGTCCCACTGCACCGGGGTGCGCGCGTTGTCCCGCCCCATCGCCCGCAGCCCCGCCAGGACGGCGCCCGGGTCCTCCCCGGCGGCGACGGCCCCGTCGTAGTAGCGCAGCGCCTCCACGTCGCGCAAGTCCCCCACGGACCCGAAGACCCCGTTCGTCATCCCCAGCTCCTCGCCCTGGTAGATGAAAGGAGTGCCCCGCAGCAGGTGCAGGGCGGTCGCCAGGGCGGTCGCCGAGGCGTACCAGTGCTCCTCGTCGCCGAAACGCGAGACCGCGCGCGGCTGGTCGTGGTTGTCCAGGTACAGGGAGTTCCACCCGTCGTCGGCCAGCGCCTCCTGCCAGGCGCTCAAGCAGTCGGCCAGTTCGCCGGGCCGCAGCGGGCGCGGGCGGAACTTCCCCGCCTCCAGCCCCAGGTCCACGTGGTCGAATTGGAACACCATGTCCAACTCCCGGCGCGCGGCCCCCGAGTAGAGGCGCGCCTTGTCGATGCGGACCCCAGGGGCCTCCCCCACCGCCAGCGGCGCGTCCGCGCCCGCCCCGCCGCGCCCGTCGAAGACCTCCCGGCGCATCTCGGCGAGGAACTCGTGCAGGCGGGGCCCCTCGCTGACCAGGGGGAAGCCCTCCCCCCACGCCCGCCCGGGCAGGACCTCGCCGTCGGGCAGGCCGGGGGCCTTGGAGATCAGATTGATGACGTCCATGCGGAAGCCGTCGACGCCCCGGTCCAGCCACCAGTTCATCATCGCGTGCACAGCGGCGCGCACCCGGGGGTTCTCCCAGTTGAGGTCGGGCTGTTTGCGGTGGAAGAGGTGCAGGTAGTACTCGCCGGTCGCCTCGTCTAGGGTCCACGCGGACCCCGAGAAGAAGGACCCCCAGTTGTTCGGCTCCGCGCCGGGCTCTCCGGGAGCGCGCCCGGGCCTGGGCGGCCGCCAGTAGTACCAGTCGCGCTTCGGGTCGTCCTTCGAGGAGCGCGAGGCGGCGAACCACGGGTGCTCGTCCGAGGAGTGGTTCACCACCAGGTCCATCACGATTTTCATGCCCCGTGCGTGCGCGTCGCCCAGCAGCGCGTCGAACTCGTCCATCGTCCCGAATAGGGGGTCGATGCTGCAGTAGTCGGAGATGTCGTAGCCGTTGTCCGCCTGCGGACTGCGGTAGACGGGCGACAGCCACAGGACGTCGACCCCCAGCGCCTCCAGGTAGTCGAGGCGGCTCCGCACGCCCCGCAGGTCGCCGACCCCGTCGCCGTCGGAGTCCTGGAAGGAGCGCGGGTAGATCTGGTAGACGACGGCGCCCTTCCACCAGTCGTCGTGGCCCAGGCCGGCTTCGCGGGAGGAGATGAGCTCTTCGGAGAACAACACGGGGCACCTGCCAAGTCGGGGATTCGGGTGGGGGGTCGGCCTCAGGACAGCGACCAGGTGGCGCCGTCGCGCCCGTCCGCCACCACGACCCCGGCCCCGGCCAGGCGGTCGCGCAGGGCGTCCGCGCGGGACCAGTCCTTGGCGGCGCGCGCCTCGGCCCGTTCGGCGATG
>NZ_CP017298.1:1913689-1918535 GCF_001746855.1 Pauljensenia hongkongensis | reverse complement strand
CGCACCAGGGCGTCCAGCGCCGCGCGCTCGCCCGCCCCGGCGCCGCCGCCGATGCCGGCCTGGCCGCGCCATTGCGGCGAGGCGGGGTCCAGGCCCAGCACGTCCAGCATGGAGCGCACGAGCACCTGCTCGCGGCGGACCGCCTCCGCGTCCCCGGAGCCGAGGGCGACGTTGCCGGCCTTGAGGTGCTCGTGGGCGACCGCGAGCGCCCCGGCGACGTTGAGGTCGTCGTCCATCGCCTCGCGGAAGGCCGCGGGGAGCCCGTCGGCGGGGATCGCGACCTCCTCGGCCCCCGCCTCGCCGACCGCCTCGATGGCGCGCGACACGAAACCGCTGAACCTGGCCCACGCGGAGGCGGCGTTGTCCAGGGTCTCGGGGCCCCATTCGATCGCGGAGCGGTGGTGGACGGTGGACAGCGCCCACCGCACGGCCACAGCGGGGTGGTCGCGCGTGAGGGCCTCCAGGGAGAGGACGTTGCCCAGGGACTTGGACATCTTCTCGCCCTTGGTGGTGACCCACGCGTTGTGCACCCACATGCGCGCGAAGGCCCATCCGGCGCCGTGGGACTGGGCCTGCTCGTTCTCGTGGTGGGGGAAGCGCAGGTCGATGCCCCCGCCGTGGATGTCGAACTCGTCGCCCAGGTAGCGCCTCGACATGGCGGAGCACTCCAGGTGCCATCCTGGCCTCCCCCTCCCCCACGGCGAGTCCCACGAGGCAGTGGCCGGCTCGCCGGGCTTCGTGGCCTTCCACAGGGCGAAGTCGCGGGGGTCGCGCTTGCCGGCCTCGACGGCGGCGTCGATCTGCGCCTCGTCCTCCGTGGTGCGCATGTCGGCGAGGCGCTGGCGGGTGAGGGAGCCGTAGTCGGGCTGGGAGTGGACGTCGAAGTAGACGTTGCCCGCGCCGTCGTCGTAGGCGTGGCCGCGCTCGACGAGACGGCGCACCAGGTCGATCTGGTCGGGGATGTGGCCGGTGGCGCGCGGCTCGTAGGTGGGGGCCTGGACGCCGAGGGCGTCGTAGGCGCTCGTGAACTCGCGTTCGTAGCGGTAGGCCCACGCCCACCAGTCCCAGCCGGCCTGGGCGGACTTGGTCAGGATCTTGTCGTCGATGTCGGTGACGTTACGCACGTACGTGACCTCGTAGCCGCTGCGGCGCAGCCAGCGGATCAGGGTGTCGAAGGAGACGGCGGCGCGCAGGTGGCCGACGTGGGGGGATCCCTGCACGGTGGCGCCGCACAGGTAGATGCCCACTTCCCCCGGGACGACGGGCTCTAGGGGGCGGACACTGGCGGTCTTCGAGTCGTACAGGCGCATGGCTGTATCCTACCCGCGCCCGCGGGCAGCCCACGCGGGAGCCCCGCCGCTGGGACTCGGTAACGGGGCCGTGGGGGGCGGACCCGCGCGCCGCAGCCGTCGGGGCCGCCCGGCAGAAGGCCGCCCGGCGGGGGGTCAGCGCCCGCCCGCGCGCTGGGCGATCAGCTCCTTGAGGGCGTCAACGGAGTTCGCCATGGGCACCACCCGCTGCCCGCCCGCCTCGATCCCGGCGAAACGCCCGGGAACGGGGGGCAGGTGGCCGGTGGCCTCCATGATCGTGTCGGCGAACTTGACGGGCAGCGCGGTCTCCATGACGACGACCGTGCCCGCCAGTTCGCCCCGCGAGGCGAGCTCGCGCGCCGCGTGGACGCCGTCGGCGGTGTGCGGGTCGATGAGGTACCCGGACTCGGCCTCAGTGCGCGCGATCTCGGCGAGGCGGTCCGCGTGCGTGGAGGAGGTGGACACGAACCCGTAGGTTTCGCGCATCGCCTGGAACTCCGGCGTGCCCGACAGGTCGAAGCACCCGTTGCGGACCAGGGCGGTCCCGAAGAGATCCGCTGTGCGCGCGCCGTCGCGGCCCAGCAGGTCGTGGACGAAGCGCTCGAAGTTCGACGCCTTCGAGATGTCCATCGACGGCGAGGAGGTGGCCAGGGTCTGGTCGCTGGAGCGGGGCCGGTAGACGCCTGTGCGGAAGAACTCGTCGAGGACGTCGTTCTCGTTGGTGGCGACCACCAGGGCGTCCAGGGGCACGCCCATCTGCCGCGCGATGTGGGCCGCGCACACGTTGCCGAAGTTCCCGGTGGGGACGACCACGCTCACGCGCTCGGGCGCCCCCGTGCCCGGATGGGTGCAGGGGGAGCCCCCGCCGGGGCCCTCCGTGGCGCGCAACCAGGTCGCGACGTAGTAGACCACCTGGGCGAGCAGGCGCGCCCAGTTGATCGAGTTGACGGCGCCCAAGTGCCAGCGGGCCTTGAAGGCGGCGTCCATGTTCACCGCCTTGACCAGGTCCTGGCAGTCGTCGAAGACGCCGTCCACTGCGACGTTGACGATGTTGTCGTCCAGCAGGGAGAACATCTGCGCCCTTTGGAAGGCGGTCATCCGCCCGGCGGGGGTGAGCATGACGACGCTGAGGCCGTCCCTGCCCCGCAGCGCGTACTCGGCCGAGGATCCGGTGTCGCCCGAGGTGGCGCCCACGATGGTGAGCCATTGGCCGCGGCGGCGGAGCTCGTGCTCGAAGAGCTCGCCGAGCAGCTGCATCGCCATGTCCTTGAAGGCCGCGGTGGGCCCCAGGGACAGGTGCGCGAGGCGCAGGTCGAATCCGGCGCCCTCCAGCGCGGTGACGGGGACGATCGCGGGGTCGGAGAAGGCGGGGGCGCTGTAGGCGCGCGAGGCCATGGCCGCGATGTCCTCCTCCGGGATGTCGTCGATGTACATCGCGAGGATCCGGGCGGCCAGGGCGGCGTAGCCCTGCTGGTCGAGAACCCGGCGCAGCGCCTCGAGGTCGTCGGCGCTCAGGCGCGGGTAGCGCTCGGGCACGTAGAGCCCCCCGTCGGGGGCGAGCCCCTCGAGGAGGATGTCGCTGAAAGGACGCGGGGATCCGGTCGTCTGCCGTGTGGAGGTGTAGCGCACGCGTCGATCCTATCGGGCGGGGGACGCCCAGGCCATGTGGACCGGGCCCCCGGCGGGCATACTGTATGGCATGGCTTCATCCGACGACCAGTGGTCCCCCTATGCCGGTGGCGCCCCCAAGGATCCCTCCGGCTCCGACGGCGGGGGCGACGCGAGGTTCCCCTACGGCCCCGGCAAGGATCTGGCGGCGCCCCCGTTCGAGCCGCAGCCCGGGTACACCGCCCGCGCCGGATCCGCGGGGAAGGGACCCGCCCCATCGGCCGCGGGGTCCGCCTCGTCGGCGCAGGCCTCGTCGGAGGCGGCCCCCTTCGGGCCCCAGCCCGGGTACACCGCCCGCGCCGAACTGGGGGGACGGGGGACGGGGCCCGCAGCGCCGAACCGTCGGCGGTCGACTGGGACGGCGCAGTCGGGCGCCGGGGCGCGCTCGGCCGGGAGCCGGGCCCGACTGGGCATGGGGAAGGTGAAAGCGTACGCGGCAGCGGCGATCGCCCTCGCCGTCGTCGCCGCGTACGTGCTCGGCCGTTCCGCCCCCACTGCGGAGCCGCCCCGCGAGCAGGGGTACACGGGCTGGGCGCAGGACTCCGGGCACCCCGCGGCCGCGTGGGCGCGGGGCGTGGACGTCGCGTGGCGCATCGACGCCCCCGGCGAGGGGAACACGCGCCCCCGCGGGCGGGTCCTGCGGTATGGGAGCACCGTGATCGCCGTGGACTCGGGGGAGGACCTGGCCGCCCGGGTCACCGCGATCGACGCCTCGGGGGCGCAGCCCGTGACCCTGTGGACCACGAACCCGCGCGACACGGATCTGATGAGCGACGCCTCCCCCTTGGTCGTGGGCGACGAGCTCGTCATGCCGGGCGCCGTCATCGACTTGGCGACCGGGAGCGCGTCCGAGGCGCCCTGGGGCAGGGACGACACCCTCGCCTACGCCAGCGGCGTCCTGGTGACGTGCACGGGGAAGGAGACCTGCTCGGGGTGGACGCGCTCGGAGGCCGTCTGGGAGCGCCAGTGGCGGGTGATCGCCGAGCAGCCCGACTACCGCACGCAGCTGTGGGACAGGAGCGTCCTGCGGGCGGGCCCCGAGGACGACACGTGGCTGCTCATCTCGAACGACCCCCAGGGGGAGGCGTCCGTCCTGCGCGCCACCACCGGGGAGGTCCGCACCATAGCGCCGGCGCCCGCCAAGGGCGCGTACGCCGTGCGCACCGCCTACGGGGCCTCCGACGGGTGGGTCCTGGTGGACGTCAACACCAAAGAGGCCGTCGCGTTCTCGCCCGAGGGGGAACAGAGCGGGACCTTCCCCGTCACCGAGCCCGTGGGATCCGGCTCCACGACCAGGACGGTCACCGCCGGGGACGGGCGCCCCACGGTCGACGGGGTCAAGCGCTTCCTCACGACCGGCAGGGCCCCGTGGTCCGACGGCACGGTGTGGATGGACGGGAAGGACTGCACGACCGTGAACTTCGCGCCCTCAGAGGACCGCAAGCCCGTCGCGGCCGCTGTCGAGAAGGAGGCCGGGCTGGCCAACGGCTCCTCGGGGGCGTGCACCCTGGTCTTCTCGCACGCGGTCGCCGGAGAGGGCGACTCCGTGCTCTTCGTCCAGCAGGGAGTGGACCCGGACAGGAAGAAGGCGCTGATCGACATGTCCGCAGGGGGCGTCGTCGGGTCGGAGGAGCTCTCGGGCATGGCAACGCCGACGTGGGTGTACGACGACCTCATCGTCGGGATCGACGCGACGGGCATCGTGGCCCTCACCCCGAAGGACGCGTAGGCGCGGGCCGGCGCGCTCCCGGGCGGAGGGGAACCGGTCCGGCTCGCCGCATCGGGGACGGGGCCGCCCATGCGCTCCCTGGGCGGAGGGGAACCGGGAGCCGGCGGGCGGACGCCGAAGGGCCGAGGCGCCGGCGGGC
>NZ_CP017298.1:1887794-1913639 GCF_001746855.1 Pauljensenia hongkongensis | reverse complement strand
GGCACTGAGGGCGCGCAGATTTTGAATACTTGAAAAGCATTCCACTTCCGCAACAACCTTGGCATACTTGCGGGTATGGATCCCCTCGACGACGAACCCGCCCCCGCCGACGACGCCCCGGAGGCGCACCCGGGCGGCGCCCAGCAGGACGGCGGCCCGCGCGCCGACGAAGAACCGCTGAGCGCCATCCGCCAGCGCCACCAGCGCGCCCGCAGGAGGCGTGCGCTCGCGATCAGCGGCGCGCTGGTCGTGGTGCTCGTCATCGGCGTCCTCGTCTACCCCCGTTTGAGCGCCAAGCCCCCCACCGGCGCCCAGGAATCGGGGTACGAGAACACCCAGTCCGTACCCGGCGCCCCCGCGCTGGGGCCCGACCTGGACGTCCTGTGGCGCGTGCCCGCGCCCCCCAGCGGCGACGGCGCAGTGAACGCGCGGATCCTGCCGGTGGACGACCTGCTCGTCTTCGTCGCGAAGGAGACCGCCCAGGGCGATATCTGGGTCGCCGCATTGGTGCCCGAACGGGATTCCGCGAGACAGCCCCCGTCCCTGCTATGGGCGAGCACCATAAAGGATCCGGAGGGCCTCGGCGACGCGCCCATGACCGCTTACACGTCTTTCCTCGAATGGAGGGACGTATGGGGAAGGCCCAATGATTCCGAGGAATCCAAGGTCTTCTTCAAAGACTGGGCGGTGGACGCCGGCACCGGCGCCGTTGAACGCGCCCCCTGGGCCGACCCCGATGCGGCGACCCCCGCGCACGCCGTCGGGACTTTCAACAAGACCGTCATCGCCTGCGGAGCCGACTGCTCCGGCTGGACCTACTCCTCCGACAGCGGATGGACCGCCGCGTGGACGCAGAACGCGGTCCGGATACCCCACTCGTACCGGCAGGCCGAGGCCGAGAAGAACCCCAAAGACAAGAACTGGCCGCACACCTGGATCCTCCTGGACCCAGACCAGGACGGCGCACTCCCGATCCTGGACACAGCGACCGGCGAGGTCCGCACCCCCTTCCCGACCGGCACCAGCCCCGACGACGTCTACGCCGAGAAGCACGGATGGACGGTCGTGGAAGAGGACTCCGCCACCGTCACCTCGTACTCCGCCGACGGAAACCGCACCCAAGTAGGGACCCTCGCGCCGGACGCGCGATCCGCAGTGCCGCTGGATGACAGCCACTACCACAACCTGACGGGGATGAGCGGCCCCGAGGACCCCGTAGCCCGGGTCACAGGGGAGGACTGCGACTCCCTCACCATCGGGCGCCCCTCCGACGACCCGCCCGCCGTGCGGGTGCCCGCCTCGACGCGCATCGCCACCCGGACCGGGGACTCCTGCGTTCCGGCATTCGCGCTCTCGTCGCCCCTGCGCTCCGGGGCGCACGAACCAGTAGTGGCGCTCGCAGAAAGAGGGGGGACAGACCCGGCCTTCCTGGTCCTGGCGGCCATGCGGACCGACGAGCGCCCCGACGGCCCGAGGCTCCTGCTCCCGCAAGACGGCTCCCCGCCCATGGTGTTCACCGGGACCGGATCCAGCACATTCCTAATCGGAGTCGACGAGAACGGGCTCATCGGATTCGTCCCGAAGGTGAAGAAGAAATGACGCACGGATCAGAGCAGCGCACGACAGCCGGCGCCCCGGCGGGGGCTTCCTCAGCGCGCCAGCGGCGCAGGCGCACGACGGCCCTCGCCGCCCTCGGGGCAGTGGTGGTCCTCGTCGTGGCCCTGGCCCTCGTGCGCGACCACGTGTTCTCCAGCCCGGCCCCCGTGCTCCTGCCGTCCCAGCCGCCGCGCGCCCAGGGGTACACGGGCGATCACCAGGACACGGGCAGGCCCGCACCGTCGTGGAGCGGCGGGGTGGACACCGCGTGGAGCATCCGGACCTTCGACGATAATTGGCGGGCCTCGAAGAACGCTATCCGCAGCGCGGAATTCGCCGCCTCCGGCGACGGCCGCGTGTTCACCGCATTCGAGGCCGAGGTGGGCGACGGCTTCCAGGTCGCCTCGATCAATGTGACGGGGCCGGCCCCCGTAGTCGAGTGGATGCACTTCTACCCGCACCACACCGACGACGCCCCTTTGATCACGACGGACACGGGCCTGGTCATCGCCGACCTCGTCATCGACTCCTCCACGGGCGAGAGCACACCAGCGCCCTGGGCGGACGAGTCCTTCATGGCGACTCCGAGGGCGCACGTCAACGGCACGCTCGTCGTCTGCGGCGCGGGTTCCTGCTCGGGCTGGCGCCAGGACACCGGGCCTGGGCAGTGGACGAGGCAGTGGAAGGCGTCCGGCGACGGCCTGAGGCCCACGAGCCCCCTCACCCCCGCCGGATCCGGCGCCAGCACGTGGCTGCTCGTGTCATCGTCGTCCGCGGGCCCCGTCACCATCCTGGACCCCTCGACCGGCGAGTTGCGCGACCTCCCGCCGGAACAGCCATCGGGAGTGTGGGGGGACAGGCAGGTGTACGCGGCCTCCGACGGGTGGGCCGTCGTCTCGGCGGAGGCGGGACAAGTGCTCACCTACACGCCTGACGGCCAGGCGAGCGGCGCGTACCCCTACAACCCGGATATCGACTCCGGCTCCCACCGCTTCGCCCTCCCCGTCGGCGGCCGGACGCCGACGGCCGGGGATGTGGCGGCCTTCGTGACGACGGGAACAGCCCCGTGGGCCGACGGGGTCCTCCGCGTGCTCGGAGCCCAGGAGTCGAGGCCGTGCGCCACGTACTCGTTCACCCCCACCGCGGAGGGCGCCCCCACGCGGAAGGCCACCGTCAACCACGTCCCCTATGCGAAGCCCGTTGACGGCAAGTGCGCCTTCGCCTACCTCCCCCGCCAAACCCGCGTGAGCGCCGACGGCGCGGTCCTGTTCACCGCCAGCCGCTACGACGGCGCCAGCCTGGTCGACTTGGGAGGCTCGGGCGCTTTCGGCCGCGCTGGCGAGGCCCGCCTCGGGCCGGCCCATTGGCTGTACGACGACCTCGTCGTCAGCGCGGACCCGTACGGCATCGCAGCCTTCGCGCCGAAGGAACCGTAGAAGGCCCCAGGCCACTGGAGGCGCAGCCCCGACGGCCAACCACCGACCACCGACCGCTGACTGGATGGCACCATGTCCCTCGTTGATAAGCACCCCGATCAGGACCCCGACCGCGACGGCGCCCAGGGAGCTGCCTCCCGTGCCAGAAGGGCCAGCGCCTCGCCGATCGTCAGGAAGAGGCCGTCCGAGCTCCTGCGCGAACGGCGCCAGCGCATCCGCCGCAGGCGCCTGACCACAGCCGGAGTCGTGCTCGCACTGGCCCTCGCCGCCTTCTACGTCTGGGGCCCCTTCCACTCCCCCCACAAACCCGAACCACGGTCCCAGGGCTACACCGGGACCCACACCGACACCGGCCGCCCCTCCCCCGACTGGACCAACGGAGCCGACATCGCATGGCAACTGGAGGGGAGAGTCCCACTGGCTGATGAAGCAGCTATCGTGAAGAACGGCGACCAAGTGGTCCTCTTCCACGAATGGGACGGACGCAAGAACATCGGAGTCGTCAGCCTCGACGTGTCGGGGACCCAGCCGGTCACCCAGTGGAGGGGCGTGCTCCCGAAGGACGTCTCGCTCCGCCCGGTGATCCATCCGGTCCTGATCGGCGACGACGTCTTCGCCGGGGCGTTCCGCCTCGACCTCGCCACTGGAAGCCGGGCGCTGGCCCCGTGGGCAGAACGGGACCAGGAGGCGAACAGGCCCCCGGCGACCGCGATCACATCGGGCTATGGAGTCGTCATCGCCTGCGGCGAGGACACGTGCTCGGGATGGGCGAAGGACGGCGACCAGTGGACCATGAAGTGGGAGCGCGACTCCGCCCCCACCCCCCTGCGGGAATACGAGTACTGCTCGGAGTGCGGGGGCGGGACCTGGGTGCCCCTCAACGACCGGGACGTCGTGGAATGGGGGCGCGCCACTGATCCGTTCACTGAATGGGGGACGAGCTCGATCGTGGTCCAATACCCGAAACGCATCATCAACACGGAGACCGGGGAAGTGCGCTCCCTCTGCTTGGACGAGGCCAAGGCCGACCAGTTCGAGTTGTACTCCACCGCCGACGGCTGGGTGGTGGCGGACTCCAAGACCGACCAGGCGACCGTGTTCGCCCCAGACGGGCGCCCCCTGGAGTCCTTCCTCATCGTCGACTCCGCCGGCGCCGGCGACCACAAGGCAGCGCTCCCCATTACGGGGCAGGCGCCCACGAGCGCGCAGCTTCGCGACTTCCTCACAACCGGGGAAGCCCCATGGGCCGAAGGGATCCTCCGGGTGCTCCCGACAACGGAGGACAACGGAACCAAGACATGCGGGGAACTCTCCTTCACACCGACCGGGTCCACCCATCCCACCCGCAAGACGGCTATCGGAACATCCGGCATCGCCGGTCCGGGCAAGAGGGACTGCGCCATCCGAGCCAGGCGCCCGGCGATCAGCGAGGACCACTCGGCGATCTTCCTGCGCGGGGACGCTTATGGCGGTGATGACGGACACGACGCAATCGTCGACATGCACGGCACCAGCCTTTTCCACACCTCTGGCACCACTTACCCCGCCGCGGGCGACGCACTGCTCGACGGCGGCAGATCCGTCCGCGTGTACGACGACCTCGTCCTCGTGTTCAGTTACGAGGGCATCACGGCCTTCACTCCCCGGGGGTCCTGAGATGCGCGCGAACACGCTCTGGCTACAGGGACCGGGAGTCCCAGCGCGCCCGCCCCTGCGCAACCGCCCGCTGACCGCTGACCACTGACCGCTGACTGGATGGCACCATGTCCCTCGTTGATAAGCACCCCGATCAGGACCCCGACCGCGACGGCGCCCAGGGGGCGGACGCCTCCCGCACCCGAGTCGGGGGCGCCTCGCCGATCGTCAGGAAGAGGCCGTCCGAGCTCCTGCGCGAGCGGCGCCAGCGCATCCGCCGCAGGCGCCTGACCACAGCCGGGGTCGTGCTCGCACTGGCCCTCGCCGCCTTCTACGTCTGGGACCCCTTCCACTCCCCCCACAAGTCCCCACGAAAGCCCGAACTGCGGTCCCAGGGCTACACCGGGACCCACACCGACACCGGCCGCCCCTCCCCCGACTGGACCAACGGAGCCGACATCGCATGGCAACTGGACCAGGAACTGGAGGATAGCAACGATTCAGCGGTCGTGAAGAACGGCGACCAGGTGATCCTCGCCCACGAACTCAATAAGCACGCCGGAACCGGAGTCATCAGCCTCGACGTGTCCGGCGCCGAGCCCGCCATCCAGTGGGAGACCGCCCTCCCGGGCGACCGCTCGCTCCAAGTGGAGACGCGGTTGCTCCTGGTGGGGGAGGACCTCTTCATCGGGGAGCACCGGCTGGACCCCACCACCGGAGCCGACTCCCCCGCCCCATGGGCCGGGCGGAACCGGGACGGGCAGGACAACCCGGACCAGGCCGTGACAATCCCTCTCTCCTCGCACGACGGGGTCGTCATCGCCTGCAGCCGGAGGATCTGCTCCGGATGGGTGAAAGAGGACAGCGAGTGGACGATGCGATGGGAGCGCGACTCCACCCCCACCCCCCTGGGGGACTACCAGGACTGCCCCGAATGCGGAGAGGGAACATGGGTGGTCCTCAACAACTGGAACACCACAGCATGGGGGCCCGCGGCCGAGGCCTCCCCGCAATGGAGATGGCTGTTCACCCCAGTCGCAGGAATGGGGACCATCATCAACACGCAGACAGGGGAGGTCCGCGCCCTGCACGACACTAAGAAGGAGAACCGCTTCGAGTTGTACTCCACTGCCGACGGCTGGGTGGTCGCGGACTCCAAGACCGACCAGGCGACCGTGTTCGCCCCCGACGGGCGCCCCCTGGAGTCCTTCGCCATCGCCGACTCCGTGGGCGCCGGCAACCACAAGAGAGTGCTCCCCATCGGGGGGCAGGCGCCCACGAGCGCGCAGCTGCGCGGCTTCCTCACCACCGGCGAGGCCGCATGGGCAGAAGGACTGCTACGCGCCCGGGCCACGACAACCGACGACGGGGCAACGGTCTGCGACACCCTCTCCTTCACACCGACGGGTTCCTCCCACCCGACCCGCGAGACGACTACTTCCGGCGTGTTCTTGCGCAACCGGGACACTGGAGAATGCACAACCGACGCCACGCGCTCGGCGATCAGTGAGGACCACTCGGTCATCCACACCTGGAACAAACATGTCAGAAGTGACGAGATCATTGACATGCACGGCATCGGTCTCTTCCACGCCTCCGGCAGCTTCATTCCCACGGATGCCACCACAGCGCTTTTCGCAAGAGCCGTCCGCGTGTACGACGACCTCGTCCTCGTGTTCAGTCACGAGGGCATCACGGCCTTCACTCCCCGGGGGTCCTGAGATGCGCGCGAACACGCTGGGGCCACCGGGCCCGGGGGACCGGGAGCCCCCAGCGCGCCCGCCCCTGTCCAACCGTCCGCTGACCGCTGACCACTGACCACTGACCACTGACCACTGACTGGATGGCACCATGTCCCTCGTTGATAAGCACCCCGATCAGGACCCCGACCGCGACGGCGCCCAGGGAGCTGCCTCCCGTGCGAGAAGGGCCGGCGCCTCGCCGATCGTCAGGAAGAGGCCGTCCGAGCTCCTGCGCGAGCGGCGCCAGCGCATCCGCCGCAGGCGCCTGACCACAGCCGGGGTCGTGCTCGCACTGGCCCTCGCTGCCTTCTACGTCTGGGGCCCCTTCCACTCCCCCCACAAACCCGAACTACGGTCCCAGGGCTACACCGGGACCCACACCGACACCGGCCGCCCCTCCCCCAAGTGGGCCAACGGAACCGACATCGCATGGAAACTGGACCATGACACAGCGGGTCCTGGCGAGTATGCAGTCATGAAGAACGGCGACCAGGTGATCCTCGCCCACGAACTCAATAGGGACGCCGGAACCGGAGTCATCAGCCTCGACGTGTCCGGCACCAAGCCCGCCATCCAGTGGGAGGCCACCCTCCCGCGCGACTCCTCACTCCGTGTCGAGACCCGGCCGGTCCTCGTGGGGGAGGACCTTTTCATCGGGGAGCACCGGCTGGATCCCACCACCGGAGCCGCCTCGCCCGCCCCGTGGGCCGGGCGGAACCGGGACGGGCAGGATAACCCGAACCTGGCGGTGACGATCGTGATCACCTCCCGCGACGGGGTCGTCATCGCCTGCAGCCGCAGGATCTGCTCCGGATGGGAAAAAGAGGACGGCGAGTGGACGATGCGATGGGAACGCGACTCCACCCCCACGCCCCTGGAGGACTACCAGGACTGCCCCGAATGCGGAGAGGGAACATGGGTGATCCTCAACGACCGGCGAGTCTTCAGCTGGGGGCCAGCGCCCGAGGCCGCCCCGCAAGGGGGGCGGCTTCTTGACCCGGTCGCGCAGGAGGGACGCATCATCAACACGCAGACCGGGGAGGTCCGTTCCCTCTACCTCGACAAAACAGCCAAAGACGGCCAGTTGGAGTTGCACTCCACCGCCGACGGGTGGGTGGTGGCGGACTCCGAGACCGACCAGGCGACCGTGTTCGCCTCCGACGGGCGCCCCCTGGAGTCCTTCGCCATCTCCGTCTCCGCGGGGACCGGTGATCACAAGGCAGTGCTCCCCATCGGGGGGCAGACGCCCACGAGCGCGCAGCTGCGTGACTTCCTCACAACCGGCGAGGCCCCGTGGGCCGAAGGACTGCTGCGCACCCGGGCCACGACAACCGACAACGGGGCAACGATCTGCGACACCCTCTCCTTCACACCGACCGGCTCCGACCGTCCGAGCCACGAGAGCGTCATCCCCTGGAACTACCACATCGTCCAGAACGAGGACGGGCAGTGCTTCATCGGGGCCATGAACCCAACGATCAGCAAAGATCACTCGATTATTCGCCTCAAATCCGACAATGCGCTCGGAGACGACTTCACCATCGACATGTACGGCACCAGCCTCTTCCACACCTCCGGCAGCTTCAAGTTTCATGGTTCCACCGGTTACGGCACGGAAGCCTCAGCGGTCATCCGCGTGTACGACGACCTCGTCCTCGTGATTCATGACGAGGGCGTCACGGCCTTCACCCCCCGGTGGTCCTGAGATGCGCGCGAACACACCGCAGCCGTGTGCGCGGCACCGGTCATCGTTGTGGCCGTAGCCGTCCCCGCCATGGGGAAGCAGCGGGGACGCCTCGGTGCGGTTCTCCCCGGAGCGCCGACGCCAAGACCCGGGCGGGGACGGGGGGCTGCGTCTACCCTATTGGCATGAGCGATTCCCCCGTTCCCTTCCGCGTCGGCCAGGCGCTCGACGTGCACGCCTTCGCCTCCGCTGAGTCCGTCGCCGTCCGGCCCGGCCGAGTCATGATGCTCGCCTGCTTGGAGTGGCCCGGCGAGGTACCGCTGGAGGGCCATTCGGACGGGGACGTGGCAGCGCACGCCGTGTGCGACGCGGTGCTCGCCGCCACCGGCCTGGGCGAGATGGGCTCCGTTTTCGGCGTGGACCGGCCCGAGTGGGCGGCGGCGTCCGGCGAGGCGTTCCTGCGGGAGGTGGCGCGCATGGCCGCGGCTGCCGGGTGGCGCATCGGCAACGCCACCGTGCAGGTCGTGGGCAACCGCCCCCGCATGGCGGCGCGCTTGCCCGAGGCGGGCGCGCGGATGAGCGCGGTCCTCGGGGCGCCCGTGTCGGTGTCCGCGACCACCTCGGACCACCTCGGTTTCACGGGCAGGGGCGAGGGACTGGCGGCACTGGCGAGCGCCCTGGTGGTGCGGCCCGCCTAAAAGATCTATTCATCGACAAGTAGATCTTTAACTGCTACCCTTGGGGGCATGCCCGACGCCCCACTCTACGCCCCCCTGCCCACAACTGAAGGCGGCTTCCAGACCGTCCTGGCCGACCCGCCGTGGCGCTTCGCCAACCGGACCGGCAAAGTCGCCCCCGAGCACCGGCGCCTCGGGCGGTACGAGACCATGGAACTCGAGGACATCCGCGCACTGCCCGTCGGCGACGTGACCGCGCCCAACGCCCACCTCTACCTGTGGGTGCCCAACGCCCTGCTGCCCGAGGGCCTGGCCGTCATGGAGGCCTGGGGATTCCGCTACGTGTCCAACATCATCTGGGCCAAGCGGCGCAAAGACGGGGGCCCCGACGGGCGCGGCGTCGGCTTCTACTTCCGCAACGTCACCGAGCCCATCCTCTTCGGAGTCAAGGGCTCCATGCGCACGCTCGCGCCCGCGCGCTCCACGGTGAACATGATCGAGACCCGCAAACGCGAGCACAGCCGCAAACCCGACGAGCAGTACGACCTCATCGAGGCCTGCTCCCCCGGGCCCTACCTGGAGATGTTCGCACGCTACGCGCGCGAGGGCTGGAGCGCCTGGGGCAACGAGGCCGACGACGCCGTCGAGCCCCGGGGGCGCGCGTCCAAAGGGTACTCCGGCGGCGAGATCGCCTCACTGCCGTCACTGAGCCCCAACGAGCGCATGAGCCCCTGGCTCGCCAACCGCGTCGCCCACATCCTGGCCGAGGAGTACACGCAGGGTACCTCCATCCAAGAGCTGGCGAACCGCAGCGGCTACTCCATCGCCCGCGTGCGCTCGCTGCTCAAGAAGAGCGGAGTCCCCTTCCGCGACCGGGGGCGCAGGAGAACCGCGACCCCGGCCTAGTCGCGCGCGGCGTTCTCGAACGCCCGCGAGGTGATCGCCACCGCCAGGACGGGGCAGCCCCCGGCGTCCCCCCTGCGCAAACGCGGGAGGAGCTTGTCGATGTTGGTGGTGGTCGTCGTCGCGAGCATCTTCTTGGCCTCCGCCTCGTCCATCCCCTCCGCGAGGCGGACGCGCCGGGCGAAGGACCGCAACTCGTCCTGCGTGCGGGTGACCAGCACCGCCACGTCGATGAAGCCCGCGTCGTAAAGGGACCTGTACGCGGCGATGTCGCGGTCCAGGTTGCCGTCCTTCGCGTTCCACTCCAGGTCCAGCGCCACCCTCCCCTTGAAGTTGTCGACCAGGTAGCCCGGGTTCTCGACGCTCGTCGTCGTCTCCGTGGCGCGCTCCTCCCCCGCCGGGCGGTAGGGCCTGACATGCAGGCGCAGCGTGATCTCCGTGTCCACGCGCGCCTCGCGCCAACCGCGGTCGCGGAACGCCGCGTTGAACCGCTGGGCGAGCCGGCTCTCCTGGCCGCCCGGCCTGACCAGGTCCGCGCGGCGGATCTCGAAGCGGCGGAGCACGTCGACGACCTCGTCGAACTGCTCGCCATCGACTGCCCGCAGGATCGCGCCCGCCTGCCGCGTCTCGTAGAAATCGAAGCGCCGGACCACGTCCTGCGGGAGAACGCGCTCCCACGACCCCGTCAGTTCCACGCCCTACTCCATGTGGTCCAGGGTCGCCCGGTCCGCTTTGACGGGGATCGTCAGCGCCAGGCCGACCAGCAGGATGAGCATGATGCCGAGGATCCCCCAGTAGGTGTGGTCCTGGCCGGCGGGCGTGATGGCGCTGCCGATCGCCAGGGACACCCAGTACATGGCGGGAGCCAGGAAGGACACGGCCCGGCCGGTGGTGGCGTAGAGGCCGAAGACCTCTCCCTCGCGGCCCTCGGGGATGATGCGCGAGAGGAAGGAGCGCGAGGCGGACTGGGTGGGCCCCACGAAGATGCAGAGCACCAGGCCCAGAGTCCAGAACACGATGGCGCCCCGGCTGTGCAGCGCGAACACGCCGAAGCCGGCCAGGACCATCGCGCTGAGCGAGACGATGATGACCTTCTTCGGGCCGATCCGGTCGTCCAGGAAACCGAAGGCCGCGGTCGCCAGGCCCGCGACGACGTTGGAGGCGATCGCGAAGAGCATGACGTCGCCTGCGCTGAAGCCGAAGGCGCTCTTGGCGAGGACGGCGCCGAAGGTGAACACCCCCGCCAGCCCGTCGCGGAACACGGCGGAGGCGATGAGGAAGAAAAGGCTGTGCGGCGCCTCCCTGCGCAGGGTGACCACGGTCCTCCACAGGAGCCTGTAGGAGTCCACGATGGATTCGCGGGAGCCGTCGTGGCGGGGGTTCTCCGGCAGGGGCGGGCGCAGGATCACGGGCACGGCGAACCCGCCGAACCACAGGCCGGCGACCAGCATCGCGACCCGGATGTTGAGGTGGTCCTCGGTGGGCACCCCCAGCAGGTTGTTCCCGATGAGGCACACGTAGAGCACCAGGAGCAGCACGATGCCCCCGATGTACCCCGACGCCCAGCCGAAACCGGAGATCCTGCCGCGGTTCTCCTTGGTGCCCAGGTGGTTGAGCATCGCGTTGTAGTTGACCGAGGCGAACTCGAAGAACACGTTGCCCAGGCCCAGCAGGACGATGCCGAGCGCGAGCGACCCCTGCGGCCCCAGCGCTGAGGCGGGGTGCACGAAGTACATGGCGAACAGGCACACCACGACTGCCCCGGTGAACCAGCCGAGCCAGACGCCGCCCTTGCCGCGCCGGTCGGCGCGCTGGCCCGTGATGGGGGCCAGGACCGCGATGACCAGGCCCGCCACGGTCATGCCCGCGCTCAGCCACGAGTTGGCGGTCCCGGAGTCGGTGAAGACCCCGTCGGAGGTGAGGTAGGTGGTGAAGACGAAGGTGGTGGCGACCGCGTTGAACGCCGCGCTCCCCCAGTCCCACGCGGCCCATTCGATGACGCTGCGGTTGATGACCCCGGTCTGCTGGGCGGATGGGGCGCTGGTGGCCATGGGGCTCCTCCTCGACTACTGGGCGCCGCCGTCGGGGCGCCCGCGTGGATCATGGGGAAAACCTACCACGGGAGCAGCACTTGTTTTAAATTTTGTAGGGAAAGACGGGCGGCCGTCACCGGGCGCCCGCCCCGGCACGGGCGGCCAGGTGCTCCGCCACGACCAGATCCTCCGGGCGCGTGATCTTCAGGGCGGCCGGGTCCCCCGCCACCGTGTGGACCGCGATCCCCAGCGCCTCGACGAGGCCCGCGTCGTCGGTGGCCGCGGCCCCCTCGTCCGCGGCGCGCGCGGCACCCGCCCTATGGGCGTCGCGCAGAGTGTGCCACGTGAAACCCTGGGGGGTCTGGACCGCCGCCAGGGAACTGCGGTCCGGCGTCCCCTCCACCAGGCCCAGTCCCCCGGCGAGGGGGACGACGACCTTGACCGTGTCCGCGACGGGGACGGTGGGGATGACGGCGTCACAGCCGGAGCGCACCGCGTCGGCGACGCGGCGGATCATCGAGGGCGGCGTGAGCGGCCGGGCGGCGTCGTGGACCAGGACCACGTCATCGGCGTCCAAGGGGGGCAGCGCCCCGAGCCCGTTCGCCACCGAGGCCTGGCGCGAGGCAGCGGACCCCGCGACCACCACCACCTCGGCTCCGACGCCCTCCAGGGCACTGCGGAACTCTGCGACCGCCTCAGCGGGGGCGGTGACGACGATGGCCGTGGCCCCCGCTTCGACCAGGGCGCGCGCGGCCCACCACAGCAGGGGGCGGTGCGCCAACGGGACGAGCGCCTTGGGCCCCCCGCATCCGAGTCGGGAGCCGGACCCCGCTGCGGTGAGGACGGCGACGAGGCGGCTCACTCGGCGTCGAGGCCCGCCTCGTCGATGCGCCCCTCGGCGAGAATGCCGTCGAGTCGGGCGGCGGCGTCGGCCTTGTCGATGCCGCGGGCGAGGGCGAGCTCGGAGGTGAGGATGCCGCGGGCCTTCGTGAGCATACGCTTCTCACCGGTGGACAGTTTCTTCAAGTCGTCGCGGCGCGTGAGGTCGCGGACCACTTCGGCGACCTTGACGATATCGCCGGTGGCGATCTTCTCCTGGTTGGCCTTGAAGCGCCGGGACCAGTTGGTGGGCTCCTCGACGTAGGGGGCGCGCAGGACGGAGAGGACCTCCTCCAGTCCGTCCTCGTCGACGATGTCGCGCACGCCCACCAGGTCGACGTTGTCGGCGGGGACCTCGATGGTGAGGTCGCCCTGGTTCACACGGAGTTTGAGGTACGTCTTCTCCGCGCCCCGGATCGAACGGGTCGTGATCTCTTCGATAGTGGCAGCACCGTGGTGCGGGTAGACAACCGTCTGGCCGATCTCGAAGGACATGGGCGAACTCCTGCGGTGTGTATGAATAGCGGTCCTATTCTACCAGTTGGCCCCCGCGCGCGCCCCTGCCGCACCGCCGGCGCACGGCGCCGTCCCCGCCCCGGCGGGCCGACCGAACGGTCGGGATCACACGGGAAGGGCTAGTGCCCGCAAGCCCCGCTCCGGTAGTCTGGGCCCATGATTGTTTGGAGAGGATGGGGTCTGCCCATATTGCTCGTGGCAATGGTCGGCGGAGGCCTCGTGGGCACTCTGGTCGCCAACATCACCGGCGGGACCGCGAACGGGAACACGTGGTCCATCGCCAAGGACGCGCACTTCGCGATAGCGACGATGCTGGCGGTGGCCGGCCTCATCTGCTTCGCCATCGGCTGGCGGCTCAACGTCGTGAGCGCGGAGGCGAGGGCCCGGGCCCACGCCGACGAGGTGCGGGCGCGCCTCGTCGGCAGCATGAGCGATGGGACGCTGCAGGTCTCCCCCGGCGTCGCCCCCTCCTCGCAGGACGAGGCCGAGGCGTTCGTCGAGCGGACCGCCGCCGAGCAGTACGCGGAGGCGCGCTCCGCCCTGCGCAACCGGCACAGCGTCTTCTACATCCCCGTCCAATACATCGGCGCGCTCGGCCTGGCCGGAGCGGTCGTCGTTCTCGTGTACGCGGTCATCAACGCGCTCGTCTGAGCGCGGCGGAACGGGGAACCCGAACCACAGCAGGGGCGCCCCGCTTGATCGTATGGACGGTCCCCCGCAGCGGTGCTGCGGGGGACCAGTAGCGCCAGGCCGACCACGTGCGAGGGGCGGGCGCCCCCAGGTCACTTGCCCTGGTTCGCGACTGCGGCGATCTTCGCCTCGGCCTCGGGATCCAGGTAGGTGCCGCCCTTCTTCACGGGCTTGAGGGTCTCCTCGTCGAGTTCGTACACCAACGGAATGCCGGTGGGGATATTGACCCCGGCGATGTCGCCGTCGGAGATGTCGTCGAGGTGCTTGACGATCGCGCGCAGCGAGTTCCCGTGCGCGGCGATGAGAACGGTCTTCCCCGTCTTGATCGCGGGAACGATGGTGCCCTCCCAGTAGGGCAGCAGGCGCTCGAGGACGTCCTTGAGGCACTCGGTGGCGGGGATGGGCTCGCCGGCGTAACGGGGGTCGGCGTCCTGGGAGAACTCGCTCCCGGCCTCGATGGGCGGCGGAGGCACGTCGTAGGAGCGGCGCCATTGCATGAACTGCTCCTCACCGTACTCGTCGCGGATCTCCTTCTTGTTCTTCCCCTGCAGGGCGCCGTAGTGGCGCTCGTTGAGGCGCCAGTCGCGCTCGACGGGGATCCAATGGCGGTCGGCGGCGTCGAGGGCCAGGTTCGCGGTCACGATCGCGCGACGCAGCATCGACGTGAACAGGAGGTCGGGGGTGACGCCCGCTTCCTTGAGGAGCTCACCACCGTGGGTAGCCTCCGCGCGGCCCTTGTCCGACAGCGGAACGTCAACCCAACCGGTGAAGAGGTTCTTCGCATTCCATTCGCTCTCGCCGTGGCGGAGCAGCACCAGTTTGTAGGTCATGCCCCGATTCTCCCACATCTTCACCCCCGCTCACACCCGCCGTGACGGCGTTCACGGGACCGATCCCGGCCCCTGTCCCACGATATGGAACGATCCCCCGGGGAAACCCTGAGCCCACCCGAGGTTTGTCCACAACTAACGCTCGTACGCTTACCAGCTGGGATAGCCTTCAGGTGCACCTCATCGCACGCCCACCGGAGGAGAGACCATGTCCATTCGCAAGAGCCCCCTCGCAGTCCTCGCCAGCATCTCCATCGCGGCCGCCGCAGGGTTCGCCCTGAGCGCCTGCGGGAGCAACAACGCCACCCCCGCCCAGGACGCGGCCTCGTCCGCGGCGGGCGCCGAGGCCGCCGGCAACGCCGCCAGTTCCGCCGCGGGGGCAGCGGGCAACGCCGCCAGCTCGGCCGCAGGGGCAGCGGGCAACGCGGCCAGCTCCGCCGCAGACTCAGCCGGCAACGCCCTCAGCGGCGACGGCGTTTACACGATCGACGAATCGAACACCACCGTGGCGCTCCCCTCCGGGACGAAGACCGTTGTCGTGAACGCTTCGAACGTCGACGTCACCGGAGGCGACGTCACCGAGATCAAGGTGAACGGGTCGGAGAACGACATCCACGTGAACTCGGCCCAGCGCGTGAGCTTCAGCGGCTCCGACAACGAGATCTACTACGTCCAGGGGCCGGCCCCGCAGGTCGCGTCGGACACCGGCGCGGAGAACACGGTCGAACAGGGCCGCTGACACCGGGGGAGCGCGCACCGCCACCCGCACGTCCCGTCGTGCGAACGGCGGCTCCGCGCCGTATTGCGCTTTCCCCCTCGCGCACGGGACAATCCACCTGTCAGCACACCGCTGGGCACTCGGGGGCGACCCCGGGAAGCCCCTCCGCCCGCGCGCACCGTGGCGCCCAACGGGGGATCCGTCGGGACGCGGCGCCAGCGCGGCCAGTCCCATCCGAGCACATAGCGCCCTACCCGCTTCCCACTCCCCCTTCCGACGACCAGAGATTGAGGTACCCCTCATGTCCCTCCGCCGTTCGCCCCTCGTGGCCCTCGCCGCCGCGGCCGCACTCGCCGCCGGTTGCTCCGCGGGCAGTCCCTCCTCCCAGTCCCAGGGCCCGGCCCAATCCGGCACCGCGCCCTCGCCGACCACCAGCGCCACCGCCTCGGCGCCGGCCGTACCGGGGTACAAGCCGGGCGAGATCCCGCCCATCCCCCTGTTCACATTGCCCCCGATCGGGGTTTTCGCGCAGAACGCCGACAAGGCCGTCATCGACACCGCGACCGCCATCGCCTCGGTGCCCGGGATCACCGTTGCCCCCGCCGCATGCGACGGGGGCTCGCTGCTGGCCAATGGGGGCAACACGGTCCTCTACGGCGACGGATCCGGGTACTCCAGGAACGGGGACCAGGGCGTCACCAACTACGGCGACGGATCCGGCACCATCACAGACGGGCCGATCACGCTGGTCTACTACGGCGACGGCTCGGGAAACTACACCAACAGCGACACCAACGAGCAGATCGTCGTGTACCCCGGCGGCAGCGGGAACTACAACTCCCCGGCACTGCAGATCGTCTCCTACGGCGACGGATCGGGATTCTACGTGAACTCGGAGACCGGCGACAATATCACCATCTACACCGGGGGCTCGGGCAACTACTCCAATTCGAAGACCGGCGTCTCCATCGTGAACTACGGCGACGGCGGCGGCACGTACAGCGACAAGACCGGTCTGAACATCGTGAACTACGGCGACGGAACGGCACTGGTCAACGGGAAGAGCATCAAGGCGGACCCGGTGCCCGCCGTGGGGAGCATCGGCTCCTTCCCGCCGGTCGGATCGCTCAAGCCGGTGGAGTCGTGCGGGACGACGATCACGCTGCAAGACGGCGTGCTCTTCGACTTCGGCGAGTCCGCTGTGCGCGCCGACGCCGCGGACACCCTGGCCAAACTCGCCAGCGTCCTGGCCGACGCGAAGGTCCCCGCGGCCCACGTCTACGGGCACACCGACTCCATCAGCGACGAGGCCTTCAACCAGACCCTGTCCGAGCAGCGCGCCAAGGCGGTGGTGGACGAGCTCAAGAAGAACGGCGCCACCGCCTCCTTGGACTGGCAGGGCTTCGGCGAGACCAAACCCGTCGCCCCCAACACCAACGACGACGGGACCGACAACCCCGCCGGGCGCCAGGCCAACCGCCGCGTCGAGATCTTCATCCCCACCTTCTAGCCCACCGCCACCCGCACGTCCCGTTGCGCGAACTGCGCCGCCCTCATGGAGGGCGCCACTGCGCAAGCGTTATAACGCCCGCACAACGCGGTACTGCCCAAGGGGCCCGCCGCTATGACAACGGCCCCGCAGAGCCGTCCCCGCCCCCGTTCGGCGCTCCTGCGGAATACACGAAGGGGCGCGGGCCGCCCCGCGCCCCTGTGGCACAGCGTTATCCGCCCGCACTCACTCGTTCGGGTTCGCCTCGAGGTAGGCCTCGACAACCTTCTGCGGAATACGGCCCTTGGGGGACACGGAGTACCCGTTCTCCCCCGCCCACTTGCGCATCTTCGCGTTCGCCATGGAGATGCTCGCCGCTTCCTCGACCTCGCGCTGGGTGCGCTTGCGGCGCTTCTTCAAAGACCGCGGGGCACCGGAGCCGATACGGCGGCCAGCCTTGATCCACGGCTGCAGCGCCTCGGCGAACTCCTCGAAGTGCGCCCGGGTCAGGTCGATCTCGTAGGTCGCCCCATTGAACGCGAAGCGCACGCTCTGATCGGCGGGAGTCCCGTCGAAATCATCGAAAACCTCGGTGATGGTTTTGGTTGTCTTCATCGATGCCTTCCTTTGCCAGGAGTATGCGGGTGAATATCACGTTAACTGTATCCCATTGCCGCGCCTCCGCAATGCGCAATGCCGCGAATACCGTATAGGCCTTCCCGGGCCGGCGCCCTTCTATTCCATTCCCGCCGCCCCGTCCCCCTCCCCGCTTATTCCCCCTTCCACAGCCGGGCGGAGCGCGGGCCGTTCCGTGTCACAGTCCCGGAACCACTACGAAAAGTTATACTGAGCTGCATCCGCCGCCGTGCGCGCCGCCGCCCGCGGAGAAGCCCCACGAAGGAGAAAACGTGCCCACCACCCCCGCACACTTTTCCAGGAGGGCGCACGCCTGGGAGACGTATTTCACAACAACCGCACGCTTGACAGAACGCATAGAATCAGCCCTCAAACGCGAAGCCCGCCTGTCGATGGCGGAGTACTCGGTGCTGCTCATGACCTCGCGCGCCGCCGACTCCGGGGTGCGGCCCTCGGTCCTGGCGAAACAAGTCGTCTTCTCCCGCTCCCGCCTCACCCACACCCTCAAACGGCTCGAGGCGCGCGGCCTCGTGCGCAGGGAGGCGTGCAAGGGCGACGGGCGCGGCGGCCTCGTCCTGCTCACCGACGAGGGATCCCGCGTGTTCCAGAGCGCCGCCCTGGTCCAGCGCTCCGTCATCCGCGAGCTCTTCCTCGACGGCATATCCGAGGAGGAGATCCGCGTCCTCACCACGCTCTTCACCCGTGTCGCAACGAGATTGGACGGCCGACCCCAGTGACCCCCCCGCCCCCGGAGCCCCGGCGGCCCCACCACCCGGCACTCGCGGACACGATCCGCTTCGCCTGCGCGACGGCGCTCACAGGGATCATCGCCGGCCTGGTCGGCCTCGCCTGCATCCACATCCTCCACTCGCTCACCGCACTCGTGTGGGACGCCCACTCGGGGACCCTCCTCGAAGCAGTCGAAGCCGCCCCCTGGTGGAAGCGCGTCGCGGTGCTCGCCGCATCGGGCGCCATCGGGGGGATCTCCTGGACACTGCTGTTCCGCTCCAACAAGGACGTCGTCCCAGTCGCCCGGTGCGTCCAGGGGGAGTCAATGCCCGTCGTCCGCGCCCTGTGGCACGCGCTCACCCAGATCGGGGTCGTCGCCCTCGGCGCCTCGGTGGGACGCGAGGTCGCGCCCCGCGAGGTCGCCGCCTCCCTGAGCGCGTGGATGGGCGACCGCCTGGGCCTGTCCCCCCGGGACCGCCGCATCATCGTCGCCTGCGGCGCCGGAGCCGGGCTGGCGGCCGTCTACTCGATCCCCCTGTCCGGGGCCGTGTACACATTGGAGATCCTGCTGGTCGGGATGTCCGCGCGCGCGTGCGCGGCCGCACTGGCCGCCTCCGGCATCGCCGTCCTGGTCTCCACCGGGTGGGCGCGCCCGGAGCCGTTCTACACAGTCCCCGACCTGTCCCCATCGCTCTCGCTGACCGTGTGGGCGGCAGTCTTCGGCGCCGTCATCGGGTGGCTGGGATGGGCGTTCAAGGGAGCGGTGGCCGCCGCCTCGGGGGCGCGCCCGCGCGGCGCCCGCCTCCTGTGGACCCTGCCCGTGGCGTTCACAGCGGTCGGCGCGCTGTCCGTGTGGGTGCCCTCCGTGCTCGGCAACGGGCAGGCCAGCGCCCAGACCCAGTTCGACGCCGCGTGGGCGGGCGGGGCCGGGCTGGCGGTGGCCGCACTCGTGCTCGCCGCGAAGGCCGTGGCCACCCTCGTGACGATCCGGGCGGGCGCGTGGGGCGGCGTCCTCACCCCCGCGGTCGCGCTGGGCGCGGGGCTGGGCGCGCTGTCCGGTCTGGCGTGGTCGCAGGCGTGGCCGGGCTCCCCCGTCGCCGCCCACGTGTTCATCGGGGCCGCCGTCTTCCTCGGCGCCTCCATGGGCGCCCCCTTCACGGGGCTGGTCCTGGTCGCCGAGTTCACCCAGCAGGGCGCGGGGATCCTGGTCCCCGCCATCGTGGCCACCGCCTCGGCGACCGCCGCCTCGGCCCTGGCCCGCGCCCTCAGATCCGGGCGAGGGCCTGGTCGAGGTCCGCGATGAGGTCCGCCGCGTCCTCCAGCCCCACCGCCAGGCGCAGCAGCGTCCCGGGGACCCCGCCGACGCCCCCCGCGCGCGTCGAGTGGGTCATGACCGCCGGGTGCTCGATGAGGGACTCCGCGGCCCCCAGCGACGCCGCGAGCGCGAACACGCGCGTGCGGGTGCACAGGACCAGCGCCTGCTCCTCAGTGGCCACCTCGAAGGAGAGCACACCGCCGACCCCGAGGGGGTTCTGGCGCCGGGCGAGGGCGTGGCCGGGGTGGCCGGGCAGCCCCGGGTAGTGGACGGCCGCCACCTTCGGATGGGACTGGAGGAACTCGGCGACGCGCTGGGCGCTGGCGCAGTGCCGCTCCACGCGCAGGGCGAGCGTCTTGAGCCCCCTGTGCGCCAGGTGCGCGTCGCGCGGTGATTCGACGGCGCCCACCGTCATCTGCAGCCCCGCCATCTCGGCGGCGGCGTCGCGGTCGCCGAAGAAGGGCTCGATGCGGTCCGGGAGGCGCAGGCCGTCGCGCAGGACCACTGCGCCGCCCACCACGTCCGAGTGGCCGCCCACGTACTTCGTCGTCGAGTGGACGACGGCGTCGGCCCCCAGCTCCAGGGGCCTTTGCAGGACGGGGGTGGCGAAGGTGTTGTCCACGACCAGCAGGCCCCCCGCCCGGTGGGTGAGCTCCGCGACGGCCTCGATGTCGGTGACGGTGAGGAAGGGGTTCGACGGGGTCTCCACCCACACCAGCGCCGGTCGGCGCTCCCCGATGGCCCGCGCCGCCCTTTCCGCGTCGGTCAGGTCGACGGCCTCGGAGGAGACGCCCTCGGCGGGCTTGATGACGGAGAAGAGCTTGTGCGTGCCCCCGTACACGTCCGTCGAGTGGATGACGTGGTCGCCCGCGCGCGTGAGCAGGCGGACGAGCGTGTCCTCGGCGCTCATGCCCGACGGGAAGGCGAAGCCGTGCTCAGCCCCCTCCAGTGCGGCCAGCGCCCCGGCGAACGCGTTCGTCGTCGGATTGCCGCAGCGCCCGTACTCGAACCCCTCTTTGAGGTCGCCGGGGCTGTTCTGGACGTGGGTGGAGGACACGTGGACCGGGGGGACCACGTCCCCGGTGACGGGATCGGGGTCGAAGCGGACGTGGACCGCCCGCGTGGCGAACGAGGCGGGCGCCGCGGAACGGGGACAGGGGGAGGGGTCGCTGTGGGGAGTCATGCCACGAGGCTAACGCCGGGCCCGCCGGCGCGGGGATCGGTCCGCAGCCCGGTCCGATGTGACAAGAGCGCCGACCGGCCCCGGGCCTACACCCAACCGGCGACTGCGGTGCGGGCCTGCTCGGCGAGCGCCGACACCGCCCCCTCGGAGTCATTGCCCCACGGGACGTAGTGGAAACCGGAGCCCCCGGCCCGGGTGAAGGCCTCCCGGTTGAGCTGGTCGATCTCCTCCAGGGTCTCCAGGCAGTCCGCCATGAACCCGGGGCAGATCACGTCGAGCCGGGCGCACCCCCGGGCTCCGAGCCGCGTCACCGTGTCGATCGTGGCGGGCCCCAGCCACGCCGCGGGGCCGAAAACGGACTGGAAGGCGACGGTGAGGGCCCCCCGCGCCAGCCCGAGGCGCGCCTCCAGGGCCGCCACAGTCCCCATGCACTCCGAGCGGTACGGGTCCCCGGCCCGGTCCATCGCCTCGGGGATCGAGTGGAAGGACACGACCACCGCGTCCCCGGCCGCGAAATCGGGGCGCCCGCAGCGGCCCCAGTGCGACTCCAGCGCCGATGCCAGCGCGTCGATGTAGGCCGGGGCGGTGGGGAAGGAGCGCACGAGGCGCAGGTCGAATCCGTCTCGGTTGCGGCGCAGCCACTGGGCGGCCACGTCGTTGAGGGAGGCCACCGTGGTCGCCGAGTACTGCGGGTAGGCGGGCAGCACGGCGACGCGCCTGGTGCCCCGCGCGTGCAGGGCGTCGAGGACGGCGCCCAGGCCGGGTTCGCCGTAGCGCATCGCCGCCTGGACGTCCACGTCGGGCATCCTGCGCCCCAGCAGCTCCGCCTGCCGGAGGGTGTAGCGCATGAGGGGGGAGCCCTGCGGAGTCCAGATGCCCGCGTACTTCTTGGCGACGACCCGCGGGCGCACGCGCAGGACGACGCCCTCCAGGACGGGGCGCCACAGCAGCGGGTGAGTTTCGACCACCCGCCGGTCCGACAGGAACTCGCGCAGGAAGCGCCTGACATGGGAAGGGGTCGGGGCGCTCGGGGTCCCCAGGTTGGCCAGGACCACGGCGGGGCGCCGCGCTCCGTGGCCGTCCCCGGGCGCTGGCGCGCCGTTCGTTCGGTCGTCCGTCATGACCACCACCCTATCGGATGTGACGGCGGTCATTCATGACGCCGTGTCGTGAAAAAGCCGCCCCCGGGGTCCCCCGGGGGCGGCACTGGGCCGCGGGCCCGCGCGTCAGTCCCGCCCGTTCTGGGAGCGGATGAACCACGCCTGCTGCTCGAGGCGGCGGATGTAGTCGTTGAGGATGTCGGCGGAGGCGGAGTCCTCGGCGTCGACCTTCTCGTGCACGTCGCGCATGGTGCCCACGGTCGCGGTGATCGCGGCGACGGCCAGGTCGGCGCCCTCGGAGGTCGTCACCAGGGCCTCGGGCACGGCGGGCAGCGAGTTGCTCTGGGCGACCACGTCCGGGCGCGCGTCGGGGACGGCGAAGACCGCGCGCATGCGCTCGGCGAACTCGTCGGAGGCCCCGCGGGCGATATCGACGACCTCGTCGAGGTACAGGTGGAGCGAGCGGAAGCCCTCGCCGGTGATGTTCCAGTGGAGCTGCTTGCCCACCAGGGACAGGGCGGTGACGTCCACCAGCACCTTCTGCAGTTCGCCGGCGAGGACGTCGGAAGCCTTGAAACCGGTGGATTCAACAGTCATAGCGGATCTCCTTGTCTAGGTTGGCGGGTCCGGAGCCCGCGCCGGGCCGGACCACGGGGGACGGGGGCCCGCAAGGCCCCCGGACACCCCTCCATCATGGTCCTTAAGTCCCAGAAAAGCGAGCGTACGCGCCCGTTCGTCGGAAGGCTCACGAACGGGCCCCGCGATGGAATAACGCCGTGGCCCTCCGTGTTGCGGCTGCGACCGGCAGCGGTGCGCCCGGTGGGCCGCGGTCGCCCGCGCCCCGGAGCGTAGGCGTAGCCCGCGCCATCGGCGATGGCGCGGGTTCTGGGAGCCGCCTGTGGGAATCGAACCCACGACCTATTCATTACGAGTGAATCGCTCTGCCGACTGAGCTAAGGCGGCGCGCCCCGCCCCCGTCGGGGGGCGCTGGGGCAACGGCACAACTCTAATGGCACGGCGCGCCCGAGGCAAACCTGAACGGGCGGCCATCACATGGTTCCCGTCACAGGCGCCCTCACTGGCACATGAGGCCTGACTGGGGGACCGTCCCGTCCACCAGGTACTTCTCGACCGCGTCCACGGCGCACTGGTTCCCGCCCCGCTTGTACGACGTGTGGTCCCACCCCTCGACGGAGACCAGGACCCCGCTGGAGAGCTGGGACGCCAGGGCCTGCGCCATCGGGTACGGGGTGGCGGGGTCGTGCGTGGTCCCGACGACCACGATGGGCGCCGCCCCCGCGGCCGTGATCGGGGCGCGTTCGGCGTGGGCGGTCGGCCACGCCGCCAGGCCCGCCGACGGGTACCCGCCGTAGGGCCCCATGATCGGCAGCTCCGCCTCGAGGGCGCTGGCCGCCTCCGCCCACTCGTCGACCGTTCCGACCGGCCCGTAATCGAGGTTGTTGACGACCACCAGGGCGTCCAGCGAGTTCCCGCTGTACGTCCCGTCGTCGTTGCGCTCGTTGAGCAGATCCGCGATCTCCAGCAGGGCGCTGCCGTCGGCGTTCGAGATCGCCTGGCCCACCGCGCTGGTCAGCGTCTGGTACCACGACGTGTCGTACATCGCCCCGTAGATCGCGGAGAGGGCGAGGTTCGAGGTGAGGGGGCGCTGGGGGTCCCGCGTCCGCATGGGCTGCGACTCCAGCGCCTTGATGAAGGACACGAGCGTGGAGACCCCGTCCGCGTGGGACTTGCCCAGCGGGCAACGGGGCCCGGCCTGGCAGTCGTCTATCCAGTGCTGGATGGCGGCGTCGAGGCCGCGCATCTGCATGGCCGACATCTCGTTGACGTCCACAGCGGGATCGACCGCGCCGTCGAGCACGAAACGGCCCACCTTGTCCGGGAAGAGCCCCGCGTAAGTGGCGCCCAGGAACGTCCCGTAGGAGTACCCGAGCAGGTTGAGGGCGGGCGCCCCCACCAGGGCGCGCACCAGGTCGAAGTCCTTGGCGGCGGACACCGTGTCCACGTGCTTGTACAGTTCCCCGGTCAACCGCTCGCAGCCGGCCGCGAAGTCGGCGGACTCCTGCTCGGCGGCGGCGACGATCTCGTCGGGAGCCAGGTCCGCAGTGTCGGAGCTGCCGTCCCCGCCCGCGTTCTTCTCATCGCGCTCCGAGTCGCTCAGGCACCTCACGGGCGTCGACTGCCCGACGCCCCTGGGATCCAGCGCGACGATGTCGTAGGCCCGGACCACTTTCTTGCCCAGGAGGGACCCCGCGTAGTAGGGGAGGCTCTCGACGACGGCCCCTCCGGGGCCGCCCGGGTTGACGAAGAGGAAGGGGGCGTTCGCCGTCCCCGACCGGCGGACAGCGACAGCGAGCTCGATCGACTCACCGGACGGGGCGTCCCAGTCCAGGGGGGCGCTCACCCTCGCGCACTGGTAGACGGTGGGGTCGTCCGTGTTCTCGCCCTTGCCCTCGTTGAGGGTGACGTCGTCGCAGGAGCCCCACACGAGCTTCTGGGAGTAGTAGTCGTCGGTCCCGTCACCGCGGGGCGTCCAGGAGGCGACCGGCCCCGCTGCCCCCTCCAGTTGGAGCGGGGCGAACCACCCGTAGTAGAACCCCGTGACGCAGACGACGGCGACAACGGCGACGACGGCGACGACCGTCGCCCAGATCTGGCGAGTATTCATGGGGCAATAGTAGCGGCGGCCTACGCCTGGGGCCGCAGGGAGACCACCATCGCCTCCAGGACCAGCAGAACGTTGCCATTCGCGATGAGCCGTCTGCGCGCCTGCTCTATGTGGTCGACGCGCGCCATGGTCTGCGCGGGGCTGGAGTCGGCTGCGATCCCGTGGACCAGGTCGGACAGGTCCGTGTTGATGAGCTCCTGCCGGGAGTCCAGCTGGACCATGAGCACGTCCCGGTAGATGGCGAGCAGATCCACCAGGGCGCGGTCGAGGGCGTCGGTGAGGGCGCGTTTGGCGCGCCTCTTCTGGTCCTCCTCGAGCTGGCGCAGGAGCGCGCGGGACTGCTTCGTGGCGCGCTCCCCCTCGTCCATGCCGAGCTGGCGCAGCAACTCGGACTTCTCGCGGGCGTTGCGCTCGCCGACCTGCGCGTCCGCCTGGGCCCTCGCGGTCTCCAACAGGCGCCCTGCGGCGATGACCGCCTCGCCGACGCTGCGCACGCGCGCGGGCGCCGTGATGATCTCACGGCGGCGCTGGCGCATCTGCGGGTCGCGGGCGAGCGCCCTGGCCAGGCCGATGTGCGATTGCGCGGCGCGCGCGGCTTCCAGCGCCGTCTCCGGGTCTGCGACGCCCTCGTCCACCAGCAGGTCGGCGACGGCGCCCGCGCGGGGGATGCGCAGCCCCAGGCAGCGGCAGCGGGAACGGATCGTGGCGATCATGTCCTCCGGGCTCGGCGCGCACAGCAACCACACAGTGTGCGCGGGGGGCTCCTCGATTGCCTTGAGCAGGGCGTTCGCCCCGGACTCGCCCAAACGGTCCGCGTCCTCGACCACGAGGACGCGCCACTTCCCCTGGGAGGGGGAGCTCTGCGCCTGCTGCACCAGGGAGCGCGCGGTGTCGACGGTGATGATCGAGGTCTCGGTGGCCACGAAGACCACGTCGGCGTTGGTCTTCGCCAATGTCGTCCGGCAGCCCGGGCACTGGCCGCAGCCCACGGGCTCGCCCGTGCACTGGAGGGCCGCGGCGAAGGCCGTGGCGGCGACGGAGCGCCCCGATCCGGGCGGGCCCGTGATGAGCCACGCGTGGCTCATGGCCCGCGCTCCCTCCCCGTCCCCCGCGGCGGTGGTCGCGCGCGCGGATCCGGCCGCCTCGCGCAGGACGGCGACCGCCGCCTCCTGCCCGATCAGCCCGGAGAAGACACCGTCCATCACAGTTCCCACAGCGCGCCCTGCGCCTCGCCGAGGAGGGGGCCGGGGCGGAGGTCTGGTCCGACGCCGGGGCACCCCGATCCGGGTCGGAGGCCCGGTCCCCGGCGGGCGCCCCTGCCCGGGGGTCGTGGTCCGGCGCGGGGGCGCCCCCGCTGGCGGGCGCCCG
>NZ_CP017298.1:1875432-1887744 GCF_001746855.1 Pauljensenia hongkongensis | reverse complement strand
CCCCGGTCCCGTCCTCCTGGGCCGGCGCGCCCCGATCCGGGTCGGAGGCCCGGTCCGGCACTGGGGCGCCGCTCTCCAGTGCGGGGCCTCCCCCGCTGGCGGACGCGGCGCCGGAGACGGGGGCGCTGTCCGCGAAGCGCTCGACGAGGACGCCCCTGATCTCGGAGAACACCTCCTCGCGGGTGCCCACCGCGTCGATGACGACGATCCTGTCGGGCTCGGCGTCCGCCAAGCGCAGGTACTCGCGGCGCACACGCTCGTGGAAGTCCGCGGACTCGCGCTCCATCCGGTCGGGGGCGTCGGTGCGCCGGCCCGCCCCCACCTCGGGCGGCAAATCGAGCAGGAAAGTCGTGCGGGGGCTCAGCCCCTCCGTCGCCCACGCCGACATCGCGGCGATCTCGTCCACCCCGAGGCTGCGGGCGGCGCCCTGGTAGGCCAAGGAGGAGTCGATGTAGCGGTCGCCCAGGACCACGGCGCCCCTGGCCAGGGCGGGGCGCACGACAGTGGCGACGTGGTAGGCGCGGTCCGCCGCGTACAGCAGCGCCTCCGTGCGCGGATCGATGTCGTCGGGCCCGTTCTGAACCAGCCGCCGCAGCTCCGCCCCCAGGGGCGTCCCTCCGGGTTCGCAGGTCATCACCACTTCGAAGCCGCGCTCCTCGAACCATTCGCGGACGTTGCGGATCTGCGTGGTCTTGCCAGCGCCGTCAACACCCTCGAAGGTGATGAAGACTCCGCGCGGACTCATGGAACTCCCCTTGGTCAGATGCATGGGCTTATCTTCCCACGCCACCGGCCGAAACGCGTGAGCCGCGCAGGACGCGCCCACCCGGGGAGCGCCCGGCGGCTACTCGCCGCCGGCCCCCGTCCCCGGCGCCTTCTCCTTGGGCGCCGCCTTCTTCGCAGTGGCCTTCTTGGCCGTCTTCTTCGTCGCCGTCTTCTTGGCCGCCGTCTTCTTCGCGGCGGTCTTGCGGGTCCGCTTGGGCGCGGGCCCCTTGGCCCGCTTGTCGGCCAACAGCTCGTAGGCGCGCTCGGCGGTCAGGTCCTCGACCGTCTCCGCGCGGGGCACCGTCACATTCGTCTCGCCGTCCGTCACGTAGGGGCCGAAGCGCCCGTCCTTGACGGTGACCTTCTTGCCGGAGATCGGGTCCTCGCCGAACTCGCGCAGCGGCGGCCGGGCCACGCCTCGGCCCCGCGTTTTGGGCTGGGCGTAGACCGCCAGTGCCTCGTCGAGCGTGATCGTCAGGAGCTGGTCCTCGCTGGCCAGGGTGCGCGAGTCCGTCCCCTTCTTCAGGTAGGGGCCGTAGCGGCCGTTCTGCGCGGTGATCGCCTCGCCCGTGGCCGGATCGACCCCCACCTCGCGCGGCAGGGACAGCAGCTGGAGCGCCTCGGCCAGCGTCACAGTGGAGATGTCCATCGTCTTGAACAGGGAGGCGGTCCTGGGCTTGGCGGCGTTCTTCTTCGCCTTCGCGCCGACGTCCCCCTCGGGCTCGGGAAGGACCTCGGTGACGTAGGGGCCGTAGCGCCCGTCCTTCACGATGATCGTGTGGCCGCTGTCCGGGTCGACGCCCAGCTCGCGCCCGTCGTCGGCTGCGCGGGCGAAGAGCTGGTCCACCAGCTGGTCGTCCAACTCGTCGGGGGCCACCTCCGGCGGGACGTTCGCGCGGGCGCCGTCCGCCTTCTCCAAGTACGGCCCGTAGCGGCCCACGCGCAGGGTCACCCCGCGCCCCAGGTCGATCGAGTTCACGGCGCGCGCGTCGATGTCGTCCCCCAGGGAGGCCACGTCGTGCCGCAGGCCTCCGGTCTCGCCCGAGCCGTCGGGGCCGAAGAAGAAACCGGAGAGGAACTCCGCGCCGTTCTCCTCCCCCGCTGCGATGCGGTCCAGGTCCCCCTCCATGGAGGCCGTGAAGTCGTAGTCCACCAGGTTCGCCAGGTTCTCCTCGAGCAGGCGGGTCACGGAGAACGCCAGCCACGTGGGGACCAGGTATTGCCCGCGGTGCGTCACGTAGCCGCGGTCGCCGATCGTCTGGATGGTGGCCGCGTAGGTGGAGGGGCGCCCGATGCCGAGCTCCTCCATGGTCTTGACCAGCGTGGCCTCCGTGTAGCGCCCCGGGGGCTGCGTCTCGTGCCCGTCGGGCGTCGCCCGGGTGAGGGAGGCGGCGTCGCCCTCGGCGACGTCGGGCAGGGTCTTCTCCGAGTCGGAGTCCGCCTTCTCCGCGTCGTAGCGGCCCTGGTCGCGCCCCTCCTGGTAGGCGAGGCGGAAGCCCGGCGCGGTGATCACCGTGCCCGAGGCGGAGGACACCACGCCGTGGCGCTCGCCGTCGACGTCGATGCGCGTGAGCACGCGGATCGTCGCCGTGTACCCGCGCGCATCGGCCATCTGGGAGGCGACCGTGCGCTTCCAGATCAGGTCGTACAGGGCCAGCTGCTGCTTGGACAGGGACGAGGCCACCTCGCCCGGCGTGCGGAAGTGGTCCCCGGCGGGACGGATCGCCTCGTGGGCCTCCTGCGCGCCCTTCGACGCCGTCCCGTACGTGCGCGGGGCCTCGGCCACGGCCTCGGCTCCGTAGAGCTGGGTGGCCTGCTCGCGTGCGGCGTGGATGGCCTGCCCCGACAGCGCCGTGGAGTCGGTGCGCATGTACGTGATGTAGCCGGACTCGTAGAGGGACTGGGCGGTGCGCATGGTCGACGACGCGTTCCAGTGCAGTTTGCGCGAGGCCTCCTGCTGCAGGGTGGAGGTCGTGAATGGGGCGGCCGGGCGGCGCCGGTACGGCTTGCGGGTCACGGAGTCGACGACCGAGGCCGGGGCGTCAGTCAGCGCCTGCGCGTAGGAGCGGGCCGTGGCCTCGTCCAGGTGGAGGACGCCGGCCTTGACGGCTTTGGCGCTCAGCCCGCCCTTCTCGCTGAAGTCCGAGCCCGTCGCGATCGCCGCCCCGTCGACGGAGGCCACGCGGGCGCTGAAGGCCTGACCGGCGCAGGTGAAGGCGGTGTTGATCGACCAGTACTCGGCGCTCACGTGGGCCATGCGGTCCCGTTCCCTGGCGACCACGAGGCGCGTGGCCACCGACTGGACGCGGCCGGCCGACAGGGAGGGCCGGATCTTGCGCCACAGCAGGGGGGAGACCTCGTAGCCGTAGAGGCGGTCGAGGATGCGGCGCGTCTCCTGCGCGTCCACCAGGTCCGTGTCCAGGTCGCGCGTGTTGTCGAGGGCCCGCTGGATGGCCTCCTTCGTGATCTCGTGGAACACCATGCGCTTGACGGGGACCTTGGGCTTGAGGACCTGCAGCAGGTGCCAGGCAATGGCCTCCCCCTCGCGGTCCTCATCAGTGGCCAGGTAGAGCTCGTCGGCCTCCTTGAGGAGCCTGCGCAGTTCCGCGACCTTCTTCTTCTTGTCGGGGTTGACCATGTAGTAGGGCTTGAACCCGTCCTCGACGTTGACGGCGAAGCGCCCGTAGGGGCCCTTCTTCATGGTGTCGGGGAGTTCCTTGGGCTGGGGCAGGTCGCGGATGTGCCCGATGGAGGCCGTCACATGGTAGTCGGGGCCCAGGTAGCCCTCAATCGTCTGGGCTTTCGCGGGGGACTCCACGATCACCAGCTTGCTCGCCGCCATGCTCGTCCTTCCGTGCGCTCGGGGTGGGTGGTTGTGCGGGGTGGGTGGTTATGAGTGGCGCCCGCGGCTCGGTGGCCGCTGGGCGCTACGCAGACCTTACAACGCCCGTGAAGCATTTGTGTACTGTGACGTCCACCCTCCTCCCCCTCGGCGGCCCGGCCCGGGCCCGGGAGCGGGGCCCCGCCCCGCCTCCTTTCCGTATAATGATCACCAGACGACCGCCCCCTGCCCGGACGCCCTGCGGGCACGTTCCGAAGAATCGAGACCATGAGCTCCACCACCTCCATGAACCTGGTGGGCGTTGGCATCGCCATCGTCCTCATCGCCGCCGTCATCATCGGAGTGCTCTTGTGGCGCGCCCACCTCAAACGCAAGTTCGGGCCCCTGCCGCCGGTGCCCGACGACGTCAGGGCGGCGGGTGACGCGAAGGAATGGGCTTCCCTCAACCGGCACCACATGCCGGTGTGGACATCGGATCCCGCCCACTTCACCCCCGCCGCGCACCACCGCCTCATCGCGATCACCGCCCCCTACGCGTTGTGCCACCACGACCCGTGGGAGCTCCTCGACCTCTCCGATCCCGATGACAACCGCACCATGATCGAGCGCGACTGGGGGATCTCGTCGCGCGCCGAACTGATCGAGCAGTTGCACAGCCTGCTGACCGACGGGCACCGCTCCACCTTCGCGGCCGAACGCGACCGCTGGTCGGACCCGCAGCTGGCCGAGGCGGACGCGGCGAGGTTCCGCCTCGACGCCGCCACGTCGCAGCCGCACGCCGAGGCCCTGTGGCGCGTGGAGCGGATGCGCAACAACGAGCGGAACATCCGCAACATCGACTACACCGCGTGGGACCTCATCCGCGCCGCCATGCTCGCCCGCAACGGGGCGGCATTCGGTTGGCTGACTTCCGAGCAGGCGTGGGACACCCTCGCCCTCATCGACTGGGCGCTGCGCCAGCAGTACTCCAGTTGGGCGCAGCTGTGGGAGGCGTTCCACCTCACGCGGTGGTGGTGGATCTCCGAGGGCGGTGAGACCGAGCGGTGGAACGACCTCCACGACCGCAACCGCGGCCTCGCCCTGCTGAGCCCGGGCCGGCCCTGGGCGGTGGTCCCGTGGGACATGCCGGTGCCCGGCCCGCAGCTCTTGATCGTGGACGACATGATCGCCCTGGACGGGGCCGAGCCGATGGGCCCGCAGGCACGCGAGTACGCGACCGGTTGGGAGCGCTGGATCGACGACCAGATCCGCGCCCGCACGACGAAGAGGCCCGGGACCCACAGGTTCAACAACAAGCTCGACTGAGGATGGGGCACCGGTGCCGGTTCCCGCACCCAGGCGGGGCCACCAGCTCCAAGCGCAGGGACCGGCCGACAAGGGCTGGCGGCGGCGCTGCCCTCCTCCGCCCTCAGTGACCCATGGACCGCCAACCCGCCTCCGCACCGTTGCACTCGAAACGAGAAGCCCAAGAGCGCTATAACACTTGCGGCGTGGTATCGCTGTGAAACCACGGGCGCCACTGTGAAACCTGGGGCACCACTGTGAAACCAGGGGCGCCACTGTGAAAACGGAGCCCGCCGTGTCGGTATCGCTGTGAAAACGCGCCCCGATGGGCACCGGACCCTCGGACGGCCGGGTCACACTGGCGGTATCGCTGTGAGAACAGACCCGACAGACACCTTGTCGCAGAACGGCCGGAGGACTTGCCGGCGCTATCGCTGTGAGAACAGACCCAACAGTCACCTTGTCCTCTACCGCAGCCCCCTCCCAGGCGCGGCGGGGCGACCTAGACCGCGCAGAAGCGTCCTCTGCCACAGCCCAGTCAGGCACTCCGGATCGGTCAGATCGGGGAATACGCATTGGGGCACGAAAACACCCATTGGGACAGGTTATTAACCTGCCCCAATGATCCGTTTCCTACCCCAATGCCAGTCCATGCCCACCCCAATGCTGGTCCGCGCCTGCCCCAATGACCCGTTTCCTACCCCAATGCCGGCCCATGCCCACCCCAATGCGGGGCGCTGCTACCGCACCGGCTGACAACGGCCCCGACCCGCCACATCCTCGCCCCACCCACAAGACCCGGCCGACCACACTGCCCGGCCCACCACACCCCCGCCTCGTCGACTGTCCGAGATGCGCCCCACACCCCCGAACCACGTTCCCGCTTGCGCAAAGGCATCTCTCCTCCTATGGTTGTAATCAACTGATTACAACCATAGGAGGAGAGATGCGCATCCTAGCCATCCAGGGCAGCCCCGACCCGGAGAGTTTCTCCGCACAGCTGACCCGCGCCTACACAACGGCCGCGCGCGAACACGGCCACGACATCGAGACCATCGACCTGTCCGCGGAGGACTTCGACCCCGTGCTCCGCTACGGCTACCGGCGGCACATGGACGACGAGTCCGCCCCGAAGCGCTACCAGGAGATGATCCGCCGGGCCGACCACCTCACCTTCCTCTTCCCCATTTGGTGGTCCGCCGAGCCCGCGGTCCTCAAGGGCTTCCTCGACCGCGTCCTCACCCCCGGGTTCTCCTACAGCTACGACCCCAAACCCCATGGGCTCCTCAAGGGGAAGACCGCGTCCCTCATCGTCACCAGCCGTGCGCCCGCGGCGCTCTACCGCATCTACGGCGGACCGCTGTCGCGGTGGAAGCGCATGGTCCTGGCCTTCAACGGCATCCGCTCGAAGGGCGCCCTCATCCTGGGCAACATGGACACCCAGAAGGACACCCCCGAGCGGCGGGCGGCCTTCACCGCCCGGGTCCACGCCCACGCCCAGCACTGAGCCGCCCCGCCCCCCTCCCACTAGGATCCGCACCAGGACCCCCGCAGACCTGGAGACCACTATGCCGCCCCCCGCACCGAAGCGCCTCCCCGCGCCGCAACGGCGCCGCCTCATGCTCGAGGCGGCCGTCCACGTGTTCGGGGAGCACGGGTACGCGGGCGCCACGACCGACGCCATCGCCCGCGAGGCCGGGGTCTCCCAGGCCTACGTGGTGCGGACCTTCGGGTCGAAGGAGTCGCTGTACTCCGAGGCGGCCGCCTACACCTTCGACGCCGTGCGCGAGGCGTTCCGCTCGGCGCCCGTCCCTCCCGGCGCCTCGTCGGAGCAGATCCGGTGCGCGCTGGGGGACGCCTACCTGGAACTCGTCGCCGACCGCTCCAAGCTCCTCATGAAGATGAGCCTCTACACGATGGGCGCCCACCCGGTTTTCGGACCGCTCGCCAGGGAGGGCTTCGACTCGATCTACCGCGTCCTGCGCCACGAGCGCGGACTCGCGGCGGACAAGGCAGCCCTCTTCCTCGCGCGGGGCATGCTCATCAACACCGTCCTCGGACTGAGGCTGTGGGAGGGGGAAGGGCGGGAGAACGCCTCGGAACTGCTGTCCTTCCTGTTGGACGAGGACGCGGAGCACGTCCTCGCGGCCGCCGCTGCCCCCCGACCGGAACTGTAGCGCCCGGGACCGGGCGGCGCTGCGCGCCCCGAGGGCGCAGGACGTACAATGGGGCGTCAGTCCTGGTACGCGAACCGCACAGTCCAGTGGGAAGTCTGGACGATGCCCCGCATCCGTCGCTGCCCCGAGCAGAATCCAGCGTCATCAGGTCCACTTCGGTGCGCCTGGAGACACATGATGAAGACGGAGTCCACACTGTATTTCGACGGCCGGTTCTGGGTCGTCGTCATCGAGCGCCACGAGGAGGGCCGTGTCCGAGCGGTTCGGATCGTGTTCGGCGCACGGCCCTCGGACGCGGAACTGTACGAGTTCCTGCTCGCCCACGCCAGCGCGCTCACGCGCCGCCTCGACGAGGCCGCGGCCGTCCCCGTCGGCCCCGAGCGCCAGCCGAAGCGGCCCAATCCCAAGCGCGCGCAGCGCCAGGCGTCCCGCTTCGCCCGCCAGGCGCGCCCATCGACTGCTTCGCAAGCGGCGATCCGCGCGGACCGCGAGCGCTCGGCGCAGCGCCGGGCCGCAGGCGCCAAGCAGAAGAAGCGGGAGGCGGCGGATGAGAGACGCCGACTCGAGCGCGAGAAAGCGAAAGCTCGCCACCGCGGCCACTGACGGCCGCCCCCGGCCGCAGCGCCCCACTCACGCGCCGTCCGCGCCCGACGATTCCGCCAGGACGCGCGCCCGGCGCCGCGAGGTCATGGCCGCCCCCCTTGTACCCTCTGTTCCGCGCGGCCGTGGCGCGGCAGAGGGGCCCACGCCTCGAACCCGCTTCCACCAGCTCTGTTCCGCGCGGCCGTGGCGCGGTAGCATTCCCCTGCACCCCGCCGGGGACTCCACTCGCACCACGTCATTCCACAGGAGAGAGCAATATGAGCTACGACTACATCCTCCACGTTTCAGATGTCGCCCGCTGGCCCGCGGCGCTGTCGAACCTCGGCAACCTCACGCAACTCGGCCTGGCGAAGGGGATCGCCGTCATCGTCAACGGCACGGGCGTCTACGCGCTCCAGGGCGCGAACGACTGGACCGCGCAAATGGAGGCGGCGGCCCGCGCTGGCGTGGACTTCTTCGCCTGCGCCAGGTCGCTGGCCAACCACGAGTTCGTCGAGGGCACGCTGCCCGAGTGGCTGGGGCAAGTGCCCGCCGCCATCCCCGCGATCCGCGAGTGGACGAAGGACGGGGCCACGTACATCAAGTCGTGACGCCCTGGAATCCCAGGATTCTCACGGCTTCTTCAACCCGTTCCCCAAGGTTTGCCCCCTAGAGTCGATGCTGTCAGACAGAGAAGGCGGGAAAGCCCGCTGAGGCGGACGGAGGAACCGTTTGGAAGCACCAGGAGCGCATTGACACCGCGGGAGCACCGCCCGAGACAGACGAAGGAGTCATTTGGAAGCAGCTCACCCATGTTCACGGGGCGGGGAGGAGGCCAGCACGGTCCCCTCCCCGCCCTTCCCTGTGTAGATTCACGCACAACACCCTCATGAGGACGATGACCCACTCCGGGGCGCGCTACACCGAAGTCCTCGACCAAGCCGTCAGCGGCCGCAAGGGAATCAGGAAGCCCGAGTCCCTCGCACAACGGGTTCGCTGGATTCCGGCCCAGACGCATCGACAGCCGCCACCGCCTCGTCCACTGGATCGCCAGTGACGCGCAATCCGTCCACGGCGTCTCCTGCCACTACCACTACGGCGCATAGTGGCGCCGTCGGCCCAGACGCAGAGGCATGGGTGAGGCCCAACCCCCGGACGGCTCCCGTCGTCGTTCCTGTAGGTGCCGCCGCCAGAGGCAGGGGGAAGGCCGCAACCCCGGGCAGCCCCCAGCGCTCCCAGCTGACACTGGTCCAAAATGCGTCTGAGTCCACCCAAAATCGGGGAAAACAGCCCAAAACCGTCACACTCAGACGCATTTTGGAACACTCCGCCCCGCTGCCGTAGAAAAACTCCGGAACTCAGACGCATTCTGGAACACTGCGCGTCCTGTTCCCGGTATGATCGGTGCATGGCCTCCTGACATGACGCCCCGCCTCCCCTCCCCCTCCTCCCATAGGTGCGCCATGTCCACGGTCCTCTTCTCCCACGTCTCCTTCTCCTACGGAGCGACGCCCGTCCTCGGCAATGTCTCCTTCGCATGCGGGCCCGGCGACCGCTTGGCCGTCGTCGGCCCGAACGGGGTCGGCAAGTCGACGCTGCTCGCCCTGGCGGCCGGCCTGCTCGAGCCGGACTCCGGAACGGTCAGCGCCCCGCCTGTCCCTCCGGCCGCGGCGTTCCTGACGGCACTGCCGCCCGCAGCGGCTCCTCCGCCCACAGCGGCCCCACCGTCGGCAGCACCCCCTCCGCCCTCGCCGACGGGGTCCACGCCGCTCCCCCCGTCCGCAGAGGCGCACGGGGCGCGCACCGTCGCGCGCTCCATCGAGGCCGCGACCTCCGGCACCCGCGCACTGGCGGCGCGCTTCGACGCCCTCACCGAGCGCCTCGCCCAGGGCGCCTCCCCGCGCGACGAGGCGGAGTACGACCGCGTCCTGGCTGCGATGACCGCGCGGGACGCGTGGACCATCGACGCGCGCCTCGACCAGACCCTGGAGGCCCTCGGCCTGGGCGGCGTCGACCGCTCCCGCGCCCTCGCCTCCCTCTCCCCGGGGCAGCGCGCCCGCCTGCGCCTGGCCCTCGTCCTCGTCGAGCGCCCGGACGCCCTCGTCCTGGACGAGCCCACGAACCACCTGGACGCTAACGGGCGCGAGCACCTGGCGCGCGCCATCGACGACTGGCAGGGGCCGGTCCTCATGACCAGCCACGACCGGGCCTTCATCGAGCGCACGGCGACGGCGCTGCTCGACCTGGATCCGGCGCCGTGGCGGGCGCTCGCGGTCGCCGACGGGGAGCCCGCGGACTTCGGGGCGTACCGGGTGGGCGGGTCCTACTCGGACTACCTGCGCGACAAGGCGGCCGCGCGCTCGCGGCACGCCGCCGTCCACGCGGAGCAGCAGGCCGTGAAACGGCGGCTCGCGGCGCACCGGCGGGACTCGGCGGTGGTCGGGCACGCGCGCTTCAAGCCCCGCACGGAGACGAGGATGGCGCAGAAGTACTACGCCGACCGCGCCCAGGCCGTCTCGACGCGGCGCATCAACGACGACTCCCGGAGGCTGGCCGCCCTGGAGGCCCGCGAAGTCCGCAAGCCCCGTTACGACGAGGCGGTGTTCGCCTTCCCCCGCCCGTCAGGGTCCACCGCCGACGGGCCGCCGCCGCTCGCGCGCTCGGGGGGCATCGCGCTGTCCGTCCGCAGCGCGTCGGTGGAGGGCCGCCTCGCGTCGACCTCCTTCGAGGTGCGCCACGGCGAGCACCTGCTCATCACCGGCCCCAACGGGTCGGGCAAGACCACCCTGCTGGAGTGGATCGCGCGCGGAGCCCCCGTCGGGGCGCACGGACGCGTCGACACCGCCCCCGGGGCCGTCCTCGTGCCCCAGGAACCACCCCGGCCCGGCGACCCCCTGGTCCCCGAGGACGCGTGGCGCCTGGGCGTCGGAGAGGCCGGAAGGGGGTTCGTTCCCCCGGCCCTGTGGAACAGGCCGCTCGGCGGGCTCTCCGCGGGGAACCAGCGCAGGGCGCAGCTGGCGTGGGCGGCGCGCGCCGCCCCCCGCGTCCTCGTGATCGACGAGCCCACGAACTACCTGGACCTGGACGCGCTGGAGTCCCTCGAGGAGTCTCTGCGGCAGTGGGGAGGCACCCTGGTGGCCTCCACGCACGACGAGTGGTTGATCGCCAAGTGGTGGGGCCGCCTCCACCGGCTGGAGGGGGCGCATGGGCGCTGAGTCCGTCCGCGGCCCCGTGGGCGGGCCCGCGGACGCCTGGGGCGGGTCTTGCAGGACGCGCAGCGCCGTGGCAAGGGCACTGGCGGCCGGCCCCGGCTCCCGTCGGCCAGCCCCGCGGACCGGGACCCGCGGGCAGCCCGTCAGAAGGTGAGGAACCCCCACCGGATGAGTTCGGCCAGCGGCGCCCGCGCCTCTTCCCACACGTCGTCGGCCTCGCGGTCGGTCAGGGCCGCCACCGCGGCGACGATCTGGCCGACGGTGAGAGCGCCGTCGGACGCCCCCACGACGGCCGAGACCGCGGGGGAGACGGGGACGGACCGCCCCAGGCCTGCGCCCTGGTGGAGGACGAGCAGACAGGGGTCGGGCGAGCCGGGCACGTAATGCCTCTCCTCGCGCACGTCCGGGGCGCGCGTGAGCACCAGGTCCCAGGTCCGCGGGGCGCGAAGCGAGCGCAGCGCCCAGGCCACGTCCACTCCGCGCGGGGCACGCCCCTCCAGGGCGAGGTCGAAGGCCGCCCTGCCGCCCCCGGGGAGCCACTGACCGCCCCCGGCGCCCTGGTCGGGACCGCCCGGCGCCCGCTCCCCCTCCCCGGGCTCCGGGCGCCTCACGGCGAGGAATCCCATTCCGATGGCGCCGACCCCCGCAGCTGTGAAATCCCGGAGCCACGCGGCGTAACCGCGTTCGAACGCTTCATGGGACATGCGGTGGCCGCCCGAGTCCCGGATCCACATCTCCGCGTACTGCGCGGGGTCGAGCGCGTCGCGCTGGACGACCCACGCGTCGACCCCCAGCCCCGACAACCAGTCCTCTACGCGCGGGGACCAGTGCCCATCGGGGTCGGCACCCGCGGGGATCTCCCAGTTCGCCAGTATCTGCAGCGTGCCCCCGGGGGCGAGGTGGTCGGGCGCGGACCGGATGAGGGCGCCCACCAGCTCGTCGCGCTGCATACCGCCGTCGCGGTACTCGTGGAAGCCCGCGCCCGCGCGCACGGTGTCCGGGGTGATGACGAAGGGAGGGTTGGACACGATGAGGTCGAAGGACTCCCCCGACACCGGTTCGAACAGGGAGCCGACGCGCACGTCGATCGGCGCGCCGTTGAGCGCCGCGTTGAACTGGGTGAGCGCCCCGGCCCTGGCCGAAAGGTCGGTGGCGACGACGCGCCCGCAGTGGGTCGCCAGGTACAGGGCCTGGGTGCCGCAGCCGCACCCCAGGTCGAGGGCGGAGCCGACGCGCTCGCGGATCGTCTGCCCGAGCAGGCTGAGGGACGCCCCGCCGATGCCGAGCACGTGGTCCTCGTCCAGGGGCCGTCCCGTCACGTCCTCTCCGAGGTCCGAGGCGACCCACCACTGGTGCTCGCGCTGGGCGCCCGGGTCGTCGGGGTCGGGCAGGGAGGCGGAGTGGGGCCGCAGGTCGAAGAGGGCGGCGAGGCGCGGGGGCGCGCCCTCCT
>NZ_CP017298.1:1868955-1875382 GCF_001746855.1 Pauljensenia hongkongensis | reverse complement strand
CGCCGGGCCCGCCAGCCCGAGGCGGACGAGACCGCGCGCCCCGAGGGAGGGCAGCGCCGCGTCGAGGACGTCGGACGCCTCGTCGGCGCCGAGCATGAAGAACCGGGTGAGGACGGCAGCGGGGTCGCGCGATCCCGCGAGTTCCAGCAGGGCGGGGACGCGCATCCCGCGCATCATGGCGTCTGTGGCGGTGGCGCTGAGCGCCGCGTTGATGCGGTCCACCGTCCACTCCGAGGCGCCGAGGTCGGCGCGCAGGGAGTCGATGAGGTCGATGTCGAGCACGGGGACCGGCGTCGAGGAGTGAGTCATGCCTCCAGACTAGGACCAGGCCGCCGCGGCTCAAAGCCGACGTCCCCGCAGCCCGGGGCGGAGATCCGGCGTCCCCGGGCCTGCCCCTGCGGTTCCCGGGACGCGGAGGCCCGCGGTTCCGGGGCTCTCGTCCCACGAGCGCCTGTCTGCTGCTGGGCGCGGGCGCGCCGGTATAATCACCCCGACCCGGCGCGCACTGCGCCCGTTGGCGCTGCGGGCTCCAACGCGCCCGCTCGCGCGACCGGCCCGACCCGATGAGAGGACCCCCATGCCCAGTGGCCTTGTGGCGCTTCTAGACGACATCGCGACACTCGCGAAGGCGACCGCGTCGTCGTTGGACGACATCGCAGCGGGCGCTGTCAAGGCGTCGTCGAAGGCGGTGGGCGTCGTCATCGACGACACCGCGGTCACCCCGCAGTACGTGCAGGGCCTTTCCCCGGACCGGGAATTGCCCATCATCGGGCGGATAGCGAAGGGCTCGCTGATCAACAAGCTCTTCATCGTCCTGCCGGTCGCACTGGCGCTCACGTGGTTGGCACCGTGGGCGCTGCCCATCCTGTTGATCGCGGGGGGCTCCTACCTGTGCTTCGAGGGAGGGGAGAAGGTCCTGTCCGCCCTGGGGTGGCTCCCCCACCACGAGGCGGGGGCCGGTTCGGAGGAGGGCCCGGAGACAGCGCCGCAGGAGGTGGAGAGGAGGATCGTCGCCTCGGCGACGCGCACCGACCTCATCCTCTCCTCGGAGATCATGCTCGTGTCGATGGCGGGACTGGCCGGCGAGTCGGCGCCGAGGCGGGTGGCGATCCTCATCGCGGTGGCGTTCTTCATGACTTTCTTCGTCTACGGGCTCGTGGCGCTGCTGGTGAAGATGGACGACTTCGGGCTGCGACTGGCGCGCGCGGGAGCGCCGGAGGGCGCGGCGGCGGATCCGATGGAGAACCGGCCCGGCCCCGTGGACAACGTGGGCCGCGTGATCGTCAGGGCCATGCCGCGGGTGTTCCGGGTGATCGGCGTCGTGGGGACGGTCGCGATGCTGTGGGTCGGCGGGCACCTGGTCATCGAGAGCCTCGCGGAGCTGGGGGCCACCGGCCCCCACCACGTGGTGTCGGCCGCCGAGCACGCGGTCGCAGGGGCGGGCGGCTTCGCCCAGTGGTGCGCCGAGTCGTTCCTGTCGGGGGTGTTCGGCCTGGCGCTGGGCGGATTCCTCGCCCTCGTCTGGGCGGTGGCGCGGCGCCTGGTGCGCCGGAAGCGCTGATGCGGGCGGGAGCGCCGGTGCGCAATAGCGCCCTGCATCACAGTCCTCCGGACGGCGGGCACCGGCCGGACGGCAACCGGGTGCGGGACGGGCACCACATCTTATGACCTGCCGCACTAGCCACTCCCAATTCCGGGACTAAAGTACTAGGCTGGGGCCAAGGACAACGCATAAGGAGCACCATGCCCGTTTACACCCTGCCCGACCTGCCCTACGACTACGCCGCCCTGGAGCCCTACATCTCGGGCACCATCATGGAGCTGCACCACGACAAGCACCACGCGAACTACGTGGCGGGCGCCAACGCCGCCCTCGAGAAGCTCGAGGCCGCCCGCGAGTCCGGCGATTTCGCCGCCATCAACCTCCTCGAGAAGAACCTGGCCTTCAACCTCGGCGGCCACGTGAACCACTCGATCTTCTGGACGAACATGACCGGCGAGGGCGCTTCGCGCCCCGAGGGCGAGCTCGCCGCCGCCATCGACGAGTTCTTCGGCTCCTTCGAGAAGTTCCAGGCGCAGTTCGCGGCCGCGGCCCTGGGCCTGCAGGGCTCGGGCTGGGCGGTCCTCGCGTGGGACACCGTCGGCAAGCGCCTGGTCACCCTGCAACTCACCGACCAGCAGGGCAACATCCCCGTCGCCACCGTCCCGCTGCTCATGATCGACATGTGGGAGCACGCTTTCTACCTCGACTACCGCAACGTCAAGGCCGACTACGTCAAGGCCTGGTGGAACGTCGTCAACTGGGCGAACGCCGAGGAGCGCTTCAACGGCGCCCGGCTGGCCTCCCGACTGGTCAACGCCCACGAGGCCCTGGCCGGCCTGGGCGCGCAGGCCGTCGACACCATCAAGGGCTGGTGGCAGAGCTGACGCCCGTACCGCCTCGGCGGCGAGTGAGGGGGGCGGAGCCGCTGGGCGCCGCCCCCTCGCTGTTGCCCTCCCCTGTCCGGCGGCTCGCACCGCACCGGCAATCCACTCACCCCATACCCCTGTCGGGCGGGCCCCGCCATTCCAGCCGCCCCCACAGCCCCTCCCCCGCACAACCGTGGGCGTTACACTGGGCCCATCCGGTCCATCTGGGATAGGGGCTGTTGTGCTGTACTTCCTCTGGGCGTTCGGCGGGGACTCCGACGGCGGGCCCGACGACGTTCCCGCGCTGCTCGCGGATTTGGCGAACACCGACGACGAGCACGTCGACGTCAGTTTCAGCAAAGGCGACATCGCGGTCTCGGTGAGCCGTTCCCTGTGGCTGTCCATCGAGGACGTCGAGGCGGACACCCTGCCGCCGCGGAGCTTCCACGCCCCCGACGAGGCGGCGGTCGTCGAGATCGCGCGCCTGCTGGACGAGGACCGCGTGGACGAAATCCTGGAGCGATACCCCTGGGTGGACGGCTACCCGCAGCCGGACCGCGACGAGCTGCTGCGCACCCTCACCGGAGGGGTCTTGGGGTCGGCGCCCGAGGCGCCACGGGGGCACCCGGAGGGCCCCGGCCCTTGCGATGCGGCCGACTTGCGCGGGTGACTCCGGACCACGCAGCGAACGCGCAGCTCCTCGTCATCGCGCTCGGGATCGACGCGGCACACCGCCTCCTCGCCATGCGAGGGCGCGGGGCGGGCCGCGCGATACGGGCCCGCGCGCGAGTCATTGCCGACAGACGGGGCCCAGCGGAGCGCGTCATAGCCGCCAGGCGCCGGCCAAGCCCCACGGTGCGTGTCATAACCGTCGGCACAGGCTAAGCCCCACGGTACGTGTCATAGCCATCGGCACAGGCTCGCATTGGGGTAGGCTACGCCGCATTGGGGTAGGCAATTCACCTGCCCCAATACCTGGTTCCCTGCCCCAATGCCCTTTTCCCTGCCCCGCTGCGACACTCCAATACCCTTTTCCCTGCCCCGCTGCGGCTTTTCCCTCACCGAAAAGTAGCCCCCGCACTTGGGAGTGCGCCAATTCCGGTGCCGGCCCGGTCGCTGGATACAGGAGCAGGCTGTGGCGGCGCGACGGATTCCGTTCTCACTGGGATGCCGTTGCTGGTACGGCGAAACCACCTGGCCCATGAGCGCCCGAGTCCGGGCGCCGCGCACGACAGGCCCGTTTTCACAGCGGCACCACGATCCGCGCGGGCGACTCCGCGGGGCTGTCCCGCGCAGCGGCTCAGCTTCTCTCGCAAAACAGCTCGACCGCCGCCCCGACCGGCTCGCTTTGCAATACAAAACTCCGCCAGAAGGGCATGAGGGCAGCATCCCGTCGCACACCCAGCGGCCCCCACATCAACCGACCCGCTTCCCAATACGAAACCCCACCAGAACAGGCCGGTCAGCCCACGCGCCGCCCGAGATGCCAGCAGCTCTGTTCGAACGGCCGCATCCCGGTCTACGCCCATGGCCGACAAGGGCACGGCGACTAACTCCTGCACCAAGAACGCCCCGCGGCCCCAACTTCTGGTTGGGACCGCGGGGCTCCCCGTGGCGGTAGCGCTGGGATTTGAACCCAGGGTGGCTGTTACACCACACAGCATTTCGAGTGCTGCACCTTCGGCCGCTCGGACACGCTACCTTACCCGGCCATATTAGCGTAAGCGGGTCATGGTCGCGCAAGTCGGGCCAGGAGCTGCGACCCTTCGCACACGTCGGCGCTGCCTCCCGCATACCGCCCCCGCGCTGCCAGAATCCGCGCCCCGCCTTAGGCTGGCCTGGCATACCATCCGTGCAGTGAAAGGAAACTCCGTGTCCGCGCCACAGGCGGGCCGCCCGGCCCCACTCGAAGCACCGGCCCCACTCAAAGAACTCACCATCCGCGGCATCGTGATCGGCGGCATCATCACCCTCGTCTTCACCGCCGCGAACGTCTACCTGGGGTTGAAGGTCGGCCTCACCTTCGCCACCTCGATCCCCGCGGCCGTCATCTCGATGGCGGTCCTGCGCCTGTGGAGCGACCACACGGTCCAGGAGAACAACATCGTCCAGACCATCGCCTCGGCCGCTGGAACACTGTCGGCCGTGATCTTCGTGCTGCCGGGCCTGGTGATCGTGGGGTGGTGGAACGGCTTCCCCTACTGGCAGACCATGCTGGTGTGCGCCCTGGGCGGCTCCCTGGGCGTCATGTACTCGATCCCCCTGCGCCGCGCCCTGGTCACCGGTTCCGAATTGCCCTACCCGGAGGGCGTCGCGGGCGCCGAGATCCTCAAAGTCGGCGACGCCCACGGGGCCGGGGAGGACAACAGGCGGGGGCTCCTCGCCATCGTCCTCGGGGCCCTCGCCTCGTCCCTCATGAGCCTGCTGTCGAACCTCAAGATCGCGGCGAGCGGCGTCTCGGCCGCGTTCCGGCTGGGCGGAACGGGCACGATGCTGGGATCGTCGTTGTCAATGGCGCTCATCGGCGTCGGCCACTTGGTGGGCATGACGGTCGGCGTCGCGATGCTGGTCGGCATGCTCCTGTCCTACGGGGTGCTGCTCCCCTACTTCGCCTCGGGCTCCTTGGACGGGGGTGACGGCCTGGAGGACGCCCTGGGCGCGGTTTTCCGCTCCGACGTGCGTTTCATCGGCGCGGGGGTCATGGCGGTGGCCGCCGTGTGGACCCTCGTGAAGATCATGGTCCCGATCGTGCGCGGCATGCGCGAGTCGGTGGCCGCCTCGCGCGCGAGGCACGGGGGCGGCAGCGTGGCGCGCACGGAGAGGGACATTCCCGCGGGCGTGGTCGTGGCCTCGATCCTGGCGTCGATGCTCCCCATCGGCGGCCTGCTGTGGTTCTTCGCGTCGGGCACGGCCATCGCGCACAACACGGGCGCGCTGATCGCCGTTTCCGTGGTCTTCATCCTGGCCGCGGGCCTGCTGGTGGCGGCGGTGTGCGGCTACATGGCGGGGTTGATCGGCTCGTCGAACTCCCCGGTCTCCGGCGTGGGCATCCTGGTGGTCGTCCTCACCGCGCTGGCGGTCCTGTTGGTCCACGGGACGGGCTCGTCCGCCGAGGAGACGACGGCGCTGGTCGCCTACACGCTGTTCACCGCGGCCATCGTCTTCTGCATCGCGACGATCGCGAACGACAACCTGCAGGACCTCAAGACCGGCCAACTGGTGGAGGCGACGCCGTGGAAGCAGCAGGTCGCTCTGGTGATCGGCGTCGTCTTCGGCGCCCTGGTGATCCCCCCGGTCCTGGGCCTCATGCAGACGAGCTTCGGTTTCCAGGGGACGCCGGGCGCGGGGGAGAGCGCGCTCGCCGCGCCCCAGGCCTCGCTCATCGCCTCGCTGGCGCAGGGGGTGCTCGGCGGCGGGATCGACTGGGGCCTGCTCGGCCTGGGAGCCGTCATCGGCGCCGTGGTGATCGGCATCGACGAGGCGCTGCGCCCCCTGTCGAGGGGGAGGCTGGCCCTGCCGCCCCTGGCGGTGGGCATGGGCATCTACCTGCCGTCGTCGCTCACGGTCCTGATCCCCGTCGGGGGGCTCATCGGGTTCTTCTACAACCGGTGGGCGGACGGGCGCCCGGAACCGGGCCGGGCGCGCCGTTTCGGCACTCTGGCGGCCACGGGGCTGATCGTCGGGGAGTCGCTTTTCGGCGTGGTCTTCGCGGGCATCGCCGGGGCCACGGGTTCGGAGGCGCCGCTGGCACTGCCTTTCATCGGCGACGGGTACGCCCCCGTGGGGCAGGTGGTCGGCGTCGCGTTCTTCGTGGGGGCCATCGCGCTGCTGTACCGGTGGACGCGCCGCACGAGCGCCGAGGCGGAAGGGGCGGACGGGGCCTGAGCCCCTGTTGCCCCACTACAGCGAGTACCGCGCGCCGGGGCGGGGGGAGCCAACGTGGCCTGAGCCCTGCCACTCCCCCCCTGGCGGGGACGCGCCCGTCGGCCGGGCGGCCCGGTCGCGCGCCGAGCGGCCG
>NZ_CP017298.1:1865789-1868905 GCF_001746855.1 Pauljensenia hongkongensis | reverse complement strand
TGCCATCGCCTGGCGGCCGCACCGGGCGGGGACGCGCGGCACCCGGGTGGGGCCCACCCGGGTGCCGTGTCCGCCTCGGCGCCGCCTACTGGGGGCGCGCCTTGGCGCGGCGGGTCGCCATCCGGACTGCGGCGAAGACCCCGAAGAGCAGTCCTGCGACGGGGAAGAGCACCCACGACTTGTCCCACTGGTCGAAGACGGCCCCCCACACGAAGTAGGCGGCGACGACGCACGGCCAGTAGACGCTGGCGACGATCCCGATGACGGGGTCGCGGTAGTCCTCCTCGTCGTAGTCGTGCCCTTGGCGGCCCTCGCGGATGAGGGTCTGCTGCGTTTGCGCGGCCCAGTTGGCGGGCAGGAAGACCCACAGGCCGAGCGCCACGAGCGCCACCGACAGCGCCAGGGCGAGCTCGGACAGGTCGCCGCCGTTGAGCGTCCCGTTGTCCGCGCCCGCTGGCACGGCCATGCCGACGCCGATGGGCGGCAGCGCTTGGACCACCGCGAGCGGCAGTGCCGCGCAGATCCACAGTCCGACGGCGATGGCGAGGCGCCGCATGCGCTGGTCCTCGTGCTCGAGGCGCAGCCTGGCCGCCCACGCCGTGACAATGGGGTCGGTCGTGAACTCCAGGTTCACCAGGTGCTTGACGTTGGCGAACAACCGGGATCGGGACAGCAGCATGATGATGCCGAGGGCGACCAGGGGCAGGTCCGCGACCAGGGCCAGGAAGGTGGCCGTGTCGTCGTTGAAGGGGACGAGGCCGACTTCTGCCAGCCCCTGGAACGCGAACAGGGGGATGCCGGTCGAGACCAGCATGGCGACGCCGAGTCCCAGGCCAGCGGCCCCGCGCCTGCGCGCCTCGGCGAGTTCTTGGGCCTCGGGCAGTGTGACGCGGGGCCTGCTCGGGGCCTCGGCCCCGTCGGCGCCGGCCGGCGCGGGGGCGGCCTCCTGCTGGGGTGCGCCCCCGGCGGCGGTGAGGTCGTCGGCGATGCCGAGGACGGGGGCGATCTCCTGGAGGTTCCCGAAGTCGGTGATGACACGGCCGACCGCCTCGTTGTGCGTCATGCCGGAGGCGATGGCGTCGGCGTAGGCGTCCTCCATCATGGCGCGCAGTTCGGCTTTGGCGTCGGCCAGGCGCGTCGAGGCCGGGTAGGGGGCGAACATCGCGTCGAGGAAACTGTCGATGGTGTCCATCATTCTCTCCCTTCCACGAAACGGTCGACGAGGCCCTTGGTGTCGGCCCATTCCGCGGTCTTGTCGTCGAGGTAGTCCTGGCCGGTGGGGCTCAGGCGGTAGTAGGTGCGGGTCTTGCCCGATTCGGAGACGTCCTGGTAGGACTCGGTGACCCCTTGCCCTTCCAGCCGTTTGAGCGCTGAGTAGAGGGTCGTCTGCTTGATGGCGTACTGCCCCTGGGACACCTGGCTGATCGTCTTGGCCAGCTCGTAGGCGTAGGACGGGCGCTCGCGCAGCAGCCCCAGCACGATGAGGTCGACGTACCCCCTGATCGCGTCGGCGCTGATCATCGCTTCCTCCTTCCTTTCACGAGGCCGTGGCCGGGCGCCCCCAACCACACGACAAACGTACCACGTCTGTCGTAGTACGTCAATAGAGGTAGACAAGGGGGCGCATTCGCGGGCTCAGCATCGGCGGCGGCGCCGCCCCTTTTGACAGTGCGCCGTCCGCAATGCGGACGCGCGTTGTCCGTGGTGCGGGTGCGGCCTGTCCGTGGTGCGGATCCAAGTGGGCGTGGTGTTCGTCTCATTATGGTGAGAGGTGCTCGTGGTCGGGGTGGTGGTGCGGGGGCGGGTGGGTTGTGCGTGGTGGGTGGTGCGGGGGTCCTGGGCGGGGGGGTGGTGGGTGGTGGATGTCATAGTCTGGTGGGTGTTCTCGGGGTGGTGTGCTGCGGGGTATGGTTGCCGGTGTCGGCGTGGTCGCGCTGGTATTGGTCCGGGTCCGCGCTCCCCGGTGCGGTCCGGGTTCGTGATTCCCCGGCGTGGGGGGAAGGTCGAGGTGTTCGCCATGGGTGTTCACAAGGCGGGTGCGAAGCACGTGGGGGGTGGTTTGAAGCGGCGCGCGCACGGGTCGTTCTTCGAGCGCTTGCGGGCGGTGTCGGATCTGCGTTACGACGACAGTGCCGACGAGGCCGCCTACCAGGTGGTGCTGGACGAGATCGGCGAGTGCGAGAGGCTGGTGCGCGCCTACGAGAGCGCCAACGGGTACCACTCGGAGCAGGTGCGCTCCGCGATCAGCGAGTGGGCGCGGGCGTTCCTTGCGGACCTGGGGGCGACGCGGGACCAGTTGCGCGACGGGCACGACGTGGTGGTCCAGGCGCGCGGGGTGATGCGCCAGGCGCGGGACCTGTTCCAGGCGAATGTGTCCGACGAGCTGCTCACTGGCGCCGAGCGGGGGTGGCGGGCCGCCGCGGACGTGGTCGGAGCCGTCGCCACCGTCGTGGCGCCGCTGGGGGGCGCCCTGTGCCTGCTGGGCGCGGAGACCTACTTCTCGTCCCTGGCGGAGGAGCGGCACAGGGAGAGGGAGGAGTACTGCCAGAACGTGATCGAGCAGATGAACGCCTCCTTGAACGAGGGCGCCGGCAGGATGCAGGGCGTCATCGACAAAGGTGGAGAAGCGAACGACTCCCGCATCAGCACTAAGCATCCCGCCGCTGCCCCGCTTCCCCAGATCGTGGATCCGAACCTGGGCGGCCCGGGGGGCGCCGGTTCGGGGGCCGGGGCGCCCGGGGGCGCGGACGGCTCCGGTGGTGGTCTTGGTGGGGACGGTTCCACTGGTGCTGGTGGGGACGGTTCGGCTGGTGGTGGTGTGCTGGCGGGGCGGGATTGGGCGTCGGAGGGCTTCGCGCGTCCGGGCGCCGTCCAGGATCCGCCCCCCTACGCGCGCCTCAGCGACGTCGACGGCGTGGGGCTGGTGGGGCGGCCGGTGAACCAGACGGTCACGCCCAACGGCCTGGTGGGCGGGTACGCGCCCCCCTCGGCGGTCCACGCCTCCGATCCCAGGTGGGATCCGTCCTACCGGATACCCCACGACGCGATCGGTGTGGGGCGGGCGGCGTCGTCGGGTGCGCTGGGGGCCCTGGCGGGCGGGGCGGCGGTGAGCGCCC
>NZ_CP017298.1:1863027-1865613 GCF_001746855.1 Pauljensenia hongkongensis | reverse complement strand
ACGAGATCACCACCCAGGAGTACGTGGCGGCGCTGGGCGTGGACAAGGAGGCCGCGGCCGGCTACACCGGGGCGGGGGTGGGCATCGCGGTGATCGACGGGCCCGCCGACACCACCGTGCCCGAACTGGCCGGGGCCGACATCACCGTCAAACCCATGTGCGACTTCACCGCCAGCCCCGACGGCCGAACCCACGCCACCACAGTCGTGTCCATCCTGGCCGCCCGCGGCTACGGCGTGGCCCGCGGAGCCCGCATCACCAACTACGTAGTCCCAGCACCAGACGACACCAACAAAAGCGCCTGCTCCGGTATCGACACGGATGATGGGATCAACGCGGCGGTGGCCGATGGCGCCCGCGTCATCTCCATCTCCCTCGGGGGGGGCAAGATCAGCGACGCCGAGCGCCAAGCGATCACCGCAGCCCTCGCCCGCGGGGTCGTGGTCGTGGTGGGCACGGGCAACGACGGCGCCCAGGACCCGCCTAACTTCTTCTCGTCTGTGAACGGGACCGTGGGGGTGGGGGCCTCCGACTCGGCCGGGCGCATCCAGCCCTACTCCAACTACGGGCGCGGCCTGGCCGTCATGGCCCCGGGCGACCGCATCACCGAACACGACTTCGCAACCGGGCAGACCATCGTTTCTAGTGGCACCTCATACGCCACCCCCATCGTGGCCGGCTTCGTGGCCGTCGCCATGCAGCGCTGGCCCCAGGCCACGGGCAACCAGATCGTCCAGTCCCTGATCGCCACCGCCACCACCGGCCCCACCGGACAGCCCCTCATCAGCCCCAAGGGCCTGGACACCACCGACCCCACCCAGTACCCCGACACCAACCCCCTCCTGGACAAGTTCCCCGGAACCCAGCCCACCGCCCAAACCGTCGCCGACTACGCCGACGGCCTCCTGGCCACCGACACAGTCTTCGACAACGACCCCGCATACACCTACAGGGGAACAGACCCCGCCACCATCCGCTCCCACCCCGACCGCACCGCCCTTGGCACCTCACCCCGATACCACCAGCCAAGCGGATCCGACTGACAACCCCACCTCACCGCAGCGCCGCGGCCCGCCTGGGCGGCACGCCCGGCATCCCCAGGCCCACGACCCGGCGCCCACCAGCGCCCCCGGCACCAGCACCAACCCCGGCCCCGGGGGCGTCCTCGAAGTCGATGCCCACCAGGTCCAGCACGCCGTCGTCGCCCCCCGACCCGTCCCTCCCCTGGACCGCCGTCGCCAGCATGAGCTTGATGCGGTTGAGCTGGTTGACCTCCGAAGCCCCCGGGTCGTAGTCGACTGCGACGATGTTCGACTCCGGGTAGCGGTTGCGCAGCGCCCGGAACATCCCCTTCCCCACGATGTGGTTCGGCAGGCACGCGAAGGGCTGGGCGCAGATGATGTTCGGGCACCCGTGCTCGATCATGTCGACCATCTCCGCCGTCAAGTACCAGCCCTCCCCCGCCTGGTTGCCCAGGCGCGCGATGTCCTGCGAGCGCGGGATCATCTCCCCGATCCTGCGGTGCGGCTCGAACTTGCCGCCCGTGGCCGCGAACGCCCTGCGCACGGGCGCCTCGTACCTCTCCAGCGCCCACAGCACCAGCGGCATGACGCGGCGCTGGCGGCCCCCGATCCCCAGGTTCGCCTGGTCCCACTCGGCTGTCGCCGACGAGTAGTGGAAGAACTGCATGAGGCCCGGCAGCTCCGCCTCGCACCCCTCCGCCTCGATGACATCGACCGCGTGGTTGTTCGCGTCGGGGTGGAACTTCACGAGGATCTCCCCCACCAGGCCGACACGGGGCTTGCGGGGGATGTCGCGCAGGGCCAGCGCGTCGAACTCGCGCACGCACGCCCTGATGAGGCCCGCGTAGGTGAGGCGGCGGGCACGCCCGCCCCCGAACTCCTGGGAGCGGCCATCCTCGATCCACTCCCGCACGATCCGGTCCCACCTCCTGTACAGCTCCATCGCCGAGCCCTGGACGGCCTCGTAGGGCCGCACCCGCAGCAGCATCGACTGGATGGCGTCGCCGATGACGAAGGCCTGGACCGCCTTGTGGATGTCCTTCAGGCCCAACTGGAACCCCGGGTTGTCCTCGAGCCCCTGCACGGACAGCGCGATCACCGGCACCTGCGGGTAGCCCGCGTCGCGCAGGGCCTTGCGCAGCAGCGCCGCGTAGTTCGTGGCCCGGCACATGCCGCCCGTCTGCGTGATGCCCACCGCCGTGCGGTCCGGGTCGGCGCGCCCCGAGATGAACTCCTCGACCAGCTGCCCGATGACCACGATCGCCGGGTAGCACGAGTCGTTGTTCACGTACTTCAGGCCCGTCTCCGTGCTCTGGCGGCTGGTGCGCTCCAGCACCCGCACCCTCAGGCCCGCGCGCGCCAGCAGCGGCGACAGGAAACGGAAGTGGATCGGCGACATCTGCGGGGCCAGGATCTCGTATCCCGCCTCGCGCATCTCCTTGGTGAAGGAGGCGCGCACCTCGATGTGGCCGGCCCTGGCCCCCGCCTGCTCCTCGCGGGCCGCCACCGACGCGGGGTCCTCGTGCAGCGCCGTGTCGACCGCCGCCGACACCAGGGGAGCCGA
>NZ_CP017298.1:1857330-1862602 GCF_001746855.1 Pauljensenia hongkongensis | reverse complement strand
CGCCGCGCCCTCCGCCTCCGCGGTGCGGGGGGCCGGGGCGCAGCGCTCGGAGACCGCGGCCTCCAGGGAGCGCAGGCGGATCCTCGCGGCGCCCAGGTTCGAGACCTCGTCGATCTTGAGGACGGTGTGCACGTCGCCGCGCCCCTCGAGGATCTCCTGGACCTGGTCCGCGGTGATGGCGTCGACGCCGCAGCCGAAGGAGTTGAGCTGGACCATCTCCAGGTCCGGCTCGTCGCCGACGCGGGCCGCCGCCTCGTACAGGCGCGAGTGGTAGGTCCACTGGTCGCGCACGCGCAGGGGGCGCTCCAGACGGGCGTCGATGACGGAGTCCTCCGTGAGGACCGCCATGCCCAGGCCGACGATGACCTCCGGGATGCCGTGGTTGATCTCGGGGTCCAGGTGGTAGGGGCGGCCGGCCAGGACGATGCCCCGCACGCCGTGGGCGCGCATCCACTCCAACGACTCCCGGCCCTTCTGGCGGATCTCGGCCTTGACGGCGGCGTCCTCCTCCCACGCGGCGTCCAGGGCCGCCCTCATCTCCTCCAGGGGGATGTCGTAGCCGTGCTCCTTGAAGGCGCCCACCAAGTGGGCCGGCAGGTACTCGCGGTTGGAGAAATTGACGAAGGGGCTGATGAATCGCACACCGGGGTCGGACAGGCGCTCCATGTTGTTGCGGATCACCTCGGGGTAGGTGGCCACGACCGGGCAGTTGAAGCAGTTGTCCGCGCCCTCGCTGCCCTGCTCGAAGGCCACGCACGGGTAGAAGATGTTCGTCACCCCCTTCTTCAGCAGCGCCTCGATGTGCCCGTGCACCAGTTTCGCCGGGTAGCACACGTTCTCGGAGGGGATCGACTCCATGCCCTCCTCGAAGAGCGCGTGGTTGGAGCGCCCCGAGATCATCACCCGGAACCCCAGCTTGGTGAGCATCGTGAACCAGAACGGGTAGTTCTCGTACATGCCGAGCACGCGCGGGATCCCCATGTCGCCGCGGAACGCCTTGCCCGCGGTGAGGCGCCGGTAGCCGAAGATCCTCTTGTACTTCCAGTCGTAGAGGTTGGGCAGCTCCGACTTCTTCGGGACCCGCTCCAAGGAGGCGCCGCGCTCGCAGCGGTTCCCCGACACGTGGCGCTCCCCGTTGGAGAACGTCGAGATCGTCATCTGGCAGTGGTTCTGGCACAGGCGGCACGTCTTGCGGGTCGTCTCCACGGAGAACCCCTCCAGGGCCTCGACGGTGGCCAGGGACGAGGCCCCCTGCCCGCTGTCGTGCATGCGCGCGGTCAGGGCCGCGCCGTAGGCCCCCATGAGGCCCGCGATGTCGGGGCGCACGACCTGGCGCCCCGTGAGCAGCTCGAAAGCGCGCAGCACCGAGTCGTTGAGGAAGGTGCCGCCCTGGACGACGACCCTCTTCCCCAGGTCCGAGGGGTCCTTGAGCTTGATGACCTTGTACAGGGCGTTGCGCACCACCGAGTAGGACAGGCCCGCGCTGATGTCGCGCACGTCCGCCCCCTCCTTCTGGGCCTGTTTCACCGAGGAGTTCATGAACACCGTGCACCGGGTGCCCAGGTCGACGGGGTTCGTCGAGTCCATGGCCGCCCGCGCGAAGGCCCGCACGTCCGTGCCCATCGTCTGCGCGAAGGTCTGCAGAAACGACCCGCACCCCGACGAGCACGCCTCGTTGACGGAGATGGAGTCCACGGCGTGGTCGCGGATGCGCAGGTACTTCATGTCCTGCCCGCCGATGTCGATGACGGAGGTGACCCCCGGCGCGACGGACTCCGCCGCCCGGTAGTGCGCCATCGTCTCGATCTCGCCCTCGTCCATGGTGAGGGCCGCCTTGACCAGGCCCTCGCCGTACCCGGTCGCGCAACTGCGCCCGATGACCGCCCCCTCGGGCAGCCCGGTCCGCACCCGCCGCACGATCTCGACTGCGGCCGCCACGGGGTCGCCCTCGTTGGAGGCGTAGTGGGTGAAGACGATGCGGCCGCGGGAGTCGATGACGACGGCCTTGATGGTCGTCGACCCGGCGTCGATGCCGAGCCAGCAGCGCCCCCGCGCTTCGGCGGGCTCCGCCTTGGGGACCACCTCGGCGCCGTGGCGGCGCTCGAACTCGGTCCTCTCCTCCTCGGAGGCGAAGAGGGGCCGCATGCGGGGGGACTCGGCGCCCACCTCGGCGGTGGCGAGCGCGTTGATGAGGTCGGCGAGGGGGCGCGGCCGGGCGCGGCCCGCCCCTGCCTCGTCGCCCGTCGGCCGGGCCTGCGGGGACGGACCGCCGTCCGCCGCCGATGGGACACCGCCGGCCCCCGCCTCGTCGCCCGTCGGCCGGGCCTGCGCCGACTGGCCTCCCGGCGGGGCCGTCTTCGCGGCCATGAGGGCCGCGCCGATCGCGACGTAGAGCTGGGCGCCCGTGGGCGTGACGAAGGAGTCCGCCTTGGGCAGCAGCGCCTTGTACGCCTCGCGCAGCTGGGGCAGGAAGTGCAGGGGGCCGCCCAGGAACATGACGTTCCCGCGGATCGGGCGCCCGCAGGCCAGGCCGGCGATGGTCTGCGTGGCCACCGCCGTGAAGATCGACGCGGCCAGGTCCTCGTGGGCGGCGCCCTGGTTGATGAGCGGCTGGATGTCGGATTTGGCGAACACCCCGCAGCGCGACGCGATCGGGTAGAGCTGCGTGTGCTCGGCCGCCAGGGCGTCGAGCCCCGACGCGTCCGTGTGCAGCAGTGTGGCCATCTGGTCGATGAAGGCGCCCGTGCCGCCCGCGCAGGTGCCGTTCATGCGCTGTTCGGGAGTGGGGTGCAGGTAGGTGAGTTTGGCGTCCTCGCCGCCCAGTTCGATGACGACATCGACCTCGGGGTGCAGGCGCCGGGTGGCCTCCGTGCCCGCGATGACCTCCTGGACGAAGGGGATGCCCATCGCGCGGGCAGTCGTGAGGCCGCCCGAGCCCGTGATGGCGCTGACGACCTCCAGCCCCGGGTGCCGAGCCTCGATGTCGGCCAGGAGGCGGCCCAGCTCCGCGCGCACGTCGGCGTTGTGGCGGCGGTAGTCGGAGTAGAGGACGCGGTTGCCGTCGAGGACCACGGCCTTGACCGTCGTGGATCCGACGTCGATGCCGAGCTGGTGGACGCGCCGGGCCTGAGCGCCCTCGCGCTCTGCGGCGCCGGTGCCGGTATCGGTGTCGGTTGCGGGGTCCATGTCTGCTCCCTACTTCTCCCTCGATCCGAACATAGGACGGAGGGCGCGTATTTTCCAGGACGCAGAAATTAGAGTGGTCGCATGGACTCCACCGCAGACGCCCCCCGGATTCCAACGGGAAACCCCCGTGGAGCGGCCGAGGGAGCGCCCACTAGTTTCACAGACGCTGAAATTAACCCCTCGAATATGGCAACACACCATGTTGCGAAAATCCAGCGCGGCCCCTCGGGACCTCGGGGCGAAGTGCGCCGGCGCATACTCGAGGCCGCCCGCGCCGCATTCACCGCCTCGGGCTACGACGGGACCACCATGCGCCAGATCGCCCGGAGCGCGGGGTGCGACTCCGCGCTCATCACCTACTACTTCTCCACCAAGCAACAACTGTTCCGGGCGTGCCTGGACCTGCCCTCGGACCCCGCCTCGGACGTCATCGCGCTCCTGGCCCCCGGGCCGAGCGGCGCGGCCGAACGGCTCGTGGACTACGCCCTGGACCTGTACGAGCACCACCTCACCTCCGACGCGATGAGCGCCCTCATGCGCGCCCTGGCCACCGACGCCGAGACCTCCCAGCGCTTCCGCGCCTACATCAGCACCGAGGTCCTGGGCCCCGTGGCCGCCGCCATAGGCGCCGGCACGGCGATCGCCCAGCGCATCGAGATCGTCCTGTCCATGATGCACGGAGTGGTCACCATGCGCTACATCGTGCGCCTGGAGCCCCTCGCCTCGATGCCCCGCGAGCAGGTCAGGGCCCAATTGGCCCCCCTGATCCAGCCGCTCATCGACAGCGCCTTCAACGCCCCCACTTTCTGAGGACGCACACAAGGACCCCTATTTTCGCAACACGGGCCGCACACAACGGCTTGATTCCGCCGTTGTGTGCGGCCCTATGTTGCGTAATTCAGTCCCTTGTGTGCGTACCTGTGGGGGAGGACGGGGCGCCGGCGCTCAGTCGGCGGGCGCGGCCGGTTCGGACAGGGGCACGGCGCGCACCTGCGTGGCCTTGATCGACGACCACACGGCATCGCCCACTCCGAGCCCCAACTCCGCCCACGCAGCGGTGGTCACGCGCGCCCGCACTAACGCGGGCTCCCCGGATCCCGACGCGGGCCCGGGAGCGTCCGACCCGGACGGGGGCTCCGCGCCGAGCAGGACCCCCACGGTGATGACACCGCCAGACGCATCCACCGATTCGACGCGGCCGGGCAACTGGGAGCGGGGAGAGGCGTCCACGGGCCCGCGCGACAGGGCCACCGCCTCGGGGGCGAAGAGCAGGGCGACCGGGCCGTCGGGGGCGTCCCCCGCGCCGTAGAGGGTCCCCCCGCCCACGCGCACCCCCACGAGGCCGTCCCCGCGCCGGGCCCTGCCCGACACGATGTTGAACCCCGCCAGGCGCGCGGCGAATACCGACGAGGGGCGGGCGAGCACCGCGGCGGGCGCCCCCTCCTCGACGACCCTCCCCGAGTCCATGACGGCCATGTGGGCAGCGAGTTCCAGGGCCTCCACGGCGTCGTGCGTGACGAGGACCGTGGTGACGCCCGTGGCGGCGAGGCGCTCGCGCAGGACGAGGGACACCTGGGCCGTCGCCTCGACGTCGAGGGCGGCGGTGGGCTCGTCGAGGACCAGCACCGACGGATCGAAGACGAGGGCGCGGGCGATGGCGACGCGCGCGGCCTGCCCGCCGGAGAGCTCGTCGCCGCGGCGCCCGGCGACCCCCTCCATCCCGACTCGGCGCAGCTGGTCGAGGGCGCGGGAGGCGGCCTCGGCGCGTTCCACGCCCCGCGAGCGCAGCGGGAACGCCACGTTCGCCAGGACGCTCATGTGCCCGAAGATACGGGGCTGCTGGCTGACCATCGCGATCCCCCGGTCGCGGGCGCCGACGAAGCGGCCGGGGGAGTCGACGACGCGCTCCCCGATGCGCACCGCGCCCTCATCGAGGGCCAGGGAGCCGGCGATGACCTGGGCGAGGGTGGACTTGCCCGCGCCGTTGTGCCCCATGACCGCGGTGACGGCCCCGGCGGGCAGGGAGAGGTCCACGTCCCAGTCCCGTGCGGCCACGCGTCCGCGCACGCGCACGGCGGATCCGCCC
>NZ_CP017298.1:1855555-1857280 GCF_001746855.1 Pauljensenia hongkongensis | reverse complement strand
GCCGGCGGCGGATCCGGCGGGGGAGCTCGGTGAGGGCGACGACCACGGTGGCGGCCATGAGCAGGACGGCGCCCAGGGCCAGGGCCAGCTCGGTGTTCGACTCGCGCGCCAGGTAGATCTGCAGCGGCATGGTGCGGGTGACGCCCTGCATCGACCCCGCGAAGGTGAGGGTGGCGCCGAACTCGCCGAGGCAGCGCGCCAGGGCGAGGGCGCTGCCCCTGGCCAGGCCGGGGAGGACCATGGGGAGGGTCACCCGCCACAGGACCCGGGAGGGCGAGGCGCCCAGGGAGGAGGCCATCTCCTCCAGGCCCTCGGGCCTGGCGCGCAGCGCCGCCTCCAGGGTGACGATGAGGAAGGGCAGTGAGACGAAGACCTGGGCGACGACGACGGCAGTGGTGGAGAATGCGATGGAGGCGCCCCAGGCCTCCATTGACGCGCCGATGGGGGATTTGCGCCCGAACGCGGCCAACAGGGCGATGCCCGCGACGACGGGCGGCAGGGAGAGGGGCACGGCGACCAGCACCCTGAAGAAGCGGACGAGGCGCCAGTCGCGCGAGAGCAGCACCGCGGCGGGCACGCCGAGCACCAGGTCGACGGCGAGCGCGGCGGCGCAGGTGCGCAGGGACAGGCCGAGGGCCGCCACGGACTCCTCGGAGGCGAGGATCCAGGGCAGTCGGCCCCATGGGACGCGCCCCGCCATGAAGACGAGGGGCAGCACCAGGAATGCGAGGGCGAGCCCGCCGACGGCCGCGGTCCACACGGGGACCGGGCTGACGGCGGGCGCGCGGCGTTTGCCCACGGGTCCGGACTACTGGGCGGCGGGGGTGAAACCGGCCCGCTCGAAGACGGACTGGCCCTCGGGGGACAGGACCAGGGCGATCCACTTCTGGGCGAGTTCGGCGTTCTTCGTGGCCTCGACCGGGGCGATCGGGTACTTGTTGACGGCCTGGTCGGCGCCCTGGATGCCGATGGCCTCGACCTGGTCCTCGGCGGCGTTCGCGTCGGTCCGGTAGACGACGCCCGCGTCGGCCTCGCCGCTGGCCACTTTGCCCAGCACGTCCTTCACGTTGGGCTCGGCCGAGACGGGGTTGAGGGTGATGCCGAGCGCGCCCGTGAGCTCCTTGGTGAGTTTGCCGCAGGGCGCCTCCGTGTCGCAGACGACCAGTTTGGCGTTGTCCAGGGAGGAGTCGAGGCCGGTGACGCCCGCGGGGTTGCCCTTGGGGGCGACCAGGGTGAGGGTGTTGGAGAGGAAGACGGTCTGCTCGCCGACCAGGCCGGCCTCGGCGGCCTTGGCCATGGTGGACTCGTTCGCGGTGGCCAGCACGTCGGCGTCCGCGCCCTCGGCGAGCTGGGAGACGAGGTCCTGCGACCCGGCGAAGTTGAAGGCGACGTCGACGCCGGGGGTGGCGGCCTCGAAGGTCTTCTCGAGCTCGCCGAAGGCCTCCTTGAGCGAGGCGGCGGCGAAGACGTTGAGGACCGCCGTCTGGGCGGGGGCGGGAGCGGTCCGGTCGGACTGGGCGGCGCTCCCCCCTCCGCCTCCGCAGGCGGCGAGGGCGAGGGCGGCGGCCGTGGCGGCCAGGGTCACGCGGATGCGGCGCACTGGGACACTCCTTTTCAATGGGGCGAGTCAAACTAAATATAGCAAGAAAGCACAGGGAAGCCGATCCACGCGCGCGAGCGCCGCATCAACCCGTCTGAGCCCCCGGATCATCGCGGAAAAGTGCG
>NZ_CP017298.1:1851371-1855505 GCF_001746855.1 Pauljensenia hongkongensis | reverse complement strand
CGCCACCGGCTTCCCGGCCCCTGCGGCGCACGGTCCCCGCGCGACCGCCCGCGCCACCCGGATCCGCGCCCAGAACAGCCCGAAGGAGGCACCATGCCCCAGCCGAAGGAATACGACCTCTCCCCGATCCGCGCCACGATCATCACCTTCTCGGACCGGGTCCTGTCCGGGCAGAGGGAGGCGCGGGGCGCCCGCGCCTGCGCCGACGCCCTCACCGCGGCCGGACTCGGCCACGTCGCCACCGCCGTGGTCCCCGAACAGCGCGGGGCCCTGGAATCGCAGGTGCGCGGGGCCATCGCCGCGGGCTCCCGCCTGGTCCTGGTCCTGGGCGGTTCGGGCTTCGGCGTAGGCAACGTCGCGCCCGAAGTGGTGCGGGAGGTCGTGGAGGTGGAGATCCCGGGGATCGCGGAGCAGATCCGCGCCCACGGCCTCAAGAGCACCCCGTTGTCGGGACTGTCGCGCGAGGTCGTGGGCGTGAGCGCCCGCGACTCCTCCGGCGCGCTCGTAGTCGCCTCGCCGGGCTCGAAGGGCGGGGCGCTCGACACCCTCGCCGTCCTGGTGCCCCTGCTGCCCGCCGTGTTCGGCCAGTTGGACGAGGAGCGCTGAGGGGCCGCGCCGCCCGGGGGGACGCCCACTACACCGGGCCGCCGCCGCGAAGACGCGCCCTCCACCACTGCAGGTCCTCCCTGGTGTCCACGTCACGGCACTCGCTCCACGGCGCCCCCACGCGCCTGAGGACGAGGCCCCCCAGGACCCTGCGCACCCCCACGCCGTGCAGGCCCCCCAGCGCCGCCCGGGCCCCGTCGAGCGCCCGGGCCAAGGGGCCCACGCGGTAGACGGCCTGCAAGTACTGCGTGTACGGCTCGGGATCCCCGCCCACGATGGCGGCCCCCGCCTCGTGCGGCGCCAGGACCACCGCGGACAGGCGGTCGGCCAGCGCCCCGGCGCCCGGGGAGTCCACCGAGCACACGACCACCCGGTCGTCCCCGGCCGCCCCCGCCCGGCCCGTCAGGAAGTCCAGGCCGGCGCCGATGCCCGCCAAAGGGCCTCCCCCCGGCGGCTCCTCCATGGCGCGCCCCACCCCGTCCGGCACGGGCACCCCCGGCGGGGCCACCACCACGACCGCCCCGCTGACGTGCGGGGCCAGTCCCGCCAGGACCACGTCGAGCAAACGGGACCCCACGTCCAGGTCCGCCTTCGACGCGCCCCCGAGGCGCTCGCCCGTCCCCCCTGCCAGGACTAGCGCGTGGACAGTGCCCACGTCCTCACCCCCACGGCGCGAAAGTGAGGACATCGGCGCGCTGCTTGGCCGCGTCCACCACCAGCACGCGCCCCAGCAGGGGCTCCCCGAAGCCCGCGACCACTTTGAGCGCCTCCGTCGCCATCGTGGTGCCCGCCTGGCCGACGACCGGCCCCAGCACCCCGGCCTCCGGCGAGGCGGGGGTGGTCCCCGGCGCGGGCTCGACCGGGTGCAGGGACCGCAGCGATGTCGGCGGAACAGGGGCGGGGGGACGGGACCAGAACACCGACACCTGGTACGCCATCGCCACGACGGTCCCCCACACGAGGGGGACCCCCGCCTCGGCGCACCAGTCCGCAACCATGTACTTCGCGCTGAAAGTGTCCGCGCACTCCACGACCAGGTCCCAGTCGCGCCCGTGCGCCTCCAGCCACTCGCGCGTCACATGCGGGTGCTGCTCGAAGCGCACCTCCGAGTTCAACGCGCTCAGGCGCCGCACCGCCGACTCCGGCTTCGCCCGCCCCACGTCCTCCTCGGAGTGCAGCAGCTGGCGCTGCAGGTTGGAGACCTCCACGCGGTCGGAGTCGCACACGCCGATCGTGCCCACGCCCGCCGCAGTCAAGTAGAGGAGCACCGGTGACCCCAGGCCGCCCGCGCCCACCACCAGCACCCGCGCAGCCGCGATGCGCGCCTGGCCCGCCTCGCCGACGCCTGCCACCAGCCAGTTGCGGCGGTAGCGCTGAGCAGCGGGGCCGCCCAGGGGCGCGGGGGCGCCGCGCAGCGGGATGGCGACGCAGCGGCTGCGGGCATCGACCGCCGCATCGCGCGAGTACGGGTCGCCCACTGTCATGAGAGCCCCGACCAGCTGTGGGTGCCGTCCGTCAGTTGCTGCTTCTTCCAGATGGGCAACTGGGCCTTGACCTCCTCCACCAGGGTCTCGACCGCCGTGAACGCCTGCGCGCGGTGCTCGGCCCCCACGGCCACGACCATCGCGTCGTCGCCCACCTCCAGGCGCCCCACGCGGTGCCAGGCGACGACCACGTGGACGCCCGCGCGCTCGGCCAGGCGGTCGGCCAGAGAGTGCAGCACCTGCGGGGAACTGGGGTGCGAGGAGTACTCGATGGCGTCCACGCGCTCCCCGCCGTCGTGGTTGCGCACGGCTCCCACGAAAACGGCGACGGCCCCGCACCGGGGGTCGCGCGCCGCATTCGTCAGGGCCGTCGCGTCCAGGGGTTCTTCAGTGATTCCAGTGAACACCCGCGCAGGCATGATCCCTCCAATTTCGGCGGTCGGTGCGCTCCGATTCTACGGGGCCCCGGGGGATCGGGCCCTCCGGGGGCCGTGGGCGGGACGGATGTCTCAGGCCCGGGCGGGCGGCCCTGTGCGCCGCCGGGCGCCTCAGCCCCGCGCGCGCCGGGAGCGCCGCGCCCACCACGCTCCCCCGGCCGCTGCCACGAGCAGTCCCGCGCCCACCACCCACACCAGTGGGGAGGCCGACCGCCCGGATCCTGTTCCCTCGATGGACGCCGACTGCGTCTGCCCCTCCTCCCGGGAGGCGAGGGCGCCCGACTCGTCGAAGAAGTACCAGTAGCCGTCGATCAGCCTCCACTCGGAGTGGACGGCCGAAGCCGAGGAGTCGAAGTAGTACCAGTTCCCCGAGGGCCCCTGCCACCAGCCCGTCGTCGCCTCCGTGTGGCCGGCGTGGAACCACCACGCCCTCGGGGTCTCGCTGGTGTACTCGTGGCCCCGCCTGGCGTTGTCCACCCCGTCGTAGGCGATTCCCTGGGCGCTGAACTCGCACACCAGCGCCGGGACCTTCACGGAGTCCCAGATGTCGCCCATCGGGAACCACAGGCCGTCCCCGTGGATCGCGTGGCGGGTGAGGCGGTCCGGCGTGTCCTCGGCGAGCCCCGTCTGGATGATCGTGGTGGGGGAAAGGGCGCCCAGGAACTCCTCGAAGTTCGACGACTCCTGGCCGTGGTGGCCGGCCTTGAGGATATCGACGCTCCCGACCTCGGAGGCGATGCGCCCCTCGAAGCCGTTGTGGGTCGTCCAATCCGAGTCCGTGTCCATGAGGTCGGCCGCCAGGAAGGCCGAGCGGCCGAAGGCGCTGACCTTCGCGCCCCACCCCATCAGGTTCGCGTCGGTGGTGCCCTGCCGTTTGTACACCTCGTCGACGTCGAAGGGGATCATCTGCACGTCCATGTCGCCCATGCACACGTGGGTGGAGTAGCCGTCCAGCTCCTGGATGAACTGCGCCCCGTACTCGGAGCGCGCCCACTGGGCGGCCTCGACCAGGTGGTCGTAGACGTACTGGTTGTCCCACAGCCCGTTCTCGTCGGTGATCCACTGGTCGGAGTACTCGGGGGAGAAGATGAGCTTGGGCCTGTAGCGGCGGATGATCTCGTCCGCGTTGCCGATGTGGTCCGAGTGCGCGTGGGTGCCCAGGTAGAAGGCCACGTTCGAGTCCGTGACCCCCTGGTCGTCCAAGTACCCGAGCAGCCACTCCGTGGTCGACGAGGTGGAGGCCGCGATCCCCGAGCGCGCCGGGTATCGGGGGTCCGAGCCGTCCGGCGCGTCCGCGTCCTCGCCGCCGTCGATGATGCCGAACCACCCGTTCGACTCCAGCAGGATCGCGTCGGAGTTGTAGGAGGACAGGACGAACATGCGGGTCTTGCCGGACGCCCCCTCGAAGGAGTACGACGAGCCGGACTGGGGCACGGCGGACTGCGCCTCCGACTGCGCGCCGTCCCCGGGCGCCGCCACCGCCGGGCCGACCAGTGCACCGCCCACCAGGGCGAGGGCCCCCGCCCCCGCCATCCATCGCCTCGCCGTCATCGCGCCTCCACTCGTCGCCGGTCGCACCCAACGCTAACGCACTGCGGCCCGGGCGG
>NZ_CP017298.1:1839233-1851278 GCF_001746855.1 Pauljensenia hongkongensis | reverse complement strand
CGGCCACCCGGAGGGCGCGCGGGCAGCAGAGGACGGGCCGGGCCGCGGGAGAGTGCCCGCAGGGGCGCGCCGCCTCAGCCGCCCGCGAAGGGCGGGAGCACGTCGACCCGCGCACCCGGGGCCAAGGGGGTGTCCAGCGTCGCGGATCGCTCGTTCACCAGATAGCTCGACACGTCCAGGACCGGCGCCAGCGCCGGATCGGACTCGCGCAGGAGCCCCACCAGCGCGCCCAGTGTGGCGGGCGCCTCGTCCGACGGGATCTCCCGCGTGTCGCAGCCCGCCGCCTCGGCGGCCCCCCCGAAGAAGCGGAGGGTCGTCGCCAGCGGCTTGGGCCGGGGGCCGGCCGCGGCCTCCAAGTGGACCACCAGGACCATCGGGTCCGCGTCGTCCTGCTCCAAACGCCACGTCGCCACACCCGTCGCCGTGCGCTCGAACACGCGCTCGACGATGCCCCGCCGCAGCTCGAAGGCAAGGCCGTCGGGGGCGTCCGCCTCCGCGAAGGGGCACGCCGTGAGGACGACGGCCAATGGGTCGTCGGTCCTCGACTGGGCGCCGAACCCCATCGCCGTGAGGAAGAGGCGCACCTTGCCCATGTGCCCGGCGATGCTGAACCCCTCGGCGACCTCCCGGTGGTTGTGCTCGGGGACGTTCATCTCGCTCAGAGCCGCGTCGGCCCACCTGTGCCCGATGGAACGGGCCGCGACCGCCGGATCCTCCAAGTCCGTCCGCAACCACGCGAACACCGAACGGGCGAACTGGCCGAGCATCTGCGCGGCGAACGCCGGATCGGCCGGCATCGAGGTCGAGTACCCCAGCGCGGGGCGCCCCCGCCCTTGCGCGGGCAACTGCTCCCTTTCGATGAGGCCCAGTTCCAGCAGGCCCTCGAGGGTCTCGCGCACAGAGGAGACGTGCAGATCGGACTCCTGCGCCAGCTGCGCGACGGTCACCGGCTGGGCGTGGCGCGAGATGCGCTCGAGCAGCGCGTGCTGGGCGGGCGTCAAGGACACCATTGCCGACAACGTGTCCGCGAGGCGCCTCGGCCGGGCCGTCTCATTCGTCATCATTCGTCCTTCGTCTCGACTGCGTCCATACGCGCGGTCGGCGGCCCGCCGCGCCCGCTCGCGGAGCGCCGCCGACACCCCATCAGTTACTAATTAATCTTGGGATAGTCTACTCGCAAGCGCCCCCGCCCCGCACGGCCATTCCCCCTGCCGGACTCCGCCCGCACCCACAGGGCCACGCGCCCAATGCTGGGCCCCGCCCGCGCCCGGCAGCGCCAACGCGCGGGCACCAGGGCGCGCAACGAGAGGCGGGCGGGCCGCACCAGAACCCGCGATCCCGCATACGCACCACACCGCGGCGCGCAACCAGAGGCGGGCGTCCCGCCCGCCCGCCGGACCGCCCTCAGTCGGACATCCCCCCGCGCGTGCGCGCGGCCTCGCGGCGCCCGTCGCGCGCCCTGTAGACCACGGGCGGCCGGGCGATGTAGCCCACCGGCACCGAGACCGCGTGCACCAGCCTCGTGAACGGCCACAGGCCCAGCAGCAGCAGACCCGCCACGACGTGCAGCTTGAAGGTGAGGGGCACGTCCACCATGAGCTGCGCCTGCGGCTGCAGGTAGAAGATCGAGCGGAACCACACCGAGATGGTCTCGCGGTAGTCGTAGCCGTCGTGGCCGCCCAGCACTTGGTTGACGACCGTCGCCACCGCGCCCAGTGCGACGGGGACCGACAGCATCACGTAGGTGACGATGTCCATGCGGGTCGTCGCCACCCGCACCGACTTGACGACGACGCGCCTGTAGACCAGCGCCACCAGGCCCACCACGGTCATCAGGCCCGCGATAGTGCCCGGGATCGTCGCCACCAGATGGTAGGCGTGCTCCGAGATCCCCACCGCGCTCGTGAACGACTTCGGCACGGCCAGGCCCAGGACGTGCCCCAGGAACACGAAGAGCACGCCGAAGTGGAACAACGGAGACGCCCAGCGCAGGATGGCCGGCTCGTTCCACTGGGAGGAACGGGAGGTCCAGCCGTACTGGTCCGTCTTGTAGCGCCACACGAGCCCGACCGCCAGAAGCGTGAAAACGACATAGGGCAGCACCACCCACAGGACGATATCGACGAGGCCCAGGGCCGCAGGGGCCCCCGCGGGCGCGCTCGCAGGAACGAAGAACATGGCGTCACCTTTCCATCGTGGTGTCCGAGGCGGGGGACGGCGTGGCGCTCAGATCGCCGATGCCGACCAGTTCCGTTGGGGGCCCCTGGCTGACGAGGCGGTGGAAGCCCTCCAGGGTCTTCTCATCGGGCTCGGGCAGGGTCGCCACCAGCGCGTCCAGCAGGCCCGCGTAGGGCGATTGCGCGCTGCGCAGCGCCGTGCGGATCACCTCGATGCCCTCGCGGTTGGACCGCAGCAGCGCCTCCGCCGTGCCCGTCTCGTCGAAAGCGGCGAACTCGAGGACCACGGGCAGGTGGTCGGGCAGCTCCTCGCGCCTCATCTCGAAGCCCGCCCGCCGCAGGACCTCCTTGAAGGCAAGGATCGCCTGGCCCCTCCCCCGCGTGTCCCCGTGCGTGTAGTACGTCAGCCCCAGGGCGCACCGGCGCCTCTGGTCGAAGGTCTCCACGTAGTGGACCTGCATGGCGCGCACCCCGGCCCCCCGGGCGGCGCGCGTGAAGGCCCCCAGGGGCGCGGACGCCTCGTCGGGCAGCGCCGCGAGCTCGGCCTCCACGGCGCCCACCTTCTCCAGGAAGTCCTCGCCGGGGTAGTCCAGCAGCAGCGACACCGCCATGCGCACGGCGCGGCGGTCCGCCTCGGGCATCTCGCGTTCCGGAGCAGCGGCGGGGATGCGGGGGATCCCGACGAAGGTGCTCATCTGACGACCTCGAGGGGCAGCATCGTGCGCCCCTCAGGACTGGATCCGCCCATCGGCCGGTTCGACGTGGCCGGGGCCATGCCGTGGAAGGCCTCGGCGTCGTAGGACACCGGGCAGCCCTCGAGCTCCTTGATGCCGCGCGGCATCTCGGGGTGGGCGGTGGGGATGACGTAGCGGTCGTCGTACTTGGCGATCGACAGCAGGCGGTACATCTCCTGGATCTTCTGCCCGCTCATGCCCACGGACGCGGGGATCGCCTCGTCCCCCTCCCGCCCGACGTACACGTCGCGCATGTAGGAGCGCATCGCGGCCAGGCGGCGCAGGCTCAGCTCCACGGGGGCCGTGTCACCCGCAGAGAACAGGCCCGCCAGGTACTCCAGGGGGATGCGCATCTGCGAGATCGCCGAGAGCAGCACCCTGTGGTCCTCGCCGTCGCTGCCCGAGGCGGTCACCTGGTCCACGACCGGCGACAGCGGGGGCACGTACCACACCATCGGCAGGGTGCGGAACTCGGGGTGCAGGGGCAGCGCGACCTCGTACTCGGTGATGAGTTTCCAGATGGGCGACTGCTGTGCGGCCGTGATCCACGAGTGGGGAACGCCGTTGGCCTGGGCCTGGGCGACCACCTGCGGGTCGAACGGGTCCAGCAGGATCTCGCGCTGGGCGCGGTACAGGTCGCGCTCGTCGGCCTGCGAGGCCGCCCACCCCACGCGGTCCGCGTCGTAGAGCAGGACGCCCAGGTAGCGCAGGCGCCCCACGCAGGTCTCCGAGCACACGGTGGGCTCGCCGACCTCCAGGCGCGGGTAGCACAGCGTGCACTTCTCGGCCTTGCCCGTGTGGTGGTTGAAGTAGACCTTCTTGTAGGGGCACGCCGACACGCACATGCGCCAGCCGCGGCAGGCGTCCTGGTCCACCAGGACGATGCCGTCCTCCGTGCGCTTGTACATGGCACCCGACGGGCACGCCGACACGCACGTGGGGTTGAGGCAGTGCTCGCAGATGCGCGGCAGGTAGAACATGTAGGCGTCTTCGATGGTCTTGGCGACCTGGATGCTCATCTGGTGCAGGACCGGGTCCTGGTCGAGGGTCTCCATGGAGCCGCCCAGGTCGTCGTCCCAGTTCGGGCCCCACTCGGGCTTGTCGATGTGCTCGCCCGTGATCCGCGACTTCGCGCGGGCGGTGGGGATCGCGCGCGAGCCCGCCGGCGCCTGGAGCAGCTTGTCGTACTCGTAGGTCCACGGCTCGTAGTAGTCCGCCATCCCCGGCATCGTCGGGTTCGCGAAGATCTTCGCCAGCGACGCGACGCGCCCGCCCTGGCGGGGCACGAGGCGGCCCGTCGCGGTGCGCTTCCAGCCGCCCTTCCACTTCTCCTGGTCCTCCCAGCCGCGCGGGTAGCCCACGCCCGGCCGGGTCTCGACGTTGTTGAACCAGATGTACTCGGTGCCCTCGCGGTTCGTCCACACCTGCTTGCAGGTGACCGAGCACGTGTGGCAGCCGATGCACTTGTCCAGGTTCATCACCATCGCGATCTGGGCCATGACCTTCATCAGAATTGCACCTCCTGGGAGCGGCGGCGGATCACCGTGACCTCGTCCCGGTTGTTGCCCGTGGGGCCGTAGTAGTTGAACGCGTAGGAGAACTGCGCGTACCCGCCCGCCAAGTGGGACGGCTTGATGAGGATCCGGGTCAGCGAGTTGTGCGTGCCGCCGCGCTTGCCCGACCCCTCGTTCAGCGGCGTGTTGATCTGGCGGTCCTGGGCGTGGTGCATGAACACCGTGCCCTCAGGGATGCGGTGCGAGACGACCGCGCGCGCAGTCACCGTGCCGTTGCGGTTCTTCGCCTCGATCCACTCGTTGTCGCGCACGCCGATCTTCTCGGCGTCGGCCGGGCTCATCCACACGGTCTGGCCGCCGCGGCCCAGCGTCAGCATGTACGGGTTGTCGTAGTACTGGGAGTGGATCGCCCACTTGTTGTGGACCGTCAGGTAGCGCACCGCGACCTCGGCCTGGCCCTGCTGGCCCGGACGGTGGTCGCCCACCGGGCGCTCGCCGTACAGGTGCGCCAGGTCCACCGGGGGGCGGAAGACGGGCAGCGCCTCGCCCATGTCGAGCAGCCAGTCGTGGTCGACGTAGAACTGCGGGCGCCCGGTCAGCGTGTGCCACGGCTTGCGGCACTCGAGGTTCTGCACGAAGGCGCTGTAGCGGCGCCCGCCGTGCTCGGAGCCGGACCACTCGGGGCTGGTGATGACGCTGCGGGGCTGCAGGACCGTGTCCTGGTAGGTGATCTTCTTCTCCTCGTCGCCCTCGGCCAGGAACGCCATCTCGTTGCCCACGCGCTTCTCCAGCGTGCGGAAGCCCTGCGCCGCGAGGGCGCCGTTCGTGGTGCCCGAGAAGCGCAGCGCCATGTTCGCCGCCTTGATGGCGGTGTCGCACAGGGGCATGCCCTCGCCGGCGTTGCCGTCCATGGGGGCGCGGCCGTTGAGGTCGCCGAGCTGCTCGTACTCCGCCTCGACGTTGAAGGCGACGCCCTTGGAGGCCAGGCCGGCCTTGACCAGGAGCGGGCCCATGCGGTCGAACTTGTAGCCGATCTGCGTGTAGTCGCGCTCGATGGGGACCAGCTTCGGCATGGTCCTGCCGGGGGTCCACGTCTGCTCGGGGACGGTTCCCCCCACCATGGTCATGGCGTCCGGGGAGTCGTGGCCCAGCGGCACGGCCACCACGTCCGTCTGCGTCCCCAGGTGGTCGGGGGCCAAGCGGGCCACCAGGCGGGCCAGCGTCTGGAACACCTCGAAGTCGGTGCGCGCCTCCCACGGCGGGTTCACGGCCTCGTCGAAGCAGTGCATGTAGGGGTGCATGTCCGTGGAGGACAGGTCGTGCTTCTCGTACCACGTGGCGGCGGGCAGGACCACGTCCGAGTGCAGGGTCGTCGACGTGTTGCGGAAGTCCGCGACCCACATGAGGTCCAGCTTGCCGGGGTGGGCGTCGCGCCAGCTCACTGACGCGGGGCGGTTGCCCTCGGACAGTTCCTCGGCGTTGACCTCGTTGCCCGTCCCCAGCATGTGGCGCAGGAAGAACTCCGTGCCCTTGGCCGACGAGCCGAGCAGGTTCGTGCGCCAGTTCGCGAGGATCTTCGGGACGTTGTGGTGGGCGTCCGGGTCCTCGATCGCGAAACGCAGGCGGCCGGCCCGCAGCTCCTGGGACACGTACTGGGCGGGGGGCACGCCGGCCTCGGCGGCCTCGCGGCCCAGCTGGGTCGAGCCCTTGGAGAAGGTCGGGTAGCAGGGCATCCAGCCGCGCTGCACCGACTCGACCAGGGTGTCCACCAGCTGCTTGCCGTCCAAGTGCGAGGACTTGATCGGGTTGGCCATCGCCGAGGCCGGGGCGCCGTCGTAGCGCCACTGGCCGGTCGTCATGTAGTACCAGCCCGTGGAGATCATCTGGCGAGGCGGGCGCGCCCAGTCCAGGGCGAAGGTGAAGGAGCCCCACCCCATGATCGGGCGGACCTTCTCCTGGCCGACGTAGTGCGCCCAGCCGCCGCCGTTGCGGCCCTGGGTGCCGCACATCTCGGTCAGGGCCAGGAAGGTCCGGTAGATCTCGTCGGAATGGTAGTAGTGGTTCGTTCCCGCGCCCATGAGGATCATCGAGCGGCCCTGCGTCTCGACCGCGTTGGCGGCGAACTCGCGGCCGATCTTGATGGCCGCGCCGGCGGGGACGGAGGTGAACTCCTCCTGCCAGGCGGGGGTGCCCGGCGTGGAGGCGTCCATGTAGTCGGTGGGCCACTGGCCCGGCAGGCCCTCGCGCTCGACCGCGTAGTTGGCCAGCAGGATGTCGTACACGGTGGTCACGAGGCGGCCGTTGACGCGGCGCACGGGCACGCCACGCAGCACGTATCCACCGCCGATGGAGGCCTGGCCAGGGGCCGCGGGCAAATCGAAGCGCGGCAGGGCGATCTCGACGCCCTCCCACTGGTCGGTCTCCATGATCGACAGCGCCGGGGTCACGCCCTCCAGGTTGAGGTTCCAGTGGCCGGCCCCCTCCTCGCCGAAACGGTCGGCCAGCGTGCCGCCCGGGTCCTTGACCGTTCCGTCCGCCTCGATGACGAGGGGCCGGAACTGGTTGTTCTCGGTGCGCCCGGTGGTGCCCTCGGGCATCTTGTCGGCCGTCAGGAACTTGCCGGGCACCAGGGTCTTCGGGTCGATGCCGTCGTGGGCGCCCTCGCCGACCTCGTTGATCTCCACCAGGAACGGGGAGTCCGTGTAGCGCGTCATGTAGTCCAGGAACATGGGCTCGCGCTTGCCGACGTGGAACTCCTTGAGGATGACGTGGCCCATGGCCTGGGCTAGGGCGCCGTCCGTGCCGGGCTGGACGCGCAGCCAGTCGTCCGCGAACTTCGTGTTGTCCGCGAAGTCCGGGGAGACGACGACGACCTTCTGGCCGTGGTAGCGGGCCTCGGCCATGAAGTGCGCGTCGGGGGTGCGCGTCAGCGGCAGGTTCGTGCCCCACATGATGAGGTACTGCGAGTTGAACCAGTCCCCTGCCTCGGGCACGTCGGTCTGGTCGCCGAACACCTGCGGGCTGGCCGGGGGGAGGTCCGCGTACCAGTCGTAGAAGGAGAGCATGGTGGCGCCGATGAGCTCGTGGAAGCGCGCTCCCGCGCCGTAGGAGATCATCGACATGGCGGGGATGACGGAGAAGCCGGCGATGCGGTCGGGCCCGTACTGCTTGATCGTGTGGACGTAGGCCGAGGCGACGATCTCCATCGCCTCCTCCCACGACACGCGGACCATGCCGCCGCGGCCGCGCTGGGACTTGTAGGCTCGCGCCTTCTCCGGGTCCTCGACGACGTCCGCCCAGGCGTCGACGGGGTCGCCCAGGCGCGCCTTGGCCTCGCGGAACATGTCGAGGAGGACGCCGCGCACGTAGGGGTACTTGATGCGGGTGGGCGAGTACTCGTACCAGCTGAACGCGGCGCCGCGCGGGCAGCCGCGGGGCTCGTACTCGGGCATGTCGGCGCCGGTGGACGGGTAGTCGGTCTGCTGGGTCTCCCAGGTGATGACCCCGTCCTTGACGTAGATCTTCCACGAGCACGAGCCCGTGCAGTTCACGCCGTGGGTGGAGCGCACGATCTTGTCGTAGCTCCAGCGCTTGCGGTAGAAGGAGTCCCCCTCGCGCCCGCCCTCGAGGAAGAGCTGGCGGGCGTCGGGCGAGGCCTTGCCGCGCCGCAGCCACGAGCCGAGTGCGAACAGCGCGGCTCCTGTGGCGGGCGTGGACTGGCCGTCGTAGGTGGGGAAGGCCATCTGCGGGGGTTCGGTGGACGTCATGGGAGCTCCTGGGAGTCGGTCGACGAGGCGGGGGACGGTCGCGGGGAAGCGGGCGCTGCGCCCGCCATCAGCCCGGGTAGGGGGCGCCCTTGCGCGCGTACATGGCCCAGCACAGGACCGCGCACGCGACGCAGAAGACGGCGCAACCCAGGAAGAAGAGCCAGGCGCCCCCGGTGCCCACCGCAGACAGGGCGACGCCGACCAGGAAGGGGCCCAGGGATGCGACCGCGGAGGTGAAGCCGATGGCGCCGCCCGCCTGGCGGGCGGGCATGATCATGGGCATCTGCTTGAAGGTGCCGGCGTTGCCGAAGCCGGAGAAGAGGAACATGGTGAGCATGAGCGCCATGAAGATGTAGAAGTCAGTCCAGCCGGTGGGGTTGCGCAGGACCCAGGCGACGCCGGCCAGGGTGATCGCCATGCCGACGGCGGAGATGAACGTCCAGATGGCGCCGCCCATGCGGTCGCAGAAGACGCCCCACGACATGCGGATCAGCGAGCCGATCAGGGGGCCCAGGAAGGCGAAGGTCGCGCCCAGGACGGGCAGGGCCAGGGAGGACTCCCGGCCGAACTGGTTGTTGATGAGCAGGCCGAAGACGGCGGAGAAACCGGAGAAGAGGCCGAAGGTCATGACGTAGAGGATGGTCATGTACCAGGTGTTGGGGTTGGAGAAGATGTCGAGCTGCTGCTTGATGTTGGCCTTGACGGGAACGTCGCGCAGCCAGATGAACGCCAGGATCGCGGCCAGGACGCACCACGGGACGAAGAAGACCGCCGCGTTGTAGACCCAGATCTGCTCGCCGGCGTGATCGCCGGTGACATGGGTCTGGGGGGCCAGCCACGTCATGCCGAACAGGCCGAAGCCCATGAGGACGGGGCCGACCAGCTGGATGACGCTCATGCCCAGGTTCCCGATGCCGCCCTGCAGGCCCAGGGCGGTGCCCGACAGGCGCTTGGGGAAGAAGTACCCGGTGGAGGGCATGTAGCCGGAGAACGAGCCGCCGCCGATGCCGCACATGAAGGCCAGGGCGAGCAGGACCCAGTAGGGGGTCGTGTTGTCCTGGACGGCGTAGAACCAGCCCAGCATGGGCAGGATGCACAGCAGGGAGGTGATGCCCACCAGCTTGCGGGTGCCGATCAGCGGGGGCAGGAACATGTAGACGAGGCGCAGGATGCCGGCGGCGAGGCCGGGCAGGGCCGTGAGCCAGTAGAGCTGCGACTTGTCCAGGTCGAAGCCGAGGAGCGTGAGCTTCGGGGCGATCGCGCTGGGCAGGAACCACACGCAGAACGCCAGGATCATCGAGTAGGTCGTGATCCACAGGGTGCGCCACGCGAGCGCCGAGTCCCACTTCGAATCGTCGTTGGGGTTCCAGTCCTTCAGGACGTAACGGCTGGCGGTCTTGGCGCCGTCGTCGTTCGCGCTCATGGTTGTCCTCGTGTGTGTGGGGCGTGGCGGGCCGGTGGGCCGACCCGCCGCAACTGTTTTAGTCGGAGACTACCAATACAAATGCTCTGACGGCCCTTTTACGGGCTGAACGGGGGTAACGGGCACTTTTCGTTGCGCTGCCGCGACAGCGGCGCGCCCGGTATACCCCATCCCCGGGGCGCGCGCCACGGACTTTCGTCACAATGGTTTTGCGGAATTAAAACGGGATCATCCCCCGATTCTGCTCATCGTGCGCGACGGGCGCGCGAAAGCGTCCGTGTCCAGGCCGTGGGCGGCGGGCTTGGCCCACATCGCGTCCGCCCACGCGCGGGCCAGCTCCTGGTCGCTGGCGCCCCCGCGCAGCCGGGCGCGCAGGTCGAACTCCTCAGTGGAGAACAGGCACGAGCGTATCTGCCCGTCCGAGGTCAGGCGGGTGCGGTCGCACGCCCCGCAGAAGGGCTCGGACACCGACGCGATGACGCCGACGGTCCGGCGGGGGTCGCCGTCGACCATCCACCGCGCCGCGGGGGCGTGGGGGTCCTCGCGGGGGAGGGGGCTCAACTCGTGGCGCGCCGACATGATGTGGAGGATCTCGTCGACCGTGAGGATCCTTCGGCGGTCCCACGTGTCGGGCGGGCCGATGGGCATCTGCTCGATGACCCGCAGCTCGATGCCCCGCTCCAGGCAGTAGTCGACCAGGTCGGGCAGGCCCGCCTCGTTGACGCCGCGCAGCACCAGGGTGTTGACCTTGACCGGCGCCAGGCCGGCCTCGATGGCGGCGTCGATGCCCGCGAGCACGTCCCCCAGGCGGTCGCGGCGGGTGATCGCGGCGAAAAGCGCGGGGTCCAGGGAATCGAGGGAGATGTTCACGCGCCCCAGCCCCGCCGCCCTCAGCGAGCGGGCGCGCCTGGCCAGCCCCAGCGCGTTCGTCGTCATCGCGAGGTCGGGGGCGCGCCCCTGGTCGGTCGTCAGCTCCGCGCAGCCCGCGATGATCCCCTCCAGGCCCCGGCGCAGCAGCGGCTCGCCCCCGGTGAACCGGACCTGCCGGATCCCGAGCTCCTCGACGCCGATGCGGACCAGGCGGACGACCTCCCCGTCGGTGAGGGTGGCCTCGGAGGGCAGCCAGTCCAGGCCCTCGGGCGGCATGCAGTAGGAGCAACGCAGGTTGCACCTGTCGGTCAGGGACACGCGCAGGTCGCGCGCCACGCGCCCGAAGCGGTCGACGAGGCCCGGGCGCGCAGTCGAGGGCGCCCCGAGGCGCGCGGAACCGGGGGACTGGAGTTCGAGGGGCATGGCGCAACCCTACCGCGCTCCGGGGCGTTCCTCCGGGCAGCGCCCCTGTGCGGCGCGGCAAGCGGCACGGACCGGCCGCGCCCCCTGTGCACTGTGGCGAGCGGCGCGGCAAGCGGTACGGACTGGCTGTGGGCAGCGGCGCTGTACGGCGCGGCGAGCGGTACGGACCGGCTGTGGGCAGCGGCGCTGGAGGACAGGGGCAGGGCGCCGTTCCCAAGCAGCCGGTCCCGCATGTCCGAGGCGAAGGACTCCGGATCCTGTGGGCCGCCTGTGGATCCGAGGCCGGTGCAGACGTCGATGCCGTCCCGGACGCTCATGGGCCAGGGGCGGTGGGCCCAGGCCCGCATGATCTGGACGGCGCGCTGGGGGGGCGCGGCTTTGAACCCGGGGATCATGGTGCGTGGGGCTGCATCCGTTCTCGCTGTGAGCCTGGGTGCGGGGTTAGAAGTAGTCGTCGCCGATCTCCTCACCGTTGGCCTCGGCCTCGAGCTCGTCGAGGGTGTATTCGGTCTGCTGGGGGGACTCCACTGTGAGCAGGATAAGCGTGGGCATTCCTTCGAGGGACACGCTGACCCGCTCGTTGGCGACCCAGAGGGTCGAGGAGTAGTCTTCCCCCTCCTCCGAGTCGCGAGTATCGCCCAGTACTTCGTGAAACGCCCGGACGAAACTCTCGTAGTAGGCGCGGGCCCGGGGGCGTGAGGATTCAGAGTACTCCTCGGGAAGCCAGGCCGATAGGCAGAGAACGGACTCGTCGATGATGCCGTCTGTGCTCACGAGGTATGAGTCTGGCTTCGCGGGCGACATGTCAGAAGTGAAGAGTTCGGGATCCTGTGGGTCGCCTTTGAATCCGAGATTGGTGTACACGTCGATGCCGTCCTGGACGCTCATGGGCCAGGGGTGGTAGGCCCACGCCCGCACGATCTCCATGAAGCGCTCCACCGCAGGGGCGCGGAACTCAGGACCCATGCGCTGCCTCCCCTCCCGCGGGTGTCAGATGTCGAGGGGGCGCAGTAGTTCGGCGGGCGGGAGGATGCCGCCCACGATGTAGTCGCGGAAGACGGGCGCGGCCTGCTCGCCTGTGAAGACCTCCTCGGGGTGGACGTGGATCGTGAAGGAGTCCTCGCCCTTTTCCCATTC
>NZ_CP017298.1:1837230-1839183 GCF_001746855.1 Pauljensenia hongkongensis | reverse complement strand
GTTGGAACCCGTCCAAATACTGCGGAGCGGTCAAGCACGCCGCAACTCGTTCAGCAAAGGACTCAGCGTCCTGCGGCCGTCGATAACTGTCCATAGCACCCGCATCAACGTCTACCGTCCGCAGCACATATCTGCTCATTACTCCTGCCTCTCAACATGAAATTCGTCAGTACTGGTTATTTCAACTATAGTACCATCATCGAGCTTCACGCGCGCCGGGTTGTCGGGTTTGACTAGTGCGTCGAATTCCGCCTGCCGAGTAGTCAACTTCGCACTGCCGCTCTTGATCTCGAGCCCGCAGTATGTCTCGTCCGGCAGCTGCACTATTGCGTCGTACACGCGCCCGTGGTCGCAGCCTGTGATCGAGGCGAGGTATTTGCGGTCATCGATAACTCGTTTTAATGGCGCGCCGCTTTTTTCAGCAATCGCTGTGTATCTTTGTATCCCTTTCTTCTCGGATTCCCTGTACGTGGAGGCGCCGCCGTTACCCTTTGCCCACGTCCCGTCGGAGGCGCGGTCCTGGTACTTCCAGTGCTCCGTCTTCGGCTTCTTAGACCTTTTCGGTTTTGGTGTGGTGGGTGGGATGTCCGGGGTTGGGGTGTCGGGGGCTGGGGGCGGGGTGTGGCGGGCGGTGTGGCCCGTTCCTGTGCCTGTGTGGGCGCTGGCGGGGGCGGTGGTGCCGGTGATGGGCCCGTGCGGGGTGGCCCCGCCCGCCGCCGCTGCTGCGGGTTTGGCGCCGGTGAGCATGTGGGCCGCGTTGGCCGCGGTGTTCTTGGTGCGGGTGAGCATGCCGCGGAGCATGTCGAGCAGGCCGGACAGGTGGGTGAGGTTGTGGGCCAGGGTGCGCGCGGACTTGAGCGCTCCGGTGACGTGGGCGGCCATCTCGGTGGCTTTGGCGCCCACTTTGACTTGGACTTGGGCGATGATGAGGGGGATGGCCAGGCCGAAGGTGGCGATGGCCTCGATGATGGCCGAGGCCAGGGTGCCCACGATCGCCGATATGGCGTCGCGCAGCAGGTCGTGGACCACACCCACGACCTCGGCCAGGACGCTGGTGGCTTTGCCCATGGCGTCGGCCGCCCCCGATGCGGTGCGCAGGGCGCTGATCGTGTCGGCATTGGAGGCGCGGTACCCCCTGGCGGTGGCGCCCACCTGCTCCCCCATGAGGTTCTTCTCGTCGCCCTCCAGGGTGTCGGCGCACTCGCCCATGGCCCAGGCGACGTTGGACCACGTGGCCGCGTCGGCGCGCACACTGTCCGCATCCCCCAGCAGCTCGTCCATCCACGACTTCAGGGGCCCGAAGTGGTCGATCAACCACCCCGCCCCCCACGCGATCAGCGTGCCCAGAGGGTCGACGCCCACGCCCACCGCGTCCGCCACCAACGACACGGACGACAGCCCGGTCTCCAACCACGACCCCTCCGACAACCCGTGGGCGAGGCCCCAGATGTCCTCGACCACGCCCGACCCCGACACCGCCGACCGCGACTCCTCCCGCCCAGCCACCAGGGGATTCAACGACGGAGAAGCCGACGAGGGAGGGGCGCCGCCGGGCGCGGAGGCGGTGCCGGCCGGGGAGCCGCTGTGGAGGGCGTCAGAAGCGCCCGGGGTCCCAGGGCCCGGCCTGCCCGCCCCCGTGTCCGCGCCCGTGCTGGGGCGGGTGTCCAGGGCCTCGGCGCCGCTCACAGCCCCTCCCGTGCTCATAGTTGCTCCCCGATGCGCTTCAGGTCGTCGCCGATGGAGTCCTCCACGGCCTGCATGAGGGCGGCGGACTGTTCGAGGTGGTCGGCGCTCGCATCGGCCTTGTCGGCCGCCGCCTCCAAGCACACCCGGGCCGCGAGCCGTCCGGCCGCCAGCAGGGGCCCCACCAGCGGGCCGATGAGGATCCCCAGGCCACCACTCGCGCCCCCGCCCGTCGCGTCAGCGGCCCCCAGGGCCGTCTTGGCGGCCCCC
>NZ_CP017298.1:1824456-1836552 GCF_001746855.1 Pauljensenia hongkongensis | reverse complement strand
CCGCAACAACACCACAACCCGCACCCGCCCCACACGCAACCAAACCCGACACAGCCCCAGCCGCTGCCTCGGCGCGCTCAGGGACGTTCCTCCGGGCGGGGCGCAGCGGTGGCCCCGTCGTGTCGACTCGGCGCGCTCCGGGGCGTACCGTCGAAGCACGCGACACTGAGGAGGAGACATGCGTGCTGTAGTCATGGAAGCCCCCGGGCGGATCGTCATCGAGGACATCGACGCCCCCAAGGTCCTGGACCCGACGGACGCGGTCATCGAACTCGCCGCCACCTGCATCTGCGGCTCCGACCTGTGGCCGTTCCGGGGCGCCCAGCCGGTCGACCACCAGTACATGGGCCACGAGTACATCGGCGAGGTCGTCGAAACCGGCCCCGCCGTCAAGAAGGTCGCGCCCGGCGACTTCGTGGTCGGATCCTTCTGCATCTCCTGCGGGGAGTGCGAGATCTGCCGGGCGGGATACCCCTCCCGCTGCCCTGTCGCCGCCGCCGCGGGCGACCCCTTCATCGGCGCCCGTTCCAACGGGACGCAGGCCGAGTTCGCGCGCGTCCCCTTCGCGGACGGCACCCTGGTCAAGACCCCGGCCCCGCCCTCGCCCGAACTCATCCCCCACCTGCTCGCCGCGTCCGACGTGCTGGGCACCGGCTGGTTCGCGGCCGACTCGGCGGGCGCGGGCCCCGGTACGACCATCGTGGTCATCGGGGACGGCGCCGTCGGCCTGGGTGCGATCATCGGCGCGAAGCAACTGGGTGCGGAGCGCATCATCGCCATGTCCCGCCACCCGCAGCGCCAGGCCCTGGCCCGCGAGTTCGGCGCCACCGACATCGTCGAGGAGCGCGGCGAGGCGGGAGTGGCCCGCGTCCGCGAGATGACGGGCGGGTACGGCGCCCACGGCGCCGTCGAGGCCGTCGGCAACGAGACCGCGTTCCAGCAGGCGCTCGGGTGCGTCCGCCCCGGCGGCCACCTGGGCTTCGTGGGTGTCCCCCACGGCGTTTCCCTGGACATGGGGCAGATGTTCGGCGCCGAGGTCCACATCTTCGGCGGGCCCGCCCCCGTGCGCGAGTACCTGCCCCAGATGATCGACCTCATCTACAAGGGAGAGATCTTCCCCGGGAAGGTCTTCGACAAGGTCCTGCCCCTGGCCGACGCCGCCGAGGGCTACGCCGCCATGGACCAGCGCTCCGCCACGAAGGTCCTGCTCACCGTCTGAGGCCGCCGCTCGTAGAATGTCCCCATGCGCGATCCCGAACTGACCATCCCGGAGCACCGCGACCTCGTCGAGGCGCTCGCCCAGCCGCTGCCCGCCGTGGAGGCGCCGCTGGAGTCGTGCGCGGGGGCGGTCCTGGCCGAGGACGTGCGGGCGGCGGTCCCCGTGCCGCCCTTCACGAACTCGGCCATGGACGGCTTCGCCCTGCGCTTCGACGACATCGCCGGGCTCGCGGCGCCCGTGGCACTGCCCGTCCTGGGGGACATCCCCGCCGGGGACGCCGTCCCCCGCGAGTGCCGCCCCGGGGCGGCGTGGCGGATCATGACGGGCGCGCCGATGCCCGACGGCGCCGACACCGTCGTGCGGGTCGAGGCCACCGACCACTCCCCCGGCGTCGCGGAGGCGCCCGGTGCGGTCACGATCTCGCGGCTCCCCGAAAGGGGCGCTGACGTGCGCCACCAGGGCGAAGCGGTCGAGCCCGGGGACCTCGTCGTGCGGGCGGGAGCGGTGCTGCGCGGCCAGGAGCTGGCGGCCGCCGCCTCGGTCGGGCACGGCGCCCTGCGCGTCCACCCGCGCCCCCGCGTCCTCATCGTCACCACCGGAGCGGAACTCGCCGCCGCCGGCGACGGCCTCGCCCACGGGCAGATCCCGGACTCCAACGGCTTCCTACTGCGCGGCCTCGTCGAGGAAGCCGGAGGGGCCGTGGCCGCCCACCTGCGCACCGGGGACTCGCCCGGACAACTGCGCGACGCCCTCGACCGCGCGCCCCAGGCCGACCTGGTCATCACCGCGGGCGGCATCTCCCAGGGCGCCCACGAGGTGGTGCGCCGGGCGCTGGGCGCCGACGCGGGCTTCCACCGCGTCGCCCAGCAGCCGGGAGGCCCCCAGGGGGTCGGGCGCACCCGCGTCGGCAGCGGCGAGGCGCCCGTCATCTGCCTGCCGGGGAACCCCGTCTCGGTCTTCGTCTCCTTCCACGTGTACGTGGCGCGGGCGCTGGCCGTCATGGCCCGCCGCCTGCCCAAGCGCCGCGGAATCACGGCCCCCCGGACGGCCCCCGCGGTCGCTGCGGCGTCCTGGCGCTCGCCCCGGGGCAAGACCCAGTTCATCCCTTTGCGCGCGGCCAGCGCGGACGAGGCGGGGGCCGCAGGGCTGTCAGCGCCCTCCGCGGCGCCGCCAGTGCCCCCCGTAGCGATCCCCGTCGTGCCCGTCCACGCCCTCGGGTCCAGGTCGCACCTGGTCGCCTCCCTGCCCGGCGCCGACTTCATCGGGGTGGTCCCGCCCGCCACGACGCGGGTCGGCCCCGGCGACCAGTTGGACGTGATCGACTGCTCCCACCGGGACGCCGCCGCGGGGGGCGCGCGATGACCGCGTTCACCCACCTCGACGAGTCGGGCGCCGCGCGCATGGTCGACGTCACCGCCAAACAGCCGACGGTCCGCGAGGCCAGCGCCTCGGCCCGCGTCGACGTGTCCCCCCGCGTCATGGGGGCGCTGCGCACGGGCGCCGTCCCCAAGGGCGATGTCCTGGCCGTCGCGCGCATCGCGGGCATCGGAGCGGCCAAACGCGTTCCCGACCTGCTGCCCCTGGCGCACACCATCGGCGTCCACGGGTGCGAGGTCGGGCTGTCCCTGGAGGAGGACCACGTCGCCATCACCGCGACCGTGCGCACCGCCGACCGCACGGGCGTCGAGATGGAGGCCCTCACCTCGGTGACAGTCGCCGCGCTGGCGGTCATCGACATGGTCAAGGGCGTCGACCGCTCCGCGCGCATCCGCGACGCGAAGATCACCCGCAAGTCCGGCGGGCGCAGCGGCGAGTGGGTGCGCCCCGCGGACTGACGCCGGGGCGGCCCCACGGCCGCACCAGGCCCGCTACCGCGCCGTGGAGCAGGACCGCCGCGGAGTGGATGCTCGAGTGCTTGAGGATGGCGCCCATGGTGTGAATGCCCTTCCGCTGTGGACCCGCTTCGTTCCAGACGATCGAATTCTAGCGGCCCGGCCCCACGGCGCGCCGGATCAAAACGGCCCGCTGGCGCCGATGCGCTGGGCGAGCCCAGCCGGAAGCGGGTAGGGGCGCTCCCGAGGCCCCAGCTCCCCGAGGCGGGCGGGCGCGAGCCGGAGCGCCTCGACCAGGTCGGAGACATCGGAGATGCCCACGACCCACTCGTGCGCATAGGCGCCGACGCGGGCGGGGCCGATCCCGATCTGGATGCTCCGGTGCGCCAGGGGATCCCCTGAGGCGTTGCGCTCGGGGTCCCATTGGATCCGATTCGGGCAGGCCGCAACAGCGGCGGACCACGCCTGCCGCGTGGAGTGGACGTCCGGATCGAAATGGCTGAGGCACGCGTCAGCCAGGGCGGCCTCGAATCCTTCGCGGGTGATCCGCACGGCGAGGGTGCGCTCCTGTCCGGGCTTCGTCCCCCACCCGCTCCTGTACATCATCCACAGGAAGGACGGCTTGATCCACGTCATGCGCTCCTCCTTGAACGGAGGGACGAAGGCGCCGGCTCTCAGCGCCGCGTCCGCGATCGCAGGGGAGTAGGCCTGGTAGACGGTGATCGTCGTCGCGTCGTAGAGAGCGCGGATCTGGCGCAGTGGCTGGGCCGACCGCGCTGCCCGTGGCGGATGGGCCGTCCCCGTCACCCGTGGTCGCCCCCGTCCAACTGGTCGATGATATGGGCGGCCAGCGGCCCCACAACCGCGACGGCGTCGGCCACGCCACCGCACGATCCCGGGGCGTTGACGACGAGGACGCCCCCCGGCCCCCGCTCGGTGACGCCGACCAGGCCCCGGGACAGGCACGCGGCGGGGACGGAAGCCTCCCCGCGGCGGCGCACCGCGTCGGCGAGGCCGTCGATGCGAACGGCCAACAGGGGCGCGGTCGCCTCGGGGGTGTTGTCCCTGGGGGACACGCCGGTGCCGCCCGTCGTGAGCACGAGGCGGGCGCCCGCCTCGCAGGCACTGCGGATGGCGGCCCGGATCGCGGGGATGTCGTCGGGCACCAGCGCCAAGTCCGCGCTTATCCCGTGCCCGGCAAGCAGGGAGAGGGCAAGGGGGCCGGAGCGGTCCTCGGCCTCGCCCCTGGCGCACCGGTCGGAGACGGTGATGACGCGGGCGGCGAGACCCATCAGTGACGCGCGTTGGACGCGTCGCGGGTCTTGCGGACGGGGCGCCTCACCCGGATGCCCGCCGTCACGGGATCGGCGTCGGAGAACTGGCGGCTCGACAGTTCGTACTCGATGCGCTGGGGGCGCTGGGGGCGCTCGGGCTGGAACGCCTGCGGAAGCGGACGGTCCTGGGTGCGCGTGGGACGGGGCGAGCGCACGGCGCGCTGGGTGAAGCTCGGCGGCTCGGGCGCCTCCTGGCGCGACTGGGGAGCCGCGGGCGGGCGCGGGGGCTCGACCACTCGGGACCGCTGCGCGGAAGCCGGCGGACGGGGAGGCGTGGAAACGCCCTCCGCTTTCCCGGCCCCGGGGGCTCCAGTGGCCGACGCCTTGGGCGCGGGCCGTTCGGCAGCGGCGGTCGGGCGCGGGCGGTTTCCCTCGCCGCGGGCCTGAACGGACGAGGCGGACGCGCTGGCGCGCCTCGGCGGCAGGTCGTCGCCGAGGGACAGCGGCTTCGGCTGCGCGGGCGTGTGCAGGCCAGCGGGCACGGAGGCCACGGGCTGTACGCGCACGGGCCTGATCGCGGGCACGGAACGCGTGACGGGCCCCAGGGCGGCAGGGGCGGAGCTGGGCGAGGAGGCCCTGTGCGCGGCACCGCTCCTGCTCTGGTCGGCGCGCCGGTGCTCGCCGCCCTCAGCGCGGCGCGAGTCTCCTCTGCGGGAATCCGCCCGGCGCGGCGCCGGAGGGGCCCCGGGGACCTGCAGGACGGAGGGCGCCCCGTTGGCGCGGGCGTCGGAGACCTCCTCGGGGGCCGACGCCTCGACGACGGGCTCATCGACCGGACCGGGTTCGACCACGCGCGAGGGGGCCGACATGACGGGCATCTGCGCGGCGGGGCGCTTGCCCGCGAAGAAGGAGCGGAGTTGCATCGCGGCCTCATGGCCGAGCACGCCGCCGACGACCTCGACCTGGTGGTTGAGGCGGGAGTCGCGCAGGACATCGCGCACGGAGCCCGCGGCCCCGGCCTTGGGGTCCCAGGCGCCGAAGACGACGCGGTCGACGCGGGCGGACACGATCGCCCCCGCGCACATGGTGCAGGGCTCCAGGGAGACGACCAGCGTGCAACCGACCAGGTTCCAGCGCTTGAGGGTGCGGGCGGCGTCGCGCAGGGCGACGATCTCGGCGTGCCCAGCGGGGTCGCGGTCCTTCTCGCGGCAGTTCCAGCCCTTGCCGACGACCCTGCCCAGCGTGTCGAGCACGACGGCCCCGACGGGCACGTCGCCGGTTTCACGGGCGCGGTCCGCCAGGTAGAGGGCCTTGCCCATGGCCTCACGGTAGCGGTCAGTCAATGTCACATGTCCTAGAGTAGCGGCAATACGCGCTATCGGGAACTTCAAGTGCTATGAGGTAGCCTTGAACCATGCGCATTCACGTTGCCGACCATCCGCTCATCGCCCACAAACTCACCGTTCTGCGCGACCGCCAGACCCCTTCCGCCACTTTCAGGCAGCTGGTGGACGAACTCGTCACGCTGCTGGCCTACGAGGCGACGCGCGAGGTGGCGGTCACCGAGACCGCGATCAACACCCCCGTCGCGCCCACCGTCGGACGCAAGCTCTCCGAACCCCGGCCGATCGTCGTCCCCGTGCTGCGCGCGGGCCTGGGCATGCTCGAGGGCATGACCCGTCTGCTGCCCACCGCCGAGGTCGGGTTCCTGGGCATGCGCCGCGATGACGACACCCTGGAGATCGAGACCTACGCCAACCGCCTGCCCGATGACCTGTCGGGCCGCCAGTGCTACGTGCTGGACCCGATGCTCGCCACTGGGCACACGATGGTGGCCGCCACGGACTACCTCTTCGAGCGGGGGGCACGCGACGTGACCTGCGTGTGCGTCCTGGCGGCCCCCGAGGGCATCGAGACCCTGGAGAAGGCCGTCGGCGACCGCGCCGATGTCACCGTGGTGGTCGCCGCCGTCGACGAGTGCCTCAACGACAAGTCCTACATCGTCCCGGGCCTGGGGGACGCGGGCGACCGCCTTTACGGCATCGTCGACTGACGCGGCGGTCCGGCCCGCCCCGGCGGTTGGGGCGGGCTGGGTGGGCGGGCTGCGCGCCGCTCCGTGGGGCGGGGGACGCGGCTACGAGCTGGGCGCCGCCCCATAGGCGGGGCCGAGCCCGGTTGGAAGGGCTGCGCGGACGCCCACATGCGGTCAGTCGCCGATCCACCGGGCGGGGCTGACCCCGGTTGCGACGGGGATGCGTCCGCAGCCTGCGCGGGGATGCGGAGGCCCGCCGGATTCTCGGCCCATCTGTGGTGGAGCCAGTCAAGTCGCATGATCAGAACGCGCGGGTCCGCATTGGGGCAGGCAACGGGTCATTGGGGCAGGCACGGACCCGCATCGGGGCAGGCAACGGGTCATCGGGGCAGGTTAACAGTCTGGTATTGGGGTAGGAAACGGGTCATTGGGGCAGGCACGGACCCGCATCGGGGCAGGCAACGGGTCATCGGGGCAGGTTAACAGTCTGGTATTGGGGTAGGAAACGGGTCATTGGGGTAGGAAACGGCGCATTGGAGCAGGTTAATAGCCTGCCCCAATGCGGGCTAGCCTGCCCCAATACGACTCGCGGCGCCCGGGACTATCCACACCGCCGCAGAGGGGAGCAGTACTCGCCCGAAGTCCCACACTATGATCTTCCACACTTCCGATCGAATGATGTTAAAAATGTGAAACATGTGCGGGGAAGCTTCCCCTATGGCTTTGATTCAAACAGATCCCACACACCGCAAGTACGGCGTCGCAGCACTGGTCGGCGTCCTCGGAGGCTTCGTCTCCGCCATTATCAAGTTCGGATGGGAGGTCCCGCTGCCCCCCAGGACCCCCGAGCGCAACGCCACGAACCCGCCCCAGGCCCTCCTCGAATTGCTCGGGATGAGCCCCCAGACCACGCACGCCTCGTACATTTTCAACGGGAACGAGGGCCTGCCGTGGATGTCCTTCCTGGTCCACTTCGCCTTCTCCATCGGCTTCGCAGTCGTCTACTGCGTGCTGGCTGAGCGCTTCCCGCAGGTCAAACTGTGGCAGGGAGCGGCCTTCGGGATCCTTGTTTACGTCGGGTTCCACGTCGTGTTCATGCCCGCCATCGGCATCGTCCCGGCCCCGTGGAACCAGCCCTTCGCCGAGCACTTCTCGGAGTTCTTCGGCCACATCATCTGGATGTGGGTGATCGAGGTCTTCCGCCGCGACCTGCGCAACCGCATCACGCGCGGACCCGACGCCGAAGTCCCCGTGGCCGAGCCCGCCGCTTGAAAGCCTGACGGTCAGGAACCTCCCGAGGCGCCGCCTGGCGGCCGCCGCAGGAACCACCGGCCCGCCGACCGCACAGCCCAACCGCTTGCCTGCCGACCGCGTGGCCCGAGCGCCGGCCCGCCAACCGCATGGCCCAACCGCTTGCCCGCCGACCACGCAGCTCGGGCGCCCCACCACCGGAGAACAAGGCCGAGCGCGCGAACGCCCCCGCTGGGATTCCCAGCGGGGGCGCCCCGCACCAGCACGGCGCCCGCGGCCCTCAACGGGCCGGGGCGGCGGCGATCAGAAGGCGGGGATGACGGATCCGTCAGTCCACGTCTGCTCGATGTACTGCTTGACCTTGTCGGAGTGGAGCAGCTGCTCCAGCTTGTCGATGGCCTCCTGCTTGTCGTTCGCGGTCTTCCACACGAGGACGTTCACGGCGGGGTTGTTCTCGGGGGACTCGATGACCAGGGCCTGGTCGGCGATGTTGAGGCCGCCCTCCTGCGCGAAGTTGCCGTTGATGACGGCGAAGTCGAAGTCGTCCAGGGAGCGCACCAGCTGCGGCCCCTCGACCTCCTTGAAGGTGAAGTCCTTCAGAGTCGTCACATTGGCGACGCTGGCGTCGGAGCCGTCGGCGGGCAGCTGGACGAGGCCCTGCTTTGCCAGCAGTTCCAGGGCGCGCGACTGGTTGGAGGCGTCGGAGATGACGGCGATGGTGCCGCCGTCGGGCAGCTCGGAAAGGCTCTTGTGCTTGTTCGAGAAAATGGCGAGGGGCTCCAGGTGGATGCCCGCGCCCGCGGTGAAGTCGTAGTCGAACTCGCGCTCGGCGTTCTCCAGGTAAGGGACGGTCTGGTAGAAGTTCGCGTCGAGTTCGCCGTCGTTGAGGGCGCGGTTGGGCTGGTTGTAGTCGGTGTACTCGACGATGTCCAGCTTGATGCCCGCCTCGGCGGCCAGGTTGTCGTTGATGTAGGTGAGGATCTTCGCGTGGGGGGCGGGCGTGGCACCCACCTTGAGGGTGACGGCGCCGGAGGAGTCGGAGCCCGACCCGTTCGATCCGCCGTTCTGGCTGGATCCTCCGCAGGCGGCGAGGCCGACGGCCACGACGGCCGTCAGGCCCGTGGCGAGGATGGTGCGCAGAGTTCGCATGGCTGTCCTGTCTTTCTGTGTTGGGATTGGGGACGAGGCGCGCGCCTCGGACTGTGTTGGGATTGGGGACGAGGCGCGCGCCTCGGAGTGCGTGGAACCGCCCGGACGGGGCCCGGTGCTCAGCGGTGGTCGACGAGGCGGCTGATGGCGTCGCCGATCATCTGGATGACCTGGACGATCATGATGATCGCCAGGACCGTGGAGATCATGACGTCGTCCTGCCAGCGGTTGTACCCGTAGCTGATGGCCATCTGCCCCAGGCCGCCGCCGCCCACGGCGCCCGCCATCGCCGAGTAGCCGATGAGCGTGATCGCCAGGGTCGTGATCGACTGGACCAGGGAGGGCAGGGCCTCGCGCACCAGGACGCCCCATCGGATCTGCCGGTTCGAGGCGCCCATCATCTGCGCGGCCTCGATCTTGCCGTGGTCGACGGCCAGCAGGTTGGTCTCCACCAGGCGCGCGAAGAAGGGCGCGGAGAGGATGATCAGGGGCACCACGGTGGCCATCGACCCCGACGACTTGCCGACCAGGGCCTTCGTGAGGGGGATCAGCATGATGATGCCGATGATGAAGGGCAGTGAGCGGATCACGTTGACCACGACGGACACGCCCTGGTAGACGGGCTTGTTCGGGGTGAGGCCGTTCTTGCCCGTTTGGACCAGGAGCAGGCCGATGCCCATGCCGATGATGACGGAGCACAGGGTGGACAGCCCCACCATGAACAGGGTCTCCCAGATCGCGGGGAGGAACTGAGTGGTCAGGGCCGGGTTGTCCAGCCACGTGGGGTCGCCCTTGCCCGCGGGGAGCACGGCCAGGTGCGCGACGGCGTTCATCGGTCCCTCACTTCCGCGTGGATACTGTTCTTGCGCAGTTGCTCGATGATGGAGTCCGCGTGGTACGACGGGACGGTGAGCGCCAGGCGGCCCACTTGGATGTCGCCGATGGACTCGAAAGTCCCCGCCGTCACGTCCGCGCCCATGGAGGACGCCAGGTGCAGCACGGTGGCCCCCGTGGGAACGCCCGGGTGCGAGGTGAAGACCACGTCGAGCAGGACAGTCCCGGATGCCCCGGGGCCCGGGGAGCCGTCGGCGCCCGCGGGCACGTGCTCGACCGCCGGAGTGGGGACCAGTTCCCGGGCGAGGGGGCTGGCGGGGTCGGACACGACCTCGGCGATCGTGCCCGTCTGGGCGACGGCCCCGTGGTCCAGCAGGGTCACCGAGTCGCAGATCTCGCGCACGACCGCCATCTCATGAGTGATGACGACCACAGTGACGCCCGCGATGTCGCGCACCTGTTTGAGCAGCGCGAGGATCTGGGCCGTTGACTCGGTGTCGAGGGCGCTCGTGGGCTCGTCGCAGAGCAGCACCGCGGGGTCGTCGGCGAGCGCGCGGGCGATCCCGACGCGCTGGCGCTGCCCGCCCGACAACTGGGAGGGGTAGGAGCCGCCCCGCCCCGCCAGGCCGACCAGGTCGAGCAGTTCCTCGACGCGCTCGCGCCGCTGCTCCTTGGGGACGCCCGCGAGCTTGAGGGGGTAGCCGATGTTGTCCGAGGCGGTGCGCGCGTCCAGGAGGTTCGCCGCCTGGAAGACCATGCCGATGCGGCGCCGGGCGTCGCGCAGCGCCTTGCCGCTCAGCGTCGCCAAGTCGAGGCCGTCGACGACGACACTGCCCTCGGTCGGCCTCTCCAGGGCGGTCAGGCAGCGGATGAGCGTGGATTTGCCAGCGCCGGAGCGCCCGACGATCCCGTGGATGGATCCCCGGGCGACGTGGAGGTTGACGCCGTCGAGCGCGACCACGGTGTTGCCGCCTTTGACGGGGTAGACCTTGCGCACCCCTGTCAGGTGGATCATATGTTGCCTCCGTAATCGTTGGCCCTGATGAAGGCAGCATATGGGGGCGCGCGGGGGCGGCCAAATCCTCCGTTACAAAACTCCACAGTGCGGGCACGCGGAGAGCGCTCTCACACCCCTGGCGCCCCCGGCGAGGCCCACGCCTTTGACGGCGGCGGTGACGGGGCGGCCTCACACCCCTAGCGCCCCCGGAGAGGCCGCCCACACCGCTGCCGCTGCGGCGGCGACCGACGCCGCCCACGTGCCCACGGCGAGGACCACGGCACTGGCGCGCCTGCCGCCGCGCCACAGGTCGACGGCATCGACCAGGGCCGTCGAGAACGTCGTGAACCCGCCGAGGAAGCCCGTCGAGGCCACGTGGGCAGCCGGGGAGGCGCTCCACGCCAGCAGCAGTCCCGCCGCGGCCGACCCCACGACGTTGACCGCGACGATGCCGCACTTGCCCAGGAGCGGCGCCGCGTTTGCCGTCGCACTACGGGCCCAGCCGTCGAGGCGCCACCTGGCGAGCGCCCCGAGCGCCCCGGCGCACGCCAGGGCCGCCCACATCACCGGGCTCACCGCTGCGCCCCCGACACGAGGCGGTGGCCCGCCCACGCCGCCACCGCCCCCACCGCCAACAGCCCCGCCGACTGCGCGAGGGCCAGCGCCGCGCCATGGGCGCGCGCGCTCCACTGGGCGGCTGAGGACACCGTCCACGCCGCGTAGCCCCCGTAGGTGGTGAACGCCCCGGCGAAGCCGGTGCCCGCGAAGAGCTTGAGGCGCGCGAGGGCCCGGGCCCTTTCCGGGAAGGCGGCGGAGCGCCCGGCGGTGAACGCCGCGAGCGCCCCCAGCGCGAGAGCCCCGACCACGTTGGCCACCAGGACCGACCAAGGGGCGAAGAGGCCTCCCACAGGGCGCGCGGCGGCCGCGGAGTCCAGTCCCGCCCGCGCCAGCGTGCCCAGCGCGCCCCCCGCGGCGACGCACGCCCACTCGGGAGGCATCCGATGCTCGTCCATGCGCCCAGGATAGGCCGACGGGCCCGCTGCCGCGGGGTTGCGCGCACAGCGGCGCCGTTGTGCGGAACACGCGGCGCCCGGGCGGCGCGCCGGCCCCCGCCTCGTACACTGGCGCCATGACGACACCCGCCGGACGATTCGCCCCCTCTCCCACGGGGGATCTCCACTTGGGGAACCTGCGCACCGCGATCCTGGCGTGGGCGGCGGCACGGCTGAGCGGGCGGCGCTTCGTGATGCGCATCGAGGACATCGACCGGGAGCGCGCGGGCTCGGCGCAGCGCCAGCTGGACGACCTGGAGGCCATAGGCGTCGATTGGGACGGCGAGCCCCTCGTCCAGTCCCAGCGCGCCCACGCGCACCGCGCGGCGCTGGAGGAGCTCGCCTCGCGGGGCCTCGTCTTCGAGTGCTACTGCTCGCGCCGCGATATCCGCGAGGCCGCGTCGGCGCCGCACGTGCCGCCCGGCCACTACCCGGGCACCTGCGCGCGCCTGAGCG
>NZ_CP017298.1:1814521-1824406 GCF_001746855.1 Pauljensenia hongkongensis | reverse complement strand
GCGCGCCTCCCGCCGCGAGGCCCTGGCCGCCCTGGGCCGGGCCCCCGCGCTGCGGCTGGCGGCGCCCCGGGCGCAGTGGACCGTCACAGACACCCTCCACGGCCAGTACACGGGGCCCGTCGACCAGTTCGTGGTGCGGCGCGCGGACGGCGTGCCCGCCTACAACCTGGCCTCCGTGATCGATGACGCCTTCCAGGGCGTCGACCAGGTGGTGCGCGGCGACGACCTGCTGGCGCAAGCGCCCGGGCAGGCGCAGTTGGCGTCCCTGCTGGGACTCGCCCAGCCCGTCTACGCGCACGTGCCCCTGGCGGTGTCGGAGTCGGGTGCGCGCCTGGCGAAGCGCGACGGCGCGGTCACGCTGGCGGACCTGGCGGACCTGGGCTGGGGGCCGGCCGACGCGGTCGGCCTCATCGGGGAGTCCCTGGGGGTCCGAGGCGCGCGCCGGGCTGCGGACATCGCCGACGCCCTGGGGGACCGGGGGCTGGAGGGGATCCCCGCGCGTCCGTGGGTCGTCGTCCCGCCGACCGGGCGCAGGCCGCACTGAACCGCGAGACGCCGAACGGCATTCCTTCTAATGGGGCCGCGCGCCTCGACCGCGGGACTCTTCAGCTATGCGCCCGACTATGCCGGGACCATCCACTACAAGATAAGCAGAACCCCCGCCGGTGGATCGCACCGAGGGGGGCCGCTGCGCGCTCGAAGGGACTCGAACCCCCAACCTTCTGATCCGTAGTCAGATGCTCTATCCATTGAGCTACGAGCGCTTCGCCGTTTGGCTGGGTACAAGGTTACACGGGAGGCCCTCGAATGCCAAAACGAGGGCCTGGGCTATGAGTCACACGCGCACCAGCCGCAGAACCACGGCGCTCCCCGCAGGGCGGGCCGTCGCATTGGCCCGCGATGCGGCCACCCGCGCGGGCCGGTGCCGCGGGGGCGTAGCGTGGCGCCATGACGGACCACACCGACATCCCCGGCATCGGGACCCTGCGCCCCGTGCCCGCCCTCGACCGCCTCGACCTGGTCGCCCCGCCGGTGGCGCGCGCGCTCACCGCGCTGGCCGCGCAGGACCCGGCCCTCGCCTCGTCGGCGCTCGTCGCGCCAATCGACCCGGATCTGGCGGACACCGAGACGATGACGCGGGCCTTCGGAATGGACTTGGCGCTGTCTTCCAACTGCATCCTGGTCGCGGGCAAGCGCGCGGGCGAGGAACGGGTGGCCGCGTGCGTCGTGCGGGCCACGACCAGCGCCGACGTCAACCACGTCGTCAAGAGGCTCCTCGACGTGCGCAAGGCGAGTTTCTGGCCCCAGGACCGCGCCGTCGAGGCCTCCGGCATGGAGTACGGGGGCATCACGCCGGTGGGCGTCCCCCCTCAGTGGCGCCTCCTCATCGACTCCCGCTGTGCCAGCGGGTGGAGCTGCATCGGGTCGGGCCTGCGCGCCTCGAAGCTCTTCGTGCCGGGGGAGCTGCTGGCCGCACTGCCCGCGGCGGAGGTCGTCGACGGCCTGGGCGCCTGAGCGCACCGCGGGCGCTGGCGGCTCAGCGGAGCACCCGTGTACGGGAAATACGAGGATCCTCCGCGCACCCGGCAGCGCACCCTTATCCTTGCTGCATTCCTGCCCTGGGGAGGTTCGGATGATACCGTCACGCGGAGGACCGTTCCCCAGTGTACACGCTCCCCGGAGCGCGGCTCCACCCCGGGGGGCGGCCCGCAGGACGCGGCCCAGGGGGCGGAGGAGGCCACGGCCCGGGGATCCGGAACCCATCCCCGGCCCGGCGCAACGCCAAGCTCGCGGCCCGCTGCCCTTGCCGGGCCCCGAAAACCGCCCCGGACCACTGCCCGGCCCAGCGGACCGCTCCCACGGAGCCCCCGCCGACGATAAACTACTCCCATGACGGAGCGCCCGTGCCCGGGCGTGGAACGACTACGACGGGAGCACGAGTGAATCCGTCCGCAGAAATGGCCGCACAGGACGCCCTGGCCGACAAGAGCGCCGCCGTCCAGAACGCGCGGAACAAAGTGACCATGCTCCTGGACCGCCTCGACCGTCAGAAGCTGTCCCCAGAGCAACTCGACTACGTCGACTCGGTCCCCGCCTCGCTCGAGCAGATCTGCACGGCCTTCGCCGCGGAGGAGCCCGAGTGCGCCCGCCGCGCTGCGGAAGAGGTCCAAGCCGTCCGCGACTCCGTCAGTGGCGCCACCGCAGTCGGCTTAATCCTGCCGCCCACCCTCTTCATCTCCGGCATCTTCATACCCCCCTTCCCGCTGTCCTTCGCATTGGCTTCGGTGACGGGCATAGTCGTGCTGATCGTCTGCTACACGGCGCTCCTGGGGCAGACCACCAGGATGCAGCAGGTGAGCGCACGGGCCTGGGGACCCGCCAACGCCGCGATCAACGCCATCGGCTGGCGGAACCCCGTCACAGGAGTGAACTGCGGGCACTTGCGCAACGTCGAGGAACTATTCCTGGCGACGGCCTCCGACGCCGCGCGACTCACGCTGATTCAAGAGCACCAGCTCGAGACCCAGGCCGCGCAGTTCAACGAGATGCAGCGCCAGCACATCGTGCTCGAGGAGCAGTTGCGCAGCGCACAGATACACCGCACCACCGTGGCACTCCAAGCGCAACGAGCCATGATGCATTCGTCAATCACACCCATTAACCGCCCCTGAACGGATCGGACGGGCCCCTCGCGCTCGAAGGAACGGGCTGGCGCCAACGCGCCAGCACCTGCGACGGGAATCTGCGGCGGGCACCCGCGCGACCGGGGCCGGCGCCCCCAGCACTCGATGTTGACACAGGGTGTTGACGCAAGAAAGCCCCGGAACCGCTTTCCGTTGCGGTTCCGGGGCTGAACACCTGCGGAGGATGGGGGATTCGAACCCCCGAGGGCTTGCACCCAACACGCTTTCCAAGCGTGCGCCATAGGCCACTAGGCGAATCCTCCGTGCACATCGTGCCGAACAATAGTAAACGGAAACGACCGCCGAAAGCGAATCCGCGCGGAAGCGCAGCCGGTGGCATCAATCACGGGGGCGGCGCCGTCACCACCTGAACACGATCGCGTACATGAAGATCCACCAGGCCAGCGCGCCCCCCGACAGGACGAGCGCCGCCGCGGACTCGTGGCGGCCCACCTGCCCGGGCAAGCCGGAGGAGCGGGCAAGGCCGACGATCCCGAGCACCAGGGTGACCGGGCAGAACAGCCCCAGCAGCGGCATCGCCAGGACCGACAGCCACAGGGCCACAGTCGCCACCGGGTTCGCGATCGGCTTGGGCGCGGTGTAGCCGCCCATCGCGAAGACCGCCGCGGCGTCAACCCCCTCCGTCCCGGGGAACACCTCCCCCAGGACGGCGTACCCGCCCCCGGGCGCCCCGGCGTACGGCCCGTAGGGGTCCCAGGCGGCCCCCGCCTCGTGAGAACCGGGGTAGTCGGGGGGCGCGGCGATGGGGGCGTTCGGAATGCTCACCCCCCAAGGGTCCCACAGCTCGGCCCGGATCACGAGGGTTCCAGGGAAACCGGTCACATAATCCCCGGATGTGACGTGCGCCCCCTTGGGGCGAAGTATCCTGATGTTCCGACCGGCTGACCGGCCACACGCCCATCACCTGATCGGAGACAGCTCGCTCATGAGCGCACAAAAGTCCAGCATTTTCACGTGGCGGACCCACGGGGACGGCACTTCCATCCAACCGGGCGACGTCGTCCTGCCCGGCGAGCGCCTCTCGTGGCCCCGCACGATCGGCATCGGAGCCCAGCACGTCGTCGCGATGTTCGGCGCGACGTTCCTGGTCCCCCTGCTCACCGGCTTCCCCCCGTCGACAACCCTGTTCTTCACGGCCGTGGGGACCCTGCTCTTCTTCCTCATCACAGCGGGGCGCCTGCCCTCGTACCTGGGCTCCTCCTTCGCCCTGATCTCGCCGATCCTGGCGGTCTCGCAGACCCTCGGCGCCGACTACGCCCTCGGCGGCATCATCGCCACCGGGGCGACGCTGGCCCTGGTGGGCGCGGTCGTCCACTTCGCCGGAGTGCGGTGGATCGACGCGGTCATGCCGCCGGTGGTCACGGGGGCGATCGTGGCGCTCATCGGTTTGAACCTGGCGCCCGCCGCGTGGAACTGGGTGAAGGAGGGGCCCGTCACGGCGGTCGTGACGATCGTGGCGGTCTGCCTGGTGACAGTGCTGTTCAAGGGCATCATCGGGCGCCTGTCGATCCTCATCGGCGTGCTCGTCGGCTACGCGGCGGCCATCGTCCAGGGCGAGGTGGACTTCACCGCCGTCGGCTCCGCCGCGTGGATCGGGCTGCCGCAGTTCCACGCCCCCGCTTTCGCGGTCTCGACGCTGGGCCTGTTCGTGCCCGTGGTCTTCGTTCTGGTCGCCGAGAACGTCGGCCACGTCAAGTCGGTGTCCGCCATGACGGGCGAGAACCTGGACGGCCTGACGGGCCGCGCCCTGGTCGCCGACGGCGTTTCGACAATGCTCGCGGGGGCGGGCGGCGGATCGGGCACGACGACCTACGCGGAGAACATCGGGGTCATGGCCGCCACCCGCGTGTACTCGACCGCGGCTTACGTGATCGCCGCGTTCTTCGCCTTCGCGCTGTCCCTCATGCCGAAGTTCGGCGCCCTGATCGCCACCATCCCCCACGGGGTGCTCGGCGGCGCGGGCACGGTGCTCTACGGGATGATCGGGATGCTGGGCGTGCGCATCTGGGTGCAGAACCGCGTGGACTTCTCCAACCCCGTCAACCTCAACACCGCGGCGGTGTCACTCATCGTCGCGATCGCCGATTTCACGTGGACCGTGTCGGGCATGGCCTTCGGCGGGATCGCCCTGGGGTCGGCCGCCGCGATCCTGGTCTACCACGGCATGCGCGCCGTCTCGAAGCTGCGCGGGACGAACCTGGAGGCCGCGTCCCCCGCCTCGGCCCCCTCCGGCTCCGAGCTGGAGGGCGAGGCCTACGCGAAGAGGCACCGCGCCGCCTCGGACTGACCCCCTTTCCGACGAGGCGGGGGCCAGGTTCCGACGAGGCCGGGGCCGGATTTCGACGAAGCCGGGGCCGGGGCTGTGCGCGCCCACTGTCGGAACGCGGCGAAGCGGGCACACTGCCGGAGCGCGGCGAAGCGGGCCCGCATTGGGGCCGGCCCCAGTTGGGACGCCTGGGCGGGCATGCGGAGGCCCACAGGATCCGCGGCCCGTCGGTGACGGAGCCCTTCATACCGCATGATCAGAGCGCGCGCGCCCGCACCGGAGCAGGATACGGGCCACTGGGGCAGGAAACTGCGCATTGGGGCAGGGCGCCTATCCACATCGGGGCAGGAAACAGGCCATTGGGGCAGGGCGCCTATCCACATCGGGGCAGGATACGGGCCATTGGGGCAGGAAACTGCGCATTGGGGCAGGTTATTAACCTGCCCCAATGCGGGCTAGCCTGCCCCAATGCAGCTCGCGGCGCCCGGGAGGGCACTGCCGGAGGCGCGGCGGGCGCGGCCGCACCTGGCCCAAGAGCGCCTGAGTCCGCGCGCCTCGGACTCCGGGGCCACCGAGCGGATCGAACCTGGCCCACGGGCGCCTGAGCCCGGGCGCTCCACGGGCCAGTTTTCACAGCGACGCCTCCGCTTTTACAGCGATGCCACACTTTGCAAGCGTTATAACACTGGCAAAGTGGCGGTATCCCTTTGAAAACTCCGCTTCGCTTGAAAACTGCCCCCGTACCCTCCCCAGGGCCGGCACCGTGCTGCGGATCCCGCCCGCTGCTCTCGCAAAACAGCCCCCGCACCCTCCCCAGGGCCGAGACTTCCCTTTGAAACCGCGGCATCACTTGCAAAACTGCTGGCGCAACTGCCCCGCGGCAAAATGGCACGGTAGCACCCCACCCGGACGAGGCGGTGGAGCCCATCGCCTACGCGACGGGCGGCCAGCCAACAGCTCCGCGGGCACGGACCCGCATCAAGGACGGGACAGGACGGGCGCCGCCCCCATCGGGGCAGGCAACAGGTCATTGGGGCAGGCAATCCGCCTACCCCAATGCGCGGTTCCCTACCCCAATGCCGTCCACTGGGCCCGGGAGGGCGCCCCCGCGCCCGTAGAGCCCCAGTCGACTGGTTGTCTTCCCCTCAAGCGCCGACAAGGGCGCCCCCGCCCCCGCGTCGGCAAACCCCCCGAACCCCCCGCGCCCACAAACCTCCAGATCCAGTGATATCCACCACTCAATCCCACCGGATCTGCGCCACGCATCACAAAAAGATTACATGTCATTAGTTTCCATGGCAGGGTATTCCCCATGTCCGAGCCGGAAGAACTCGACGCCTCGCTGATGGCCTCGCTCGTGATCGCGCAGATCGCGGCGTGGAACGCCATCGAGCGCGCCCTCTCAGCCTCGAGGGTCCCCCTCAGCTACGGGCGCTACCTGGTGCTCCTCACGATCACCGGCGCCTTGGGGCGCGCCCGCATCCAGGACGTCGCCAGCAGCCAGCGCATCACGGTCGGAGCCGCCTCGCGCCTCGTCGACCGCCTGTGCGCGGACGGCCTCGTCCAGCGCCACCCCTCGCCCACCGACCGGCGCGTCGCCCTGCTCTCCGTCACCGACGAGGGGGCGCGCAGACTCAGGGACGCCCAGGGGATCGTCGAGGCCGAGACGCGCCGCGTCTTCTCGCCCCTGGATCCCCACCAGCGCGCCTCGCTGTCGGCGATGCTCACGAAAGTCACTCTCACCGCGGAGGCCACCCGATGATCCGATTCGACGCAGTCTCGAAGACCTACCCCGGGGGCACCGTCGCCGTCGAGGACTTCTCCCTGCGGATCCCCGAGCGCACGACCACCGTCTTCCTGGGCACCTCGGGCTGCGGGAAGACGACCCTCATGCGGATGGTGAACGCGATGGTGGCCCCCACCTCGGGCCGCGTGCTCGTGCGCGGCCAGGACGTGGCGGAGCAGGACCCCGTGGCACTGCGCCGCTCCATCGGCTACGTCCTGCAGGAGGGAGGGCTCTTCCCCCACCGCACCATCGCCGACAACATCGCCACCGTCCCCCTGCTGGAGGGCGCGCCCCGCCGCCAGGCCCGGGCGCGGGCGCTGGAGCTCATGGCCCTGGTCGGCCTGGACCGCGACATGGCGGGGCGCTACCCCGCCCAGCTCTCCGGCGGCCAGCGCCAGCGCGTGGGGGTCGCGCGCGCACTGGCGAACGAGGCGGACATCCTCCTCATGGACGAGCCCTTCGGCGCCCTGGACCCCCTGGTGCGCGCCGACCTGCAGGCCGAGCTCATCCGCATCCGCGAGCAACTGGGCACGACCATCCTCTTCGTCACCCACGACATCGACGAGGCGTTCCTGCTGGGCGACCAGATCGCCGTGCTGCGCACCGGGGGGCGCGTCGCCCAGGTGGGCACCGCCCAGGAGCTGCTCTCCCACCCCGCCGACGACTTCGTCGCGGACTTCGTCGGCGCCTCGCGCGCCGCCAGGCCGGTCCGCATCGACCACCGGCGCGGGGGCCTGGTGGTCGACGAGGCGGGGACCCCCGTGGGCACCCTGCGCGAACCCGATCGGGGGGCGCGCCCATGACATGGCTGATGTCGAACTGGGGCCTGGTCGGCGAGCTCGCGCTCACCCACTTGGCCATCGCGGTGCCCGCCATCGTGTGCTCGGTCCTGGTCGCCGTGCCCGTCGGATGGTGCGCGGCTCGCTCCAAGCGCGTCGGACCGCCCGTGCTGGCGGTCCTGTCGGCGATGTACGCGGTGCCCTCACTGCCCCTGCTCATCATCGTTCCGGTGGTGGTGGGCGTCTCCTACCGCTCGCCCGTCAACATGGTGCTCATCCTCACCCTGTACGGCGTGGCCGTGCTGGTGCGCCAGAGCGCGGAGGGATTCTCCGCCATCGAGCGGGCCACCCTGCGCAGCGCCACCGCCTGCGGTTTCGGCACGGCGCGCCGGTTCTGGCAGGTGGAGCTCCCCCTGGCCGCCCCCGTCATCGTGGCGGGGACCCGCGTCGTCGTGACATCGACCGTCTCACTGGTGACGATCGGGGCGTTCGTGGGCGTGCGCTCGCTTGGGACCCTGTTCACCGACGGCTTCCAGCGCGGCCTGGTCGCCGAGGTCGTCGTCGGCCTGGCCGCCACCATCGCCCTGGCGCTCGGAATCGACGCCCTGGTCGCCGGGATCGGCAGGGCCGCGACGCCATGGACCCGTGCGGGCGCCGCCGCGGACGACGAACAGGGGGCCCGGGCATGAGCGTCCTCATCGAGGCCCTGCAGTGGTTGGCCGATCCCGGGCACTGGGGCGGGGAGACGGGTATCGTCTGGCGCACCGCGCAGCACCTGGGGATCACCGTTCTGGTCGTCGCCCTCGCGATGGCGCTCGCCGTGCCGGTGGGCACGTGGATCGGGCACACCGGCCGGGGCCGGTGGCTCGTGTCCGCCACCGGGGCCGCCCGCGCCGTGCCCACGCTCGGGGTGCTCACCCTGACCGGCCTCGCCCTGGGGATCGGACTGGCGGCGCCCGCGGTGGCGCTGCTGGTGCTGGCCCTGCCCCCCATGCTGGCGGGCACCTACTCCGGCATCGCCTCGACCGACCGCACCACCGTCGACGCCGCGCGGGCCATCGGGCTCACCGAATGGCAGGTGGTCACCCAGGTGGAGGTCCCCCACGCGATGGCGATCATCATGGCCGGCGTGCGCGGCGCCGTCCTGCAGGTGATCGCGACCGCCACCCTGGCCGCCTACACCGCGGACTACGGGCTGGGCCGCTTCCTCTACGCGGGCTTGAAGACCCGCGACTACGCCCAGATGATCGGCGGCTCGCTGGTGGTCGTGGTCCTGGCGCTCGTCGTGGACGCCGCCCTGGGCGCCCTCCAGCGCCGCATCGACTCGCGAGGAGCCCCCGACCCTGACCCCTCGTCCGCGGCCGCCCCCTCCGCGCAGACCGATCCCGGAGCCCCCGCCCACTAGCCGCCGACCGCCGCTCCGGCGGCACCGCACGGCCCCCGACCACCCCACACCCCACCGAGGAGACACCATGAGAAGGAAACACGCCGCCCTGGCCGTCGTCGCCGCGGGCGCCCTGGCACTGTCGGCCTGCGGCTCGGCCTCGTCGCTCGAGGGATCCGCGCCCTCGGGAGAGGCGCTGACCATCGGCTCGCAGGACTACTACTCGAACGAGATCATCGCCGAGGCCTACGCCCAGGCCCTGGAGGGCGCGGGCTTCGCGGTGAACAGGCAGATGCGCATCGGCCAGCGCGAGGTCTACATGCCCGAGGTCGCCAAGGGAACGATCGACGTGTTCCCCGAGTACACGGGGAACCTGCTGCAGTACCTCAAGGCCGACGCCACCGAGACCACCTCCGAGGACGTCTACCGCGCCCTCGCCGAGGCCATGCCCGAGGGCCTGCGCGCCCTGGACCAGGCGGGGGCCACGGACCAGGACTCCTACGTGGTCTCGGAGGAGTTCGCCCAACTCCACTCCCTCACCTCGATCGGGGATCTGGCGGGAGCGGGCACCGTGGTGCTGGGCGGGAACTCGGAGCTCGAGACGCGCCCCTACGGCCCCGAGGGCCTCGCCTCCGTCTACGGCGTCACCGCCACATTCACGCCCATCGAGGACTCGGGCGGGCGCCTGGCGGCCAAGGCGCTGCGGGACGGCACCGTGCAGGTGGCGGACATCTACTCGTCGAACCCGGTCCTGGCCGAGGGAGGGCTGAGGGTCCTCCAAGATCCCGAGGGCCTCTTCCTGGCCTCGCACGTGGTGCCCATCGTTTCGTCGAAGGTGGACGAGCGGGCGGCGGCGGTCATCAACTCGGTGAGCGCGGCGCTGACGCCCGAGGCGCTCATCGAGATGAACCGCCAGTCCACAGCGGAGCAGAAGTCCGCCGCCGACATCGCCCGCGCGTGGTTGG
>NZ_CP017298.1:1808436-1814471 GCF_001746855.1 Pauljensenia hongkongensis | reverse complement strand
GCCCGTGGCGCCGTGGCGGCCCCCGCCTCGTCACCCCACGAGGCGGGGGCCGGCCCGGCCGCACTGGCGCCCAACCGACGCCAACACATGTGTTCCATTACATAATTTTACCTAAACTTTACAATCGTGACCGAAATGTAATGCACACATGATGGACATCCATCGTTTCAACCACGCCCGGGACGATACCCTCATCACGTCACCGGCGGTCTCACATCAGACCGCCCCATCTACATAGGAGGGCATCTCCATGAACCTGAAGAAGGCCTGGCTGGCGGTCCCCGCAGCCGCGGCGCTCGCGCTGACCGCGTGCAGCGGCGGTGGCGGCGGCTCCAACGCATCGGGCGGATCCAGCGACGGGATCGTCACCGTCAACGGCTCCGAGCCCCAGAACACCCTGCTGCCCGGCATGACCAGCGAGAACGGCGGCGGGCGCATCCTCACCGCCCTCTTCTCCGGGCTGGTCCGCTACGACAACAGCGGCAAGACCGTCCTCGACGTGGCCGAGTCCATCGAGCCCAACGAGGACAACACCGTGTGGACCATCAAGCTCCACAACGACCGCAAGTTCTCCGACGGCACCCCCGTGAAGGCCTCCAACTTCATCGGGGCGTGGAACCTCGTCACCTCCGAGAAACAGGTCCAGGCCGCGTTCTTCGACTTCTTCCAAGGGACCGACGACGAGGGCAACGGCGAGATCACCGGCCTGGAGGCGTCCGACGAGTACACCTTCACCGCCACCCTCAAGCAGCCCACCGCGGACTTCCGCGACCGGCTCGGCTACTCCGCCTACGCGCCCCTGCCCGACTCGACCCTGGCCGACCCCGACAACGGCGGCGAGCACCCGGTCGGCAACGGCCCCTACAAGGTCGATGGCGAGAACGCCTGGGAGCACAACGTCCAGATCAAGATGGTCCCGAACGAGAACTACGTGGGCGACACGCCCGCTAAGAACAAGGGACTCACCATGGTGTTCTACACCTCCCTGGACGCCGCCTACCAGGACCTGCTCTCCAACAACCTCGACGTCCTGGACGCCGTCCCCAACGCCGCTTTCAGCACGTACGAGTCGGAGCTGAAGGGCCGCACGGCCAACCAGCCCTACGCCGGCATCCAGTGCTTCACGATCCCGCAGTGGCTGCCCCACTTCACGGGCGAGGAGGGCCGCCTGCGCCGCCAGGCCATCTCCATGGCGGTCGACCGCGACTCCATCACGAAGACCATCTTCAACGGCACCCGCACGGCCGCCACGGACTTCACCTCCCCCACGCTGCCCACCTACTCCGACAAACTGAGCGGCAACGAAGTCCTCGCCTACAACCCCGACAAGGCCAAGGAACTGTGGGCGCAGGCCGACGCCATCACCCCGTGGGACGGCACCTTCAAGCTCTCCTACAACTCCGACGGCGGCCACAAGGAATGGGTCGACGCCACCGTGAACTCCATCAAGAACACGCTGGGCATCGACGCCGAGGGCAACCCGTACCCCGACTTCAAGTCCCTGCTGGCGGCCGAGGACGACCAGTCCATCACCGGCGCCTTCCGCGCCGGGTGGATGGCCGACTACCCCAACCCCTACAACTTCCTGCAGCCCCTGTACCAGACGAAGGCCGCCTCCAACAAGGGCGACTACTCGAACACCGAGTTCGACTCGCTCATGACCCAGGCCTCCTCCGCGGCCACGCCGGAGGACTCCGCCAAGTTCCTCCAGCAGGCGCAGGAGATCCTGCTCACCGACTTGCCCTCCATCCCCCTGTGGTACCCGAACACGAACGGCGGCTGGTCGGCGAACGTGGACAACGTCTCCTTCGACTGGCACGGGCAGGCCGTCTACCAGGACATCACCAAGAAGTGACCACTTCGAAGTGACGCGGTAGCGGATCCGACGATCCACCGCCAGGGGTGTGACGAGCGGTTGCCCCGCTCGCCACACCCCTGCTCGCGTTCCCACCACCACGGCGCTCCAGGACCAGTACCGCGGCCCGCCCGCCCCGGGCAGCGGCCCCGTGCCCGATCCCGCAATATCCCGTTTGCGCCCCCTTTACCCTATGATGAAAGCAAAGGCCCCCCTTCTGACCAGGGGCCGGGCCCCGGGCCGCGCCCCGAGGGCCGCACGACCGATTAGAACTTCAAAGGAATGTCCATGCTCCGATACATCGGACGGAGGCTCCTGCAGACCATCCCGGTCTTCTTCGGCGCCACCTTTCTGATCTTCGCGATGGTCTACCTGATGCCAGGTGACCCAGTCGCCGCCCTCGGCGGCGACCGCGGCCTCTCCGAATCCGCCGCCGCCCAGATCCGCGCCCAGTACAACCTGGACAAGCCCTTCTGGATGCAGTACCTGCTCTACCTCAAGGGAGTATTCACCCTCGACTTCGGAAAGGCGTTCAACGGGCAGCCGGTCATCGACCTCATCGCCGGGGCCTTCCCCGTCACCATCCGGCTGGCGCTGTACGCCATGGCCATCGAGACGATCCTGGGCATCACACTGGGCGTCATCGCCGGCGTCAAACGGGGCGGCTGGTTCGACTCCACGGTCCTCGTCCTGTCCCTGGCCCTCATCTCCGTGCCCACCTTCGTCCTCGGCTTCGTCCTCCAGTTCTTCCTGGGCGTCAAACTGGGCTGGCTGCCCACAACCGCCTCGAACTCCGTCACATTCGAGTCCCTGACGATGCCGGCGATGGTCCTGGGCGGCGTGTCCCTGGCCTACGTCATCCGGCTCACGCGCCAATCCGTCTCGCAGAACGTCTCCGCCGACTACGTGCGCACCGCCCGGGCCAAGGGCCTGCCCGGCGGAGTCGTCATGACCCGCCACATCCTGCGCAACTCCCTCATCCCCGTCGCCACCTTCCTGGGCGGCGACCTCGGCGCCCTCATGGGCGGCGCGATCATCACCGAGGGCATCTTCAACATCCACGGCGTCGGCGGAACCCTGTGGAACGCCATCATCAAGGGCGAGCCCCAGACGGTCGTGTCCGTCACCACGGTCCTGGTGCTGGTCTACATCATCGCCAACCTGCTCGTCGACCTGCTCTACGCCGTACTCGACCCGAGGATCCGTTATGAGTGACATGATTCCCTCCGCGAACATCACGCGCACCCGCGCCAACCAGGAGCACTACGTCTCCGACATCGACGAGACCGGCCTGGGCGCAGTCGACGCCGTCCCCGACGAGGGCGCTCCCTCCTCGATGTGGGGCGAGGCGTGGAAGCGCCTGCGCAAGCGGCCCATCTTCTGGTTCGCCGCCATCATCATCGCGGCCACCATCCTCATCTCGCTCTTCCCCGGGCTGTTCACCGGCCAGGACCCCGCGTACTGCGTCCTCGAGCGCCACAACGGCCCCGCCGCCAGCGGGCACCCCTTCGGCTTCGACAAGCAGGGCTGCGACATCTACGCCCGCGTCATCTACGGGGCGCGCGCCTCGGTGTCCGTCGGCATCCTCACCACGATCGCCGTCGTCATCATCGGCGCGACCATCGGCGCCCTCGCCGGCTACTTCGGCGGATGGCTCGACGCGCTGCTCTCGCGCATCACCGACGTGTTCTTCGCAGTCCCGCTGCTGCTGGCCGCCATCGTGTTCATGCAGATGTTCAAGGAGTCCCGCTCCATCATGATGGTCGTCACCGTGCTGGCGGCATTCGGGTGGACGCAGATCGCCCGCATCACCAGGGGCGCCGTCATGACCGCGAAGAACGAGGAGTTCGTCACAGCGGCCAGGGCGACCGGCGCCTCCCGCGCGCGGATCCTCGTCTCCCACATCATCCCGAACTCGATGGCGCCCATCATCGTCTACGCCACGGTCGCACTGGGCACCTTCATCGTGTCCGAGGCGTCCCTGTCCTTCATGGGCATCGGCCTGCCGTCCTCCGTGATCTCCTGGGGCGCCGACATCTCGGCCGCCCAGGGATCCCTGCGGGACGCGCCGATGAACCTCTTCTACCCGGGCATGGCGCTGGCGCTGACCGTCCTCAGCTTCATCATGATGGGCGACGCCGTGCGCGAAGCCCTCGACCCGAAGGCACGTAAGTGAGCGACAACACGAATTACACCCAGCCACTCACCGACGAGCAGATGGAGGCCGCCGTTGAGCGCGCCGTCCAGGCGGGCACCGCTTCCGCCCCGTCGGACGTCCATCCCGACGACGCGAACCCCCTGCTGAAGATCACCGACCTCGAAGTGGCCTTCACGTCCTCGACGGGCGTCGTCCCCGCCGTGCGCGGCGCCAACCTGACGATCTACCCCGGCCAGACCGTCGCGATCGTCGGCGAGTCCGGCTCCGGCAAGTCCACGACGGCCGCGGCCGTCATCGGCCTGCTCCCCGGCACCGGCAAGGTCACTGGCGGCACCATCGAGTTCGACGGGCAGGACATCACGCACCTGAGCACCAAGGAATGGGTGAGGCTGCGCGGCTCCGGCATCGGCCTGGTCCCCCAGGACCCCATGACCAACCTCAACCCCGTCCTGCGCATCGGCACCCAGGTGAAAGAGGCCCTCAAAGCCAACAACGTGGTGCCCAGCTCCGAGATCGGCGCGCGCGTCGCCGCGCTGCTGGAGGAGGCGGGCCTGCCCGACGCGGAGCGCCGCGCCAAGCAGTACCCCCACGAGTTCTCCGGCGGCATGCGCCAGCGCGCCCTCATCGCCATCGGCATGGCCGCACACCCCAAGCTGCTCATCGCCGACGAGCCCACCAGCGCCCTCGACGTCACCGTCCAGCGCCGGATCCTCGACCACCTCGGCAAACTCACCTCGGAGATGGGCACCGCGGTCCTCTTCATCACCCACGACCTCGGCCTGGCCGCTGAGCGCGCCGAACAGCTGGTCGTCATGCACCGCGGGCGCATCGTCGAGTCCGGCCCCGCCCTGGAGATCCTCCAGCACCCCCAGCACCCCTACACCAAGCGCCTCGTCTCCGCGGCCCCGTCGCTGGCCTCGGCCCGCATCGAGTCCGCGCACAAGCGCGGCGTCCAGGTCACGGAGGAGGAGCTCACCGGCGCGGGCATGGGGTCGACCTCCACGGAGGAGATCATCCGCGTCGAGCACCTGTCCAAGGAGTTCGACATCCGCGGCGCCAAGGGCGAGGCGAAGATCCTCAAGGCCGTTGACGACGTCTCCTTCGTCCTGCGGCGCGGCACCACCCTGGCCGTCGTCGGCGAGTCCGGCTCCGGCAAGTCCACCGCGGCGAACATGGTGCTCCAACTGCTCACCCCCACCTCGGGGAAGATCTTCTTCGACGGGCAGGACACCGCGAACATGAGCGAGGGGGAGCTCTTCCGCCTGCGCCGCCGCCTCCAGGCGGTGTTCCAGAACCCCTACGGGTCACTGGACCCCATGTACTCCATCTACCGCCTCATCGAGGAGCCCCTGAAGATCCACGGCTACGGCACCCCCGCCTACGCCAAACAGGAGTACGACCGCGCCCAGGCGACCGGGCGCGAGCCCGAGGAGTGGATCTCCAAGCTCATGGACGCCTCCTCCGGCGCGGTGATGTCCAGCGCGGCCAAGCAGGAGCTCAACCCCAAGAGGCTGCGCATCGCGCGCGTCTCGGAGCTGCTCGAGATGGTGGCGCTGCCCCGCTCGGCGATGCGCCGCTACCCCAACGAGCTGTCGGGCGGGCAGCGCCAGCGCGTCGCCGTCGCACGCGCCCTGGCGCTCAACCCCGAGGTCATCGTCCTCGACGAGGCGGTGTCCGCCCTGGACGTGCTCGTGCAGAACCAGATCCTGTACCTGCTCAACGACCTGCAGGCGCAACTGGGCCTGTCCTACCTGTTCATCACCCACGACCTGGCCGTCGTGCGCCAGATCGCCGACGACGTCATCGTCATGGAGAAGGGCAAACTCGTCGAGGCCAACACGACGGACGAGCTCTTCCACAACCCGGTCGAGGACTACACGCGCGAGCTCATCGAAGCGGTCCCCGGCCGCAACATCCAGCTCAACCTGTAGCGGCGCCGCGCCCCGGGCACTCCCGGGGCGCCCGGCTCCCAGCAGCGCCCCCGGGCCCCGGACCCACCTCCGGGGCCCGGGGGCGTCCGGG
>NZ_CP017298.1:1800164-1808386 GCF_001746855.1 Pauljensenia hongkongensis | reverse complement strand
AGGGGACCGTGAAGCAGATGGTGAAAGGGACCGCCAGCGCGATCCCGGGCCCCGTGCACGAGGGGACGTGACACCTGTCATGGGTCGTCCCCCACCGAAACGCACTTGCCGCCCACCCCTTCCCCGCGCACACTGCTGCCATGAGAACAAGCACAGCAATCAGCGCCCGCGGTCTCACGCGGCGCTTCGGGAGCGTCACGGCCGTCGACGACATCTCCCTCACGGTCCCCGTCGGCCAGATCGTCGCCCTCCTGGGCGCCAACGGCGCCGGGAAGACCACCCTCATCGACATGCTCCTCGGCATGACGGCCCCCACCAAGGGCACCTCAGAACTCTTCGGAATGCCCGCCCGCGACGCCATGCGCCGCTCCCTGATCGGCGTCGTCCACCAGAGCGGCGCGCTCCCCATGGACTACACCGTGAAGGAGGCCGTGGGACTCTTCGCGCGCACCCACCCCCACCACCTGCCCGTCGACCAGATCCTCGACGAGACCAAACTCGGCCCCTTCGCCCAGCGCACCATCCGCAAGCTCTCCGGGGGCGAGCGCCAGCGGGTGCGCCTCGCGCTCGCACTGCTGCCCGACCCCTACCTGCTGGTCCTCGACGAGCCGACCGCAGGGATGGACGCCACCGCCCGCCGCGAGTTCTGGGAGGTCATGCGCGCCCAGGCCGCCGAAGGGCGCACGATCCTCTTCGCCACCCACTACCTCGCCGAGGCGCAGGACTTCGCCCAGCGCACCATCATCCTCAAAGCCGGCCGCATCATCGCCGACGCCCCCACCGACGAGCTGCGCCAGCGCGGGCGCACCACCCACATGTCCATCGCCGTCCCCGAGGAGTCCGGCCCCGGCCTCGTCGAGGAACTCCACAACGCCAACCCCCAGTGGAAGGCCTCCTACGAGGGGGGCCGCGTCCACGCCACAGGGAGGGACATGGACGACGCCGCCCGCATCGCGCTCGCCCACCCCGGGGCCCACGACATCTCAGTGACCGCCTCCACCCTGGAGGACGTCTTCACCGAACTCACCGCCTGAGCCCCACAAGTCGAAAGAAACAGCAATGACCACCATCACCATCTCCCGAGAACCCGCGTCCGGCTGGAACGGAGCGGCGCTGCTGGGCTGGTACACCTTCTGGAAGAACCTCACCAACCCCTTCTCCATCGGTTTCGCCATCCTGCTGCCCATCGGCATGTACTTCATGTTCGGCACCGGCCAGTCCTACTCCGACATATGGACGGTCAACGGGAACGTCGCGGCCACCGTCCTCGTGTCGATGACCCTCTACGGCGTCTTCCTCACAGTCGCGTCCCTGGCCACCAACACCGCCCTGGAGAGGACATCGGGCATCTCCCGCCTCTACGCGACCACTCCCCTGAGCCCCCTCGCCAACACCTGCGCACGGATCTGCGCCTCCATGGGCATCGCCGTGGTCGTCACGGCCATCACCTACGGCGTCGGCGCGGCGACGGGGGCCAAGATGGACGCCTCGGCATGGATCCAAACCCCCCTGCTGATCCTGGCGTCCTCCATCCTGGCCTCCGCACAGGGCCTGGCGGTGGCCTTCGCGGTGCGCTCCGACGGCGCGTTCGCCGCATCCAGCGCGGTCACCGTCTTCAGCGGATTCCTGTCCGGCATGTTCATCCCCATCAACCAGATGGGCTCCTTCTTCCAGACCATCGCCCCCTACGCGCCCATGTACGGCATCGTGAACCTCACGCTGCTGCCCGTCTACGGGTGGGAGACCTTCAAATGGTCCTACGTGGCGAACCTGATCGCATGGATCCTGTTCTTCGTGCTCCTAGCCGCATGGGCGCAGCGCCGCGACACCGCGCGATGAGGCCCTCGGCGCCGGCGGCACCTCCCGGAGCCGTCGGCGCCGCGCACCGCCCTCCGACAACCCCCTCCCCCACCCGTGGCCGGGCCCCGGCCGTGGAACAATACCACCATGACGACCACCAGCACCCCCCGCGCCGCAGTGCGCCCGATCAGCGCCAGCGCGCTCCGCGACTTCATGGCGCGCCATCCCACCATCCACTCGCTCGCGTGGGCGCTGCCCTTCCTCGTCTTCCTCGCCTTCCCCATCGGCTCCGCCCTGGATGAGGGGCTGGACACCCTGCGGGGCGCCGGCCAGCTCACCACCTCCGTCCTCATAGGCGGCGCCTACCTGGCCACGTGGATCTTCAACCCCGTCCCCCGCCAGAGCGAGCGCCTGACGACCAGGTTCACCATCACGCACTCCGTCCTGCTGGGCGCGGAACTGGCGGCCTTCGCGTTCGGCCACATCATCGGGGTGCCCGGGACCTTCCCCATGCTGTCGTACCAAACCAGCGCGTGGGTCCTGCAATCGCCCCGCCGCATCTACCCCTCGGGGACCGCCGCGTTGGTGGCACTGACGTGCGTCCAGGCGTCCGCCGACGGCTACCCCTTCTACTACGGCCTCTACGTGCTCTTCCCCGTCATCGTGACCACCATGGCGCGCCACGCCATCGACAGGGACAACGAGGAGCGCCTCGTCCACCAGCAGGCCCTCCTGGTGGCCAAGGACCGCGAGCGCCTGCGCCTGTCCGGGGACCTCCACGACATCCTCGGCCACTCATTGACCGCGATCCACATAAAAGCGCAACTGGCCGCCCGCTTCCTGGACGCCGGGCGCGCCGAGGAGGCCGCCGCGCAGGTGGACGACCTGATCGACATGTCCCAGTCCGCCCTCTCCGACGTGCGCGCGATCGTCGCCGAGAACCGCCGCCTGTCGCCCCGCGAGGAGCTGGAGTCCGCCCGCAGCCTGCTGGAGGTCGCCCGCATCGACGTGATCATCACCAACACCGGGGAGCCCCCCGCGGGTATCCGCTCCTCCCTGGCGGGGCACGTGATCCGCGAGGGCATCACGAACGCCATCGCGCACGCCCACCCCACGCGCGTGTGGATCGCCCTGTCCCCCACCGGGGTCTCCGTGACGAACGACGGGTACTCCGCCTCGTTCTCACGGTCCTCCTCCGGCTCGGGCACGGGGCTCGAGGGGCTGCGCGAACGCGCCGCGACGGAGGGGACCGTCACGTGGGGGCCGACTGGGTCCACCTGGTGCGTGGCCCTCGCCTTCCACGGGACCGGGGCCGATAACCCCCCTGCGGCCCACGAGCATCCTGTTATCGTGGACGCACCGCAGCCGACCGCGAAGGGCATCCTATGAGCATCCGCGTCCTTGTAGCCGACGACCAGGCCATGATCCGCGGCGCCCTGGCCTCGTTGCTCGACTTGGAGCCGGACATCGAGGTCGTCGCCCAGGCCTCGAACGGGCGGGAGGCCGTGGAGGCGCTCGCCCCAGCGGCACGGGGCACGGGAAAGGGCGGAGCCGGGGAGGACGGGGGCGGCCACGACGGGAGCGGGGCCGTCGATGTGGCGGTCCTCGACATCGAGATGCCCATCATGGACGGGATCACCGCCACCGAGACGATCCGCCGCCGGTTCCCGGCGACGCGCGTGCTCATGGTGACCACTTTCGGCCGGCCCGGCTACCTGCAGCGGGCCCTCGACGCGGGCGCCACCGGTTTCATGGTCAAGGACGCGCCCGTGGACCAGCTGGCGGACGCCGTGCGCCGGGTGGCCAAGGGCCTGCGGGTCGTGGATCCGACGCTCGCCGTGGAGACCCTGTCGCGCGGCACGTCCCCGCTGACCGAACGCGAGTCCGACGTGCTGCGCGCGGTGTCCACCGGCGGCACCATCGCCGACATAGCCCGCGAGATGCGCCTGTCCCAGGGGACCGTGCGCAACCACGTGTCCTCCGCGATGCTCAAGACCGAGGCGCGCACCCGCGCGGAGGCGGTGCGCATCGCCACCGAGTCCGGCTGGCTCTGACGCCGGCCCGCGCGGCTCATGTGGTATCAGAGCGATACCATCCCCGTATGGCAATGACACTCCGACTCGACCAGGACCGCGCGCGCAAACTCGAAGAGCTCGCGCAGCGCTCCGGCACGTCGAAACACGATGCCGTTCTGCACGCGATCGACGAGGAGTTCAGCCGCACGACCCACCACCAGCGCGTGAACGACGCACTCAGCCGAACCGTTGAGCGCTGGGGGGACGCCATAGAGCGACTGGGACAGTAGCGCTGTGCAGTGCGAGTTCCTCTCACTCAATCACATGACGATCAAGGGATGCGTATCGAACGACGACGTGGTCGACCTGGTGATCGCGGCAGCGTCCTCCGATATCGGCTTGGCCCAGATCGAAGAAACGCTCGCTGACTGGACGGAGAGCCCCGGCTCAGCGCCGACAAGCGCACCGCCGACTGCACGAGCGTCGAGATGGAGGCCCTCATCTCTGTGACGGTCGCCGCGCTGGCGGTCATCGACATGGCCAAGGGCGTCGACCGCTCCGCACTCGCCCCAGGACCGGGCCCAGGCCGACTCCCCCCCGGGCACGCACACAAGGACTCTGATTTACGCAACACGCGCCGCACACAACGGCTTGATCCCGCCCTTGTGTGCGGTCCCGTGTTTCCTAATTCCCTCCCTTGTGTGCGACACAAGGGGGACCGGAGCAAGGGCGGGCCCACGGAAAAGGAACGGCTGGATTCCGGCGGGTTCGCGGGGAGAACAGCGGACCATTGCCCGCATCCCTTTGAAGGCCGCGGTTAGAGCCGCGCCCTAGCCTCGCATGAGCCACGGCTTGCGGGCGAGGCGGGGCAAGAGCCACGCGCCCAGGCAAGTGCCGAGCGTATTCGTGATGACGTCGTCGATGTCGACGACGCGGTACGTGCACGGCACGACGCCGAACAGCCCCGTCCATTGGGCGAACTCGATGAGGCACGACAGCGCGCACCCGAGCCCGGCCCACGCCCAAAGGCTCCGCGCGCCCCGCGCCCCGTCCCCGCGGCGGGTTGCCTCCCCGAGCGCGCCCAAGGGTACGAAAAGGAGAACGTTGAGCCCGATCGACAGGCCGTAGAGCACGGCGCGCAGGGTCTGGCCGTCCTGGAACTGCTGGACCACGGCCGCCAACGATCCGAAGGGGACGTAGTTGTCCCAGTGGATGATGGACGCGCACGCCCGCGCGGGATCGCGGGGCAGGGGCAGGAGCGTGAAGATCAACAGCCCCGGCACGTACAGGGCCCACAGCAGTGGCAGCAGCCGCCGACCCCTCCACGTCCACGGGGCCGGGGCGCTCCCGGCCCCGGCCCCGGCGCTCAGGGCGGGGCGGAAAGAGCGGGCGGGGTGGACGGTTCGGGCGGGTCGAGCGGATCGGACAGGCTGAGCGGACTGGGCGAGGGGCGCGCGGGCGCCCCACAACCACCACGCGCCGACGACCACCACCGCCACCGCGCCGAAGAGCAGGCAGTCCTGCGCCCAGTGGATGGCTGTGTTCACGTGTCCTCCTCCAAACCGTTCCCATCCGAGACTAGCCGCGATGAGGGGGCGGAGGCGCACGGGCGTTGGGAACACCACGCCGACAGCACCGCCGCTCCCGCCCGGTGGCGCCGCCCGGGACGGCCCCCAGTCGCCCACGCGGGCGCGCAGCGCCTCCCCCGAGGGCAGCGCGCCCCCAGGAAGGACCGGGGCGGCAGAGGAGCCGCCACCCGTTCCCGCCGCCCCTAGGAGCACCCCCCGAGCACGGCCGCCATCGCGTCCCGCTCCGCCTGCGTCACCGACAGGCCGTAAGTGGTCTTCACAACGATCTGGCGCTGCACGTACTCGCAGCGGAACGCCTTGTTCGGCGGCAGCCACTGGTCCGCCGACGCAGCGGATTTGCGCTCGTTGGCCGCGCCATCGACCGCCAGCAGGTTGTCCATGTCATTGGCGAACTCCTGGCGCTCGTCGCCGTCCCACTGCCATGCGCCCGAGCGCCACGCGTCGGCGAGCGCCACCACGTGGTCGATCTGGACCAGTTGCGACGTGTCCTGGCCGCGCTCGAACTCCACCGTCGAGCCCGTGTAGGGCTCGGCCAGAGTGCCGGAGAGGACGACGCAGTCGTGGGTGCCCGGTTTGAAGACAGGCCGCGCCAAGTCCCTCGCCAGCACGTCGTTGCGGGTGTCGCAGCCGTTGTGGTCCGTGTCCGCCCACCGCTGCCCGAACTCGTCGCGGGAGTACTCGGGCACCGACGCCTCGTCGGAGGGCCCGCGCACGGGCAGCGCCCTCAGCCTCTGGAACCAGGCGCCGTCCGACTGCGCTGCGCCGTCGCCCGACTGGCCGCCGAGGTCGAACAAATCCCATCCCACGCCCGGGGCGAACGCCCACACGAGCAGGGCGACCACCACGGCCAATGCCGCCCAGTCCCCCGCACGCGCGCGCCTGCGCCTGCGCCGCCTCGCCATCTCGTCCTCCTCGCGTCGTGCGCCCGGGTGCGGGCGCGCTTCCATCATGCTCCAGGGCGCACTCATCTGCGTCCCTCACAGAGGAATTGTGGATCCCCCGCGCCCCATCGGCCGTGGCTGGGGACGAGCGGCCACCGGAGCCCGCCTGTGGACCCAGTACGCCTGGCTCAGCGCCTGGCGGACCAGAGCTGGCGGACGAAGTACACGACGACGATGATCAGCGTCAGCCCGCCCATCGCGACCAACTGCTGGCGCCCGGTCTCGCTCCACGCCATCAGGCCCGCGACGAAGGCCAGGCCGGCCAGCACCACCCACCCCAGCCACGGCCACCCGGGCATGCGGATGGCGATTCGGCCCGAGGCCTCCAAGGAGCGGTGCAGGCGCATCTGCGCGATCAGGATGAAGGTCCACACGATCAGCAGCACCATTCCCACCGCGTTGATGAGCAGTGACAGCGCCGTTTCGGGCAGGTACCAGTTCAGCGCCACGGAGATCAGCGACAGCGCGATGATGAGTCCGACGGCGCGCCGGGGCGTGCGCCCTCGGGCGATGTCCCCGTGGTCCTCGTCGGCCAGGACCTCCTCGAGCCCGGCCAGCCCCGCCTCCTCGGGGCCCTGCGGGGCGACCGCGGCCTCCTCCCCATCACGGGCGGCGCCTCCCGGAACGGCAGGGGCGTCCGCGCGGGCGGCCCCCGCCTCGTCCGCGGCCCCCGGCCCGTCCGCGGAGGAAACACCGGGAGCCGCTGCGGAGCGCGCCTCGTCGGCCGCGATGATCGCCGAGGCGGAGACCTGGGGGGCGCCCAGGAGCCAGCGCCAGCCCATCCCCCTGGCGGACAGGGAGTAGGCCATGCGGCTTGAGGCGTACACATTCGCCGAATAGGCGGAGATGAGCGCCATGAAGATGATGACCTCCATGACGGTGCCGACGTAGGGGACGCCCGCCATCGACAGGATCGCGGCGAACGCGCCCGTCCGCATCTCCTGGCCGTCCCACGGCAGCAGGGCGATCATGAGGACCACGGAGCCGACGTAGAACACCAGGATCCGCATGATGACGGAGCGGATGGCGCTGGACATGGCCGCCTGGGCGTCGTCGGCCTCGGCGGCGGCGATCGTGATGATCTCGATACCGCCGAACGACGTGATCACGGCCAGCAGTCCAACGGCGATGCCGCCCATGTGCTTGGGGGCGAAGCCCCCGTGCCCGAAGACGTTGGTCCAGATGGGCTCGTGCCCGGGCAGCGGGCCCAGGACCAGCGAACGGCCCACCAGCACGACGCCGACGACCAGGAAGGCGACGATGGCGACGACCTTCACCATGGACAGCCACGCCTCGACCTCCCCGTAGCGCCCCGCGGCCATGAGGTTGACGGCGCCCAGGACGACGACGACCGCCAGGGCGACCAGCCACCGGGGGGTGGAGGGGAACCATCTGACGAAGATCTCCGCGGCCCCGCTGATCTCGATGCCTGTGACCATGATGAGCATGATCCAGTAGAGCCACCCGATGGTGAAGCCCGCCCACCGGCCGATCCCGGCCTCCGCGTAGGTCGAGAAGGAACCGGTCGAGGGCAGGGCGGACGCGAGCTCGGCCAGGGCGAACATGACGGAGACGACGATGAGGGCCGCGAGCGCGTAGGACACGAGCACGGCGGGCCCGGCTTCGGCGATGGCCTGCCCAGTCCCCAGGAAGAAGCCTGCGCCGATGGCCAGGCCGAGCGCCATCATCGACAGGTGGCGCGTCTTGAAGCGGCTGGTGCTGGGAGCGGCCGGGACGGGGGTCGCGCCTCGTTGGTCGGGGGTGGTCGTCACTGTGCGCCTTTCGTCCGGCCCGCGGGCCGCTTGTCCAACACCCATTAGGGTAACGAGGCGGGGGCCGGCCCGCGCGGGGCGCCCATTCCCCGGCACCGGACGGCC
>NZ_CP017298.1:1798653-1799975 GCF_001746855.1 Pauljensenia hongkongensis | reverse complement strand
GGCGCCCGGCCAGTCCCCGGAGCCGGACCACTCCTCGCCGCGCCCGGCCAGTCCCCGGAGCCGGGCGGGCGCCCGCTCACCCCGCCGTCGTGCCGAAGGCGAGGCCGAGCAGGTAGGTGACGGCGGCCGCCCCGTAGCCGATGGCGAGTTGGCGCAATGCCCTGGGAGCCGGAGCCTGCCCCGACAGCACTCCGACGACGCCGCCGGTCGCCAGCAGCGCGCACCCGACGACCGCGGCGGCGCACACGATCGCGGTGATGCCGCTGAGCCCCGCGATGTAGGGGATCAACGGGATGAGGGCGCCGACGGCGAAGAACGCGAAGGAGGACAGGGCCGCCTTCGCGGGCGTGCCGATCTGCTCGTGGGCCCCGGCCTCGGCCTGCGCCCCGGCGAAAACCGCGCGCACCGGGATGGACCCGGACTCCCCCGTGGCGGGGGCGGAGATCCTCGCGAAGACCTGCGCGGCGTGGGCGTCGGCCTCCTCGGGGCTCTCGCCCCGGGCGCGGAACACGAGGGCGAGCTCGTTGGCGTCGACGTCCAAGTCGGGCACGGCCCGGTTGGCACTGGGGTCGGGGATCGACGCGTCCAGGAGCTCGCGCTGGCTCGTGACCGACACCCACTCGCCGGCGGCCATCGACAGCGCGCCGGCGAGCAGGCCCGCGACACCGGTCGTCAGCACCAGCCCGGGCGCCATCCCGGTCGCCGCCACGCCGAGCACCAGGGCGAGGTTGGACACCAGTCCGTCGTTGGCGCCGAAGACCGCGGCGCGGAACGTGCCCGCCAGGGTCTCGCGGGACTTGGCGGCCAGGGAGCGGATGACCTCGGCGTGGATGTGCTCGTCGGCCTGCATGTGGGCGGGCACGTCGTCATCGGCGTCGCGGGAGGAGCGCTGCTCGGCCCGCTGGGCCATCGCCAGGATGAAGATCGTGCCGAAGAGGTGGGCCAGGACGGCGGCCGCCCGCGTGCGCAGGGGCGGCTTGGGGGCGGGCAGAGCGTGCTCGCCCAGGCGCGCGAGCCAGTACTCCTCGTGGCGCCGCTCGGCGTCCTCGAGCGCGAGGAGGACGGCGCGCTCCTCGCCCGTGCGCCTCTCGGAGAGGTCGCGGTAGGTGCGCGCCTCCATGCGCTCCTCCGCCAGGTGCTTGCGCCAGCGGCGGATCTGGGCACGTGAAGGCGCCGCCGCCCCGTCCTGGGACGGCCCGGGCGGCGGCTGGGTTGAGGCCATCAGCGGGAGCGGGCGGACGAGGGGGGCGCCCCGGCTCCCGGGACCGCTCCCCCGTTGGCCTGCGCGCCGCGCGAGGCGGGGGCAGTGCCGCTCTTGGGCG
>NZ_CP017298.1:1796705-1798257 GCF_001746855.1 Pauljensenia hongkongensis | reverse complement strand
CTCCCGGGACCGCTCCCCCGTTGGCCTGCGCGCCGCGCGAGGCGGGGGCAGTGCCGCTCTTGGGCGCGGGAGCGGCGTCGCCCGCCTCAGCAGCCGACGCGGGCGCGCCGAAGAGGCGCTCCTTGACGGCGTCGGCGACCTTGTCGGTGACGTGCTCGCCGCCCGCGCGGACGATGTCCGAGACCCTTTGCCCGGCGGCGTCCAGTGGACGGGCGACCACGGGTGCGCGGCGCAGCCGGGCCGCCGTCGCTCGGATCTGCTCGTAGCGCTCGCGCCCGGCCCGTGCGCCCAGGACGTACCCGACGCCGAACCCGAGCACGATCCCAATCTTCATTCCCATACGTTTCCCTCACGTGCGAGTTGTTCTGCTGGGTTCAAGGGTAAAGGGGCGCGGAGCGGACGGCGATCTTTTCGGGTGTGCGAATGCGCCCGGTCGGGGACGCGGGCCGTGGAGCGGCGCATCCCCTGTCACAAACGCACGAGGAGCGGGCTTGTCCTCCAGCCACCCCGTGCGCATGGCGCCGCCTGTCACAAACGCACGAGGAACGGGCACCCCCCTTTATTTCGGAGCGCCGGACGGATAGCGTTGGGGGCGTGAGTGACGTGACAATCGAAACCCCTCGCGGCGTGGTGCTATCGGGGACGATGATCGACCCTGTGGACAGCCGCGACGCGGCAGTCCTGTTTTCGCACACTTTCCTGGCGGACCGCAGGTCCTCGGCGTTCTTCGACGACATCGCCCGGGCCTTCCGGGGCGCGGGCTACGCGACGCTCGCCTTCGACTACTCGGGGCACGGGCGCTCGGGCGACGAGATCATCACTCTGTCCACGATGGTCGAAGACCTCCGAGCCGCCTCGGGGTGGCTGGCGGACCAGGGCCATCCCCGGCAGATCGTGCACGCCCACGAGTTCGGCGCGACCGTCGCCCTCGAGGCGCGACCGCCCTCGGCGGTCACCTACATCCTGTCCTCCCCGGCGCTGGGACCCCTGTCGTACGACTGGACGACGATATTCTCCGAAGTGCAGCTCTCCGACCTCGAGCGCTACGGGACGACGACCATTCCCGACGACTCCCCCTCCGTGCGGCGCCACTTCACCATCTCGAAGCAGACTCTGGCGGACTTGTCGATGGCGGATGCGGAGAAACTCCTCACCGGCCTGGAGGTCCCGACCCTCATCACGCACGACGCCGCGGACGAGGAGACCGGGCTGCTGGATCTCACGCGCGCCGCGTTCCCCCTGCTGCCGGACGGGTCGCGCGTCGAGATCACCTCCGACGACGGGCCCGTCGACGGAGCCGACCCCGCGCCTGGAGCGCTTCCCCCGAAGACGACGCTGCGCTCGGCGTGCCTGGAGTGGGCGCGCAGGTGGGTGCCCCGGTAGGGCGCAGATGGGTGCCCAGGCGCGCACATGGACCGCAGCAGAGGGACCGGGCGCGCACGTGGGGGCCAGGCAGCGCGCACGATGGCACCGTCGCCGCCGCATTCCCCTCCCCGGGTGCGCCGGGCGGAGCGGTGGGCTGGCCGGGCCCGCCATCGGCGCGCCCGCAGCT
>NZ_CP017298.1:1789889-1796655 GCF_001746855.1 Pauljensenia hongkongensis | reverse complement strand
ACCACGAGCGGCCCCGTTCCCAGCGACCGGGCCGACCAGCCGCGCCTGATGACCGGGCCCACCGGCCGCCAGCCCCACCGCTGATCCCTCCCGGCTCCAGCCGCGGCATCGGAGCAGAAAACCACCTACGGTTAGCCCCCATCGGGGCAGGTTAACCCCATTGGGGCAGGAAACCACCCATTGGGGCAGGCTAATAACCTACCCCAATGCACCGTAACCTACCCCAATGCGACAACGCACCCGCCCCAGCAGTGCCCGGCTGCGGAGAAGCTGCCCCATTGCCTACCCCAATGAGTCATTGCCTACCCCAATGCGGACCCGTGTTCTCCCCCAATGACCCATTGCCTGCCCCAATGCGGACCCGCTCTCCCCCCAAACGACCCATTGCCTACCCCGATACGGGGCCCGCCCCGCCCCTTCAACGTCCCGGAGCTCCCCCGGGCCCACCGGGTTCTGCGGCGGGGCCCGCCTCGAAGCTCTCCACGAAGCTCTCCACGCACCGTTGCAGCTCCGGGCTCGACAGCCACCTCCTCGTCCCGAAGGAGGCCACGGAGACGCGCGCGACCGCCGAGGCGAAACGGATGAGCCCCCGCGGGTCACTGATCGGGGCACCGACCCTCCTGTAACGGGCGCACCCCCATGCGAACGCCCCGTGGAAGGCGTCGCCCGCGCCCAGGGTGGACGCGGCGTCCACGGGCTCCACCTCCACTTCCCCCGACCGGCCGTCCCACCAGAACTGGACGGGCCCCGGCCCTTGGGTGCGCACCGTCCGGGTGATGCCGAATCCGCGCAGGAACCCGGCGACTTGGGCGCCGTCGGGCGCGCGCAGCAGCGGCGGGGCGAAATCGGCGGACACGACTGCCACGTCGACGAGGCCGAGCAACGGGGTGAACCAGTCCTTCCAGGAGCCGCCGTCGAGCACGCGCAGGTGCGCGGGCCTCGCCTCGAGCTCCGCGAAGGGGTCGTCGGGGTCGGTGGCGGGGTGCGTCCCCGCGGTGAGCGCCGACTGGGCGAGGCCGGGGTTGTGCCCGTCGACTAGGACGACGTCCCAGGGCCGCGCGGACTCCAGCGCGCGGCGGGCGAGGGCCGGATCCGCCTCGACCCTGGCGTTCGTGGAGGCCACCATGCGGCCCCCGGGGTGCTCGATGATGCCGGAGACCGCGGGCCCGCTGCTGTTCGAGGCGGCGGTCGCGTCGACGAGGCGCACGCCCGCCTCCGCCAGGTCGGCGCGCAGGAACTCGGCCGCGGCGCCCGCCCCGAGGGCGCTGAGCAGGACGGCCCGGGACCGGCCGGAGCCTTCCGCGCCCGCTTCCAGGGCCCCTGCTCCTGGGGCGGCCGCCCCGTCGCCGTCTTCGGCCCTGGCGTTGCCCGCGCCAGCTGCTCCCGTGCTGGGGCGCAGGCGCCCTGCCGCCCGCTCGAGGGCCGCGAAGGCGATGGCGGCGTTGGTCGCGGGCCCTCCGGCTGCCATGACGTGGTCGGTCGAGGTCACTTTCACCGTCGGGTCCGGAACGTGGTCCAGCGCGTGTATGACGTCCAACGTGGTCAGCCCTGCGAAGAGTCCGTTCATGGACTCATTATCCATTGGCGGCCCACGCAGGGGACGGGGCGCGGACGGCCGCGCCACCACGACCAGCAGCAGCGCACGGCGGCCCACGCAGGGGACGGGGCGCAGACGGCCGCGCCACCACGACCAGCAGCGCACGGCGGCCCAAGCAGGGGATGGGGCGCGGCCGCGGCCCCACGCGCGCCAGCATGGCGCCCAGCCCGGGTTGCCACCGCCGCCGACCAGAAAGTGATGAGAAGAGCGCTGCATTATACCCACTACTGGACGGCTATGCACTACCATCAGTGAATGGACGATAATCCCACTCCCAGTCCGCAGTCAGATCCCGTTATTCCCCCCAACGGGCCCCCTTCGCCCGCAGGCGGCGCGCCCGCGACCCGGACGAGGGGGCTCGCCACGGTGATCGCCGTCGCCGCGGCCGTCATCATCGCCCTGGTCGCGGCCCTCGTGTGGTCGGCCACCCGCCAAGGCGGCGAGCCGTCGGTCCCCCCCACGGCAGCGCAGTCCTCCGCGCAATCCGCGGCGCAGTCCTCTTCTGCCCAGTCCTCTTCGGCCACCCCCTCCCCCACATTGACGGCCACCGCCCCCACGGCCGACGACCTCGCTGACGCGCTGCTGGCGGTCCCCGACGGCTGCACCGTCGACGCGCTGAAGGACGCGGAGGGGAAGGTGCGGTTCTCGGAGGGGACCGCCCGGGCGAACGCCGGCATGTACGAGGTGTCGATCACCATTGACAGCGCCTACCAGGGATCTCTGGGGGGCGCCCCGACGACGGCGGCGCGCCTCGTGTGCCGGGGAGGAGGGGACACGATGGTCGAGGAACTCGCGTTCTACGACCCGTCGCTGGCCCTGGTCGCCGCCCTGGACGCGCGCAAGGACATCGGGGCCGCCGCGCACGCCGCCCTCGTGCGGCCGGCTTTCACCTCGGTGGAGTTCTCCGCCGACGCGCTCTCATTGCGCGTCTCCGGGGTCTCGATGTTCGGCGACCAGGCCTCATGCCCCACATGCGCCCCCTCGACCGAGGCGGTGGTCGCGATGAGGTGGAACGGCTCCGCCTTCGAGGCCGTGTCCTCGTGGTTCGACACCGCCAACGGCGCGGTCGCCGCCCCCGACCAGGCGGAGGCGCAGGGATTCTACGACGCGGTGGCGGCGGAGGACTACGCGGCGGCCGCCCGGCACGCCTCGCAGGACGACATCGCCCGCCTGCGGACCGAGGGCATCGCCGGATGCGCTCCTGACGACTTGGACACGTGCGGCATGCGGGCGGTCCAGTTCCCCGTGGGCGGACAGGTCGGCGCCTGCGGCGCGATCCCCGACGTGCGCGAGGGCAGCGGCGAGTTCACGATCCCGGGCGACCCCCTCGGCCTCGCGTTCGCCCAGTCGTGGTTCACCGGCCAGCCCTACCAGCAGGGGGACTTCGTCTGCGGCATCGACACCTCGTCCTCGGCGCGCCCGCTCTCCGCCGATGGCAGCAGGTACCCGGTGTGGCTGGTCGTCCGCCCCACTGACGACCCGCACGGCTTCACGGTGGTGTTCTTCGGCAGGGCGTTCTCCTGACCGCGGTTCCGCGGCGTGTCCAGGTCTGGGGCACTGCCATCGGCACTCGTTACACTGGGCGCATCATGCCCGGTGAACACGACAACAGGACCCCCGCCCGCCCGAAGCCCGCCCGGGGCGCGAAGGGGCGCCGGAGGGCCCGGTCCGGCGCCCGCCCCGAGCACGCCCACGTCCACAGGCCCTTCACGCCCCAGCAGCTGGCCCAGCGCGCCGCCGCGATCCCGGTGGTGGTTTTCCCGGATCTGCCGGTGTCCGCGCGCCGCGACGAGATCGCCGAGGCGATCCGGGACCACCAGGTGGTGATCGTGTCGGGCGAGACGGGCTCGGGGAAGACGACGCAGCTGCCGAAGATCTGCTTGCAGTTGGGGCGCGGCGTGACGGGGATGATCGGGCACACCCAACCCCGGCGCCTCGCGGCCCGTTCCGTGGCCGACCGCATCGCCGCCGAACTGGGGCAGACCGTGGGCCGCGCTCCGGGCCAGGTGGTCGGCTACCAGGTGCGTTTCACCGACGAGGTGGGCCCCACCACGCTGGTCAAACTGATGACCGACGGCATCCTGTTGGCGGAGATCCAGTCGGATCCGATGCTGGAGCGCTACGACACGCTCATCATCGACGAGGCCCACGAGCGCAGTCTCAACATCGACTTCATCCTGGGGTACCTGGCGCGCCTGCTGCCCGCCCGCCCGGACCTGAAGGTGATCATCACGTCGGCGACGATCGACTCGGCGCGTTTCGCCGAGCACTTCGGCCGGTGGGACGGCCCCGTGGGCAGGGGGCGCCCCGTCGAGCCCGCGCCCGTCATCGAGGTGTCGGGGCGCACTTTCCCCGTCGAGATCCGCTACCGCCCCCTGGCCGCGGACCTGGCTCCGTCGCGCTCGTCCACGCCGACCGGGTCCGACGGGGCGGAGGCCGGCGCCGCCGGCCCGGGAACCAGGGGGAGTGCAAGCGCGTCGGCCGGCGCCGGTCCGGGCAGCGGGCCGACCGGGTCCGGCACTGACGGGAGCGGGGCCACGCCGGACGGGGCCGGGGCCGGCGGGGCGGGCGCTTTCGAGCAACTGGTCCTGGAGGACCCCGACGACGACCTGCCGGCACTGGGCTACGGCTTGGGCGAGGACATCGACGTGGAGACGGCGATCTGCCACGCGGTGGACGAGCTGAGCGCGGAGGGCGACGGCGACATCCTGGTTTTCCTGCCGGGCGAGCGCGACATCCGGGACACCGAGTCGGCGCTCCTGGACCACCTGGGCGCGCGCGGGGTGCGCGCGGGCGAGGACAGGGGCGCCCTGCCTGGCTCCATCGAGATCCTGCCCCTCTACGCGCGCCTGACCGCCGCCGAGCAGCACCGGGTGTTCGAGCCGCACCGCCTGCGCAGGGTGGTCCTGGCGACGAACGTCGCGGAGACCTCGTTGACCGTCCCGGGCATCCGCTACGTGGTGGACCCGGGCCTGGCGCGCATCTCCCGGTACTCGAACCGGACGAAGGTGCAGCGCCTGCCGATCGAGCCGGTCAGCCAGGCGAGTGCGGACCAGCGGGCGGGCCGGTGCGGGCGCGTGGCGGACGGCGTCGCGATCCGCCTGTACTCCCAGCGCGATTACGAGGCGCGCCCCCGTTTCACGGAGCCGGAGATCCTGCGCACGTCCCTGGCCAGCGTGATCCTGCAGATGGCGTCGCTGGGCCTGGGGCCGGTCGAGGACTTCCCCTTCGTGGACCCGCCCGAGCGGCGGGCGGTGCGCGACGGCGTGAACCTGCTGGTCGAGATCGGCGCCCTGGCCCCGGACGGCCCCTCCGACAGGGGACCGGGCAGGGGCGAGCGCCCGGGATCCGCGCCGCGGAGCGCGGAGGGCGCCGGGGACCGCCAGGGGTCGCGCCCCAGCGCCGCGCCCTCCCCCCAGGGCACGGGATCCGGGCGGGGCGCGCCCCGTCGCGGATCTGCCCAGCCCGGGCACCGCCTCACCCGCATCGGCCGGGACCTGGCGCGCCTGCCGATCGACCCGCGCCTGGGCAGGATGCTGCTGGAGGCGGACGCGAACGGGTGCGCCTCGGAGGTGCTCGTCATCGTCGCTGCCCTGTCCATCCAGGACGTGCGCGAGCGCCCCGCCGAGCACCAGGCGGCGGCCGACGCCGCGCACGCGCGCCTGGCGGACCCCCATTCGGATTTCGTGACCTACGTGAACCTGTGGCGCTACCTCAACGTGCAGGCGCGGGACCTGTCGGGGTCGGCGTTCCGGCGCCTGTGCCGCGCCGAGTTCCTCCACTACCTGCGTTTCCGCGAGTGGCGCGACGTGGTGAACCAGTTGCGCCAGATGGCCCGCCCCCTGGGCATCGACGCGGGCCCCGTGGGGGAGCCCCCGCGCCGCGACGTCGTCGAGGCGGCCGCCTCGGGGGGAGCGGCCGATGCGGCGGCGCGCGCGGTCGTGGCCTTCACCCAGGGCACGGCGACGGTGGACGCGGACCAGATCCACCGTTCGCTGCTGGTGGGCCTGCTGTCCAACCTGGGCAGTTGGGACGAGTCGAAACGCGATTACGAGGGCGCGCGGGGCACCCATTTCACGATCTGGCCGGGTTCGGGCGTGGGAGGGCGCCCGGCATGGGTGATGGCCGCGGAGCTGGTGGAGACCTCGCGCCTCTTCGCCCGCACGGTGGCGCGCATCCGCCCCGAGTGGGTCGAGCCCGCCGCGGGCGCCCTGGTCAAACGCGTCCACTCCGAGCCCTACTGGTCCTCGTCGAAGGGCGCGGCGATGGTCAAGGAGAAGGTCCTGCTCTACGGCCTCACCCTGTCGGCGGACCGCCCGGTGCTGCTGGGCGGGCTGGGGGGCACGGTGATCGACGAGGCGGGGGCGTCCTCGTCGGGGCTGCTGGGCGCGGCGCCGGGGGCGGGGGCGCTGGGCGCGGGCCCCCTGACGGCGAGGGCTTTGGCGCGGGAGATGTTCATCCGCCACGCGCTGGTGGAGGGCGAGTGGCGCGAGCGCCACGCCTTCCAGCGCGCCAACGAGGAGCTCGTGGAGCAGGCCAGGGAGGTGGAGCGGCGCAGCCGCACCCACGGGCTGGTGGCCGACGAGGAGGCGCGCTTCGCCTTCTTCGACGACTTGGTCCCCGAGGACGTCGTGTCGGCCGCGCACTTCAACCGCTGGTGGAAGGGGGAGCGCCGCTCGCGCCCGGACCTGCTCACCTACCCGCGCGCCCTGCTGCTGCCGCGCGGGGCGGGCGAGGGGGACGGCTTCCCCGACCACTGGGTGGGCGGGGACGTGCGCCTGCCCGTGTCCTACGAGTTCTCGCCCGGGTCCCCGCGGGACGGTGTGAGCGTGCGCGTTCCGGTCGAGGCCCTGGCCCGCGTGAGCGACGAGGGCGCGGACTGGCTGGTGCCGGGGATGGTGGAGGAGCTGATCACGGGGACGATCCGCGCCCTTCCCAAGGCAAAGCGGCGCCTGCTGGCGCCCGCGCCCGAAACAGCCGCCCGCATCGCGCAATGGTTGGCGGACAATCCATCGGGTGCGTCCCCGGCCAACGACCGGGCCGTCCCCACCCGCGCCGACGACCGCGAGGACCCCGCTTCCCTGTCCGCCGCGATGGACCGCCTGGCCCGGTGGGGGCGTCGACGGGCGCGGCGCGCGCCGACCGCCCCCGCTCCGGGGCCGGGGGGAA
>NZ_CP017298.1:1788090-1789839 GCF_001746855.1 Pauljensenia hongkongensis | reverse complement strand
GGCTCCCCCGGCTGCCGACCGGGGGCCGACGGGGGGCTCCGCGCCGCGCCGCCCCCTTTCGCGACTGCCTTCGCCTCCGCCGTGCGCGAACTGCGGGGCGTGGAACTGTCCGAGGCGGACCTCGCCCACGCCGCCGAGCACCTGCCCGACCACCTGCGGATGACTTTCGTCGTCGTCGACTCCCGGGGGCGCGAGCTCGGAGCGGGGAAGGACCTCGCCCACCTGCAGCACTCGCTGGCCGGGGCCGCCGACCAGGCCGTGCGCCGGGCTGTCCGCGGCGCCATCGCCCAGGCGATGGAGGACGCGCAGGCCGGCCGCGGCCGCAGGGGGAAGACCGCGGAGGGCACGGGAAGGGCCACCGGCGGTGGGAGGAAGGGCCGATCCGACGGGGGCCGGGGAACCGGAGCCGACGGGCGAACGCCCGGGACCGCCGACGGCGGAGGAACAGGGGCCGACGGGCGGCCGGACGCATCCGCCAGTGCCTCCCCCTCCCGTGCCGGGGGCGGATCGGAAGCCGCGGCGCTGAGCGCCCTCAACGAGGACTCCATCACCGCGATGCCCGCGCTCCCGCGCGCGGTGGCCTCCCAGGCGGACGGCCTGTCCCTGAGGGCCTTCCCCGCCCTGGTGCCCCAGGGCAGCGCCGACGACCCCCGCGCCGGCGTCCGCGTCATGGCCAACGCCGCCGAGGCCGCCAGGGAGCACCGCCTCGGCCTGGCCCGCCTGCTGCTCCAGCGGGTGCGGCTGGCGACGGCCCGCGTCACCACGCGGTGGACCGGCCGCGAGGCGCTGATGCTGGCCGCCTCCCCCTACAGGGGGACGGACGCCCTGGTGGCGGACGCGCAGCTGGCCTCCGCCCTGTCCCTGGTGGACCAGCTGTGCGAGCCCGACTCGGTCCGCTCCCCCGAGGACTTCGAGCGCCTCGCCGCAGCGGCCCGCGGGCGCCACGAGGACCGGGTCTACGAGATCCTCGGGCACGTCGTGCGCGCCATGGAGGCCCACAGCGAGGCCGAGGGCGCCGTGGCCGCACACCCGCAGGCCTCGTTGCGGGAGGTCGTCGACGACGTCAGGGAGAACACGCGGCGCCTGGTCCACGCGGGCTTCCTCGCTGACACGCCGTTCGGAGCGCTGCCCCACCTGGCGCGCTACCTGCGCGCCGGGGCCGTCCGCATCGACCGGGCCTCCCAGTCCGCGGCGGCCCTGGATCGCAACCTGGCGGACATGGACCGCCTCGGGGAGGCGGCCCGGCGCCTGGAGGGGGCGCGCCGGGCAGCGGCCGGGCGCCCCTACGACGCCACGACCGCCCGGCTGCTCTCGCAGGCGCAGTGGATGGCCCAGGAACTGCGGGTCTCGCTCTTCGCGCAGAGGCTGGGCACGCCGAACAAGGTGTCCTTCAAGCGCCTGCTCGGGGTCATCGCCGACGCGGAGGCGGCCGTGCGCCCCGGGGGCCGGCCGTGAGGCGCCAGGAAACCGTGCGCTCCGGGGGCCGGCCGTGAGGCGCGAGGAGGCCCGCGCCCTCGCACGCGCGCTGATGGACGGCGCGGGCCTGGGGCAGTGGGCCTTCCGCTTCGACCGGGCCAAGCGGCGCGCGGGCTCCTGCGCGCACGCCACCCGCACGATCTCCCTATCGGGGCCCCTCACCGACATCTACGACGAGGCCACGGTGAGGGCGGTGGTCCTCCACGAGATCGCCCACGCCCTGGTGGGCCCCAGCCAGGGGCACGGGGCGCGGTGGCGGGAGACGGCCAGGGC
>NZ_CP017298.1:1753462-1788040 GCF_001746855.1 Pauljensenia hongkongensis | reverse complement strand
GCCCTGCCCGCCCCCGACGCCCCGTGGGTGGGGACCTGCCCGGCGTGCGGGGCGCAGCGCCGCCTCTTCCGCGCGCCCAGGAGGGTCGCCTCGTGCGGCGCGTGCGCCCGGGTGTTCGACGCGGACCGCATCCTCACGTGGACCCGCGACGGGGCGCCCGCCTCGCCGGGCGGCGCCTACGCCCGGGAGCTGGCGCGGGTGCGACGCTCCCGGCGCTGAGTGCGCACCGGGCGGTTCCGGCGGCTAAAATCAACGCAAGACCGCGTGGAGCGAAAGAAGGAACCATGGCCGAGGCCTCCGCCAGCCCAGACGCAACCGACGCCCCCGACCGCGAGGTCCTCACTTGGCAGGGGTTCGGGGACGCGTCGCGCGAACTCGCCACCCGGATCGTTGATTCGGGTTGGGTGCCCGACCTGATCGTCGCGATCGCCCGGGGCGGCCTCATCCCCGCCGGGGCCATCGCCTACGCCATGGACGTCAAGGCGATGGGGACGATGAACGTGGAGTTCTACTCCGGCGTCGGGCAGACCCTGGCCGAGCCGGTGCTGCTGCCCCCGCTCATGGACGTGTCGGCGATGGACGGCAAGCGCGTGCTCGTGGTCGACGACGTCGCCGACTCGGGGAAGACGCTGAAGATGGTGATGGACTTGATCGCCGAGCACGGGCTCACCCTGGACGGCGGCGCCTCCGTGCGGGTCGACGCCCGCAGCGCCGTGGTCTACAAGAAGCCGGTGTCGATCATCGAACCCGACTACGTGTGGCGCCACACCTCCCAGTGGATCAACTTCCCGTGGTCGACCCTGCCCGTCATCAAACCCTGAGGCGGTCCCCATGGCCAGCGCTCCCCCCGCCGCCCGCGACTCCTCGGGAGTCCCGCATTTCCCCTCCCCGCAGGACCCCGCCTCATTGGAGTCCTCCGCCCGGATCGCCCGCCGCGTCGTCGAGGAGGTGGCCGACCGCGTCGGCAAGGGCGGGCGCGTGCGCGTCCTGGGGCTGACTGGCCCACCGGGGACCGGCAAGTCGACGGTGGCCGCGCTCGTGGCGGACCTGCTGCCCAAAGCGGGGATCCCGCTGGCGGGGATGGCTCCGATGGACGGCTTCCACATGTCGAACCGCGTGCTCGCCGAGGCGGGGATCGCCGACCACAAGGGGGCGCCCGACACATTCGACGTGGGGGGCTTCGTCGCGCTGCTCGAACGGATCCAGCGCGCCGAGGCGACGGTGCTGGCCCCCGACTACCGCAGGGAGCTGCACGAGCCCGTCGCAGCGTCGCTGCGGGTCGCGCCCGAGGGCGTGGCGGTCACGGAGGGCAACTACCTGGGCCTGGACCTGCCAGGCTGGTCCCAGGTGCGCGGGCTCGTCGATGTGCTGATCTACGTGGACACGCCCGAGAACGAGGTGCTGCGGCGCCTGGTCGCCCGCCACGAGGCGTTCGGGCGCGACCGCGCGGCCGCCGCCCACTGGGTGCGCACCGTGGACCTGGCGAACATCCGCCTGGTCGCCTCCACGCGCCCGCGCGCGGACCTGGTGGTCTAGGGCCCGCCGTGCGGGCGGCGCGCGCGCAGTGGTGCCACGGCGCGCCCGAGCCGCCAGGAGCCGACCCCGAGCTGGCCGTGGCTGTTACTGCCCGTCGCCACGACCGCGCCGTCGGCGCGCAGGCCCACGGTGTGGGCCGGGCCCGCCGCTATGGCCACGATGCTGCGCCAACCGCCCACGTCGCACTGGCCGGATTCAGATTCGCCGACCGCGACCACGGTGCCGTCGGTCCTCAAACCGACGCTGTGGCGGCTGCCGGCCGCCACAGCGGCGATCCCCTCCCACTGCTCGCTGCCCGCCCATGCCCGGGAGCGCCCGGCAGCGCGAACAGTGCCCTCCCCCGTCAGCCCCAGGGTGTGGAGGTAGCCCGAGGCGACCGCGCGGATACGGGTCCAGTGCCCCACGTCGCACTGGCCCGCTGCGTTGTTGCCGGTCGCGCGGGCGGTGCCGTCGGCGAGGACCGCGGCCGTGTGCCAGTCCCCGCAGCTGACATCCACCACTGCGCGCCATTCCTCGAAACGCAGCTGCCCCTCCGCGGCACGGCCAGTCCCCACCAGTGTTCCGTCGCCCCGCAGGCCCACGCTGAACCTCCACCCGGCTGCCACGGCCGCGACGCCCCGCCACGACCGCGTTTCGCACTGGCCCTGGGCGTTCCAGCCGCATGCGAAGACGGTCCCGTCCGCGCGGAGCCCCAGCGTGTGCGAACTGCCGGTGTTGCGGGCCGTGTGGACGCCGCCCGCCGCGACCGCGACGACGTCCTGCCATCGCAGGGTCCGGCACTCCCCAGCGGAGTCGGCTCCGACCGCGGCCACGGTGCCGTCGGCGCGGAGCCCCACGGTGTGCCGTTGCCCCGCCGCCAGTGGACGGCGCGCAGGAGAGGGGGCAGTCCCGCTGCCGCCGGGCCTGTCACCGTCCCAGCAGGGCGCGGGGGCGGCGCGCTGCTCCGTTCCCCCTCCACGCGCCCCGCTCACCGGTCCTGGGCGGGCAGTTTGTCCGACAGGAACGGCGGCAGGCCCCGCAGGGTGAAGACGCAGCGGCCGGGGTCGAGCCCGGCGAGCTCGTCGGCGGTGAGCAGTTCGCGTCCGAGGCGTCGCCACGACTGCGAGAAGGCGCCCACCGATCCCTTGACTGTGGCGGAGTCCACGGTGTCGATGGTCTCCCTGCCCAGGCGGCCCACGATCCACCGCAGCGTCGTCTCCTCGTCGCCGCCCATGAAGAGCTTGGAGTCGCAGTTGCCGACGATGCCCTCCCAGTCGTCCCCGTACAGCGCCCTGCCCTGCGAGTAGGTCTGGACTATGACGCAGGCGGATATCCCCCGTTTCCCCATGACCCCCAGTTTCGCCTCGAATCCGGGGATCCTGCCCACTGTGGCGAAGTCGTCCATGAAGCACTGGACGGGCACGGGCAGGCGCCCGCCCGGGCTGCGGTCGGCGGCGGCGCTGTTGACCCGGACCACGAGGTCGTAGAACAGGCTGACCAGGAAGTCCAAGGACCTGTGCGAGTCGGGGACGACCAGGAACACGGCGGTCTTGCGCTGCCCGATCAGCTCCGTGCCGATCGTGTCCGAGGACAGGGCCCGACGGATGGAGACGATGCGCAGGGGGGCCAGCCGCGACCCCAGCGAGGCGCGGACCGCCAGCCGGGTGGAGTCGGGCCCCTGGGAGTAGGCGGCGTACTGGGAGCGCGCGAACTCGCGGATCTGCTCCCTGCGGACGGCCGTCTCGTCGTCGAGGGGCCATTCGGGGCCGACGGGGGCGGTGTGCGCGCCTCCTGGGAACGGGGGGGCCGCAGGGGGCACGGGCGGCATGAGCGGGTCCGGCTCGGAACGGCCCGCCGTCCTCGGCGGTTCGCCCAGTGCGAGCGGGCCGTCCGCCGCGCCAGTGCCGACAGCGGGCGGCTGCGCCGGTCCGGCCGCTGTGGCGGCCCCCGGGGGCGGCGCGTCCTCGGCGGGCGCCCCTCGGGCGAACAGGGCCCTCCCGTCGCCGTCGGCGGCGTCCAACTGGGCGAGGAGGTCCGCGACTGCGCCGAGGGAGGCTCCGTGGGGGTCGGAGGCGTAGGCCTGCGCGCACAGCGCGGCCAGGAGCGCGCGCTCGGCGTTGTCGCTGAGGGCGTCGTGCAGGGCACCCGGCATGGGCGCGGTGTTCGCCATGAGCGCATCGACCAGGATCAGGAGCTCGACCTCGGCGTTGCCCGCGTCGATGTGGGCGAAGGGGTTGAAGGAGTCCCCGTGCGCGGCGGGGTTGACCAGGTCGAGGGTCCGGATCTCGTACCCGTTGGCGCGCAGTCGGCCCTCGGTCGCCGCCTTGACGCGGCCGCCGGGGTCGGTGACCACGTAGGAGGTGGACGCCTGGAGCAGGTTGGGGACGACGAAGCGGCTGGTCTTGCCGGTCCCCGACGCCCCGACGACGAGCGCGTTGAGGTTGCGCCGGGTGGCGCGCGTGTCGAGGCTGAGGCACTCGGTGCGGGTGAACAGCAGGTTCCGAGCGGGATCCGGGTCCACCATCGGCCTGATGTCACGGGGCCCGCCCCACCGCGCGGAGCCGTGCTCCTGATGGGCCCGGATGTTGGTGCGCGCACCGATGCGGTAGACGACGGCGAGGAGCACCGATGCGGCAGCGATCATGCCCGCGAGCACGTCGGGGCCGTCGAAGGAGAAGTGCGTGAGGACGGGGAGGTCCTTCCAGAAGCCGTCGAGCACGTCGCCCGCTGTGCCGCCGCCGCGGACGATGGCGCGCACCTGGTAGCTGATCTTGTCGCCGATGGCCCAGGCCAGAACACACAGGACGCCTACGACCACCGGGGTCCGCACGCGCGACTTGTCCACTGGAGTCCGCCTTCCACTCGTGGGCGCCTCCGCGGCGAGGAGGGGCCCGCCACCCGGCGTCGGCGCAGCGCACCTCGGAGCGCCCCGCCTCATGGCCGATCAGCAGAATAGTACCGGGTGCGCGCGCCGGAAGCCGGGCGGGCGCCCATCGGCAGGCCCCCCTGCAATATCGGCTGACCACCTCAGTAGTCTTTGAGCACATCCGCCACACAGTCCACTCCAGCCCCTCCGATCCCAACGGATTGCGTCTTTCACTGCGGTCAGCGTTGTTTGACCTGGATGCCGATCGGTACCACAATGGGAGGTGGGGAAAATACCCATCGACTCGGCTGGCCCCAGTCGGCCCCCGCGCCGACCCGCCCCGCCAACTCTTGAAAGGAAGGGTCATGAGGCGAACATTCATCGCACTGGCCGCCGTGGCCACCATCGGCGCGCCCGCCCTCTACTCGGGTGGCGCCCAGGCCCAGCCCGCGACTACAGGAACCATGAACGGCAACGGGCACACGCAGGCCCTCAATGCGACCCGCGGCGTGCTCGCGCCCACCTCGCCCATGCTGGAGATCCACTGGGCGGCGAACGACGACCAGAAGCCGCCGACACCCGACGGGCCCAACGACCCCAACCCGCCCACACCCGGCCCCTCGGAGCCCGGAGAGCCCGACATCCCCGCGCCCAACCCGGGGCCCACCACGCCCCCGGCGCCGGAGAACCCGCCCACGCCCGACGACCCGAACCCAGGAACGCCCGGCCAGCCGCCGACTCCGGGGAACCCTGATCCGGCGCCCGGGAACCCCGACCCGGCGCCCGATCCCGGCGTGCCCACACCGGACGACCCGGCCCAGCCCTCGCCCGGGCCCACCACGCCCGCCCCCGATCCCGGGCCGACCACGCCGAACCCGGGACCCACCACGCCCGATCCCGGGCCGACCACGCCGAACCCGGGACCCACCACGCCCCCGGCGCCCGGCGCTGACCCGACCAACCCGCCCACGCCGACACCCGGGCGCACCCCGTCCAAGCCCGGGACCCAGTACAGGGCGGCGGACCGTGGAACGCCCCCGCTGCCCGCCGGACAGGTCCCCTCGGCCCTGCCGCCCGCGCCCACCGGCATCGGCGACATCTCGGCTGTGGTCGGCGGCACCCCCGCACCCGCCCCTGAGGCCGCGCAAGCGCCCGCGCCCGACGTGAACGCCCAGCGCCCGAGCGCTTCCGAACTCGCGCAGACCGGCGCGGGTTCCAGTGCCCTCACCTCGGCGGCCTTCGGCGCCACCGGTCTCACGCTCCTAGCCATGCGGCGCAGGGCCCGCAAGCGCTCCCGCGCCTGAAGCCGCCCCAGTCAACACCCCCGGAGGAAACATGGACGCTAATGTCGTCAACGAAGCTCTTCATCTGCTCGTCAGGTTCGCCACCATCGGCGGCGGCCTGTGGGCGATCTGGGGCGTCGTCGTGCTGGCGGGCGGACTCAAGGACCACAACGGGCCCGGCATCCAGTCCGGCGTGTGGCAGTTGGTCGGCGGCGGGATGATCGTCGCGGCTGCGCAGTTGTTCGGGCAGATCAGCCTCCACTAACCGAATGGCCCGTGGCGGGGCGCCGCCGAGCAAGCGCCGCCCCGCCGCCGGTCCCGCACAAGGACACACATGGCGATAGAGATCCAGGTACCACGCGAGATCACCGCGTATCAAGCCAAAGTGGTCATGGGGATGTCATGGCGGCAGCTCGCGTGCGCTGCCGCCATGACCATCCTCGGTTTCGCGACGATCTTCGTCGGCTACCTCGCGGACTTCGTTGAGACGAGCCAGTACATAGTGATCGCGATCATCATCCCCTTCGCGGCCCTGGGCTGGTACCGGCCGCGCGGCCTCCCTTTCGAGAAGTACGCCGGGTACATCATCAACCACCAGCGCAGCCGCCAGCTGTACGTGTACGGGATGATCTCCCAAGTCCAGCCATCCGCCGACGGCGGGCCGGTTCCGCGCAAGGCCAAGCGGAACCGCAAGAAGACCAAATCCCGCCGCAAAGGCAGCCTGCCCGTGGAGCGTGACTCGTATGTTTAAGTCCAAGAAAGACGCAGACAAGCCGAAGAAGAAGAAGAAAGTCTCACGGCGCCAGATCCTGCGCGCCCAGGACGTCCTCGACTACGAGGCGCTCATGGACTCGGGGATCTGCGTCCTCGACGACCAACACTTCTCCATCACACTGCGCCTGTCCGACGTCAACTACGTGATCGCACCGCCCCACCAGCAGGAATCGATCATCGAGCAGTACGCGAAGTTCCTCAACAGCTTCGACTCCGCCCACCACCTGCAGGTCAGCGTCATCAACAGGGTCATGGACCAGGAGACTGTCGAGGAGGCCGCCTTCATGCCCTACCGGCCCGACTCGTACAACGCCCTGCGCCGCGAGTTCAACCGGGTCATCCACGACCGCCTCGCCACCGGCAGGAACAACACGGTGACCGACAAGTACTTCACGATCACCGTGGAGGCCGAGGACTACGAGGACGGGCGGGCGCGCCTGATGCGCGTCGCCACCGAGAGCATCAGCCACCTGCGCAGCGTCGGCGGCTGCACCGCGGACGTGGTCACCGGGCAGGCGCGCGCCCGCATCGTCCACTCCTTCACGCGCCCCGGCGAGCGCTTCGACTTCGACTACGCCCAGCTGGTGGACCCGGGGAAGTCGTCGAAGGACTTCCTGGCGCCTGCGGTCTTCGACTTCTCCAACGCGCGGCACGTGCGGATCGAGAACGAGGAGGTCTCCTACCTGCGCGTCCTATGGCTGGAGGAGCTGCCCGCCTGGCTCTCCGACCGGCTCGTCAAAGAGCTCACGGATCTCAACATGAACCTGGGCGTCTCTCTGCACATCAGCCCCATCGACCAGGGCGAGGGCCTGGACCTGGTCAAGCGCCGCCTCGCCGACATGTCGATCCAGCGCGCCAACGAGACGCGCAAACTCACCAAGCAGGGCCTTCCCTACGACCTCATGCCCCACGAGCTCGAGGCGTCCTACGAGGCGGGCGTCGACCTGCGCCACGAGTTGGAGACGTCGAACCAGAAGCTCTTCACCACGACCCTGCTGGTGGGCGTGGCGGCCAGCAGCATCGAGGAGCTCGACTCCCGCTGCGAGCGGGTCATCCAGGTGGGCAACCGCCAGTCCTGCCGCTTCTCGACGGCGCGCTACATGCAGGAGGCCGCCTTCAACGCGTTCCTGCCGCTGGGCAGGTGCAGGCTGCCGCTGTTCCGCACACTGACGACTGGCACCACGGCGGTCATGATCCCCTTCACCTCCCAGGAGCTCTTCGAGGAGGACGGCGTCTGCTACGGGGTGAACGCCCTGTCGAAGAACCTGATCCTCGCCTCGCGCTCCACGCTGATGAACGGCAACGCCTTCTTCCTGGGCACCTCCGGGTCGGGCAAGTCGATGTACGGCAAGTCCGAGATCCACCAGGTCCTGCTCAACCGCCCCGAGGACGAGGTCATCATCATCGACCCCGACCGGGAGTACGCGCCCGTCGGGCACGAACTGGGCGCCACCACGGTGGAGATCCACGCGGGCTCCCAGCACTGCGTGAACCCGATGGACATCGTGCGCGACTCGACGGAGGGCGACCTGGTGCGACTCAAATCCGAGTTCGTCCTGTCGATGTGCGAGTTGCTGATCGGCGGCACGACGGGCCTGTCGCCCTCCCAGCGCTCGATCATCGACCGCTGCGTCACCGCGATCTACAACACCTTCTTCTCCAAGCGCAGGGCGCCCATGCCCACCCTGGCCACACTGACCGACATGATCCGGCGGCAGGACGACGCCGAGGCGCCGCAGCTGGCGACCAGCCTCGAGCTGTACTCGACCGGCTCGTTCTCCGGGTTCTCGCAACAGACGAACGTCGACACCTCCAACAGGTTCGTCATCTACGACATCTCCCAACTCGGCCAGTCGCTGCGCTCCTTCGGCATGCTCATCATCCTCGAGCAGATCTGGAACCGCGTCATCCAGAACCGCGCGAAGGGCATCCGCACGTGGCTGTACATCGACGAGTTCCACCTGCTGTTCTCCAACGACTACGCGGCCGCCTACTTCCAGTCGATCTTCAAGCGGGCCCGCAAGTACGGCCTGAACCCGACGGGGCTCACGCAGAACATCGAGGAGCTGCTCATGTCCGAGCGGGCGCGCCTGATGCTGGCCAACTGCGACATGCTGGCCCTGCTCAACCAGACGCCCACCGACGCGGAGTCTCTGCAGGAGCTCTTCCAGTTCTCGGACGAGCAGCGCGGCTACTACTCCCATGTCCCCGCGGGCCAGGGCCTGCTGAAGATGGGCCAGGTCGTCATCCCCTTCGACAACTCGATCCCGGTCGACACGCGGATGTACAAGGTCTTCTCGACGAAGCCCGGTGAGATGATCGACGCCCAGCAGTACCGACAGCCCATGAGCAGGTGAGGGGAGAACGCCATGAAGTTCCAGCAGCAAGCCGGCCCGACGATCAAGTACGCCAAGACGGAGCTGAAAACGCGCGTCGTCTCGGTCACGCAGTCGTCGGGGTCCGCCCTGCGCGAGGGCGCTCATGGCGTTCCCCAGACGACCGGCGGGTCCGCCCTGCACGAGGGCGCCCACAGCGCCGCCCACCAGGCGGGCGGCGCCGCCCATGCGAACGGGTTCGACGCCGCGGCCGTCCACTCCGACCCGGTCGGAGCGGTCGGCTCCAACGCCTCGAGCCTGATCCCCAAGCAGTCGATACGGGCCGTCGGGGACAACCTGCTGGTCGTTGGCAAGAAGGGCGCGGCGACTGCGGCCAAGGGGGGCCTGGTCGGCGGGAAACTGGCCAGCGGAGGCTCCAAGTCCCTCCTGCTCAAGACACGGGGGCTCGGCGACGCCCTTTCCTCCTTGGGTGGGATGACCGGCAAGATGTCCGCCGCCATCAAGGCGTCCAAGCCCATGATGCTGCTGGGGGCCATCAACGGGACGAAGGCCGCCGGCATCGCGGCGCACGCCGCCCAGGCGGTCTCGCAATTCATCATCGTCGCCTCGAAAGCGATCGGCAGCCTCGTCGCCACTGCGCTGATGGCGGCGAAGAACCTGTCCCTGCTGGGCATTGTCATGGTCGTCGCCACATTCCTGTCCTCCTTCCTCGGCTCCCTGGGGATCGAGATCGCCCAGCAGGAGAGGAAGGTGGGCAGGAGCGTAGCCGCGAACGTGCCCCCCGAGTACGCCCAGTACGTCAACCAGGCGGGCTCCATGTGCCCCGAGATCACGGCCCCCCTGATCGCCGCGCAGATCGAAGCGGAGTCCGGGTGGAACCCGGCTGCTAAGTCGCCCGTCGGCGCCCAGGGCATCAGCCAGTTCATGCCGGGCACCTGGGCGACGCAGGGAGGGGACTACAACGGCGACGGCCGCGCCGATCCCCTGGACCCCGCGGACGCGATCCCCTCGCAGGGGCATTTCATGTGCTCGATCGTCGCGACGCTCAACCCCCACGTCGCCTCCGGCGCGGTGGCGGGCAGCATCCAGGAGGTCGCCCTGGCCGGTTACAACGCCGGCCCCGGCGCGGTGATCAGCAACGGCGGCATCCCGCCCTACGCCGAGACCCAGAACTACGTCTCGAAGATCCTCGCCCTCATGGTCAAGTACCAGGCGGCGCAGGATGTCGCCGCCGTGGGCGGTTCGCTCGGAGACGCGCTCGAGTGGGCGAAGTCCATCGCCATGGACGACACGAACCACTACGTCCTGGGGAGCCAGGGCCCCACGGCCTGGGACTGCTCGGGCCTGACGGGCGCGTTCATGGCGCGTCTGGGCGTTGCCCTGCCCCGCACGGCCAGGGAGCAGTCCACCGCGCCCGGCGGCGTCGATGTCCCCTACGACCAGATGCAGCCCGGGGATCTGATCTTCTGGGACTGGGGGGACGGCAGCTGGCACACGGCCATCGCGCTGGGCGGCGGCCAGATGGTGAGCGCGGACTCGCCGGAGAGCGGCATCAATATCGAGCCCGTCTTCCCCGGTGTGCGCAACGTCCGCCGCTTCCTGTGACGCCCCGCGCCCGTTCTGCTATGAGTCCGCTATGAGGAGAGTCCCCAATGTCCATTGACCCCCGCGTGACCGTCGTCGAGCTCTACGAACTCGCCCGCAACCGCAGCCTGTGGAGCTACGGGTTCTTCGACGACCTGGAGTCCCACGGTTCATCGTGGCTCCAGTTGCGCGACTGGTGCCTGTTCGCCAGGGGCGTCCAGAACTTCGCGGAGATCCCCGATCCGCCGGCCCCGCCTCCCGAGTTGGTCGAGGGGAGCCGGTCGCGCGGCATCTTCTCGCGCAAGCGCAAGCCCCCCCGCAACCCGGTCATCGACGGCTCCGCGCCCCCTCCCCCGCGCAAAGCGCCGAAGAAGAAGCAGGGCTTCGTGGCCCCCACCTCGACCGGGGGGACGCTGAGCTCCTCGGTCCCCCTCCCCGCGATCATTGCGGGGGCCGTGGTGATCGTCCTGTGCCTGGGCCTGCTCGTGTTCCAGCTGGTGAGGAACCAGAAGCCCGCGACGGATCCCAACGCGGGGGGCGAGGCGGGAACCGCGTCGGACACCCAGCAGAGCGCGGCGATGTCGGGGACCTCGGCGACTAAGGCCTCGAACTCCACGGGGGCCACGGCCGGGGGCGCCGTCCTCACCGCCGGCGGCCAGGCGTTCTCGTGCATCGCCGAGGGCGAGGAGGTCACGTGCTCGGGTGAGAACTCGATGGGCCAGCTCGGCACCGCCGACTTGGCGACCGCGCGCACTTTCACCTTCTACCTGCCCACTGCGGCGCGCTCCCTGGTGGCCGGCGACGACTTCGCCTGCGCCTCGACCTCGTCGGAGGTGTGGTGCTGGGGGGACAACCGCTGGGCGCAGACCGGCCACGGCAACAGCGAGGTCACATCCCCCGGCCCGGTCGTGGGGGTCCCCGGGGGCGCCATCAAGGACATCGCGGCGGGCAGGGCCCACGCCTGCGCCCTCACGGACCAGGGCGTGTGGTGCTGGGGGGTGAACACCGCCCACCAGGTCAAGGACAGCGACGACACGTACCTGTCCCCGACGCAGGTGGAGGGCCTCGACAGCCTCGAGATCACGGGCATCGAGGCGTCGAACTTCACGACCTTCGTCCGCACGACGCGCGGAGTGTGGGCGTGGGGCGACAACACGCGCCACCAGATCACCAGCACTGACAGCGCGTACCTGCCGCCGACCCAGATCAGCGAGCCGACGGAGGGCACGGGGAACCCCGGGGGCACGGGGGCCACCCAGGCGCCGTCGCAGAACGGGGGGCCCGCCAACCCGTCGAATCAGCGGGCCCAGTGACACACCATGAAGGACGCGCTCAAGAAACTGGTCGAGTTCCTCTTCAACGGCCATGCATCATCAGTCGACAGTGTGACTAAAGACATACTTGACTTCAGTGCGGACACCAGCCAAGTAGTGTCTGATATCTCAGGTTTTGCGGTGATGCCCGTCGCCCTCACAGTCCTGGCGATCGTGATGATGGTGGAGCTCAACCGGAAGGCCTCCCACATCGAGGCCGACCACCAGACAGGCGTGAAACTCATCGCCGCCGTGATCTTCAAGTACATCATCCTGGTGATGGCCGTGAAGAACTCGGGCATCCTGCTCAACGCCATCCGCGCCCTCGTCGCCAACGTGATGGGCGACCCACATCTAGACCCGGAGGGCGCGGGCGTCTCCGTGAACGAGAACGGCGCAGCGGTCAGCGCCTTCCAGGCGAGCATCGACAAGGCCTCGTCGGTGGACCAGGTGGGCATGCTCATCTTCCTCCTCATCCCCTTCCTGGTCACCCTGGCCGCCAAGGCGACGCTCATGATCGTCGTGCTGCTGCGCTTCGCGGAAATCTACATGCTCACCGCTTTCTCCCCCTTGCCCTTCGCCTTCCTGGGCAACGACGAGACCAAGTCCTTCGGCACTTCCTTCCTGAGGAAGTACGTCGAAGTGTGCATACACGGCGTGTGCATCATCGTCAGCATCCACATCTACAAAGGCATCATCAGCGTGGCCTCCAGTGCTGAGAACGGCTCCTTCCTGGAAGTGAGTCCGATCGGCTCGGACGACCCCCTGGCGTGGCTGGTGGGCAACTACCTTCCGATCCTCATCACGCCGGTGATCCTCATGATGGTGGTCCTCGGGTCGGGCAAGATCGCGAAAGCGATAGCCGGGAACAGCTGATGCGCCGCCGGCGCGCCCGGGCGGTGCTACCGTTGCCGTAGGCGGCACCGTGTCCGAAGGGGGCCATCATGAGTGACGACGCGTCCACGCTGGCGCAATGGATCGCCGAGGCGCACGACATCGTGTTCTTCGGGGGCGCGGGGGTGTCGACCGAGTCCGGGATCCCCGACTTCCGGGGCGCGAAGGGCTTCTACCACCAGGAGCGCGAGATCCCCCTCGAACGGGTGCTGTCCATAGACTTCTTCTCCGCCTGCCCCGGGGCCTACTACGCGTGGTTCGCCGAGGAGACCGCCCGCGAGGGGGTCGCCCCGAACGCCGCCCACCGTTTCCTCGCCGGCCTCGAGCGCGCCGGGAAACTGAAGGCGGTGGTCACCCAGAACATCGACGGCCTCCACCAGGCCGCGGGCTCCAAGCGCGTGCTCGAGCTCCACGGGAACTGGACGAGGCTGGAGTGCACGGGGTGCGGCGCGCGCTCCACCATCGACGACTTCGACGAGGCCCGGGCTGGGCGCGTGCCCCACTGCCCGTCGTGCTCCGCCGTGGTGCGCCCGGACATCGTGTTCTACGGCGAGGCTCTGGACCCGGCGACGCTGGAGGGGGCCGTCCTGGCCATAGCGGGGGCGGACATGCTGATCGTGGGCGGCACGTCGTTGGCGGTCTACCCGGCGGCCGGGCTCATCGACTACTACCAGGGCGGGCGCCTCGTCCTCATGAACGCGACGCCCACCCCCTACGACGGGCGCGCCGACCTGATCATCCGCGAGCCCATCGGCCGCGTCTTCGCGCAGATCCAGGGGCACGTGCGAGCAGGCGCCACAGTGCGGCCAGAGTAAGTGGCGGCGTGAGGCAGTTTCGCACCCGGTGCCCACAGCGCTGACTCACGCAACAGCACCCGCTCGCCCCACTGCGCCGCCAGCGCCCATCGATGGGCCCTGGGCGGCGGGACATCACATGGATCAGCCCGCCGCCCTTGGGATTCTGGGACGCCCCGAGCCGCGGCCTACTGCTACCCCTCCTTCCCGTCGTCCATCTTCCCGTCGTCCATCTTGCCGTCGTCCATCTTCCCGTCGTCCATCTTCCCGTCGTCCATCTTGCCGTCGTCCATCTTGCCGTCGTCCATCTTGCCGTCGTCCATCTTCCCGTCGTCCATCCCCCCCTTCATGCCATCGCCCGACATCGAGTTCTCCATCTTCGTGTCCTGCGTCATCGACGGCGACGACGGGTTCTCCATCTTGTCGTTGGCGGAGTTCCCACAGGCCGCCAAACCAGCGGCGAAGACGACGGACAGGGCAGCTGCCAGAGCCGCGCGGCGAATACTCATTGCGTGATTCCTTCTGTTGACGGGCGCTCCGTTAGCGCCTTCACCCTCCTATTCGGCGCGAACAACGCCACGGATCACCCAGCCATCAGTGACATACAACACACAACATCCGCTGATCCACGACTGCGACCACGACGAATCAGGAGTAGCACCACACGAAAGGAGCATCATGACAACCCTGGTCCTCATCGGATTCCTCGGTGGCCTCATCACGGGCATCTCCCCGTGCATCCTCCCCGTCCTCCCCGTCATCTTCATGGCGGGTGGCGCCGCCTCAGCGCGCCCCTCCCCTTCCTTCGCTGTTGCACCGGGCACCGGCATCTCCCTCGGGGGGACTGCCAGCGCACAGGAAGACCACCGCGCGACCCGGCCAGCGCCCCGCGCCCCCTCGAAATGGCGCCCCTACCAGGTCGTCGCGGGACTGGTCCTCAGCTTCACAGCATTCACGCTGCTCGGCTCGACACTGCTCACGGCGCTCCACCTGCCCCAGGACTTCATCCGGTGGGCCGGGGTGGTCCTGCTGGTTCTCATCGGCGTGGGCATGATCGTCCCACGGTTCATGCACGTCCTGGAGAAGCCCTTCGCCGCATTCTCCAAGGCCGGTAAGCACACGGGGGCCAACGGCTTCGGCCTGGGCATCGTCCTCGGCGCCGCCTACGTGCCCTGCGCGGGACCCGTACTGGCGGCGGTGAGCGTCGCCGGCTCCACCGGCCGCATCGGGGCCGACACCGTGGCCCTGGCGCTCTCCTTCGCCGCGGGCACAGCGATCCCCCTCCTGGCCTTCGCCCTAGCGGGGCGCCGCCTCACCGAGCGCGTCTCCGCGTTCAGCCGCCACCAGCGGCGCGTGCGCATCGCCGCGGGCGCCACCGTCCTGGCGTTGGCCGCCGGGATCGTCACCGACTTGCCCGCCGTTCTCCAAAGGGCGCTGCCCGACTACACGTCAGCGCTGCAGCGCAGCGCCGATCCGGGTCTGAGCAGGGGCGGAGGCCAGCGCTCAGCCTGCGTCGACGGCGCGACGACCCTGGCGGACTGCGGCGCGCTCCCCTCCTTGAAACCCACCGCGTGGCTCAACACGGACGGCGAGGCGGCCCCCCAGGGCAGTGGAGCGACCCTGGTCGACTTCTGGGCGTACTCGTGCATCAACTGCCAGCGCTCCATCCCCGGGATCGAAAGGCTTTACGAGGCGTACCGCCCCTACGGGCTCCAAGTCATCGGCGTCCACTCCCCCGAGTACGCCTTCGAGAAGGAGACCGCGAACGTCCAATCCGGGGGCGACAAGCTGGGCATCACCTACCCGATCGCCGTCGACTCCGACCTGGAGACCTGGACGGATTTCGACAACCACTACTGGCCCGCCCAGTACCTGGCGGACGCGCACGGGCAACTGCGCTACACGCACTTCGGAGAGGGCGGCGAGGCGACCCTGGAGTCACTGATCCGCCAGCTCCTGGCCGACCAGGGCAACGCGCTGCCCGACCCGCTCTTCACCGACGACGGCGTCGAAGGAGTGGCCTTTCACCGCACGCCTGAGACCTACTTGGGCCACGAACGTGCAGCAAGCTTCGCGGGGACGGAGGCCTACTCCGCGGGGACGCGCGACTACGCGGCCCCGGCCTCGTTAGGCGCGGACCGCTTCGCCCTGCAGGGGCGGTGGACCATCGGCGCCCAGTCGATCAGCCCCGCCGACGACGAGGCGGAACTGCGCCTCATGTGGCGCGGGCGCCGCGTGGACCTGGTGGTCTCGGGCGAGGGCGACCTCACCTGGGAGATGGACGGCCAGACCCACACCCAGCATGTGAGCGGCACCCCGAACTCGATGACGCTGGTGAACAGGGACACTGAGTCCTCAGGGCTGCTCACCGTCACGGCCAGCAAGGGTTTGGCGCTCTACTCCTTCACCTTCGGGTGACGGCGTGGCCGCGGAGGAACAGGTGGCCTTCGCGGCGCCGCCCCGGCGGAGACCCCGCCCGGCGCCGGGCGCCACGGCCCTCTACCATGAGCACCGTGACTGATACCGCGCCACGCGACCTGGGCCGCGAAGACCTGCAACTGGTCGCCGAAGGGGACAAGCGGGCGTTCGCGAGGCTCTACGACGCCTGGGCGCCCACGCTCTTCGCGCTCATCCGCTGCGTCCTCAAGGACCGTGCTCAAGCAGAAGAGGTCCTGCAGGACACGTTCCTCCACGTATGGAGGCGCGCCCCCTCCTACGACCCCGGTCGCGGCAGCGTCCGCGCCTGGCTCACCACCATCGCCCGCAGGCGGGCGATCGACCGGGTGCGCTCGGCCCAGGCGGCGCGCGACCGCGAACTCGCCTCGCCCCCGGACGTGGACTGGGACCAGACGGCGGAGGAGGCGGAGTCCCGCATTGCGGGCGGAGACGTCCGCCGCGCGCTCGGCTCCCTGGGGGAGCCGCACAAGACCGTCATCCTCCTGTCGTATTTCGGGGGACTGAGCCATTCGAGGATCGCCGATGCGACGGGACTGCCGCTCGGCACCGTGAAAAGCACGATCCGCCAGGCCCTCGCCCGCCTGCGCACCTTCTTGGAGGAACGATGAGCGACCACATCTTCGACGACGACGAGATCGCTGCCCACCTCGCCGCCTCCCTCGCCCCCATTGAACCGCCGGCACACGTGCGCGACGACCTCCTCGCCGCGATCGAGGAAGTCGAGCAGGAACAGTGGCCGCAGGCCCCCGAGGAGGCTCCTGCGCGCGGCCGGAGGGTCATCCCCTTGTTCGCGCGCGTTTTCGCCGCGGCGGCTGCGGCGGTCGCGCTCTTCGCAGCGGGGATCGGCGTGGGCCGGTGGACCACGATGACCTCAATGGAGTCCACCAGTCACTACGCCGCCCTCAACCAGGCGCAAGACGTACGGCGCTCCACCGACACCATGCCCGACGGGCACGTTGTCACCCTCACCTGGTCGCCGGAAATGGGGATGACCGCGATCACCACGCCCTCGGCGCTGCGGGCACCCGAGGGACAGGTGATGCAGGTGTGGGCGCGCCACGGAAGCACCGTCGAATCCCTGGGCGTTTACGAGCGGCGGGGCGGGGACTACTCCTTCGTTGACATCATGCCCCAGCCGGGCAGTGAGATCTTCTTGACCTTCGAGCCCCAGGGCGGGTCCGCCCAGCCGACGGGCGAGCCCCTGGTGGTCCTGCGCGTCGGGGCCCCGGACCCGGCGCCCGCCCCGGGAGGGGCGCCCACACCGGACAGCGGACCCACCTCGGACGGGGCGCCCTCCCCCACAACCGCGCCCACCTGGAACGGGGGACGACCGTCTGACGGGCAATCGGGCGCAGTCTAGACGGCGCCGCACAGCCCCGTTCTACGCACACAAGGACCGGGATCACGCAACATACGACTGCGCACAAGGGCGGAATCAAGCCGTTGTGTGCGCAGTATGTTTCGTAAATCATCTCCCTTGTGTGCGTGCCCGACTAGGCCGTGCTGTCTGGTTCCGGTTCTTCGTGTGAGCGGTTGTGGGGAGGGGCTGTGCGCACGGTTCGTTGTCGGTTCTTTGGGCGGCTTCGTGCGCCGTGCTGCGGGATTCGCCCGCGGTTGCGCGGCTTCGCGCGCCGCTGCACCACTTAGCGCTCCGTTGCACCACTTGGGTTCTTGTGGGCCCTGGTTGTCCCGGCGTGTCGGGGCCCTAAGTGGTGCGGGCGGTGCCCAAGTGGTGCAGACGCGAACACGAACGCCCGTGCGGGCCCGGGGCGTGCTGTGCGAGCCGGTGGCCGGCGCCGGAAGTGCCGCCGACCCGACCCTGCCCCGAACGGCGGGTCCACCCACAAATCACACATCACGCCCTAACGGCGCACGTAGTCGACCAGCACCGGCGTGGAGCGCTCGATGACGGCCAGGGTGTCCACGAAGTCCCCGTAGTCCCCGTACCAGGGGTCGGGCAGGTCCTTGTCCCGGCCGGGCCCCTCGGGCAGGTGCGCGCACTGGGGGTCGAAGTCGCGGAACATCCGGATCTCCGGCGCCCTCCCGCCGGGGCGGGCGCGGTCGCGCAGCCGCGACAGCGCCGCGTAGTGCGACGACGTCATCGCCAGGACCAGGTCCCAGTCGGCCAGCTCGCTGGCCCGCACCTGCCTGGCGCGGTGGTCGGGGACGCCGTGCCCGTGGGCGCGCAGCACTCGGGCGGCACGGGGGTCGATGGGGTTGCCGTGCTCCTCGTCGGACACGCCCGCGGAGTCCACGCGGACGGCGCCGGAGAGCCCGGCGGCCGCCACGGCCTCGTCGAGCACCTGGTGGGCCATCGTCGACCGGCAGATGTTGCCGGTGCACACCATGAGGACGCGCATCGCACCCGCCCCCCTCACAGCAGGGCCAGGTAGGCGCGGACGGCCTCGGCGCTGTGGGCGGCCGCGCGTTCGCCGTCCATGTGGAAGGCCTGGTCGGCGCCCGGGCCGCACAGGTCGGACACTGCGCGCAGCGAGATCCAATCGACGCCGCAGCTCCACGCGACCTGGGCGATCGCGCACGTCTCCATGTCCGCGCCCATGGCGTCGGGGAAGCGCTGGCGCATCGGCTCGGCCACCTGCTCGGTGCAGAAGGAGTCCGAAGAGACGATCCGCCCCAGCCGCACCGGGTGGTCGACGAGGCCGGCCAGGGCATCGCACCTGGCGGCGGCGCGTTCGGAGGAGGAGTAGTCGACGGGCATCCGGGGGACCTGCCCCAGCGCGTAGCCGAAGGCAGTGGCGTCGGCCTGCCCGTAGACGGCGCTCACGCCGACTGCGATGTCGCCGACGTTGATGTCGCGCGCGAGGCCGCCCGTGGTCCCCGCGGCGATCACGATCGGGGCGTCGACGAGCACCAGGGCCCGGGCGGTGGCCGCAGCGGCGTTCGCCTCGCCGATCCCGGAGGTGACGACCAGGACCGTGCGCCCGTCGATGAGGCCGAGGGCGAAGCGCTGCACGTGGCGCCCGGGGGCTCCCGCGTGGACCGCGCGGGGCGTCTCCTCGTCGCCCATGGGTTCGAGGAGGTGGAGCAGCGGCGCGGCCTCCATGTCCATGGCGCACTGGATGACGGCGTCGGCACGGACGCGCCCGGGGAAACTCAGGTTCTCGCTCATGGGCACAGTCTACGGGGCGGGGCGCGCCGAGGCCCCCCTGGCCCCGCTCCCGTCAAGCGGGCCCCGCCCCGGGGGCGTCCCACCGCGCCGACCGGACGATCGCGTCGCACTGGGCGACGACCCCGTCGCGCGAGTCCGCGCCAGGCCTGGTGAACACGATCCGCGCCGCGGAGGCGGGGTCGCCCGGCACCTCGATCCAGTAGTCGACGAGGAGCATCTCCTGCTCGGGGACCGCGCCCCCGCGCCGGGCGGCGGGCCGCACGCGGACGGAGCGCAGGAGGCGGCGCGCCCGCGTCTCGATGACCGCGATCTCGTCGTCATCGTCGGCTGTTTCCGCCAGGAAGTCGCGCACGTGGACCAGCGGCCCGTCGGAGGTCCTGGGAAGGGCCAGCCAGTAGTTGACGAGGGTCAGCGCCGGTTCCGTGCGCTTCGCCGAGTTCAGGAGAACGGCGAATTCCACGCCCCCGCTGGACTTGGCCTGGAGGCAGGTGCGCTGGAGCCAGCCTCGCGTGCGCTCCCGCAGCCAGCCCATCGTGGTCGGCCATTGCCGCATCTGCTCGGCGATGAGGTCGTCCACCCTGGCCCTGAGCTCCTCCGCGCCTACTGTGAGGTCGACGCGCACCCAGTCGTCGGACAGGTCGAGCACGAACCCGGTGGGCGTCGGGCCCTCCCCTGCGGCCCCGGCCCCCCATCCGGTGCCCTCCTCCCGCCGGTCCGCGCGGCGCGGCGGCGGCATTGTGGCGAAGTACTGGGGCAGGCCGGCCGGGAACTCGATCGGCCGGAGGCAGGAGGCGGGGTCCACGGAGACGAAGAGGATCCGCTCGGAGTGCTCGTCGAGGAACCTGATGACGCTGGCCCCGTGCCTGATGATGAACAGCGGCCCGGCCCGCTCGAGGTCGGCGTGGACGGCCGCAGAGGTGGAGTAGACGCTGAGCCGCAGGAAGTCCTCGCCCTCCCTGCGGTGGGCGACCAAGCGGAGGCGCCCGTAGTCGTCGAAGGCGACGGGCAGGGCGACCGGGTTCTCGGCCAGGGCCCTGACGGTGGCGTTGAAGTCGTTCGTCACTTCCGCCAGTTCCTGGGACCCGAACCCCTCCGACGGGAGCACGGGGACCACCCGGTAGTCGCCCACGCGCGTGCCCCCGCCACCGGGCGCCCCGCTGTGCGCCAAGGAGAACACGGTGCCTTGGTCGGCGTCCTCGTCCCCCCAGGCGCTCTTCCAGTCGAGGCGCGCCTCCGGTTCCCCTGTGAGCGCGTCGGCCCGGAAGCCGGCGCCCCCAGGCAGGTGCGCGTAGAGAACGCGCGCGGAGGAGGCGGGGCTGTTCGCGTCATCCATGGGACCACCTTACGTTCGGGGCGGCCCGGGCGCATCGGCACCGGGCCGGGTGTCGGGGCCGGTGGTGGGGTTGTGGGCCCTGTCGGTGTCCGCGCTGGCGACGTGACCGCTGGTTCCGTCAGCACCGGGGTCGGTGGTGGGGTTGTGGGCCCTGTCGGCGTCCGCGTCGGCGCCGGGGCCATTGGTTCCGTCAGCGCCGGGTCCGGTGGTTCCGTCAGCGCCGGTGTCGGGGCCGGCGGTGGGTTCGGGGCCTCCTCCGGGTCGGGGGACGGCGCCGGGGTCGGCATCGTCGGTGGTGGGCCTGGTCCAGGTGGGCATCACGCGGGCGGGCCCCACCTGCGCCCTGGGCCTGGTCCCCAGCAGCCAGTCGACCAGCCTCCGCCTGGGAACAGGCCCCACCGTGGGCAAGAACTCCTCCGGGAACCACTGCCCTGCCCCTGCCTCGTACCCCGTCGGCTCCGCAGAAGTCTGGACGAGCACCCCGCCATCACCCGTTTCCTCCACAACCCACGAGGACGGAACCCCACGCTCCAACCACCCGCTCACAACACGCGCGTAATCAGGACCCAACCACACCCACCACGACGCAACAGACGGCAAACCCAAGAGCTCGTCGTCGCGCCCGAGCTGGGGCGAGTGGCGCTGTGCGGCGCCGGGCGTCCATTCGGCGAGTCCGCTCACGGAGGCGTACCCCGTGAGGAACTGGCCCGTGGCGAACTCAGCGCCGAGCCCGCGCCCCATGTTGGTGAAGAACCTGCGCAGCGCCCCCAGGCCCATGCGCTCGCGCGCCCTCTGCCACAGCAGCGCGCAGCTGACGGAGTACGCGCCCTGGGGGTTGACCGACAGGAGGTAGCCGGGGCCGCTCCGCTCGACCAGTGTCGGCAGGCGGAAGTCGATGTCGCCGAGGAGCGTTCCCTCGCGCAGGGTCATGTAGCGCTCGTTGTTCTCGGCGCTGAGCAGGTACTCCCGTGCGGCGCCGGTGATCGGGCGCAACGGCCGCCCGTACTCGGTGGGCACCAGGTCCGGGTGGTGGCGCTCGCACGCCAGGATCCAGTTGGCGACCGGATTGGGGCCCGCCGGCATGCGGCCGTACCATTCGAGGACGAGCGCGTCGTGCTCCGAGGGCCGGGGAGCCCAGTCGTCCTCGGCACGTAGCGTGAACTCCTGCCCCGTTTCCTCGTCGGTGTAGTCGATGGCGAGTTCGTGGAGGAACACGGAAACCCCGTCGGCGCGCGAGGCGAGGGCCGCGAAGGCGGTCCTCAACGCGCCGTCGATGTCGGGGCCGTAGCGCCCGTCGATCATTTTCTCATCGAATACGGCGCTGTACATGTGCGCGTAGGCGGGCACGCCGCGCACCCGGGCCAGCCATTGGACGAGTCCGGCGCTGCTGAGCACCGACATCCAGTTCTCCAGCACGAACCCCTGCCCGTCGAACACCACGGTGTAACTGCCGTCGAGGCGTTCCTCCACCGCCGCGCCGGGGCCGAAGGCGTCGCGCACGTCCTGGGCGCCCAGCGCCCGGTGCCCGTAGACCTCGAATGAGACGATGTACGACATGTCAGTCCTCCGTGGGTTCTCCGGGGCCTCCGGGCGCATCGCCGGGGCCGGTGGTGGGGTTGTGGGCCCTGTCGGCGTCCGCGCCGACGACGGGGCCATTGGTTCCGTCAGCGCCGGGTCCGGCATCGGCACCAAGCCGGGTGTCGGGGACGGCGCCGGGGTCGGCATCGTCGGTGGTGGGCCTGGTCCAGGTGGGCATCACGCAGGCGGGCCCCACCTGTGGCCTGGGCCTGGTCCCCAGCAGCCAGTCGACCAGCCGCCTCCTGGGAACAGGCCCCACAGTGGGAAGGAACTCCTCGGGGAACCACTGCCCCGCCCCCGCCCCGTAGGCCACCGGCTCGGTAGAAGTCTGGACGAACACACCGCCATCACCCGTGCCCTCCACAACCCACGACCCCGGAGCCCCCCGCTCCAACCACCCACCCACCACGCGCGCGTAATCAGGACCCAACCACACCCACCACGACCCAACAGACGGCAAACCCAAGAACTCACGGTCCTGGGACATGGCGGGCCAGTGGCGCTGCCCGAGTTCGCAGGTCGCCAGTTCCGCTGGAAGTTCCCGCGCCATCCTGACGAAAAAATCGCGGAGTCCTTCCACGCCCATGCCCGTTTCCAGCTTGTCCAGCGACACCCTGCACGCGATGGAGTACGTCCTGTGAAGGGGCACGGGCGTCGTCCTGTCAGGGCTGTAGACGGCGGGAAGGTTGACGTGGACGTCCCCCAGTAGCCCGGTGTTCGATATCAGCGATTCGTACTCACGGCTACTGGTGTCGAAGAGGTAGCGCCTCTTGGCCGCCGTGATAGGGCGCCCCTCGTAGCCGTACCTGTCGGGCGCCAGATCGGGGTAGAGGCGTTCACAAGTTTCCATCCACCGCCTCATCGGGTGCGGTGTCAGCGCGGGGAACCCCATCCACGCCAAGGAGAGGAAAGCCCCCTCGTCGGTCCGCGGGGCCGGCTCTCCGGCGGGTTCTGGGGGGAATGCGTACGTCTGCCCGGTTTCCTCGTCGTAGTAGTCGGTCGGTTGGGCGGGGTCGTAGTCCAGGAGCACGGACACGCCCCCTATGCGCTCGGCGAGCAGGGCGAAAGCCCCTCGGATGTCGTCCCACAGCGCGTCGGCCTCGTCGAAGTCGTCGACGTAGCGGTGCACGTCCTCGATCACCGCCCCGTACAAGTGCGTGTAGGTGGGCACGCCGCGCACCCGGGCCAGCCACTCCACCAACCCCGGACGGCTCGCCGGGGACGGACAGTCCATGAGGCGAAAACCCAGGCCACCGACCCCAACATCGAAAGTCCCGTCCAACAGCGGCCGCACCCGGCACCCGAAAGGCTCGAACGCATCGCGCACGTCCTGGGCGCCCAGCGCCCGGTGCCCGTACACGTCAAGTGCAACAGTCCATGACATGTCAGTCCTCCGTGGGTTCTCCGGGGTCGGCGGTGGGCCTGGTGCCGGCGGTGGCGGTGGGCCTGGTCCAGGTGGGCATCACGCGGGCGGGCCCCACCTGTGGCCTGGGCCTGGTCCCCAGCAGCCAGTCGACCAGCCGCCTCCTGGGAACAGGCCCCACAGTAGGAAGGAACTCCTCCGGGAACCACGCCCCCGCCCCGCAGGCCACCGGCTCGGTAGAAGTCTGGACGAACACACCGCCATCACCCGTGCCCTCCACAACCCACGACCCCGGAGCCCCCCGCTCCAACCACCCACCCACCACGCGCGCGTAATCAGGACCCAACCACACCCACCACGACGCAACAGACGGCAAACCCAAGAACTCATAGTCCCGGGACAGCTCCAAGGAGCGAGGCTGCTCAGCACCGGGCACCCATACCGCCTCCCCGCCATCTGACGCGTAACCGTGAAGAACTTGACCGGTCGCGAGTTCTGATCGGAGTTCACGGGCCATGGTGGTGAAGAACCTGCGGAATTCTCGCAACGACATGCGCTCTTCCACTGTCCGAAGCAGGACTCTGCACCCATAACCGTAGACAGGATTGGGATTCGTATTCGCAGTTCCCGCTCCGCCGCTGGACAGTCTCGGCAATCGCGCTCCCATTCTCCCCAAGAAACCGGATTGGATGAGCGCGGGATTCTCCTGCCTGCTGTCTGGGTCTAAAAGGTACCGGCGAGCGGCGGCGGTAATCGGGCGCCGCTCGTAATCATAGTAGTCGGGGACCAAATCTGGGAAATAACGTTCACACGCCTCGATCCAGCGTCCAGCTGGATGCGGAGTGACAGAGAGCAGCCCGTACCAGTCAAGATCCAAAGCCGGTCCGGACGGCCCTTCCGGCTCGGCGGCACTGTCGACTTCATCCGGAAACCTGTACGCCTGTCCGGTTTCTTCGTCGTAGTAGTCGGTTGGTTGGGCGGGGTCGTAGTCCAGGAATACGAACACGCCCCCTATGCGCTCGGCGAGGAGGGCGAAAGCCCCTCGGATGTCGTCCCACAGCGCGTCGGCCTCGTCGAAGTCGTCGACGTAGCGGTGCACGTCCTCGATCACCGCGCCGTACAAGTGCGTATAGGGGGCGGCGCCGCGCACCCGGGCCAACCACTCCACCAACCCCGGACGGCTCGCCGGGGACGGGCAGTCAACAATATAAAAACTAAAGTCACCGATCCCCACCTGGAAAGTCCCGTCCAACAGCGGCCGCACCCGGCACCCGAAAGGCTCGAACGCATCGCGCACGTCCTGGGCGCCCAGCGCCCGGTGCCCGTACACGTCAAAATACAGAAAAGCCGACACGGAGGCTCACCCGCCCCAACCACTGAAGTAATGGTTGACCCCTTGGCCGAACTGGCAGGTCACATTGATCTCCGTGGCGGCCCGCAGTCCGACGTACTCCTCAAGGGAATGAAACGCCAAATTATGAATTCCCACGTCTTTCCCCGTCGCCCATTCCATGAATTTACTAACTGTTTTTGGATCTGTGTAGAACTCCGGACGAAAAATGTGCACCAAACCATCTCCTGCATCTCTTGCCGCAATAGCAGAATAGTCTGCCATCTGCTCACAAAGCCTTTTTACCGGCGAGAAATCGCGAATGAACTTCACTTCTCCAAGCCTCATATTCCCGAAGAGGCGGATCGTAAGATCAGGCACTCTCGTATTCCTGGTTACCGCCTGCGCATACTCAGACATGGCATACCGCACTTTGGGCCACAGGCCCACGAGCATGCTCTCCTCGCCGAGCTGGCCGACCATTGCGTTCCTGAATCTGTAGCGCAGAATAGCGGGAACCCCTCCCGGGCGGAGCAGGGCGCGCAGCCCCACCTTCCCCAGAACTGAGCTGGCCGCGCCCTTCGCGCGCGCGAGGAACTCGACGTGCTTGAGCATGCCCTTGCACATCGCCGTCCCCAGTCTGGCCGCTCCTTTCAGGGCCCCCAGCCCCACGAGCGCCAGCGCCACCGAGACCAGCACCGTCAGCAGCTCCTCGTCGCCCGCCAGCCATAGAGCGGTGTAGCCGATCGCGGCGACGGTCCCCAGAATGACGCTGATCGTGAGGAAGACCCCCGACACCGCCTGCCCGAGTATGGGGATCCACCCGAACACCAGTGCGAGCACGCCAGTGATCGCACCCACGGCCTCGGCGAGCGCCGTCATCCACTTCACGACGGTCCGCCCCCAGTCGTCCCACCATGAGTCCGCCACGCCATCGGCGTCCTTCGCCGCCGCGATCAGCCCCATCGCGCGGACGGCTGCCGCGTCCCTCTGCTCCACGGCCGCAGTGACGATCTGCTGCTGGGCCGCGATCCTGCCCCGCGCGCAGGCGGCGTCAGCCTCGGCCGCTCCAGCGAGCCGCGTGCAACGCGCCTGCTCCTCGTCGTCGCCCGCCACTCCTGCGTCCTGCGCGGACCGCGTGAAGGACTCGGACCGCCCGACTGCCGCGTCCAGTTCGCCCTGCGCGTCCCGCGCCGCGTACCACGCCTGCAAGGATTCTGACTGCGCCCGGTCAAGGACCACCGCGTACTCCTCGAGCGCGGCGCCCGCCTGCCGGTAACGGGCCTCCATAATCCCCACCTGGTCCACGATCTCGTCGCGCGCCTCCAGCAGGGCCGCAACACTGTCGGCGCCCCGCGACGCGCCCGCCTCCAGGGCCCGCAACGACTGCGCGCAGTGGCTGATCTGATCGGCCAAGGCCGTCCACGACACCGCCCCAGCCCGCACTGCCACCGGATCCCCTGGGACGGGGTCGCAGTCGAATCCCAGTACACTCCAGTCCGATGGCCGCTCCACGCCGATCATCCCCTCCCCAACGGTGTTCCAGGCCGCTGCCCCCACCGTAGCGCGGATCAGGAGGGCGGGGAAGCCCCGAGGCGGGGCCTCCGACGCCCGTCCAGCCGAGGCGTGGGAAGCCCCGCCCCCACCGCCTCCGGCACAATAGTGGTCATGGACCCGCACCCCGTCCCCCTCGACTCCCCCCTCGGCCAGTACCACGCGGGCCGCCCCACGGCGGCCGCCATCGTATCGGGCGAGATCCCCGCCACCGACGCGCCCCACCCCCTGTCCGTCTTCGACATGTTCCGCATCAGCATCGGCCCCTCCTCCTCCCACACCGTCGGGCCCATGCGCGCGGGACTGGCCTTCACCACGGAACTGGCCGCCCTCGCCCAACCCGCCCGCATCTCCGTCGACCTCTACGGGTCCCTGGGGGCGACCGGGCGCGGCCACTCTACCGACCGGGCGGTCCTGCTCGGCCTGGCCGGGCACGACCCCGAGACCGTCGCCATCGACGTCGTCGACGCCTTGCTGCCCGCCCTGGCCGCCACCGGCTCCCTCACCCTGCCCGGCGGCACGGCGGTCCCCCTGGACCTGGCCGCCGACATGCGGTTCGCACCCCGCACGGTCCTGCCCTACCACGTCAACGCCCTCACGATCACCGCTTCGGACCACCGCGGCCGGACCGTCCTGCAACGCACCTACTACTCCGTCGGCGGCGGATTCGTCATGGTCCAGACCAACGACGACGCCTCGGATCCCCAAGTCGCGTCCCTGGCCACCAGCCAGTCCGGCGTCGGCATCGACGTGCCCGCGCCGCACCCCTTCGCCACCGCGGCCCAACTGCTCGCCGCCTGCGCCGAGTCCGGCCTGTCGATCGCCGAGCTGGTCCGCGCCAACGAGGAGGCCGTCCGCCCCCGGGCCGTCGTCGACGCCCACCTGGACCGCATCGCGAACACCATGTTCGACTGCGTGGACGCCGGGACCAGCGCCCAGGGGATCCTCCCCGGCGGCCTCGACGTGCCGCGCCGGGCCAGGGCGCTCGCCGCCAAACTCGCCCGGCGCTCCGGCTCGCGCGCCGCCGACGGCCCGAGGCCGTGGGTGTCCACGCCCGCCGACCCCATGCGCGCCATGGACTGGGTGAACCTCTTCGCGCTCGCGGTCAACGAGGAGAACGCGGCGGGCCACCGCGTCGTCACCGCCCCCACCAACGGCGCGGCCGGCGTCATCCCCGCGGTCCTGGGCTACCTGGTCACGCACTGCCCCGAGGCGGGGGCCTCCCCGGGCGCGGGCCCCGACACGGGCGACGGCGCCCGCGCGCCGCTGTCACGGGTCCGACTGGCCCCCATCGCCGAGGCGGAGGCCGGACCGTCGGCCGCACGGGCGCGCGACAGGCGCGCCGCCGCCCACTCCTTCCTGCTGGCCGCGACCGCCATCGGCGCCCTCATCAAGACCAACGCCTCCATCGCGGGGGCCGAGGTCGGCTGCCAGGGCGAGGTCGGCTCCGCCTCGGCGATGGCCGCCGCGGGCCTCGCCCAAGCGCTGGGCGGCAGCCCCGAGCAGGTCGAGAACGCCGCCGAGATCGCCATGGAGCACTCGCTGGGGCTGACCTGCGACCCCGTCGGCGGCCTCGTGCAGGTCCCCTGCATCGAGCGCAACGCCATCGCCGCCGTCAAGGCCATCAACGCCGCCCGCATGGCCCTGTGGGGGGACGGGCGGCACACAGTCTCCCTGGACGCGGTCATCGAGACCATGCGCCAGACCGGCAACGACATGCTCTCGAAGTACAAGGAGACCTCCGAGGGCGGCCTGGCCGTCAACGTCGTGGAGTGCTAGAACCGCGGCTCGGGGGAATAGCCAGTCGGGACGGGCGCAGCCAGTCGGGACGCGAGCAGCCAGTCGGGACGCGAGCAGCCAGTCGGGACGCGAGCAGCCGATCGGGACGCGAGCAGCCAGTCGGGATGCGAGCAGCCGATCGGGACGGCCATGGCGGAGTCGCGCAATCGGAAAGAGGCCCCTCAAAGAAATGCCCGACCGACCCCCTCCTGGCGGAGTTGCGCTTCACGAAGCGGGCCGGTCGTGCGGACACTCGGGTCATTTTGCAAGCGAAGTGGAGTTTTCAAAGGGATACCGTTACTTTGCAAGCGTTATAAAACTTGCAAAGTGTGGTAGCGCTGCGAAAGTTGGGATCCGTCGTGTCGGTATCGCTGTGAAAACAGCCCATGGCGCGCGGTTCCCGGGCCCGGGCGCCCGGAGGCCCCGCGGTATAGCCGCCAGAACGGGCCCCGCGCCGCCTCCGCTTTCCAACGAGACGCATTGGGGCAGGAAACCACCCATTGGGGTAGGCAATTTGCCTACCCCAACGCCCTCTTGCCCACCCCAATGCGGAAAGGCACGCCACGTTGCCTCCCCCAATGCCCTCTTGCCCACCCCAATGCGGGCGCCCGCCCGCCCGCTGCGCTTTCGGCGCCCCGGCTCCTGCGGGCTCCACTGCGAATCTGGGCGGGGGTGGTCCAAAATGCGTCTGAGTCTCGCTGTTTTCGACGGGCTCCGCGCGGGAGTGGTCCGAAATGCGTCTGGGTTTGACGGTTTTGGCCGGATCCGGGTGGATTCGGTCAGACTCAGACGCATTTTGGACCACATGCCCGTCAAGCCCCCGTTCCCGCCCGAAACTCAGACGCATTTTGGACCACCGAACCGCTGGGGCACCAGGCCACTAGGCCACCGGGCGGGCACCCGGGGGCGGGGTTGAGGCCGCCGCACGCGGAAAGCACCCGACGGTGATGGCCGAGCGCGCCCCGAGGGGGCGGGGGTTGAGGCCGCCGCACGCGGAAAGCACTCTCACCGGGCGGGTGCCGGGCGGGTACCCGGGGGCGGGGTTGAGGCCGCCACCACACGCGGAAGACGGCCACCACCCCTACATCTAGGGGCCCCTGTGCGCCCCGCCCCCTAGATGCGGTGTTCCGGCACTGCAACACGCCGGGAAATGCTAGTAATGAGCATCACATTCCGTCGCGCGAAAGCAGGTTTTCCACAGGGTGTTCACACAGCACCACGCCCACTCCACAATCCCCACGCGCCACACCAGCACCACCCGCGCACACCGCGCAGCCCTTGCTACCGCGCGCCCGAAGCCGCCTCCGCCCGATCAGCGCCCGCCCCATCCCCCACCCCGGGCGCGCCCCCATCAACACCCTGCCCACACCCCTGTCCACAGACCACCCCCCGAACACTACATATAGGGGTCGCGCGCAGATGCCACCACGAGGTGTAGTGTTGTCCTCGAACACGGGCCACCGGGCCGCGAACACGCCGGAGCCCAGCACCACCCACGCGGCGCAACGAGCGCCCGTGGCGCGCGGGAGCCCGCGCGGACCGCACACGATTCCACCGAGGAGCCCCCGATGACGATCACCGTCTACTCCAAGCCCCGCTGCCCCCAGTGCGACGCGACCTACCGCGCGCTCGACAAGCAGGGCGTCGACTACACGACGATCGACGTCACCCAGGACGCGGCCTCCCTGGACTACATCAAGGGGCTCGGCTACCAGCAGGCGCCCGTCGTCATCGCCGGGGAGGACCACTGGTCCGGGTTCCGGCCCGACCGCATCAAGGCCGCAGCGGCCCAGGCGGCCCCCCTGGCCCTGCAGGCCTGAGCGCAGGTCCCGGCCCCCACGGGCCGGGACTTTTTCGCGTCCGCCCCGGCAGGATCGGGGCCAGGAGGCACCAGCGCCCCCGCCGCCCACCGACCCAGGCGCGCGTCCGAGGGGAAGAACGGTGGCGGGGCGGCCCCGCCTCGTCGATCAGAACCACACCCGCAGCCGCAACGGAAGGACACGCATGAGCATCGTCGTCTACTTCTCATCGGCGACGGGCAACACCCGCCGCTTCGTCGAGAAACTCGGCCTCCCGGCCGCGCGGATCCCCCTGCGCCCCAAAGAACCCCGCCTCAGTGTCGACGACGACTACGTCCTCGTCGTCCCCACCTACGGCGGCGGAAACACCAAGGGCGCCGTCCCCAAGCAGGTCATCCGGTTCCTCAACGACCCGGCCAACCGCGCCCACTGCAAAGGTGTGATCTCTTCCGGCAACACGAACTTCGGCCGCGCCTACTGCCTGGCGGGGGACATCATCGCCGCTAAGCTGGGAGTCCCGCACATGTACAAGTTCGAGCTACTCGGCACACCCGAGGACGTCTCCAGAGTTCGCGAAGGACTGGAACAGTTTTGGCAGAAAACTTCACCGACACAGGCGTAGAGGAAGCCCCCTCGCCCGAGCTGGACTACCACGCGCTCAACGCCCAGCTCAACCTCTACGACGCCGACGGCAGGATCCAGTTCGACGCCGACCGCGCCGCGGCCCGCCAGTACTTCCTCCAGCACGTCAACCAGAACACGGTGTTCTTCCACGACCTGGAGGAGAAGCTGGACTACCTGGTGGAGGAGGGCTACTACGAGAAGCACGTCCTGGACCAGTACGCGATGGAGGACATCAAGGCCCTCTACAAGCAGGCCTACGCCCACAAGTTCCGCTTCCCCACGTTCCTGGGCGCCTTCAAGTACTACACGTCGTACACGCTCAAGACCTTCGACGGGAAGCGCTACCTGGAGCGCTTCGAGGACCGCGTGGTGATGGTGTCGATGTACCTGGCGCGCGGCGACGTGGACTTGGCCGCCAGTTTCGTCGATGAGATCATGACCGGGCGCTTCCAGCCCGCCACCCCCACCTTCCTCAACGCGGGCAAGGCGGCGCGCGGCGAGCTGGTCAGCTGCTTCCTGCTGCGCGTCGAGGACAACATGGAGTCCATCGCGCGCGGCATCAACTCGGCGCTGCAGTTGTCCAAGCGCGGCGGCGGCGTCGCCCTGCAGCTGACGAACCTGCGCGAGGCCGGGGCGCCCATCAAGAAGATCCAGAACCAGTCCAGCGGCGTCGTCCCCGTCATGAAGCTGCTCGAGGACTCCTTCTCCTACGCGAACCAACTGGGCGCGCGCCAGGGGGCGGGCGCCGTGTACCTGCACGCCCACCACCCCGACATCATGGCGTTCCTGGACACCAAGCGCGAGAACGCGGACGAGAAGATCCGCATCAAGACACTGTCCCTGGGCGTCGTCATCCCGGACATCACCTTCGAACTGGCGCGCAAGAACGAGGACATGTACCTGTTCAGCCCCTACGACGTGGAGCGCGTGTACGGGGTGCCCTTCTCCGAGATCCCGGTGACGGAGAAGTACCACGAGATGGTCGACGACGGCCGCATCCACAAGAAGAAGATCAACGCGCGCCGCTTCTTCCAGACGCTGGCCGAGATCCAGTTCGAGTCCGGCTACCCCTACATCGTCTTCGAGGACACGGTGAACCGCGCGAACCCCATCAAGGGACGCGTCACCATGTCGAACCTGTGCTCGGAGATCCTGCAGGTCTCCGAGGCCTCCACCTACAACGAGGACCTGTCCTACGCGCACGTGGGCAAGGACATCTCCTGCAACCTGGGGTCGCTCAACATCGCCAAGACCATGGACTCCCCGGACTTCTCCAAGACGATCGAGACGGCCATCCGGGGGCTGACGGCCGTGTCGGACCTGTCGGACATCGGCGCGGTCCCGTCGATCGCCCGCGGCAACGCGATGAGCCACGCCATCGGCCTGGGGCAGATGAACCTGCACGGCTACCTGGCCCGCGAGCACGTCCACTACGGGAGCGAGGAGGCCCTCGACTTCACGAACATCTACTTCATGACGGTGCTCTTCGAGGCGGTCAGGGCCTCGTGCGCGATCGCGCGCGAGCGGGGGGAGCGCTTCGAGGGCTTCGAGGACTCGGCGTACGCCTCCGGCGAGTTCTTCCGCAAGTACATCGACGAGGCGTGGGAGCCGGCCACGGACAAGTGCCGCGAGCTGCTGGCCGCCTCGTCCATCCGCGTCCCCACGCGGGACGACTGGAGGGCGCTGGCCGCCGACGTGGCGCGCTACGGCATGTACAACCAGAACCTGCAGGCGGTCCCCCCGACGGGCTCCATCTCCTACATCAACAACTCGACCTCGTCGATCCACCCGATCGTCTCCCGCGTGGAGATCCGCAAGGAGGGCAAGATCGGGCGCGTCTACTACCCGGCGCCGTACATGACGAACGAGAACCTGGAGTACTACCGGGACGCCTACGAGATCGGCCCGGAGAAGATCATCGACACCTACGCGGTGGCCACCCAGCACGTCGACCAGGGCCTGTCGCTCACCCTGTTCTACCCGGACACAGTGACGACGCGCGACCTGAACAAGTCCTACATCTACGCGTGGAGGAAGGGCATCAAGACCCTGTACTACATGCGCCTGCGCCAGATGGCCCTGGAGGGCACCGAGGTCGAGGGCTGCGTGTCCTGCATGCTGTGACCCGTCGGCCGCCGCGGCGGCCGGCGCCCACCACGTGGTTCGTCCAGTGAACACACGTTCGTGATCTCACGCGTATGGACGCCGCGCCCCGCGCCGCACTATGATCCTTCCAGAACCACGTGCGCCCGGCCCCACAGGGGGCCGGCTCCCATCCCCGTGGTCGTGGAACTCGATCGAGAGACGAAAATGAGCGATCCCTACAACCCTTACGCGCAACCGCAGCAGCCCGCAGGCCCGTCCTACACGCCCGACCCGGGCTACGGACAACCCCAGCCCGGCTACGGCCAGCCCCAGCCCGGCTACGGCCAACCGCAACAGGGCTACGGACAGTCCGGCTACGGCCAGCCGCAGCCCATGTACGGCCAGCCGCAGCCCATGTACGGCCAGCCCCTGTCGTCCTTCGGACCCGAGTACGAGTTGCGGTCCAGGGCCGGCACGGTCTTCGGCCTCGGCCTCGCGTCCCTGATCTGCGCCTTCTGCAACTTCATCCCCTACCTCAGCTGGCTGTTCCTCTTCGCCTCCGTCGGCATGGGGATCGCCGCCTGGGTCATGGGCCAGAACCTGCAGAACCAGGTGACCGCCATGGGGCTCCCCATCACGTCGATCCCCAACGCGGGAACCGGGAAAGTCCTGGGGATCGTCGGCCTCGGCGTCGACGTCCTGGCAGTGGTGCTGTGGGTCATAGTCCTCATGGGGTTCTGGAGCAGCTTCAGCAGCTGGGGCCGCTTCTTCTAAGCGGCCGACGACGCCCCGCAGGCGCTAACCTGGGAGTATGAGCCTGCGCACCGGAACCGACCGCGATCTCCTGAAGGAACTGTCCCAGATGGACGGGCGCCCCTACGGGGCCTACCGCTCCCTGGCGGGGACATGGGATTATGGGGACTTCACGGTCGCGATCGACCGGGTCCAGTCCGACCCCTACGCGCCGCCCTCGGTGCTGCGCGCATGGACGACGCCGTCAGGCATGGGCCTGCCGGACGAGGCCCTCGCCTCGTCCCAGGCCCGCCTGGCGGCCGCCGACTACCTGGCCCGTATTTTCTACGACGCCGCCCACGCCCGCGTCGGCCGCGACGTCCAGATCCCGCGCCCCCGCCAGGAAGTGCTCCAGCGGTCCTACGCCCTCGTGCTCCCCGACAGGGTCGAGGTGCGCTTCCAGGTGCGGCTCCCCGCCAGGGGGCGCACCATCCTCGGGCGCACCGCTGCCCGCCTCTTCGACGTCGACGTGCCCAACATCATCATGGACTGCTTCGACTTCGTGACCGACGACGAGGCGACGAACACGAAGCGCCGCGGCCTGCTCACCCACATCGCGGCCTACGAGGACTACTGCGCCCTGCGCGGGGCCCTCGATGAGAACGGCTGGGTGGCCTTCGTCGCCGACGGCGCGGTGCTGGCCCGCCGTTCCGGCGTCTCCCAACTGCCCCTCGCCGACGCGGTCCCCTTCATCTCGCCCGCCGCGCTGCGCGCCTCGGTCGACCTGCCCCACGCGGGCGCGGTCACCGGACTGGCCATCCCCCCAGGGATCACCCTGATCGCCGGGGGCGGCTACCACGGCAAGTCGACGCTGCTGTCCGCGATCGCCCGCGGCGTCTACGCCCACATCCCCGGCGACGGCAGGGAACTGGTCGCGACCACGCCGAACGCCATGAAGATCCGCGCGGCCGACGGGCGCTCCATCACCGACGTGGACATCTCCCCCTTCATCGGGGGCCTGCCCGGCGGCGCGGACACGACCGCCTTCTCCACCGCGAACGCCTCGGGCTCCACGTCCCAGGCGGCCGCCATCAGCGAGGCCGTGGAGCTCGGCTCCCCGCTGCTGCTCATCGACGAGGACACCTCCGCGACGAACCTGCTGATCCGGGACGCCCGCATGCGCTCCCTGGTCACCCACGAGCCCATCACCCCCCTGGTCGACCGGGCGCGCGGCCTCGCCGAGGCGGGGACCTCCCTCATCATGGTGGTCGGAGGCTCCGGCGACTACCTGGACGTGGCCGACCGCGTCCTCCTCATGGACGAGTACCTCTGCCACGACGCCACGGAGCGGGCGCGCGCCATCGTGGCCGAGCAGCCCCGCCCCCTGCCCGGCGATGACGACGGCGCCCCCGTGGGCGGGACGGCCGCCCCCGCCCCGGACGAGGGCGGCGCGGG
>NZ_CP017298.1:1743215-1753412 GCF_001746855.1 Pauljensenia hongkongensis | reverse complement strand
CCGACGGCGCGTCCGCGCAGGCCGCCACCCCCTCGGGCACTGGCGCCGGCGGGCGCCCCTGGCCCGCGGACCGCGTCCCCGCGCGCAAACCCGCAGTGGACCGCCCCAAGACGAAGGCCCTCGACTCCGGGTTCCTCATCGACCGGCAGACGGTCGACCTGTCCGACGTGGAGCAGATCGTCGACCAGGGCCAGACCGAGGCCGTCGCGTGGTTGGTGCGCGGCGCCCTGGAGCAGTTCGCCGGGCGCGCCTCCCTGCGCGACGTGCTGGCGCGCCTGGAGCGCCAGCTCAACTCGGAGGGCCTCGACACGATCACGAAGTTCGGCGCGCGGCCGGGTTTCGTCGCCCGGCCCCGCATGATCGACGTGGGCGCCGCCATCAACCGCTACCGCTGGTAGGGCCCGCGACCGCCCCGGCGCGCCACCGGGGGCCACCCCTCCGCGCGCCCAGGGTGCGATCAGGGTCTTTCCAGGGTGGACGCCCATAGACCCCGCCCCCGTCGGCCCGCCACCATAGTGGGTATGGAAAACAACATCGTCCACCTCGAGCACGTGTCCAAGATCTACGGCAGCGGAGACACGGAGGTCCGCGCACTCGACGACGTGACCGTCGACTTCGGCGAAGCCGAGTTCACGGCCATCATGGGGCCATCCGGCTCCGGCAAGTCCACCATGATGCACATCCTGTCCGGCCTGGACACGGCGACCTCGGGAGCGGTCTTCGTCGGCGGGCGCAACATCTCGATCCTGCGCGACACGGAGCTGACACGGCTGCGCCGCGACCGGATCGGCTTCATCTTCCAGTCCTTCAACCTGGTGCCCACGCTGGACGCCCGCGCCAACATCGTCCTGCCCATGCAGCTGGCCGGCCGCAAGCCCGACAAGGACTGGTTCGACCTGATCGTCACCTCCCTGGGGATCGAGGACCGCCTCGGCCACCGCCCCTCCGAGATGTCCGGCGGCCAGCAGCAGCGCGTCGCCGTCGCCCGCGCCCTCATGAGCCGCCCCACTGTCATCGTCGCCGACGAGCCCACCGGCAACCTCGACTCCCACTCCTCCGCCGAAGTCCTCGACCTGCTGCGCCGCGCGGTGGACGAACTGGAGCAGTCCGTCATCATGGTCACCCACGACACCGGGGCCGCCGAGCACGCCGACCGCGTCCTCGTCTGCCGCGACGGGCGCATCGTCGCCGACCTGCGCGGAGCCGACCAGTACGCCCTGGCCGACGCCCTGCGCTGACACCCAGGAGCCCGCAATGACCACGAACACCATGCTCGTGCGCGCCAACCTGCGCGCCCACGGCCGCCGCTTCGTCTCCACCGGCCTGGCCGTCGCCATCTCCACCGCTTTCATCGCGATCACCATGGTCGTCATGGGCGGCCTCGTCTCCCAGCTCGGAGCCGGGGTCACCGACAGGTACGCCAACGTCACCACCGTCGTCTCCTTCAACCCCAACCAGACCGGGGGGGCATCCCTGTCCGACCTCACCGACCAGGCGCGCACCAGGCTCCACGCCGTCCCCGGGGTGCGGGCCGTCGGCACCTACACCCAGTGGCCCGCCGAGGCCCAGGCGAACGGCGCCCGCGCCTTCTTCTTCGTCTCCCCCCTCATGGACGAGCCCCTGCGCAGGCCCGCCCTCGACTCGGGCGACTACCCCTCAGGGCCCGGCCAGATCCTCCTCCCCGACTCCACCGCCACGCTCCTGGGCGTCAAAGCGGGCGGCACCGTGACCGCCCGCCCCCAGTTCGACGGGATCCCCGCCCAGGACCTCACCGTCACCGGCGTCTACTCCGCCCCCTCGTCGAACTCGGGCATGCCCGCCGCTTACACGACCGAGGCGGGGTTCACCGCCCTCATGGGCTCCACGCCCTCGGGCACGCTCATGGTCGCCACGGACGAGGCGGGGGACGACAACGGGAACCCGCCGACCGCGGAGCAGGAGCGCTGGGCCTCCACCATCGGGAACTCCCTCAGCGGCCTCGACGGAGTCGATGTCACCACGGCGAAGGCGGCGATGGAATCCGACCTGGAACAGGCCCACCTCGGCGGCGCCGCCATGACCGCGATGCTCATGATCTTCCCCGCAGTGGCGGCCCTGGTCGCCTCGATCGTGGTCTCCTCGACCTTCCGGGTCGTCCTGCAGCAGCGCAGGCGCGAACTCGCGCTGCTGCGCACCCTGGGCGCCACCCGCACGCAGGTCCGCCGCCTCGTGACCCTGGAGGCGCTGGCCATCGGAGCCCTCTCCTCCCTGATCGGCACGGCAGCGGGCACGCTCCTCGGAGCGGGAGCCCTGACCGTCATGGACCCCCGCACCGGTTACGCCGGGGCCCTGGCGGCCACCGACTACATCCAGCTCGCCCTCGTGTGGGCGGCGGCCACCGTGTTCACTGCCGCCGTCGGCCTCTTCCCCGCGCTGTCCGCCTCGCGGGTGCCGCCGATCGCCGCGCTCGCGCCCGTCAACGAGGCGGGGGCCGGAGCGCGCAAGTCCCACACCGCGCGCCTCGTCATCGGCGCGCTGATCGCCGTGGGCGCCCTGGCGGGCGTTTGGGCGGCCTCGGGCACCGCCGACACCACCACCCGCTTCCTCGCCATGTTCGGCCTGTCCCTGCTGGCCTTCTTCGGCCTGATCCTGGCGTTCTCCGTGGTCCTACCGCCCCTGACGCGCCTGCTGGGGGCCGCGTGGCCGGGCATGCTCGCCCGCATGGCCCGCGAGAACACGATGCGCAACCCGGGGCGCACCTCGGCGACCGGCAGCGCCATCGTCATCGGCGTGGCCCTGGTGGTCACCATGATGGTCGGGGCCTCCTCCCTACGCGAGACGCTGACGACGGCGGTCGACGACGCGAGGCCCTTCGACCTGGGCGTCGCCTCCAACTCGGGCGGCCCCCTGGCACAGGACGTCGAGGCGAAGGTCGCCGCGACGAACGGCGTCGCCGCCACGGCCCCCGAGTACGCGGCAGACGGCACCGCTGCCCTCCCCGACGGCTCCCCCGCCCTCCCGTCGTCCTCGGCCCCGGGCTCCGCCAACGCCCAACTGGTCGGGCAACCCGACTACACGGCCGTGGCCCACTCCCACGTGGAGCAGCTGGACGACCAGACCGCCCGGGTCGGTGTCGCGGCCCTGGACGGGACTCGTCTCACCGTGTGCGGGTCGGCGGGCTCCTGCCTGTCCCTCACCGCCTCCTACAGCGACAAGGCCGACCCCGACCAGGTCATGGTCTCCGCCTCGAATCTGGCCGCGATCGCCCCCGACCGCTCCCTGGTGCTGGTCATCGCGAAACTCTCCGACGGCGCCGACGCGCAGGAGGTGCAGAGCGCCCTGCTCACGCTCGACCCGTCCCTGAGGGTGGACGGCAGCGCCCTGGAGCGCCAGACGTACATGCGGGTCATCGACCAGGTCCTCATGGCGGTCATCGCCCTGCTGGGGGTGTCCGTCATCGTCTCCCTGGTGGGCGTGGCCAACACCCTGTCCCTGTCCGTCGTCGAGCGCACGCGCGAGAACGGACTGCTGCGGGCACTGGGCCTGACCAAGCGCCAGATGAAGCGGCTGCTCGCGCTGGAGGCGCTGTGCCTGTCGGTGACGGGGGCGCTGGTCGGCCTGGGCATGGGCGTGCTCTTCGGGTGGCTGGGCGTGCTGTCCGTCCCCCTCGACGACGTCACCCCCGTCCTGGTGCTCCCGTGGGCGCAGATCGGCGCCGTCCTGGTCGTCGCGGTGCTCAGCGCCCTGGTGGCGTCGTGGCTGCCCGGAAGGCGGGCCGCCCGCGTGAGCCCCGCGGAGGCGCTCGCCACCGAGTAGCCGCCCGCGGCCGGACGGGCACGCCGGGCCGCGCGCTGGGGGACCGCCCCGGCGCGCGGCCCAGTCCGCTGCGGGCTCCCCGGATACGCGCGGGGCCCCGAATCCGGCAACAGACCGGGCTCCGGCCCGCAGCGGGCCTGCGTGGACAAGCACCGGGCGCGTCGCCTACCCTGAAAAACGGCGCGCCCGGCGGCCACCGTCGGCGCGCACCTGATCGGAACCGGAACCCGAGGAGAACAGCCGTGACAACGCGCACCGGGACGCCTTCCCCGGCGGAGCCCGCGGCGGGCGCGGCTGCCACCGTCCTGCTGGTCGACGACGAGGCGGCGATCATCGACGGCCTCGCGCCCTTCCTGCGCCGCTCGGGGTTCACAGTCCACACCGCCCGCGACGGCGAGGAGGGACTGGCCGCCCACAGCAGGCTCCACCCCGACATCGTCGTCTCCGACATCATGATGCCCCACATGGACGGGCGCGAGATGGTGCGCCGTATCCGTGCGGGCGGCACGTGGACCCCCGTCATCCTGCTCACGCAGATCGACACCTCCTTCGAGCGCTCGGCCGCGCTGGACGAGGGCGCCGACGACTACCTGTCCAAGCCCTTCGACCCCCAGGAGCTGGTCTCGCGCATCCGCGCCGTGCTGCGCCGCTGCCTGCGCACTCCGCGCCCCCTGTCGGCCGCCGAGCGCGTCACGAGCGGCGACCTGGTGCTCGACCGCCTCGCCAGGCGCGCCTTCCTGTCGGACGCGGAACTCGAGCTCACCCCGAAGGCGATGGGCCTCCTCGACTATCTGATGACGCACCCCGGCGAGCTCCACACCCGTGAGCGCCTGCTGTCAGTGCTGTGGGGGATCGACTTCGCCTCGTCCACGCGCGCGGTCGACCACCGGATCCGCGAGATCCGGGCAGCCCTGGGCGAGGATCCCGCCGATCCCGTGTTCATCGAGACGGTCCCCTCCGTGGGGTACCGCTTCATCGGGAGGGTCGGCTGATGACGCGCCGGATCCTGTGGTGCCTGGCGCCCGCCGCCGTCGCCTGCGCCTGCGCCCTGGCGTGGTGGCTGGCCGGCTCGCGGCTGGGCGTGTGGGCGTTCGTCCCCCTGCCCACCGTCCTGGCCTCCGTCGGCGTCCTCGTGTCGGCTGCGGCCCTGGCGGCGGCGCTCGTCTCCTCCGCTCTCTCACAGGCGCGCCTGGCCGGTGCCGCCGAGGCGGACGCGCGCCGCGACCTCGAGCACAGGCAGTTCCTGGCGCGCCTCGACCACGAGTTGAAGAACCCCCTGACGGCGATCCTGGCGGCCACCGCCCCCGGCGACGACGAGGCGTCCGCGCTGGTGGCGGCCCAGGCGCGGCGAATGGGCGTGCTCGTCACGGATCTGCGCAAACTGGCCGACCTGTCCTCCGCACCCCTGGAGCGCGAGCTGGTGGACTTGGAGGAGGCGGCGCGCGACGCCGTGGAGGCAGCGCGCTCCAGCGTGGGGGACGCGCGGAACTTCACCCTGGTCTTCCCGACCGCTCCGTGGCCGCTGCCCCGCGTCATCGGGGACGCGGACCTGCTGTACTCGGCCATCCAGAACGTCGTGTTCAACGCGGTGAAGTACTCCGGCGAGGGCGACAGCATCGAGGTGCGCGCCAGCCAGTCGGAGAACAGTGTGAGCATCGAGGTGGCCGACACGGGGATCGGGATCCCCGATGCGGAGCGCCAGAGTGTGTGGGCGGAGCTGGCGCGCGGGTCGAACGCGGCGGGGCGCTCCGGATCGGGGTTGGGCCTGCCGCTCGTGCGCCTCGTCATCGAGAGGCACGGCGGGCACGTGCGCCTCACATCGCGCCAGGGCGTGGGGACCAGCGTCGTCCTGACCCTGCCGCTGCCCGACGAGGCGGGCGCCGCGCGCTGAGCACCGTGCTGGCGAGCCGCTGCTCGTGCTGGGCACAGCGCAGCGCCCCCACCAGCGCGTGACTGGTGGGGGCGCGGTGATTCCGACCGGGTCGGTCCCCAGCGGTGCCGCTGGCAGGGGGCCGCCAGACCCGCCGTTGCGGGACCGGCGGTGCCCCTCACCGCTCTGCGCGGATCTCGACGCGCCGGTTCTGGGCGCGGCCCTCCTCCGTCTCGTTGTCGCCGATGGGCTCGGCCTCGCCCTTCCCGTCGGTCGTGAGCGACAGGCCCGGGACCTTGCCCGCCAGGTAGTCTCCCACGGCCTTGGCCCGGCGCTTGGACAGGTCGAGGTTGTGGGCGTCGTCGGCCACCGAGTCCGTGTGCCCCGTCACGGTGACCGTGGAGGGCTTGGCCTTGGACCACTCCGACGCCAGGGAGTCGAGGACCTCCTTCGCCCGAGCCGTGAGCTGGTCGGAGTCGACCTCGAAATTCACGTCCCCCGACAGGGTCGTGACCGTGGCGTTCTGCTGCTCGGCCATCGACACCGCACCGTCGACGGTGGCGACGGAGAAGACGACCTTGACCGGGTCGGGGAACTCGACCGTCGCTGCGTCCGCGGCCAGGGCGGGGCCGGCGCCGACAGCGGCCACGAGCACGAGGGCCGCGGCAGTGACGGCCCGCGCCCGCCTCCTCATCGTGGTCATGGCGCTCACTCCCTGGTCACCGGGACGCCCTCGAAGGGGGCGACGTTCGAGACTGACACGGTGACCGCATTGACCCCGTCGGGCAAGCCCTTGAAGGTCGTGAAAACGGTGCGGGATTCGCCGGAAGCCATAGCGGCAGAGTCGACCTCACTGCACATGCAGGATCCGTCCGCGCCCTTGCCTGGCGAGTACACGAGATTGTTCTGCACATCGGTAAGCTTCACCTTGTCGGCGAGCATGTCAGGGCCCCCAAAAGCGAGGTACCAGCCGTAGATTGTCGTCGCCCCTGTGTTGGCGAAGGTCACGGTCAGCGTCGTGACCCCGTCCTTGACCACCACGGAGTTCACGTCCACCCGGTAGGAGTCGCCGTCGATACTGCCCTCCCAGGTGCCCAGGACCTGGGAGGGGCGGGACTTGGAGGCGCCGGTCGCCTGGGAGGAAAGGCCCGACTGGGGCGATGCAGCGCCATTCGACGCCGAGGAGGCCGGGGCCGGGCCGGATGCGCTCCTGCCGTTGTCCCCCTCGGCGCCCAGGCCGATCCGGCAGGCGCTCATGGCGAACGCCAGGGGGAGCGCGGTCAGGGCGGCGAGCGCCCTGCGCGCCATTCCGCTCCGTTGTGCCTTCATGTCGATCATCCTCCGGTGTTGTCCCGTTGTGCTCACTCCGGCGCTCCGTGCGCCGATGTGTGAACTCTAACGGGGGCGTTTGACCATATGGTCGCAGCCGTGTCGCAATCCCGCGACACGGAGCACCGGGGCGGGACCGCGGCGGGAGCACCTGGAACGCGCGGCGCGATGCGGCGGACGCCGGGCGGGGCCTACAGGCCCAGGAACGCCTTGATCGCCGGCATCTCCCTGCGGATCTGCACCAGGCCAGCGCGGTAGGTGGCCTCCAGGCGCTCGCGGTGGGACTCCGTGTTCGTGATCCACAGGTTGTCGGGGCAGAACACGTAGGCGCGGCCCCGCTCCTCCAGGCCGAAGAGGCATCGGCGGCCCGTGTTGTAACGGGAGGCGCGCAGGGCGACCCCCTGGTGGACGCTGGGGAAACGGCGGTACGCCATGCGCAGCAGCGCGCTCACGCTGGGCGTGAGCGGGGGCTTGACGTAGTCGCGGGGGCGTGTGAGGACCACCAGCAGTTTGCGGTAGCCGTCGCGCAGGGGCGCGTCGAAGGGCAGCCCGCCGTTGGGGCCCAGCGCCCCGTCCACGTAGGTGTCCCCTTCGATGATGGTGGGGGGCATGAGGATCGGCAGGGTCGACGAGGCGCGGATCACCGGGCCCAGGGTGTCCAGGGTGGAGATCTCGTCCTTGGTGAACCACCGCACCTCCCCCCGCGAGGCGTTGAAGGCCGCGACGTTCGTGCGCGCGGGGTTGCGCAGGAAGGCCCCCAGGTTGAAGGGCATCGCGCCGTCGGGGTAGCAGATGCGCTCGTAGATGTACTCGGCGTTGAAGTAGCCCTGGCCCCGCCGGAAGTGGCCCACGCCCCCGAACTCGGGGTCGTCGACGAGGTCGACGAAGGTCGCGTGGGAGCGGGCGGCGTCCCTGGACACGAAGTTGCACAGGTGGGAGGCCCCCGCGGACACGCCGGACACGTGGGGGAAGTTGATGCCCTCGGCGATGAGCTCGCTCACCACCGCGGCCGTGTAGGCGTTGCGCATGCCGCCGCCCTCGAAGACGACCGCCGTGTCGTCGATGGTCGTCATCGTGGCGATCGAATCGGCGGGCGCGGGGCAGGGATCGCCAGTGGGGGCGGCCCCCTCGGGGCCGTGGGGCACAACGGACCGGTCGTCACTCATACTCCGAGCCTAGGGCCTGGCGCGCGGACGGGTGGAGGCGGATCGTCCGAATGAAGCGTCCCCCACATCGTGGCGGAGGGGATCGGCCCGCTCAGCGCTCCCCTGTGAACACGACGTAGTGGTAGAAGAAGAAGCGGAAGGCGGTGCCCAGGGCGAATCCCACGACGTAGACCGCGACGTTGTCCGCCAGCGCCGAGGCCAGCCCGAGGATGTGGTGCGTGAAGAGCAGGCAGAACTGGCTGATGCCGATCCCGCAGGCGTTGGCGAAGAAGAAGAGCAGGGCCTCGCGGGAGGCGCGGGCCCTGGTGCGCCCGCGGTAGGTCCACAGGCGGTTGGCGACCCACGCGTACAGGGTCGCGGTGGCGGCGGCGCAGAACTGCGCGGTGTTGGGGTGCCCGGCCAGGAGCCCCAGCGGCCCGTGCTGCAGCAGGTTGAACAGCCCCCAGTCGACCACGAAGGCCGTTGCCCCGACCATGCCGAACTGGATGAACTCGCGGATCCAGGCGACCAGTCGGCCTTTGAGGGAGGCGCGGGCAGGAGCGGGCGCCCCTGGGGACCGCCCCGCCCGGTCGGCCCCCCCGGTGGGGGCGGTGGAGTGCGGGATCGTGCTCCCGCGCCTGGGCGTTCCTTCAATCACGCCCATCAGGATAGCCTCAGCGGCCCGCAGGCCTCCACGGGAGGGGGCGCCGGGGCGGGGCGTCGGACCGGCCCCTCGTGCCCGCGTAAAAATCCGGCCCCCCACGAGTGACGACGCGCAGACGGGCGGTCCTGCGCCCGCGCCAGGAGCGCGAGGCCGCGGCGCCCCTATGATTGGGGCATGAGACCGCCCATCGCCCCCAAACGTTATGGCTTCCGCGTCCGGGACATCCACGGCCAGCGCTTCGACGACCCGTGGGACTGGCTGCGCGACGCCGACGACCCGGAGGTGATCGCGCTCCTGGAGGCCGAGAACGCCTGGGCGGACTCCGTCACCTCCGCGACGCGGCCCCTGGCCGAGGCGATCGTGGGCGAGGTCCGCGCCCACACCGCGCTCACCGACGCCTCCGTGCCCGTGCGCCGCGGAGACCACTGGTACTTCAGCCGCACCCACGAGGGCAGCGACTACGCGACGCACCACCGGGTGCCCGCCGACGCCTCGTCGGGCGCGCAGGCCCCTCCGATCCCGGAGCCGGGGCGCCCCCTGCCCGGCGAGCAGTTGCTCATCGACGAGAACCGGGAGGCCGCCGGGCACGAGTTCTTCCGCTTGGCGGACCTGGTCCCCAGCCCCGACGGGCGCCTCATCGCCTCGGCGCGCGACACCCGCGGGGACGAGCGGTACACGTGGGTCGTCCAGGACGCCCAGACGGGCGAGGTCGTGGACAGGGCCGTGGTGGGCGCGGGCTACGGCCTCGCCTGGTCGGCGGACTCGCGCTGGTTCGTCTACACGGGCCTGGACGAGGCGTGGCGCTCGTGCGAGGTGTGGGCGCACCGCGTGGGGACCGGCGCCCCGCAGGACCTCCTGCTGCTGGCCGAACCGGACGGCGCCTTCGACCTGGTCGTCGCCCCGTCGGGGTTCCCCGGGCACGTCGTCATCCACTCGGCCGCGTCGACGACCGGGGGCGCGTGGCTGTGGCTGCCCGACTGCCCCACGCGCCTGCCCATCCCACTGGTGGGGGCCGCCCCCGGCGCGCTGATCGGAGTCGAGTCCGCCGGGGACCACCTGCTCGTCGTCCACACCGCGACCAGTGCGGAGGGCGAGCTGGCGGCCGCGCCCCTGCCCCCGGACGGGGAGCTCGCCTCGTTGGCCCCCGAGGCGGGGCCTGGCCTTTCCCGCGCCGCACTGGGCGTGCGGGACCCCGGTTCCCAGCCCGGGGGCGCACCGGACCTGGAGCCCATCGCGCCCCCGTCGACGTGGGTGGCGCTGCGCAGTGCCGGACCCGGTGAGCGCATCGCGCACGTGGAGGCCCGCGCCTCGTTCCTGGCGCTCACGATGCGCTCGGGGTCGCTCACCCAGGTGGAGGTGCGCACGCGCCGGGCAGGGGCACCGCGCGCCGAGCG
>NZ_CP017298.1:1742223-1743165 GCF_001746855.1 Pauljensenia hongkongensis | reverse complement strand
CGCGTGGGAGGACGCGGGCCGTTTCGTCGACGCCCCCGGCCCCGTCCGCACGCTCTCGGCGGAGGAGGGCCGCTACTGCGACGGAACGCTCCGAGTGGAGTACCAATCCCAGGTCCTCCCTCCCACGACGGCCCTGGTGGAGCCCGCCTCTGGGGCGGTCACGCCGATCAAGACGCAGGACGCGCCCGGATGGGACCCCAACGAGTTCGTCGAGGAGCGCGTGTGGGTGGCGGCCCGCGACGGGGCGGCCCGCATCCCCGTCACCCTGGTCCACCACCGCGACGCGCGCCCCGACGGGACGAACCCGGGCTGGCTGACGGGCTACGGCGCCTACGAGGTGTCCTACGACCCCGAGTTCGACGCCCTGCGCCTGCCGCTCCTGCGGCGCTGCGTCTTCGCGATCGCCCACGTGCGCGGCGGCGGCGAGATGGGGCGCGCCTGGTACGAGGACGGAAAGGGGCTGGCCAAGGAGCACACGTTCACCGACTTCATCGACGTGGCCGAGTGGCTGGCCTCGTCGGGGTGGGTGGACCCGTCCCGCCTGGTCGCCGAGGGGCGCAGCGCGGGCGGCCTCCTCATGGGCGCCGTCGTCAACAAGGCGCCCGACCGGTTCCGGGCGGTGCTCGCGGGGGTGCCCTTCGTCGATGCCCTCACCACCATCCTCGACGCGTCGCTGCCGCTGACCGTCGGCGAGTGGCAGGAGTGGGGCGATCCCATCACGGATCCCGCCGTCTTCGCGGCGATGCGCGCCTACACCCCCTACGAGAACGTTCCCGAGGGGGTGGCGCTGCCCGCCGTCATGGCGACGACGTCCCTCAATGACACGCGCGTCGAGTTCGTCGAGCCCGCCAAGTGGGTGCAGCGCCTGCGCGAGGCGTCGGGCGCGGCCGGGCGCGGCGACGGGCAGGGGCCCGCCGGGGGCGCCCCGTCGTCCTGCGCACC
>NZ_CP017298.1:1738294-1742173 GCF_001746855.1 Pauljensenia hongkongensis | reverse complement strand
CGCTGGACGGCGCGGGCCGAGGAGTTCGCCTTCGCCCTGGGCCAGGTGGGCGTGGCGCAGTAGGCGCCGCGGCGCGCCCCCGGGACGGCCACGCGGGCCGCTGGCCCCTCGGCGCTCCCCGGGCAGCCGCTCGGGACGCTGGGCGCGGTACCGGAGCGACGGCTCCACCGTGCGGGAACCGGGGCCGGGGCGCCCGCGCCGACGCTACCATTGGGCGCATGACGATCACGGTTGCTGTTGACGGCTCCTCCCTGGGAAACCCCGGCCCCGCGGGCTGGGCGTGGGTGGTGGACCGCGACTGCTGGGACGCGGGCGGCTGGCCCGAGGGCACGAACAACATCGGCGAGCTCACCGCCCTGCTCGAAGCGCTCGAGGCGACCGCCGCGGCGGGGCTGTCCGACCAGGGGCTCCACGTCCTGGCCGACTCCCAGTACGCCATCAACGTCGCCAGCAAGTGGCGGATCGGCTGGAAGAAGCGCGGGTGGACGAAGGCCGACAAGAAGCCCATCAAGAACCTGGCGCTCATCCAGCGGATCGATCGCGCCATGGAGGGCCGGACCGTCACCTTCGAATGGGTGAAGGGCCACGCGGGGCACCCTTTGAACGAACTCGCCGACGACTTGGCGCGGGCGTGCGCGCAAACCTACCAGGAGGGCGGCACTCCGGCTCCCGGCCCCGGTTTCCGGGCGCGCGGGGAGGACGGGGCTGACGGCGCGGAACAGCCCGACGGGAGCGCCAGGACCCTGGGGGGAGTGGGCACGGACGGCGCGGAACAGCCCGACGGGAGCGCCAGGACCCTGGGGGGAGCGGGCACGGAAGGCGCGGAACAGCCCGGCCGGAGCGCCGGGACCCCGGGAGGCGCGGACCCGGACAGCGCGGGGAGCACGCAGGAGTCCCCGGGATCCGGCCCGGAGCCAGCGGACGGCGTCTCCACGGGCGCGATCCCGTCCCACGCGGCCGCCGGGCCACGGGGCGGACGCGGGCGCAAGAGCACGCGCGGGCAGCGCCCCTTCTCCCCCCACCCATCCGTCGGCGGGGCCCCAGAGCCCGCCACGGCGGTCGGCCCCGAGCCGACCCGGGCCCCGGATCCTGGGCCCGGGGAGCCCGCCGCACCCGGCTCGGCCCCGTCCGTGCCCGCGGGCGCTGGGGCATCCGCTGCTAGCGGCCCGTCCGCTCCGGCGCAGGAGGCCGCCGACCCCATCGACTGGGAGAAGCGCTTCCTCGTCGCGTGGACCGGTGGCGACGAGGAGGCCCTGGCGCGGATCACCGGGCCCCAGACCACCAGGATCTGGCCGGGCGGGCAGGCGACGACCACACTGGCGGGCCCCGTCCCCCCGAAGGCGAGCATCGGGCGTTTCAACGTGCAAAGAGCGGGCGAGGCGTTCCTGGTGCGCTACACGCTGCGCTGGGAGGGCGGGTCGTCCGTGGAGTCCAGCGTCTGGCTGCCCGGCCCCGTCCTGGTGCACCACCAGTCGACCGAGAGGGGCTGACGCCGGCGGGGACCGCCTCCGGCGCCGGTGCCCAGCCCCGGCGGCCCCGCGCGGCGGGGCCGTCCGGACCGGGCGGGCCAGGAGCGGCACGCCAAAGGGCCAGCGCCTCCGCGACCGTCGGCTCCCAGGCGGACAGCGGCGCCCTTCAGAGATTGGCCCCCTCGAAGGTGAAGATGTCGAGGAAGCGGCGGGCCCTCTCAGTGCCCGGCCTGGCGAAGAACCTGCGGGGCGGCGCCACCTCGACGACCCGTCCCCCGTCCATGAACACGACGCGGTCCGCTATCGCGCGGGCGAAGTCCATCTCGTGGGTGACGATCACCATCGTCATGCCCTCGCGGGCCAGGTCGAGGACCACGTCCAGCACCTCGCGGACCATCTCCGGGTCCAACGCCGCCGTCACCTCGTCGAGCAGCAGCACCTCGGGCTCCATCATGAGGGAGCGGACGATGGCGACGCGCTGGCGCTGCCCGCCCGAGAGCTGGCGCGGGTAGGAGTCCGCCCTGTCGGCCAGCCCCACGCGCTCCAGCAGCGCACGGGCGCGCTGGCGCGCCGCGGCCCTCGCCTCGCCGCGCACGCGGACCGGGGCCAGCACCAGGTTCTCCATGACGGTCAGGTGGGGGAAGAGCTCGTAGGACTGGAACACCATGCCCACACGCTGGCGCACGGCCTGCCAACGGACGCCGGGCGCGGTGAGCTCCTCCCCGTCCAACTGGATGCTGCCGCTGTCGACGGGCTCGAGCCCGTTGATAGTGCGCAGCAGCGTGGACTTGCCGCATCCGGAGGGGCCGATGACGACCACGACCTCGCCGTCGGCGACGTCCAGGGAGACGCCGCGCAGGGCGTGGTGGCCCCCCGGGTAGGTCTTGTCCAGGTCCACCAGGCGCAGCCGCGGCGGCGCGCCGGGGCCGGCGGACTCGGGGGCGGACGCCCGCTCGGGGGCGCCGGCGCCGGTGTTCTCATTCAGTTCTGCCATGTCTTCTCCAAGTGGCGCGAGAGCAGCGAGATGGGCCAGCACACCAGGAAGTAGGCCACGAAGACCACTCCGTAGACCCACAGCGCCGCTGTCGGGTATTCGAATCGGTTGGCGTCGATGATCTGCTGGCCCACTTTGAGGACCTCGACGACGCCGATGAGGACCACCAGGGACGTGGTCTTGACCATGCGGGTCACCAGGTTGACGGCGGGTGGCGCCAGGCGGCGCACGGTCTGCGGCAGGATCACGAAGCGCATGGCCTGCCGGGCGTCCAGGCCCAGCGCCTCGGCGGACTCGTACTGGTGACGGGGGATGGAGATGAGCGCCCCCCGCACCAGGTCCCCCATCTCGGCCGCCCCCCACAGCGTGAACACCAGGACGGAGGCGGTGATGCCGTCCAGGTTGACGCCCGTCAGGCGGGTGAGCCCGAAGTACGCCAGGAACAGCAGGACGATCTGCGGCATGATGCGCACGAACTCCAGGTACGCCCGCATGAGCCACCGCAGGGGCGCCAGGCGGGACCTCATCGCCAGCCCCACGCCGACCCCCAGCACGAGGGACAGCGCCACCGAGACGGCGGAGACGCCCAGGGTGACGGCGAGCCCCTCGAGGATCCGCAAGGCGTTGCGGCCCTCCCACAGGACGTTAATCCCCGAATCCTGCACGGCGCGCCCTCCTCTCCAGCAGTCGGGCCGCCAACGAGACGGGCAGCAGGACCACCAAGTACGAGGCGACCAGCAGGACCAGCGCCTCGGACGTGTTGTAGGAGATCCCAATGAGGTCCTTCGCGACGTACACGAGGTCGGGGAGCGCGACCACGGACACCACGGACGTCTCCTTGATCAGGAAGATCGTGTTGGCGGCCAGGGGCGGCACCGAAACGGCGAGCGCCTGGGGGAGCGCCACGAAGCGCAGGACCTGCGCGGGGCTCAGCCCCAGCGACGCCGCCGACTCCCACTGGATGGGGGCGACCGAGTCCAGGCCCGCCCGCAGGGCCTCCGCCATGTACGCCCCTCCCAGGAAGACGAGGCCGACGACCGCGCAGGTCTCGCCGCTCCACTTCACGCCGACGCGCGGCAGCCCGAAGTAGATGAAGAAGAGCTGCACGAGCAGTGGCGTGTTGCGCGACAGCTCGACGTAGGCGGTCACGATGCGGCCGATGACGGGGATCCTGAACTGCGTGACGGCGGCGCACACCAGGCCCACCGCCAGGGAGCCCGCGATGCCGATGGCCGCGATCTTGACGGTGAGGACCGCCGCCTTGGCGTACAGAGGCGCGTACTCGGCCAGTACCTCTGGGTTCACTGTTCTCCTCCTTCGTTCGACGGGGCCCTCCCCGCACCCGGGCCGACGCCGGTTCCCACGGCCGGGCCCTGGGGTGGGCGGGCTGGCGCTCCGGGGCGGCCCGGCGCCCCG
>NZ_CP017298.1:1733646-1738044 GCF_001746855.1 Pauljensenia hongkongensis | reverse complement strand
CGCCTCACTGCGCGGCGGACTGGGGCGTGTCGGTCCCGCCCTCGACGACGAGGTCGTCGGCCGAGGCGGCGTCCCCGTAGACGGGGGCCAGGGTCAGCTCGTAGTCCTTGTGGAAGAAGTCCTCTTCGCCGAGGTCGACGAGCTGGTTGTTGAGCCAGTCGAGCAGTGCGCTGTTGCCCTTCTTGACGGCGGCCGCGATGTAGCTGGTCTCGCCGAGGCTCTTGATGCCGACGCCGAAACCGGGGTGCGCGATGGCCCAGGCGATGACTTCGGTGTTGTCGGTGGAGAAGGCGTCGCCCCGGCCGTCCTCGAGGGCCTGGTAGGCGTCGGAGTACTGGTCGTACTTCTGGAGCTCGACTTCGGGGTGGTTCGCCTCGAAGTACGCCTCGGCGGTGGTGCCCTTGGTGACGATGAGGGTCTTGCCCGCCAACTGGGACACGTCGGTGATCTCGGCGGACGCCGGCGAGACGACGCCCAGGGAGACCTTGAAGTAGGGGTTGGCGAAGTCGACCTTCTCGGCGCGCTCGGGTGTGACGGTGAAGTTCGCCAGCGTGATGTCCACCTTGTTGGACTGGAGGACCTCGGTGCGGGCGGCGGCGTCGACGGGGACGTACTTGGCGGTGACGCCCAGGTCGGCCGCGATGCGGTCGCCGTAGACGACGTCGTACCCGGCGGGCTTGCCGTCGGCGTCGATGTAGCCGAAGGGGGCCTTGTCGGAGAATATGCCGATCGTGATCTCCCCCGCCTCCTTGATCTGCTCCGGTGTGCGGTCGCCCACCTGGGCCCCTGCGGCCCCGCCGCCCGGGGCGGACTGGCCGTGCGGGGAACACGCGGACGCGCCCAGGGCCGCGGCCATGGCGAGCGCGGCAGCGGCGTATCGGAGGATCGGGCGTTTCGTGCGTGGCGTGTTCATTGGGGACTCCTCGAGTTCCGGATGGTGCGCGGGCCTGTCGGCGCCGCGGGCCGATCTGATCGGCACATGCGATCCTCCTCCGGCCCGGACGCGGACCGGGAACGAGTCCACTTCAAGATACTTTGTGACGGACCAGCGGAACCGACCGCACTGCGACTCGGATCACAACATCCCGGGGCGGGCGCACTACGCGGTGTTCCACGTGAAACAGATCCGGGGAGGCGCCCGCGGTCGGCGCCCCGCCCACCGGAAGAGAACGCCCCCGCCCCCAGTCGGAGCGCCCGAACGCCCGTGCCCCCTGGCGCCGCGCGCTAGAATCGGGCCCATGCGCACGGAGTCGTACCGCCAACACGGCCACACCATCCACGAGCACCGCCTCGAGGTGCCCCTCGACCACCGGCGCCCCGGCGCCCCCACGATCGGCATCTTCGCCCGCGAGGTCGTGCGCGAGGGCGGCGAGGACCTGCCGCGCGCGGTGTTCCTGCAGGGGGGCCCCGGATACCCGGCCCCCCGTTTCGGGCGCTTCGACAGCGGCTGGATCGCGCGCCTGCTCAAGGACTACCGGGTCGTGCTGCTCGACCAGCGCGGCACGGGGCAGTCCACGCGCCTGGACGCCCAGTCCCTGGCGGAGCTGCCCTCGGACCGCGAGAGGGCGGACCGGCTCAAGCTGTTCCGCCAGGACCAGATCGTCTTCGACGCCGAGGCGCTGCGCCGCGAGCTGTGCGGCGACGCCAAGTGGACGACGGTGGGCCAGTCCTTCGGCGGTTTCATCACGACCGCGTACCTGTCGCTGGCGCCCGAGGGCGTGGAGGCCAGCCTCATCACGGGCGGCCTGCCCGGCCTGGTCCACGTGGACGAGATCTACGCCCTCACCTACGAGCGCACAGCCGCGCGCAACCGCGCCTACTTCCACCGCCACCCCGGTGATGAGAGAACGGTCCGCGAGGTCGCCGCGCATTTGGCGGACACCGAGGAACTGCTGCCCACCGGGGAGCGCCTGAGCCCCGCGCGCCTGCGCATGATCGGCATGATGCTGGGCGGCCAGGGGCGCACCGACCAGCTGCACTACCTGCTGGAGGGGCCGTGGGTGAGCGTACGGGGGCAGCGCCGCCTGTCCTCGCAGTTCCTCCAGGCGGTCGCGGCCGCCGTGGAGGTCTCCCCCGTCTACGCGCTCCTCCAGGAGGGCATCTACGCGTGCGCGGCGCCCGCGCTGGCAGGAGGGGCGACGAACTGGTCCGCGGACCGCCTCGCCGAGCAGATCCCCGGTTTCGCCAAGGACGCGGACCCCCTGGACGCCTCCGAGCCCTACTACTTGACGGGCGAGCACTTCATGCGCCGCGTCTACGACGAGGATCCGGGCCTGGCCCCCCTGGCCGGCGCGGCGGACCTGCTGGCCTCGGACACGGACTGGGCCCCCGTGTACGCGCCCGAGGTCCTGGCCCGGAACACGGTCCCCGTAGCCGCCGCGGTCTACTACGACGACATGTTCGTGCCCCGCGAGCTGTCGCTCGACACGGCGGAGCTCATGGGGGCGCGCCCCTACATCACGAACGCCTTCCAGCACGACGGAAGCGCCTACTCGGGCGGGAGGGTCCTCTCCCACCTGCTCGACCTGATCCACGACTGACCCCAGAGAGGACCCCACTATGACTTCCCCAGTTCTCGTCGAAAACCGCTCCGGGCGCACGTGCGGATGCGCGCTGGCCAATGTCCGCCACGCGATGGAGGATCCGAAGAAACGCCTGGGCGCCGCCGTCGGCGTGGCGGCGGCCACCGCCTGGTACGGACTGCCCGACGTGGTGCGCTGCCGGGGGGCCCGCGCGGTCATCAAGGCGGGCCTGCTCGCCGCCGTCATGTGGTCCGCGACCGCCCAGATGCCCCCCGCTGCCCCGGTGCCCCCCTACCCGGATGAGGAATCCGACTGCGACGGGACCCCCGCGCCGAAGGGCGACGACCCCCTTGAGGGCGTCACGGAGGCGGCCCCCGGCGAGTTGGCGCTGCTGGCCGGCGCCGGGATCGGCACCGTCTGCCTGACGGTAGCGGTCGAGAAATGGCTCTTCCGCAGGGGGGAGCGCCGCCGCGCCGCAGGAGTGCGCCTGGCGCACACGCGCCAGGGCCTGGTGATCGGGGCGCTGACGGGGGCCGCCTCGGCGGTCCAGTTCGCGGTCGCCGCCCCCGCGGACTGAGCGCCGTCCCCGTCCAGGGACCCGCAAGCCCCCGGGGCGCTCCCTTCCGCGCCCCGGGGGCTTCGCCGCGCCCTGGCTCACGCCCTGGCGCCCGGTCGCCCTACCCGCGCCGTTGCCTGAGCAGCCGCACCACCATCGCCACGAACCAGACGAGGGGGGCGGTGATCCACGCGGAGACGATGAAGGCCACGGGAACGCCCACCGCGGACCACCACGACGGAGCAGGGTTGAAGAGCGTCCAGGCCCCCCACACGGCGGGAGCGGCCCCAACGACCACGATCGAGGCCATCGCGGTGAAGGAGCTGAAGGGCCTCCTCCGGAACGCCGCCGCGACCACCGCCCCGGAGCTGGTTTCCATCCCCTCGGCGATCTTGGCGGCGTTCTCCCTGAATCCGGAGACCAGGCCGAGGATCATCATCAGCGACCACACCGTTCCGCACACGACGGCCGCCGTCCGCCAACCGAGGGCGTAGGGCACGGTCATGGCGAGCCAACCCGCGGCGTCCAGCAGGACCGTCCCGATGGTGAGTCTGAGGGGGTTGACGAACACCATCCAGTGGAGCTGGTCCTCGTAGTGCCCCCGCTCCGGGTTCGTCTCGAGGAGGCCGCGGTAGAGGCGGCTGCTCTCATCGGCCTCGTGGACCCTCTTCAACCTGGCGATGCCCTCCCGGGCGTCCGTGTTCCCCGGGTCGATCTCGAGGACCCGCCCGTAGGCCTCCAGCGCCTCGTCCGGATGGGAGCCGCGCAGCACGGAACCGGAGGTGTTGAGCACGAACACGTCCTCGGGCGCGATGCGCACGGCTTCGCGCGCCTCGCGCTCGGCGTCCTCCGACCGGCCGTTCCGCTTGAGCGTGCGGGCGTGGAGGGCGCGGTAGGGCCCCCACTGCGGTTCGAGCTCGACGAGCCGGGACGAGTGCTCCAGCGCCCGGGCGGCGTCGGACTCGGTGCCGGTCAGCCAGTACAGCGCCTCGGTGCTGTTGGGCATGGCTTGGACGGCGCGCTCGGCGCTGGCGCGGGCCTCGGCGCGTTGGTCCAGCCTCAGGTGGGCGAAGGCGAGGGCGCAGTTCACGCTGACGACCGCTTCCGGGTCGGTCTGGGGGACAGTCGCGAGCAGTTCGACGGCCTGCTCCTCCCGTCCGAGTTCGATCAGCGCCTCGGCGCGTTCGATCTGAGCGCGGGCGGCGTCATCGAGCGGCATAGTGCCTCCTCGGGGTCGTTGGACGGCGTTGGTCTGCGGGTCCTCGGCGGACTTGCCCGGCCGATCGCGGCGGGGGCTGCGGAGCGGGGCGGCGCGCGCCG
>NZ_CP017298.1:1723453-1733078 GCF_001746855.1 Pauljensenia hongkongensis | reverse complement strand
CCGGCGCCTCGGGGGCGGGCCCGGAGACAGGCTGCCCGCTGTCCTCCGTGCCCGTCGGGGCGCTGTCCACCGGGGCGGGCCCGCCCGGAGCCGGACCCGCTGGGGAGTGGTCGGCGCCCTGAGGGGCGGTCGGGCCCTCCTCGGGGACCGGGTCGTGCCCGCCGTCCGACGGGGCCGGGGCCCCGCTGGGCGCATCGTCAGAACGAACCGGATCCGCAGTCGGCGCACCGTCGGAAGGAGCCGGGGCCTCGCTGGGCGCGCCGCCGGAAGAGGCCGGGGCGAAGCGGGAGGATCCGGGATCGGCCGGATCGGCCGGCCCAACAGGGGCGGAGGGCGCGGGCGGAGCCCCGTGAGACGACTCGCGCGGAATCGCGGGCGGTGCGCCGACGGAGGGCCCGGGATCGGTTTCCCCGGCGCCAGTGGAGGGCGCCCCACCGGTGCTCGCGGGCTGGCTGGGCATTCCGAGAACCCGCCGCATGAGGGCTGCGGCATGCTCGTTGGCCGGGTCGGCGGCCAGGACAGCGCCCAAGTGGGGGACGGCCTCCGGGCCCCGCCCGTCAACGATGAGCAATTCGGCCAGGTGCACGCGCAACGGCAGGTCCTCCGGCCGTTCTGCGACAACGGCCACGAGGGAGTCGATCAGCGGATTCGTCATGCACCAAGCCTACCGACTGGCAAGGCCGGGACGATTCCGAGCGCCCTCAGGTGTGCGCCGCCCCACTGCGCGCGCCCCCACTCGGGGAAACGCCGCTCAGCGCATCCCCACTCGGGGAGCCGCCGTTCGGCGCCGCCCACCGCGAGGGCCCGGACGCGGCTCCATCCGGGTCTTCCCGGTCATTCGCCGCCCCGCCCGGGGCCTCCGGGCCCTCCCCGCCGTGCGCGGCATCCGGAGAACCGGCAGCAGCGTCCGCTTCCACCGCGCCGCCCACGGCTCCATCATCAGCCGGGCCACCCGCATCCACTGGGGCCCCCTGGTGCCCTCCGGCGGAGTCCGCGCCCGGCGCCCCCGCCTCGTCGGCGCCGGGACGGAACGCCTCGTCCGACGAACCGCCCTCGGGTTCGGGCATGTCCGAGTAGGGTTGAGCGTCCTCGGCCTCGACATGCGCATCGGGATCGAAGGACACGACTTTGGGGGTGGAGTCCGGGTCGGTCGCCCCCGCATCGGCCTCGTCGAAAACGGGGACCACCGGGGCGGGAGGCCGCCAGTCGGCGTCCTCCTCGGAGAACTCGGGGATCACGAGGGCATCGGGGTCGCCCGGGGCGTCGGGGTCCTCGTCGAAGGACCGCATGGCCGCGGGCCGCACCGGCTGGGGCATCTGCTCGGCGGGGGAAACCGGCTCTTCCTCGCCGCCCGGAATCCAGCGTTCGTCGCTCATGCCGCTACCCTACCCCAGCGCCCAACAGGAGCACGCCGACGACCCGGAGCCGGCAGCCCCCGCGCGCCAGGCGGCCAACCGCGGCGTGAACACGGTGGTCGGGAGGGTCCACGCCGGTTCCCCGAGTCGGAACACGGGAAGAAACCGCTCCTCGCGCGCCAGGGCACGGGCCACCGCATCGGGGGCACAGGACCCTTCCTGCCGGTGGCGGAGCCGACCAGACGGCGTGCCCAGCGGGCGCGCCCCCCGCATCGGGGCAGGCAACAAGTCATCGGAGTAGGCGAATTGCCTACCCCAATGGGTGGTTCCCTGCCCCAATGCCGCAACCGGGCCCGGAAGCGCCCGTAGCGCGAGCGCTGGCGAGGGCCCCGCCCACGGCGCCCAGCGGCGCGGGCCCTCGCGCGGGCCCCCGGGATGACGAACGGCACCGCGTTGCGCGTGTGAGCCCGGCGCGGCCCCCGGGTACCCTGGTCACCATGCGCGGTAACCCACGCGCACCCGTCGACAGCAGGAGGACTCCATGACCGGACCGGTGTTCGAGGCCATCAACTGGAACAGGATCCAGGACGACAAGGACCTGGAGGTCTGGGACCGCCTGACCGGGAACTTCTGGCTGCCCGAGAAGGTGCCGCTGTCCAACGACCTTCCCTCCTGGCAGACCCTGAACAAGGACGAGCAGACCATGACGAACCGCGTGTTCACGGGCCTGACCCTGCTCGACACCCTGCAGGGCACTGTGGGCGCCGTCTCGCTGATCCCCGACGCGCGCACGCCCCACGAGGAGGCCGTGTACACCAACATCGCCTTCATGGAGTCCGTCCACGCGAAGTCCTACTCGTCGATCTTCTCCACACTGCTGTCGACCGAGGAGATCAACGAGTCCTTCCGCTGGTCCAACGAGAACGAGGCCCTGCAGCGCAAGGCCCAGATCATCAAGTCCTACTACGACGGGGACGACGCGGAGAAGCGCAAGGTCGCCTCCACGATGCTCGAGTCCTTCCTCTTCTACTCGGGCTTCTACGCCCCCATGTACTGGAGCGCGCACGCGAAGCTGACCAACACGGCCGACCTGATCCGCCTCATCATCCGCGACGAGGCGGTCCACGGCTACTACATCGGCTACAAGTACCAGCTGGCTGTGGGCGAGTCCACGCAGGAGCGGCGCGACGACCTCAAGGACTACACCTACTCCCTGCTCTACGAGCTCTACGAGAACGAGGAGCAGTACACCGAGGACCTCTACGACCCCCTCGGCCTGACCGAGGACGTCAAGAAGTTCCTGCGCTACAACGCGAACAAGGCCCTCATGAACCTGGGTTACGAGGCGCTCTTCCCCCATGACGCCACCGACGTGAACCCGGCGATCCTGGCGGCCCTGTCGCCCAACGCCGACGAGAACCACGACTTCTTCTCCGGTTCGGGCTCCTCCTACGTGATGGGCGAGGTCGTGGACACCGAGGACGAGGACTGGGACTTCTGAGCCCGGCCGCCCCGCCGCCCGGGGCGGGGGCGGCGGGACCACGCGGCCCCGGCGGGCGGGCCACCCGGTCCCCGCGGACGGGCCCTCCCCGCGGCAAGGCTCCCCGCAGGAGGGGCCGACCCTGCGCCACCGCCTCATCTGGCAACGGCGGTTAGACTATCCCCCGAGGGGGTGCGACCCGGACCCCCAGGCCAGCACGCACTGAGTACCGCAGGGCGACAAGGAGACACGAATGAGCATCTTCGACCGCTTTGAGAGCGCCGTCGAGCGCGGCGTCAACGGCGCCTTCTCGCGCGTGTTCCGGTCGGGGATCAAGCCCGTCGACATCACGACGGCCATCAGGCGCGCCATGGACGACCACGTCCAGGCCGTCACCGCTGAGCGGATCATCACAGCGAACCACTTCACCGTCCACGCCTCGAACGCCGACCTCGACTCCCTCGAGGCCAGCCTCGACGTCCTCGCCGACGAGTTCGCCCAGCAGGCCACCGAGCACGCGATGGCCAACGGCTACGCGCTGCTGGGGCCCGTCGTCATCGAGTTCGTCGCCGACCCCACAGCGTCCTCGGGCACCCTCAGCGTAGACGCCGAGAAGCGCCGGGGCCCGGCCGCCCCGGCCACCGCCTCGTCGGCCTCCCCCGAGCACCCCATCATCGACGTCGACGGCGACAAGTGGCTGCTCACCGAGCCGATCACCGTCATCGGCCGCGGCTCCGAGGCGGACATCGTCGTGTCCGACTCCGGCGTCTCCAGGCGCCACCTCGAACTGCGCATCACCCCCACGGGCGTGATCGCCACCGACCTCGGCTCCACGAACGGCACCTTCGTCGAGGGGCACCGCATCGACGCCGCGACACTGCTCGACGGCAACCAGATCGTCATCGGACGCACGAAGATCCTCTTCTGGACACATCCCGACCAGGGCGGAGCTCTATGACCACCGACCTCGCATTCACCGTATTCCGCATCGGCTTCCTGGTCCTCCTGTGGCTGCTGGTGCTCGCCGCCGTCAACACCCTGCGGCGCGACATCTACGGCACCGTCGTGACCCCCCGGGGCAAGGGCCGCTCCAAGGCGGACGAGCGGCGCCGCCAGTCGAAGAAGAAGCGCAAGGAGGGCGGCAAGCGCCCGACCGCGGGGGCCCCCCAGACCCCCAAGGACCTGCTGCTCACCGGCGGGCCCCTGGTGGGGACGATGCTGCCCCTGGGGGACGCCCCCATCGTCATCGGGCGCTCCCCGGCCTGCACCCTGGTCCTCGAGGACGAGTACGCGTCCAGCCGCCACGCCGCGTTGAGCCCCCAGGCCGACGGGTGGTGGATCGAAGACCTCTCCAGCAGGAACGGCACGTTCATCGACGACGAGCGCCTCACGGGCCCGCACCAGTTGAAGGTGGGCGACGTCATCCGTATCGGCCAGACGACCCTCGAATTGGTTGGGTGAAATGTCCGCACACGCAGTTCAGTTCCACTACGCGGCGCGTTCCGACGTCGGCCTGGTGCGCTCCAACAACCAGGACTCCGGTTACGCGGGCGCCAACCTGCTGGTCCTCGCCGACGGCATGGGCGGCCCGGCCGGCGGGGACATCGCCTCCTCCGTGGCCCTCGCCCACCTGGTGCCACTCGACACGGACTCCCACCCGGCGGACTCGATGCTGCCGCTGCTGCGCGAGGCGCTCATGGACGCCCACGAAGAGCTCACCGACCGCTCGAGCCGGGACCGCGACCTGGAGGGGCTGGGCACCACGTGCATCGCCCTCATGCGCAGCGGCAACCGGCTGGCGATGGTCCACATCGGCGACTCGCGCGCCTACGTGCTGCGCGGGGACACCCTCACGCAGGTCACCACCGACCACTCCTTCGTGCAGTACCTGGTCGACACGGGCCAGATCACGCCCGAGGAGGCCGAGCACCACCCCAACCGCAACGTCGTGCTGAAGATCCTCGGCGACGCCCAGGCGGATGTCTCCCCCGACGAGACCGTGCGCGAGGCGGTGGTCGGCGACCGGTGGATGCTGTGCTCCGACGGGTTGTCGGGCCTGGTCTCCCCCGAGACCATCGGCCAGGTCATGGCCGAGCGCGAGGATCCGGGCGAGTGCGCGGAGGAGCTCATCGACCTCGCCCTGCGAGGCGGCGGCACCGACAACATCACGTGCGTCATCGCCGACATCGTCCCGGCCGGCAAGTTCCCGCCCGCGCCGCCCGAGATCGTGGGGGCGGCCGCGGCCGACCGCCACGCGAAGTCCCGGGGCGGCAAGGGCGCTGCGGCGCGGGCAGCGGGACTGGGCTCCCACGCGGTGGGCCTGGACGACGAGGACGACGAGGCGGAGGGCCGCGGCCGCTCGGCCTGGTGGACGCCGGTCTTCGTGTCGCTGGTGACGGTGCTGGTCGCCGCGGCGGGCTGGTTGTCGTGGGCGTGGAGCCAGAGCCAGTACTACGCCATCGGCCAGGACGGCTACGTCGTCATCCACCAGGGGATCCCCCAGTCCATCGGGCCGTGGAAGCTCTCCCACGCCATCGAGGTCACCGAGGTCAGCCTGGCCGAACTCACTCCCGTCGACCAGCAGCGCCTCACCTCGCCGGTGATGCGCTCCTCCCGGGCCGCCATCGACGAGTACCTGGCGGGCCTGCGGCGCACCGCTGAGGACGCGCGCGCCGCCCAGGACGCCCACACCGCCCAGTCGGGCCAGCCCCAGTCCGGTGGGCCCCAGTCGGGCACGCCGCCCCAGACGGACGGCGCCGCCCAGAGCGGCGACGGGGGCGCGTCCTGATGGCAACGGTGTCGATCGCCCCCGCCCGCTCGCGCAGGCTCGTGGAGGTCCTCCTCCTGCTCCTGGCGCTCGCCGTCGGCGTCGGCGGCTACGTCCTGGCCTCGTTGAACTACACGGGCGCACTGCCCGCGAACCTGTTCACCCACGTGGCCGTCCTGGTCGTGCTCGCGGTCGTCGCCGAGGTCGGCGTCCACTTCCTGGCCCCCTACGCGGACCCCGTGATCCTGCCGGTCGCCGTCGCCCTGACGGGGCTGGGGCTGGCCATGATCTACAGGCTCGACCTGTCCTACGAGCGCCTCGGCGGGGAGACCGTCGGCATGCGCCAGGGCGTTTACGTCGCCGCCTCCATCGTCCTGGCGGCGCTCTTCCTGACCGCGGTGCGCGACCACCGGAGGCTGCGGCGCTACACCTACACCTTCGGCGCCCTGTCGCTGGTGCTGCTGCTGCTGCCGATGATCCCGGGCCTGGGCACCGAGACCTACGGCGCCCGCGTGTGGATACGCCTGGGGCCCATGAGCCTGCAGCCCGGCGAGCTGGTCAAGATCACCCTCGCCCTGTTCTTCGCCGGCTACCTGGTGACCAACCGGGACAACCTGGCCATCGGGGGCCGCAAACTCCTCGGCCTGCGGCTGCCGCGCGGGCGCGACCTGGGCCCCATCATGGTCGTGTGGCTGATCGGCATCGCGATCCTGGTCCTCCAGCGCGATCTGGGGACCTCCCTGCTTTTCTTCAGCCTCTTCGTCGCCACCCTCTACGTGGCGACGAACCGCCCGTCCTGGCTGCTCATCGGCTTCGTCCTCTTCGTCCCCGCCGTCGCGGTGGCGGTGAAGGCGTTCCCCCACGTCGCGAACCGTTTCAACGTGTGGCTCAACGCACTCGACCCCGACGTGTACTCGGCGACGGGCGGCTCCTACCAGGTCGTCCAGGGGCTCTTCGGGCAGGCCTCGGGCGGGCTCATGGGCTCCGGGTGGGGCCGCGGGTACCCGCAGCTGGTCCCCCTGGCCAACTCCGACTTCATCCTCTCGTCCTTCGCCGAGGAACTGGGCCTGACCGGGATGGCGGCGATCCTGGTCCTCTACCTGGTCCTCATCCAGCGCGGCCTGCGGGCCGCCGTCACCGTCCGCGACGGATTCGGGAAACTGCTGGCCACCGGCCTGAGCTTCTCGCTGGCCATCCAGCTGTTCGTCGTCCTGGGCGGCATCACCCGGCTGATCCCGTTGACCGGCCTGACGGCGCCGTTCCTGGCGGCGGGGGGCTCGTCCATGGTGTCCTCGTGGCTCACCGTCGCCCTGCTGATCCGCGTGTCCGACGCCGCGCGCCGCCCCGCCTCGACCCCCGCGCCGTGGAACTCGGGGGTCCATGAGCCCATGAAAGCAGGTGACGCCCAGTGAACAACCAGATCCGGCGGATCTTCATCGTCGTCCTCATCATGTTCGCACTGCTGGGCGCGGGCATGACGAACACGCAGTTCGTGGCCGCCCCCGCCCTCAACGCCGACGAGCGCAACCAGCGCACCATCCTGCACTCCGCCGAGATCGACCGCGGCCCGATCATCGTCAACGGCAGCGCGGTCGCCTCGTCCACCAAGCAGGACGGCAGCCAGCGCTTCGAGCGCTCCTACTCCCAGGGCCCCCTCTACGCGTCCGTGACCGGCTACTTCTCCTCCGTGATCTCCCAGTCGACGGGGCTCGAGTCAGCGGCCGAGGAAGTGCTCGACGGGCAGTCCCAGTCCCTGTTCGCCCAGCGCCTGCGCAACCTGTTCACCGGGGCGGGCCGCCAGGGCGGCGGCGTCGTGCTGACCCTTGACGACAAGATGCAGCAGGTCGCGGCCGAGCGGCTCGGCGACCGACGCGGGGCGGTCGTGGCCCTCAACGCGAAGACGGGGGCCGTCCTGGCCCTGTACTCCTCGCCCAGCTACGACCCGAACTCGTTGGCGGTCTTCGACTCCCAGTCCGTGAACGACGCCTACGGGGCCCTCCTGGCCGACCCGAACAGGCCCCTGGTGAACAGGGCCATCGGCGGGGACCGCTACGCCCCCGGGTCCACGTTCAAGATCCTCACCGCGGTCGCCCTGCTGGAGAACGGGATCGCCACTCCAGACACGCGGATGGACTCCCCTGTCTCCACGACCCTGCCCGGCTCGTCCACCCAGGTGGAGAACATCGAGTCCTCACAGTGCGGCGACGGGAAGCCGACGCTCACCGAGGCCTTCGCGCGCTCGTGCAACACGACTTTCGTGCTCGCCTCCAAGTCGCTGACGAACCAGCAGCTCTCCGACGTGGCGAAGCGCTTCGGCTTCGGCACGGAGCAGGCCATCCCCCTGCCCGTGACCCCCTCCGTCTTCCCCTCCGACACCGACGCCGCGCAGCTGGCGATGAGCTCCATCGGCCAGTACACCGTGCAGGCGACGCCCCTGCAGATGGCCGAGGTGGCCCAGGCCGTCGCGAACAAGGGGACCATGATGGCGCCCTACTTGATCGACCAGGTCGTGGACGCCGACCTGCAGACCCGTTCGACCACGGAGCCCGCGCAGCTGGGCAAACCGGTCACTCCTGAGATCGCGAACCAGGTCACTGCGATGATGCGGGCCGTTGTCTCGCAGCCCTACGGCTCGGGCTCGTCGATGGCGATCCCGAACGTCGCGGTCGCCGCGAAGACCGGCACCGCGGAAACCGGCAACGGCGCGCGCGCGAACGCCTGGGCAGTGGGTTTCGCGCCCGCGGACGACCCGCAGATCGCTTTCGCCGTCGTCGTCGAGGGCGATGAGGCGGAGCCGACGCCGCACGGCGGCACCGTCGCGGGCCCCATCGCCCGCGCGCTCCTGGAAGCGGGGCTCCAGTGACCCCCATTCAGAAGATGACATCCGGCGCGGGGCGCGTCCTCGGCGGCCGCTACACCCTGCTCACCCCCATCGCCCAGGGCGGCATGGGCGAGGTCTGGAAGGCGCGCGACCGCGTCAGCGGCCACATCGTCGCCGCGAAGGTGCTGCGCCCGGAGCTCAGCGGCGAGGAGCTGTCCTTGTCGCGCCTGCGCCTCGAGGCGCGCAATTCGATGAGCATCTCCCACCCGAACATCGCGAACGTGCAGGACTCCGGCGAGGAGGACGGCATCGGGTGGATCATCATGGAGCTGGTGGAGGGGTTCCCCCTCACCGACTACCTGCGCGGCGGGGCCCGCTTGGCCCCCGAGTACCTCATGCCGGTGCTCGTGCAGGTCGCGATGGCACTGGGGGCCGCCTCGCGCGCTGGCGTCGTCCACCGCGACATCAAGCCCGCGAACATCCTCGTGCGCCCCGACGGCGTGGTCAAACTCACCGATTTCGGTATTTCGCGCGCGACCGGCCAGGTGAACCTGACCGCTGTGGGGATGGTCATGGGTACCGCCCAGTACCTGCCGCCCGAACAGGCGATGGGCGAGGTGGCCACCCCCATCGGCGACCTCTACGCCCTGGGGGTCATCGCCTATGAGGCGGCCACGGGCAAACGCCCCTTCACGGGCGAGACCCAGGTGGACATCGCTTTCGCCCACGTCAACGACCCCGTGCCGCCCCTGCCGGACTTCGTGCCCGAGCCCCTGGCGGACGTGATCCTGCACCTGCTGGAGAAGGATCCCGCCAAGCGCCCCGAGTCCGGTTCCGCCGCCGTCCGCGAGCTGGCCGGCGCGGCGAAGGCGATGGGCATCCCGGTGACCCCCACTCCGCTGCCGCCGCCGAGGTCCGTGTCCCGGTCCAACGCCCCGCGCACCCCGGTCCAGCCCTCCGTCCCCATCGTGGCCCCTGTGCGCCACAAGCCGAGGCGGACGCTGCCCGAGGAGCTGCTGCGCCCGCCGGAGGGCCTCGTCGCGCGGCCGCGGCCCGCATCGGACCCGCAGGTGCGGATCTTCGACGAGGTGGACCCCGCGCCCCCGTCGTCCGGCCCGCCCCAGATGCTCTCGCAGCAGCTGCCCGCAGCGGCCCCCATGCCGATGCGCACCCCCCTTCCCCGGCCGTCAGCCAGGGCGCGG
>NZ_CP017298.1:1719493-1723403 GCF_001746855.1 Pauljensenia hongkongensis | reverse complement strand
CGGCGGTGGCGCCCGCCGCCGTCGCGGACGCGGAGCCGGGGGTGGCGACCGCTCGCTCGGCCATGCCCGCCCAGTTGCGCGCCTCGGTCGGCGTCGAGGCGCCCACCGACCCGGCTGTGGAGACCAAGCCCTCTCCCCGCACCCGCGCGAAGCGGGCGCCCGGGGACCAGCCCCCGCTCACCGTCCCCGACCTCACCAGCCCCCGCGCCCCCGCGCCCGACACCACCACGACCGGCCGCCACGCCGCCGTCACCGACACCGGGACGGAGCACCCCCCGCTCACCGTCCCCGACCTCACCAGCCCCCGCGCCCCCGCGCCCGACACCACCACAACCGGCCGCCACGCCGCCGTCACCGATACGGGGATGACCAGGTCCGAGGCGGAGGAGGCACTGCGCCTGGAGGCACTGACCCGCAGGCTCAGGGAGCGCCAGAAGGCCCGCGACCGGGAGGACGCGGCGGCAGAGGCCAGGCGCACCCGCGAGGAGGAGCGCCGGGCTGAGGAGGAGCGCCAGCGCGCCGAAGCCGAAGCCGCCGCCAGGCAGGAGCGCGAGCGCAGGGAGCGCGCCGAGGCGGAGGAGCGCAGGCGCGAGGAGGCCCGCCGTGAGCGCCGTGAACGGCGTGAGCGCAGCGAGGACGACGGGGCCGTTATCACGCGCAAATCGCCGTCGGTGGCGCGCATCCTCGGGACGGTGCCCCCGCCCCGCCCCGCTGCGAAGAAGAAGTCGGGCACTCCCACCGCGCCCGTCCGCCCCCGCCGTTCGGTGTTCGAGCAGCGCACTGAACCGGATCCGGACAAGCCCCGCTGGCACGCCCTGGACGCCAGGGCGGCGCATTCGACACAGCCCCCGAAGGCGACGAAGTACAATCGTTCTGTTGTCTCCCCACCCGTTCCCCTGGGCAAGCGCGTTCTCAGGGCTGTGATCGTCGCCCTCGTCGTTCTGGCGCTCGTCGTCCTCGCAGCCGTTACGATCAAGCACATGATCGGTTCCCTGCTGTCCGCGCACGCAGGGACTACCCCTACCGAGGAGGTCAGGACATGGCAGAGCCCGTGGCCCGCCGTTTAGCCGGACGCTATGAGGTCCGCTCCCTGATTGGGCGCGGGGGCATGGCGGAGGTGCACTTGGGATTCGACACCCGCTTGTCGCGTGTGATCGCCATCAAGATGCTGCGCCGCGACCTGGCACTGGACTCGATCTTCCAGGCGCGGTTCCGCCGCGAGGCGCAGTCTGCCGCCTCGTTGAACCACCCGAACATCGTCGCCGTCTACGACACCGGCGAGGAGATGATCGAGGACGCGCAGGGGCGGGCCATCTCGATCCCCTTCATCGTCATGGAGTACGTGGAGGGGCACACCGTCAAGGAGCTCATCTCCGACGGGATGCCGGTCCCCATCAACGAGGCCATCGAGATCGTCGGGGGCGTGCTCCAGGCCCTCGAGTACTCCCACGCCGCCCACTTGGTCCACCGGGACATCAAGCCCGGGAACATCATGCTGACCAACGACGGCAAGGTGAAGGTGATGGACTTCGGCATCGCCCGCGCCCTCACCGACTCGCAGGCGACCATGACCCAGACGAACGCCGTCGTGGGGACCGCGCAGTACCTGTCGCCCGAGCAGGCGCGCGGCGAGCAGGTGGACGCCCGGTCCGACCTGTACTCGACGGGCGTCGTCCTCTTCGAGCTCCTCACCGGGCGCCCGCCCTTCAAGGGGGACTCGGCGGTCGCGGTCGCCTACCAGCACGTGGGGCAGATGCCCCCCATCCCCTCGTCGATCACCGCGGACATCCCCGATGCCCTCGACCGCGTCGTCATGAAGGCGCTGGCGAAGGACCGCGACCAGCGCTACGCCAGCGCCGACGCGATGCTGGCCGACCTCATGCGGGTTTCCCGCGGCCTCGGCGTCTCGGCCCCGGAGACCTCCGTGTGGATGGGGCAGATGCCCCGGCAGGACCAGACTGCCGCGACGATCCCCCTTTCGGCGGCTGCCTCGCCCACCTCCACGGTGATCGCGAACCCCGCGAGGCAGGGGCAGGGCGCGCAGGGCCCCGCCCCGACCCCGGCGAACGGGGCGAACGAGGAGGACGAGGCGCGCGCCCGCAAGCGCCGTGCCATGCTCATCGGCTCGCTCATCGCCCTCGCACTGCTCGTCATCGGATCCTCCGTGTACGCGCTGGCGAATTGGAAGGGCAAGCCGGCCACTGCGGCCGTCCCCAACGTGGTCGGCTACACGCAGGCGGAGGCGAAGGCGCAGGTCGAGTCCGCGGGCTTCACGTGGGCGATCGCGGCCGACAGGGTGGCCTCCGACAGTGTCGCCGAGGGGTCGGTCGTCTCGACGAACCCTCCCGGCGGAGAGCAGGCCGAGGAGGGGTCGACCATCACGGCGACGCTGTCCAGCGGCCCCGACTCGGTCGCGGTCCCCGACTCCCTCGTGGGGATGAGCCCCGACGACGCCAAGAGGGCCGTGGAGGCCGTCGGCCTCAAGTGGGAGGTCTCGAGCGACCGGGTCGCCTCGGAAGAGGTCGGCGAGGGCAAGGTCGCGAAGGTCAACCCCTCGTCGGCCTCGAAGGTCAAGGCCGGTTCGACTGTCACCGGGTACCTGTCGTCTGGCTCGGACACCGTTGCCGTGCCCGATTTGTCCGGCATGAAGCAGGAGCAGGCCCGGTCCGCGCTGGAGAACGTCGGCCTCAAACTCGGGACCGTGGACTTCACCGACGACTCCGAACAGCCGAAGGACCAGATCGTGTACTCGGATCCGGAGGCCGGCTCCTCCGCGCAGAAGGGCGCGAAGGTGAACGTGACCATCTCCAGCGGCAACAACCAGGTCACCATCCCCACTGTGGTCGGCACGTCCGCGGAGGACGCGAAAGCCGCTCTGGAGGGGGTGGGCCTGAAGCCGAACATGACCGAGGTGGACTCGGACAAGCCGAAGGGGCAGGTGGTGAGCATCGACCCCGCCGAGGGGCAGAAGGTCAACAAGGGGACCCAGGTGAATGTGAAGGTCTCCAAGGGGAAGGGCAACGGCACGCCCACTCCCACGCCGACCAGCCATTAGCGCGCGAACCGCCCCCAGGGGCCGGGCAATGGGTCGAGCGCCCGCTGCCCGGCCCCTGCGCCTCAGAGGCTGGAGCGCCGGGCGACCACGGGCGCCATGGTGGCCGCACGGGCGGGAGCGCCCCCGTCGCCGCACACCGCCAGCCAGTTGGCGAACATGAGGTGCCCGGACTGGGTCATGACGGACTCGGGGTGGAATTGCACGCCCTCCAGGGGCAGGTCGCGGTGGCGCAGGCCCATGACGATCCCGGAGCTGGTGGAGGCGCTGACCTCCAGCGCACTGGGAACGGTGGCCGGGTCGACCGCCAGCGAGTGGTAGCGCGTGACGGTCAGGGGCGAGGGGACGCCCGCGAACACGCCCTTCCCGTCGTGGGTGATGACCGAGGTCTTCCCGTGCATGAGTTCGGGGGCGTGCCCGACGGCGCCGCCGTAGAGCTCGCCGAGCGCCTGCATGCCGAGGCAGACCCCCAGCATGGGGACCGCGCGCTCTGCGCACTCGGCGATGGTCCGCAAGGTGGCGCCCGCGCCGGCGGGGTCGCCGGGGCCGGGCGAGACGAGGACGCCGTCGTAGGCGCCGTCGTGCCACTGGGGATCCACCGCGTCATTGCGGACGACGTCGACCCGGGCGCCGAGGTGGCGCAGGTACCCGACGATCGTGTACACGAAGGAGTCGTAGTTGTCGATGCACAGGATGCGCGTCATCTGTTCCTCCACGGTGCTGGGCCCCGGCCGGGGCGGGTGCGTTCGGGGGCGCGGCGCCGAGTGGGCGCGGACGGGACCCACAGTACACGCCCGATGGGGCGGGCGGAGCGGGCGCCCGCGCGGCGGGCCGGGGGCGCAGTAGGAGGCCGGTGCG
>NZ_CP017298.1:1714337-1719353 GCF_001746855.1 Pauljensenia hongkongensis | reverse complement strand
GCCGGTGCGGACCGCCCCGTGCCCCCTGGGCGGCTCCGGCGGCTGGTCGCGGCGGCTCAGCCCACTGAGGCGTCCCCGAGCTCCAGGTAGGTCTGGACCCACGGGTACACCCAGGTGAACAGGGCGGCGACGACCAGTCCGATGAGCACCAGGGACTCAATGACCTTGAACCACGTGGGTCCGGGCAGGTGGCGGAATATCCAGGCGTACATGTGCTTCCGTTCGGGTCAGGACTCGGGCTCGTCGAGCAGTTCGGCGGGGACGCCGGAGGACTTGGGCGTCCACGACTGGAACTTGAGGTGGACGATGTAGCGCTCCCAGTTGCCGTACTCGGGGTTGCAAGTGGTCATCGTCATCCACCGTTCGGTGGGTTCCTTGTTGAAGGTGAGGTCGTCGATGACGGGCGCGATGACGCGGACCTGGTCGGGGTCGTCGGCGCTGATGATCTCCCAGGTCTGCACGGAGTAGACGACGTAGAAGTCGTCGACCTCGGCGACGACCTTGTCCCCCTCCCCGAGGCGGTCGATCCAGCGGAAGTTGTTGCCGTAGGTGCGCCGGTGCCCGGCCACGGAGAAGTTGCCGAGCTGGCCGGGTTGGGCGGTGTTGCCGTAGTGGCCGGCCCACCCGTTGTCGAGGACGGCCGACGTGGTCCCCTCGGCGAGGGGGATCTTCATCCAGTCCCAGCTGGGCACGTGGACGAGCCCGTAGACCTCCCCGTCGGACACCTCGCGCGTGAAGGCCGGCGGGGCGTCGGTGCGTGCCTCGCCCGCTTGCCGCGCCACGGGCGCGTGGTCCTCCTCGTAGGCGGTGATGGTCTGGGCGACCTGGCCCTGGACCTGGAACGTCGTCCAGTACAACTGCCACACGGCGAACAATCCGATCACGAAGCTCGCGGTGATGAGGAGCTCGCCAATGACGCCGACGGTGTTCCAGAAGATTCTGCGGCCCCTGCCCTTCGGCGGGCGGGCGTGGGCGATGTGTTCACCCATTCGTTGGTGCCTCCACGTGTGCGTAGTTCAGGGTCGTGTCGGTTGCGGCGGGCGGGAAGCGCAACTGGTCTTTCTCCCGCATGTCCCATCCGAGGCCGTAGCGGGCCACGTAGGCCTGGTAGTTAACGATACGTGGATTTGCCATGACCGTCTCGCGCAGGGCGCCCGGGTCGCCTATCGCCTGGACGACGTAGGGCGGCGAGTAACTGGTCCCGTCGACCAGGATGACGTTGCCGATGCAGCGGATGACGGTCCTGGAGGTGATGCGCGCGCCTTGGACGGTCATCGCCTCGGCGCCGCCGGACCACAGGGCGTTCATGACGTCCTCGATGTCCTGCTGGTGGATGACGAGGTCGTTGGGGCTGGCGCCCTCGGGGGCCTGGTCGGCGGGGGCGTCCGTGAGGGTGATCTCCACCCCGGGGCCGACGACGGGCGAGGCGGCCAGGGCGGGGACGGTCGTCGAGGCCGCCCGTGCGCCGGACTGCCCGGCGTACTGGTCGATTTGGCTCTGCAGGTCGCGGTTCTGCGCTTCCAGGGAGGCCACGGAGTCCTGCCGGGCGCGCACGAGGTCCTCGAGCGCTCCCCCGGAGGCCGGGTTGCGCCTGTTGTTGAGGAAGGAGACGGAGAAGAGCGCCCCGGCGGCGATGGTGACCGCGAGGATCGCCGCGGCGGCGCGCGGTGGACGGCGGCTCATGGCCCTCCCTTCCTGTGGTTGTGGCGCGGCCGGGACCGGCGGGCAGGACCCGCTCGGAGCGCCCCGCTTTTCCTGCGCCCTGCTCCGAGACTACGCTATGTGCAGTGCCGTTATCTCGGCGCGAAGCCGAGGCGGCGAGTCCGCCTTCCCCGGAGAAAGGAAAGATGTGGCCGAGTCGAAGAAGCGGAAGAAGAACGGCAGGGACGCTGCCGACGACACCGAGATCCGCCCGTGGACCGAGGGGATTCCGCTGAGCCCGGTGTGGTGGGCGCCGTTGTTCTGCGGCCTTCTGCTCATCGGCCTGGTGTGGTTGATGGTGTACTACATCTCCTCCGGCGCCTACCCGGTCCCCGGGATCTCCTGGTGGAACATCGTCATCGGCCTGGGCATCATGATGGTCGGTTTCCTCATGACCCTGTGGTGGCGCTAGCCAACTGCGCAGGACGGCCAAGAAGGAGGTCACTGCACTCTCCTCCGACGGGGCCGCGGTCGAACTGCTGTTGCCACCTGCTCCGCAACAGCAGTGAACGCGCCCCCGCTCACCGCGGCCGCGGCCGCGGCACCGTCGAACGCTGTTCCAACCACCCCGAGCACCACCGGGCTACCACCGGCCGACGCCAGTCCTCCCGGGGTCAGCCGCGGGCCAGGCCCACGCGCATCCCCGCGTCGAACATCCCGCCGGGGAGCCGCCCGGCGAGCCCCTCCTCGAGCAGCGCAGGGTGGCAGGAGGCGAACGCGAGGACCTCGCTGGCCCCGTGGTCGAGGACGATGGGCGAGGCGGGGGCGGACGGCCCCAGCACGACGGAGTGGACGCCGCGGGTGAGTTCGAGCAGCCGCGGCATGGTTTTGTTGACGAAGGCGCTGCCGGTGATGAACGCCCAGTCGACGCCGGGCAGCAGGTACTCGCACGCGCTGTCGGGGTAGTCGCCGTCGAAGAGGGCGCGCTCGAGGACGATGAGCTCCGCCACGTCGGGCAGGGCGGCGGGCGCGAAGGGGAAGTGGCCGACGATGGCCACCCTCTTGCCCGCGACGGCGTCGGCGTAGGCGTGGAAGGTCCTGCCCCAGTTGTTCTCCGCCAGGGGCGTGAAACCGTGGGCCAGGGCCCGGTCGGTGTGGCTGTGGTAGGCGTTGATGGCCGCCATCCCCAGGCCCGCGTCCTCGAAGTTCCAACTCTTGACCAGGTTGGCCGCGTCGCGGAGGGGGCGGCCGACCAAGTCCTCTGCGGCGGCGACGGTACGGGGGCGGGATTGGACGTTCATGCCGAAGGCCATGCCCGCCCCGCCCTCGGAAGTGCCGATGCGCCGCCATTTCCCGTCGGCGCGGGCGCTCTGGACGGTGATGTCCGCCGGGATCTGGTCGATGAGCTGGTCGTAGATGTCCCAGGGGGTCGCCATGGTGTTCCTTCCGTCGGGGCTGAGCCTGCCCCCTTAGGTTAGGCTGACCTGGCCATGGCGCGCGAGGCGGCGTCAGGCGTACAGCGCGACGAGCCCCCAGTAGGACACGGCGCACAGGGCGGCCATCGCGGCGGCCATTGCCACACACACCGCGATCTGCTTGGCCCTCGGGGCCAGCGTCCCGCCCGGGCGCCCACTGGTGCGCAGCAGCGCCCACGTGGCGGCCGCCCCCGCCAGGAAGCCCCCGATGTGCGCCTGCCACGACACCCCGGGGTTGGCGAACCCGTACACCAGGTTGACCCCCAGCAGAATGAGGATCGGCGCGGTGGACGAGCCCGAGAGCCGCTGCAGGACGAAGACCGCGCCGAAGAGCCCGAAGACGGCGCCCGAAGCGCCCACAGTGGCGGCGAAGAGCGCTTCGGGCTGGACGAAGCACCAGAGCATCACCAGGGCCGATCCCCCGAGGGCGCTTATCAGGCACACGGCCCCGTAGCGCCAGTGCCCGATGGCCCTCTCCACCACGGAACCCACCCAGTACAGGGTGAGCATGTTGAAGAAGACGTGCAGGAACCCCGAGTGGAGGAAGGCGGACGTCACGACGATCCACGGGCGCGGGCCGACCCACGCCGGGACCAGCATGAACAGGCTCTGCACGGGGGGGACCACCAGGACCAGGAGGTACATGAGGACGCACACGCCGACGAGGACCAGTGTGACGGGGGCCCCGGAGGAGCGCAGGAAGGCGGCTGCGGAGCCGAGCCTCGCGCTCCTGCGGCCCCGCGAGGACTTCGCGCAGTCGACGCAGATGCTGCGGACCTCGGTGGGGACCACGCAGGAGGGGCACATGGGCCGGTTGCACCGCTTGCAGTAGTCGACGCTGCGGGCGCCCGGGTGCCGCGGGCAGTCGGGGGCGGCGCGCGGGTCGGACCGCTGTCCGAATCGGGGCATGCTCATCGGAGTGCCTTTCGTCAGGGCCTGGAGGGCGGTCGCCGGGGCCGGGTGCCGTTGCGGTAGCGGCCCCCGGCCCCGTGGTGAGGCGGCCTCAGTCGACGATCTCGACGGACTCGATGACGACGTCCGAGGCGGGGCGGTCGTTCGCGCCCGTGGGGACCGAGATGATGGCGTCGACGACGTCCTTGGACGCCTGGTCGGCGACCTTCCCGAAGATCGTGTGCTTGCCCTGCAGCCACGGCGTGGGGACGACGGTGATGAAGAACTGGGATCCGTTGGTCCCCTTGCCCATGCGCTTGCCCGCGTTGGCCATGGCCAGCAGGTACGGCTCGTTGAAGGCCAGTTCGGGGTGGATCTCGTCGTTGAACTGGTAGCCGGGGCCGCCGGTCCCGTTGCCCAGGGGGTCTCCGCCCTGGATCATGAAGTCCTTGATGACGCGGTGGAAGACGGTGCCGTCGTAGAGGGGCCGCGAGGTCTTCTGCCCGGTGCGGGGGTCCGTCCACTCGCGCTCGCCCCTGGCCAGGCCAACGAAGTTGTTCACCGTATTGGGCGCGTGGTCGGGGAAGAGATCGAGGGCAATGTCACCCATGGAGGTGTGCACAATAGCTTTCATGGCGTCAATCGTCGCACTTATCGGCGCCCGCGACCACGCGGGGGCTACGCCGTTAGCGCAAGTCCCGTCCGATTCCTCAGTCAGTGGGCTGCGGATCACAGGCATTCGTAGCACAATGGTACCCAGCGGCGCTCCGTTCCCCGCGGGGCGCCGGACACCACTGGACAGATTCGGAGACACTATGGCCCCCACACCGAATTTCGACGTCGATCAATTGCGGGAGGAAGCCGCGCAGTTGCGGGACACGGCCGCCGTGTACGCCGGGAAGGTGGCCGTGAAGGCCGCCGATCTGGTGGGCGCCGGAGTCGACTGGGCCGCCCCCCGCGCCCAGGCCGCCCTCGCCCGCGCCATCGACCGCGCGGCCCCCGCCGTCGA
>NZ_CP017298.1:1705763-1714287 GCF_001746855.1 Pauljensenia hongkongensis | reverse complement strand
GTCGAGTCGGCCGCCGCCCGCGCCAAGAGCGTGGTCGAGCACGCAGGCCCCGCCATCGAGTCCGCCCGCGCGAACCTTGTGGAGGACTACCTCCCCCGCGCTTCGCGCGCAGTCAACCAGGCGGGCAGCGCCCTGTCCGCCCCCGGTCCCCTTTCAGAACGTGCGCGCCGCGCCAAGGAGGTTTCCACTGTGGCCCTGACAACCCCCACCACGAAGGTCCGTAAACGCCGTTTCCTGCGCGCCGTCGGATTGGTCGCATTGGCCGCGACAGCCGCGGGCGTCGGCTACGTCCTGTGGAAGCGCAGCCAGCCGATCGAGGATCCCTGGGCCGAGGAGTACTGGGCCGACCTCGAGACCGACGCCTTCGTCCCGGATTCCGAGGCCGAGCAGGCGTCCCTCAAGTCCGGCGAGTGAGCGCCCGCCCCGCGGTGCCCACCGACCCCGGGGCGTACGCCCCGGCGGACGTGCGCCTCGTCGTCGCGGACATGGACGGGACGCTCCTGGACGACCGGAAGCGCTTCCCCGGCGGGCTGTGGCGCATGCTCGACCAGCTGGACGCGCGGGGCGCCACCTTCGCCCCCGCGTCCGGCCGCCAGGTCTGGACGCTGCTCGACATGTTCCCCGACCGCCCCGGTATGACCGTCATCGGGGAGAACGGCGCGATCGTCATGCGCGACGGCGCCGAGATCTCGTCGAGCCCCCTGGACCTGCCGACGCTGCGCGAGGCCGTGCGCCTGGTCCGCGCGGCGACAGGACCGGGCGGCGTCAACGGCGGGCTGGTCATGTGCGGGAAGCGCTCCGCCTACGTCGAGAGGGTCGACGAGCCCTTCGTCGCAGGAGTGGTCCCCTACTACCACCGCACGCGCCAGGTGGACTCCCAGCTGGACGTCCTCGACGCTATCGAGGCGGGGGAGCTGGACGACGCCATCGTCAAGCTCGCCGTGCACTCGTTGGATCCTGTCAGCCCCCTCGCGGAGGCGACGCTGGCCCGTTTCCGCTCGACGCACCAGTACGCGGTGTCGGGCGCGAATTGGGCGGATCTGCAGATCCGCGGGGTCGACAAGGGCCGCGCCGTGCGCGCCCTCCAGGGCGCCCTCGGCGTGACCCGGGCGCAGACGGCGGTGTTCGGGGACTTCCACAACGACCTGTCAATGCTGGCGGAGGCGGATCTTTCCTTCGCTGTGGCGAACGCCGATCCCGATGTCGTGCGCGCCGCCCGTTTCGTGGCCCCGTCCAACAACGAGGGCGGCGTTGTTTCCGTGGTCGAGCGCCTGTTCTCCCTTTGAGAGGATATTGACCGCCCAGTAAGACCATTGCTACCGTGTAATCGCTTGAGAAAAGGATCCACAAGGAGTAATCGTGTCCGACCCCACCAATCCCTACAACACCTCAGGGGCGCAGGGCCCCCAGCAGCCCCAGCAGTTCCCCGCCCCTGACGCCGCCCAAGCCCAGCAGTTCCCCGCACCCGGCGCGCAGGCCCAGCAGTTCCCCGCACCCGCGAACCAGCTCCCGGCCGTCGCCCCCGGGCAGGCGGCCCCTGCGGCGCCCACCGGCGGATTCTCGACCGGCGGCCTCGGCGCGCTCGGCCTCGCCCTGGTCCCGTGGATCCTCTTCACCCTGTGGTGGACCGCCGACCCCGGCTCCGGCCTCGAGAGCGCCCTGAGCGGCTTCGTCGGCAAGTTCTCCATCGTCCTGGGCATCGCCGCTGCTGCCTACGGGTTCTCCGCCATGTCCAAGGACCGCAAGGAGGGCAAGGCGGCGTGGTGGCTCGGGATCATCGGCGCCATCGCCGGCATCCTCTACGCCGTCCTATTCGTCTACCTGCTTGTGACCGGCATGGTGACCATCGGCAGCCGTTACTAACGGCTCCCGCGCCAGCCCCGGCACAGCACCTCCGCACACTGACCCTGCGCGCCCAGTGATCGCGCGACGGAAGCGGCCCCGCCCCCCAAAAGGAGCGGGGCCCTTCGCTTCCCCGATCCGGGGTCCGCGTCCCAGCGCCAGGGAGCCTCACACCTGGCACTCTCCCCGCCAACATCCGCCGGAGTCGAAGCAGTGCGGAACCCCGTTGGTCCAGAGCGTCCTGGTCGCCACCGCGCCCGAAGGGGATCGGGGCACCGCCAACCGCACTCGAGGCGGATCGGGGCTCTACCGACAGCACCCCTCGCGACTCACAGTTATCTGAATACCGTCGCAGAGCAAATGCAACAGCCGCTGACTGCGGGCACCGGGAGCACGGAGCCCACAGCGCCGGACTGCGCGGGCATAGCACTGGACGCCCAGTGCGGGCGGAGGCGCTCCCCGCACGGGGACAAGGCCCGGGGTCCGCGCAGTTCCTGCGCGGACCCCGGGCCTTGAAAGAGGATCGGAGCGGTTGCCCCGAGGCGGGACTGGACACTGGGAGGGGGCACGTGGTAAGGCCCCGTCCCCGTCTTCCGCCCCACCGAGCTGGACTGCGCTGCCGCCCGGGCGCTGGGAGCGCTGCGGCGGCAGCCGTCCTCCGCCCGACTACTCCACCGGGGGCTTCTCCTTGTAGACGCCCTGCCAGGCGCCGGAGGCGTCGAAGATGTGCGCCACGCCGTCGATCTCCACGACGTCGTTGGCCGCCATCACACCACTGGGCCGCAGGTAGTACCAGGTGCTGCCCTCCTGGAGCCAGCCCGTGGCCATCGACCCGCCGGAGTACAGGTAGAACCACTCGTCCCCGACCTTCGTCCAACCCGTGGCCATCGCACCGCCGTCGTCCAGGTAGTACCAGCGGTAGCCGATGAACGCCCAGCCGGTCAGCATGGCGCCGTCACCGTCGAGGTAGTACCACTTGCCGTCGATCTTGTTCCATCCGGTCACCATGGCGCCCCTGGCGTCCAGGTAGTACCAGAGGCCGTCCAGCTCGAACCATCCACCGCTGCGGGCGTGCGGGCGATCGCCCTCCATGAAGAACCACTCGCCGTCGACCAGCACCCAGCCGACGCCGGCGCGGGCGCCCGACGGGTAGTAGTAGCGCCAGCCCTCATCCGCCAGCACCCAACCGGTGCGCATGTAGCCCTTGCCGTCGAAGCAGTACTCGACCCCGTCGATGACTATGTCAACCGCCGTGGGGTATCCGCCGTTCGGGTACTCGTACCACCAGCCCGTGGCGTTCTGCTTCCACGTGCCTTTGACGGGCGCAGGACCGGACTGGGGGCCGTCGCCCGACTGGGCGACCCCGGCGGACGAGGCGTCAGCGGCGTTCGCGACCCCCGAAAGAGCACCCAGGCCGACACCCAGGGCAAGAGTTGTCACGACCGCGATCAAACGCCCTACGCGGCCTCGTGTTGTCAGTGCCATAACGGACCACCTTTCTCCACATCGTCGTACGCCATTCACGTTACCACCAAACCTACAGCGGACATAGGTGTTCTGGACAACGTGCGACGACAACGCTTCGTATTCCGGTTCCAACGGTGAACGGGGCGGACCGTCCGCGAAGCAGCCCCATGGAACGCACTGGCCGCCCGCACGGGAGTGGATGGCGGACCCCACGGCGCTGCCCATGATCAGCGCGGGGAGCACGGCCGGCACGGGCGCGGGGACACGGGTGGGGCCCGCACGGTGATCCCACGCGGGCCCCACCCCGGGACGGTTCGGCGAGAACGCGCAGGCAGGGCCCGATGAGTGGGAACGACTGCCCAGGGCTGCCCGGCCGCCGCCCCGCCAAGTCATGCCCGGTTGCCGCCGGGGCACTGGGATGGCCCAGAGACCCGGCGGCCCCGGTGCGGCTCATTCCACTGGGGGCTTCTCCTTGTAGACGCCCTGCCAGGCGCCGTCAGGGCCGAAGATGTGCGGTACGCCGTCGATCTCCACGACATCGTTGGCTGCCATCACACCACTGGGCCGCAGGTAGTACCAGGTGCTGCCCTGCTGCAGCCAGCCCGTGGCCATCGACCCGCCGGAGTACAGGTAGAACCACTCGTCCCCGACCTTCGTCCAACCCGTGGCCATCACGCCGTTATCAGCCAGGTAGTACCAGTGGTAGTTATTGAACAACCAACCTTTGACCATCTCGCCATTGACGACGTAGTACCAGGACTGGCCGCTCGTGACCCATCCGGTGCTGATCCCTCCGGACGTGTCGAAGTGGTACCACTTGTCGGCGATCTTCTTCCAGCCCTGGGCCATCACGCCGGTGTTCTCGTCCAGGTAGTACGTCTGGAAGTTGATATACGCCCAGCCGGTCAGCATGGCGCCGTCACCGTCGAGATAGTACCAGGCGCCCCGCCTCCCCGCGAGCCAGCCGGTCTTCGGGGCGCCGTCGGAGTCGAAGTAGAACCACTTCTCGCCGATCTTCTTCCAGCCGGTGACCATCGCGCCTGTGGTGTCGTCCAGGTAGTAGGCGGTGTTGTTGATGATCGTGTAGCCCGTGGCCATCAACTTGGTGCTGGGCTCCACGTAGTACCAGCTGCCGCCGACCTGCACCCAGCCACCGGTGAGGCGGGCGCCCGAGGGCAGGTAGTAGCGCCAGCCGCCGGCCTCCTGCACCCAGCCGGTGCGCATGTAGCCCCAGTCGTCGAAGGTGTACTCGGCCCCGTCGATGGTCATGTCGACGCCGGCGGGGTAGGAGCCGTCCGGCAGTTCGTACCACCACCAGCCCGCGGCGTTCTGCTTCCACGTTCCCTTGACGGGCGCGGGATCCTGCGGGGGGAGGTCGCCCGACTGGGCGATCCCGGCGGACGAGGCGTCAGCGGCGTTCGCAACCCCCGAGAGAGCGCCCAGGCCAACGCCCAGGGCGAGAGTTGTCACGACCGCGATCAAACGCCCTACGCGGCCTCGTGTTGTCAGTGCCATAACGGATCACCTTTCTCCACATCTTTGTAGGATGGCGCCCACATTACCACCAAACCTATAGCGGACATAAGTGTTTTGGCTAACACACGACGACGAAGACTCCGACTCCGGTTCCAACGGTGAGCGGAGCGGGGATACGGCCGGGGCCCGCGCGTCCGTGTCGACGACTCGCGCCGTTGGCGGCCCGCGAGCGATAGCAGCACCGCCTCCCCAGGCCGCCCCCCCGGGTACGCGCACAAGGACCCCGGTCCACGGAACGCAGCACCGCGCACACGGGCGGAACCAAGCCCCTGCGCGCGGCGCTGTGTTCGCCTGGCCCCCTAGTGCGCGGCGCCACGAAGGGGCGAGGAGCGGACCCGGGGAGAACACGGCCGGTCCGCGGGCATTAGGACGGCCGCGCCCATTCGGAGACGGGCCCTAGGGGGCGACGTCCTCGCTCTCGGTCCCGTCCCATGCGCCCACCCAGGCCCCATTGATCTCGAAAGCGTGGGGGACGCCGTTGACCTCGACGATCCCGTAGGCCATCACCCCATTGGACTGCAAGTAGTACCACGTGTCCCCCAGTTGGAGCCAGCCCGTGGCCATGGCGCCGGAGGGCTGCATGAAGTACCAGTCCTCGCCGACTTTCACCCAGCCGGTGGCCATGGCGCCGCTGGAGTCCATGTAGTACCACGCGCCCCCCACTTCGAGCCAGCCGCCCGTATGGGCCACGGCGGGGGAGCCCTTCATGTAGTACCACGTTCCGCCGTCCTGCACCCAGCCCTCGCCGGCCCGGGCGCCCGAGGGGTGGTAGTAGCGCCAGCCCTCGGCGGAGCGCACCCACCCGGTGCGCATGTAGCCTTCGGCGTCGAAGGTGTACTCCACCCCGTTGATGACCATGTCGGTTCCGGCTGGGTAGGAGCCGTCCGGGAGCCGGTACCACCAGCCCTTGGAGTCCTGCTTCCACACGCCGTCGGCGTCGGCCTGCGGCCCCGTGCGGCCGGCAGTCGCCTGGGCGGCCGCGGCGGACGAGGCGTCAGCGGCACTTGCGACCCCGGGCAGTGCGACCAGGCCGACGCCCAGCGCCAGAGCCGTGACAGTTGTGAGCACGCGCCTGGTGCTTCCTTGTGCGTTCAGCGCCATGACTGTTCACCTTTCTTCCATCTGCGGATGGTTCTGGCCAGGCTAACACCGGGGTTGGCCGATTCCCGAGATTTCCCGGTAATGTTCGAGCGGTCCGGCAGAAAGGCCGGTTATCGCGGCGAAAAGACCGGCACTGCGGCGCGCCGCAGTGCCGGTCCAGCTGGGGCCACACAATTTCCCAGCCGTCTTCGGACCCTACTCGTTGCTCTCGCGCGCCTCCTCCAGGATCGCGCGCCGCAGCGGGGCGGACAACTCCGAGGCCGCGAGGATCAGGGCGACCCCGCCCAGCGCGGTGGCCAGGAGGGCGCCGAGGGTGCCCCACAGCCCGGCCTGACCTGCTATGGGGATGATGAAGAGGAATCCGATCAGCATCGACCCGGGGATCATGAGCAGCGCCGGCACCCCGATCTCGATCCGGCGCGCGCGGTCCATGAAGGCCAACGGCGAGCCCATGCGGAACAGCGCCCGGGCCTGCTCCGCCGAGTCGATGGCGCGGATCGCCTGGTTGACGGCGGTGGAGATCGCACCCAGCGCCAGGGCGATGCAGAAGGTGAGGATCATGCCCCTGAGCATGTCGTCGCCGACCATGCGGCTCACGGGATCGTCTCCGGCCATCCCCCCGACGACGGACAGAATCGGGTAGAGGACTCCGACCAGGAAGCCGACCAGGGCGACCGGCCCGAAGGAGCGCCACAGGCTGCGGGGGTCGTCGACGAGGCGCCGTCCGGCGAGCACCGTCTGGGGGCGGCGGGCGACGGCGGCGATGAGGCGGCCCAGCAGGGACACGCTCCACACACCGATGAGGTTGACGATCAGGAAGATCGCCGCCAGGAAGCCGAACAGCGCGGCCATGCCGATGGCGAAGCCCGCGTCCATCAGCTTCGACCCGGCAGTCATCCACACGACCAGGAGCACGGCGCCCATGACGACGCCGATGGGGGTGACCCTGTCGGCCTTCTGGCGCCGGGTGACGCCCAGGGGGGTGATGGCGACCTTGCGCATGCCGAACCAGGCGGACAGCGCGGCCAGGACGACGATCGCCAGGGCGGCGCCCAGCAGCAGCAGGACACCGACCCACATCTCGGAGGCGCCCATCGGCCAGCCCTGGAAGGCGATGAGCCCCCATGCGGGCAGCGTCACCGCGTAGAGCACGGAGCCCACGACGACCCCCGCTCCGGCGTGCGCGGCGGTCTCGACGACGCAGGCGAGCTTGGCCGCGCCCGGGCCGAGTCCGATGAGCCGCAGGACGGCGAGGTCGTGGGCGCGCCTGCTCATTCCCAGGCGGGCGGCGGCGGCGCCCATCGACAGGATCGGGACGATGAGCAGCGTGGCCGCGAAGTAGGCGAGCGCCGTGTACATGGTCCCGCCCCCCTGGCCCATCTGCTCGGAGTAGGCCGCGTCGAAGCGGGAGGCGCGCGCCTGGAAGGCCCCCACCCCGCCCAGGACCGCCAGGAACACCGCGTGGGGCAGGGCGAAGGCGATGACCGTGAGGACCGATGTCGCGCGGTCCCTGCCCCTCAGGATCGCGCTGGCCGCTGCGAGGACCGGGTTCATCGCGACGCCTCCATGTCGATGAGGCCGTCGCGCATGTGGATGGTGTGGGGGACCCGCGAGGCGACCCCGGCGTCGTGCGTGACCAGGATGAGCGTCGCGCCGGTCGCCGAGCACGCGCTGGTGAGCAGGCCCATGACCTCGGCCCCGGTCGCCTGGTCGAGGGCGCCCGTCGGCTCGTCGGCGAAGATCACGGCCGGATCGGTGGCCAGCGCCCGCCCGATGGCGACGCGCTGCGCCTGCCCGCCGGAGAGCTGCCCCGGCCGCGCGCGCCCCGCCCCGTCGAGGCCGAGGTTGGCCAGGATCGAGCGCGCTTTCGCGATGGCCTCCGCCTTGGCCGCACCGGCCAGCATGAGGGGCATCGCGATGTTCTCCTCGCAGGGGAGCTCGGGCAGCAGCTGCCCGTCCTGGAAGACGAAGCCGAAGGAGCGCAGGCGCATGGCGGACATGGCGCGCTCGGACAGGGAAGTGGTCTCCACGCCCCCGACGGTGATCCTCCCCGCAGTCGGGCGCAGCACCCCCGCCAGGCAGTGGAGCAGCGTGGTCTTCCCGCTGCCCGACGGCCCCATGATGGCGACCTGCGTCCCCTGGGGGAGCGAGAGGTTGATGCCCGCGAGGGCATGGACGGGGCTCTGGCCCCGCATGTAGGTTTTGACGAGTCCCTGAGCGGTGATCGCGCCGTTGGCCGGAGTGTTCGTTGACATGCCCACCACTCAACTACATCCGCTCCGGACGGGGTACTGGGTGCCACCCCCGTTCCCCCCTGAGACTCCCCTGACGCGGGTCAAGGGGGTGCCCGGAGTGCTAGCGTCGGGGCATGACGACCCCCGATCCGCGCGCGTGGGCGCAAACCGCTGTGCGCGCCTACGCCTCGGCGACGAACATGCTGGTCCCCGGCCGCCGTTTCACGGTCCTCGCGCCCGGGGCCGGCCCCGCCCACCCCCGCGCCCTCGTCGACCTGCTCGAGCGCTTCGGCGCGCGCGTGGTCGACGACCCCTCCAGCGCCCACGCCGCCTTCGAGGCGCCC
>NZ_CP017298.1:1683426-1705713 GCF_001746855.1 Pauljensenia hongkongensis | reverse complement strand
CCCCCGGGCACCGGGGGATCCCGTTGGCGGCCCCGCCTCGTCGTGCGGGCGCCCATCGGGGGGCGCGCGTCCGTCACGTGGGACGGCGAGCCGCTGCTGGGCCCCCACGAGGCGGGGCGCGGCGCGGACTACGGGGCGAGCCGCACCGCGTGGGCGCGCGACAGGATGCCGGTGACGCGCCGGGCCGTTCAGGATGCGGCGCCGCTGATCGCCGGGCGCACCGTGGGGCTGTCCCTGGTCCTGGAGCCCAAGACCGCGGCGCTCGCCCTCATGCTCCACGAGGCGGGGGCCCGCGTGCGCGTCTTCGGGCACGCCGCCGAGACGCGCGACGACGTGGCGGAGGCGCTGCGCGCCGCGGGGATCGCCGTGTTCGCCGAATCCGGGGCCACTGGGGAACGGGAGGAGGAGCTGGCGCGGCTCTTCCTGGCCGGGGGCGTGGAGTTCCTGCTCGACGACGGCTCCCACCTGATCCGCATGGCGCACGACCCGCGGCGGGCGCCCGGGGCCCTGGAGTCGCTGGTGGGGGCGGCGGAGGAGACCACGTCGGGGCTGCGCGCCCTGCGGGCCTTCCCGCTGCGGGTGCCCGTGGTGGCCAGCAACGACGCGCGCTCGAAGACCCTTTTCGACAACGCCTACGCGACGGGCCAGTCGTGCCTGCTCACCATCCTCGACCTCATCGACCCCGCTGCCAGGGGGGTCGCGCTGTGGGAGCAGCGCGTCGCGGTGGTGGGCTACGGGGACGTGGGCAAGGGCTTCGCGCGTTTCGCCGCGGCCTGCGGCGCCGCGGTCGATGTCGTGGAGACCGACCCCGTGCGCGCCCTCCAGGCCCAGATGGACGGGCACCGGGTGGCGGCCCTGGAGGAGGCCGCCGCTGCCAGCGCAGTGCTGGTGTCGGCCACGGGCGAGCCCGCGACGATCACCCCCGCGGCGCTGGCCGCCCTGCCCACGGGCGCGGTCGTCGCCGTGGCGGGCGGCGTGGAGGGGGAGGCCGGGCTCGCCGAGGCGGGGGCCGGCTCATGGCCGCTGACCGAGTCGGGCAGCCGGGCCGTGCAACTGCTCCACCGCCCCGGTGCCGCCCCCGTGCGCGTCCTGGACCGGGGGGCCTGCATCAACTGCACCGCCGGGGAGGGCAATCCCATCGAGGTCATGGACATGAGTTTCGGCGTCCAGGTGGCGGCCCTGCGCGAGCTCGCCTCGCACGGGAGCTCCATGCCCCCCGGGCTGCGCGCCCTGCCCGGCCCAGCCGATATCCTTGTAGCGCGCCGCGCCCTGGAGGCCCTCGCCTGAGCCCCTCCCCCCACTGGCGCGGCCCGGCCACGGCCCCGTCCGCCGGCGGCGCGCCCGCCCCCGCCTCGTCGACAACGATCCGAGAGGAACCCATGCCCCACGACGTCACCGTCTGGTCCGCCGGACTCGTCATCCCCATCACCGCGCCCTCCGTCATGGACGGGGCCGTCGCCGTGCGGGACGGGCGCATCGAGCACGTGGGGGCGCGCGAGTGGGTGATCGGGGCCCTGCGCGACCGCGGCCTGGCCTTCACCGAGCGGCACTTCGACGGCGTCCTGCTGCCGGGCCTGGTCAACGCCCACACCCACCTGCAGTACACGGGGATGGACGGGGTCGGCTCCGGCTCCTACTCGGGCTACCCCGACTGGGCGCGGGCATTCGACGCGGTCTACGACCTGGGCGGCCTGGACTGGGGCGCGGACGCCGCGCGCGGGGCGGACATGCTGCTGCGCGCTGGCACGACCGCCGCCGCGGACGTGGTGACGGACCCGGAGGCGGCCCCGGCCCTGTCCGACGCGGGCCTGCACGGCGTCGCCTACTGGGAGGTCATGGGCTGGTCGAACGAGCAGTGGCGCCAGTGCGGGGCCGAACAGGTGGGGCGCGCCCTGGACGCGATGCCCACTCCACCAGGGGCCGGCATCTCGCCCCACGCCCCCTACTCCTTGGACGCGGACCCGCTGCTGGACCTGCCGGATCTGGCCAGGCGCCGCGGCATGAGGATCCACATCCACTTGGGCGAGTCGTACTCGGAGGCCGAGTGGCCCGAGACGCGCACGATGGAGCTGTCCGACCTGTGGAAGTCGGGGCACCCGTCGTTCACGGCGATGCGCTCCAGGGGCGGGGGGTTCTCCTCGACCCAGTTCGTCGACCAGCTGGGGGTTCTGGGGCCGGACTGCCATGTGGCGCACGGGGTGTACATGCGCGCCGACGACCGTCGCCGCCTGCGGGCGCGCCACACTTCGGTGGCGCTGTGCCCGCGCTCGAACCGGGTGATCGGGCTGGACGCGCCGCCCGTCGCCGCCTACCTGCGCGAGGGCAACCCCATCGCAGTGGGCACTGACTCCTTGTCCTCGTCGCCGTCCCTGGATGTGCTGGAGGACGTGGCGCTGCTCTTCGACTTGGCGCGCGCCCAGGGCTACCGGGACGGGGACCTGGCGCGGCGCCTCCTGGAGGCCGCCACCCTGGGCGGCGCCGCCGCGCTGGGATTGGAGACGGGGCCGGACCGCGTCGGGCAGCTGCAGGCGGGCGCCATCGCCGACATGGTGGTCGTCGACGTGCCCGTCACCGACGTGGTCGGGACCATCGAGGCCGTCGCGCGCCACGGGGCCGGGCGCCAGGTGGAGACCGTTGTCTCGGGGCGCGTGCGCTGGTCCGCCGTGTGAGGCGCGCGGCGCCTAGAACGCCTCGGTGACGACCGCACCCGCCCCCAGCTCCCGCAGGACGGCCATGGCGTCGGCCACCATCTCCGATGAGCCGCACACGTGGAAGTCGCATTCGGCCGCCTGGCCGCCGAACTCTGCGAGCGCCGCTGTGACGCGCCCGCGGAAGGCGCCGTCCACCTTTTCACGGGTGATGCACCGGGTAACGGGGGGCATCGGGTCGTCGAGAACCCGGGTGAGGTCCTCGGCGCTGGTGCGGCACCCGAAGAGCAGGCGGTCGGATTCGCGCGGATCCTGGGCGAAAACGGGCAGGAAGGGCGCCAGGCCCGTCCCCGTGGCGACGAAGACGCGGCGGCGGGGCGAGTCCGTGGCGGTGAAGGACCCGAACGGCCCTTCCAGCAGGGTGCGCGCGCCCGGGGCGGCGCCGACGGCGAAACGGGCTCCGCGCCCCCGTGTGCGCGTGTCGATGAGCAGGCGCAGCCGGCGGCCCTCCAGGGAGGCGATCGAGTAGTCGCGCCACTCGTGGTCGGCCACCCGCAGGCGCACGTACTGCCCGGGCCACCATTGGGGCGCGTCGTCCTCCAGGTCGAGGACGAGTTCGACGACCGAGGGCGTCACTGCGCGCGAGGAGACGACGCTCGCCCCGCGCTTGCCCACGGGGAGCGGGCGCTCCTCCCCGGGCTCCGCCGCGCCCTCCCCTCCGGCCGCGCGCTTCCCTCCGGCCGCTCCGGGCGCTCCAGCGTCCTGGCCCTCCCCTCCGGCCGCGGTGGCCCCTGCGCCCGGGCGCTGGCCGGGGCCCTCCTTGACGGCCCGCATGATCTGGTTGTAGCCCGCCGGGCCCAGCACCTGGCACGCCGCTGACATGCCCGCCATGAGGGCCCCGGCGATGCCGAGGAATCCCGCGTCCTGCCCGGTCAGGTAGAGGCCCTCGATGGGGGTCCTCGGGGTGGTGAGGCGCTTGCGGTAGCGCTCGGGGGTGGCGGGGATCCCGTAGAAGGCCCCGGCGGGGTGCGAGGTGTAGTGCTCGACGGTCAGGGGGGTGCCCACCTCGACTCGGCGCACTGCGGCGCGCAGTCCGGGCACCGCCGAGTCGGCCAGGGCGATCAACCCGTCGGCCATGACCGCCTTGAGCCGGGCGTAGTCGGCGCCGCGGTCGCCCTTGGCGGTGCCCTCCCACGCCTCGAAGGCCCTGGGGTCGGCGAAGGCGAGGATCTCCGCGGTGGCGCGCCCCTCCCCCGCCTTGATGGAGGGGAAGGAGCAGAACGCCGCGCGCGGCACGCCCGCCAGGAGGTCGGCCGTGGCCCCCTCGATGTCGTCGTGGTCGGTGGTCGTGCTCACCCACACGTTGGAGCCGTCGACGCCGTCGGGCAGTTCGGACAGCTCCAGGTAGACGCTGACGGCGGAGAGCCCGGGGCCGACCTCGTCGATGGCGCGGCGCACGCCGCGGGTGGCCGCGCCGACGGGGCCGTCGGTGGGCAGGAGGCGGTTGTAGGTGGGGCCCGCCCCCGCGCCGGAGACGACCACGGGCGCCCGGTGGACGGCTTCGCGGGGACGGGGGCCGGAGCGGTCGATGACGCGCACGCCGACCGTGCGCCCGTTCTCGACGAGGATCTCGCGGACCTCCTGGCACACCCGGATCCGGCCGCCGCGGGCCTCGATGCCGTCCTCGATGGCGCGCGCGATGCGGGCGCTGCCCCCTTCGGGGAACCACGCGCCCTCCAGGTAGTGGGCGACTACCGTCGCGTGCGCTACGAAGGCGCTGCGCGCGGGCTCGACGCCGTAGTCGCCCCACTGGGAGGTCAGGAGGACGCGGAGCCGGGGGTCGCGGAAGCGGCGCTCCAGGTAGGCCTTCGTGGTGTCCAGGGCCGGGCCGCGGCGCGCCCACTGGGCGAGGCGGATGAGGGGCTCGACGGATCGCGGCACCATCTCCCGCGCGTAGGCCAGCGTCCCCCACGACGCGGCCGCCCCGATATCGCGGAAGTAGCGGCGCACGGCCCGCGCCTCGTGGGGGAAAGCGGCGATGAGGGCGTCCTCGTACGCCCGGCGCCCGGCGGGGACGCGGAAGTCGATGCCGGGGTAGACGAAGCGGTCGTAGTGGCGGGGCATCGGCCTCCAATGGACCTGCCCGCCGGTGAGGTAGTCGAAGGCCCTGCGGAACATCTCGCCCTCGCCGAGGCCGCCCAGGTAGTGGACCCCCACGTCCCAGGAGGCCCCGCCGCGCCGGAAGGCGTGGGTGAGCCCTCCGGGGACGGAGTGCTTCTCCAGGACGAGGACCCTCTTGCCCGCCGTCCCGGCCAGGAATCCCGCTGTTGAAAGGCCGCCGATCCCTGATCCGATGATGATCGCGTCGTACATCGCTTCTCCTAACTAGACAGTGTCTAGAGAAGAGGGTAGCACTCGACCTGACAGTGTCAAGTGATTGTGCGACACTGGAGCCATGATGGATCCGCCCAACTCCGACCGCGGCGGCCTGCGGGCCGCCATCCTCGCCACCAGCCGCGAGCTCCTGGACCAAGGGGGCCCCGCGGCCCTGTCGATGCGCGAAGTGGCGCGCAGGGCGGGGTGCACCCACCAGGCCCCCTACCACTACTTCCCCAACCGCGAGGCCATCCTGGCCGCTCTGGTCGCCGAGGGCTTCACGGGCCTGGCCGACGCCCTCCACCGCGCCCGCACCGACAACGCCGGCGCCAACGCCTCCGGCATCGTCGTCGCCACGGGGAGCGCCTACATCGACTTCGCGCTGTCCAACCCGGGCGTCTTCCGCATCATGTTCCGCTCCGACATGTACGACCCCACTGCCCACCCCGACCTCCTCGCAGCCGGCGACCGGGCGCGCGCGGAACTGTCCGCACTGGCCCGACAGGTCTTCGGCGACGCCGTGACCGACGAGGCTGAGGCCGCCCTGTGGGCCTACGTCCACGGCGCGTCGTGCCTGCTCATCGACGGCCCCGGCGCCCTCGGCCCGACCACCACAGAGGAGAAGAGGCGCTTCGCCTCGCGGCTCCTCCACTCGGGCGCCCTGCGGCCCTGAGGGGCCACCACTGTTTCGCAGCCCCTCCGGTCAGGGGCTCTCCATGTTCCGAGGCGCAAGCGGCGCGTGGCGCCGCGCCCCGAGTACGGGCGGGGTTGGCGGGCATCGGCCCCCTGTGCGGGACCCACACGGGACCTCCAGCGGCACCGGACACGGAGAAACGGTCCAAAACCCGTCTGAGTCCCGCCGCACTGGGACGGCGTTGAGGCACTCCGGTCCAAAATGCGTCTCAGTTACCCCGATTCCGGCGGAATCGGCCGATTCTCCCCAAACCCAGACGCATTTTGGACCAACTCTCCGCCGCACCCCCGTTCCCACTGGCAACCCAGACGCATTTTGGACCACCACGACCGCACCCTGTCGCGTCAGCACCAGACCCGCGTCTTCCCCGATTTCCCCGCTCCCACCGCCCGAACACGGCTGGTCTCATGGCGCCTGATCCCGTGCCGTAGTGGCGGATCCCAACCTGGACGCGCCGAAAGCGAACCAATCCGGACCCACACCGTTGCACTCGAAACGGAGAACCAACGCGGACCCCACAACCTGTGCGGTTATAAGCAGGAGAACGGCAGGATCTCACTCGACCACGGTGGAGGAGCGCAGGGTATCCAGATCTTCGACGTCCTCGTCGAAGAGCAGGTCGTCGAACTCGTGGATGCGTGAGAGCAGCTCCTCGCTGAGGGGGATCTCGTAGTCGATCAGCAGGCCGACGCACACCTCGAACGCCGCAGTCTCATCAATCTCACTGAATCTGCGCAGGTCCTTCGTGTCCTCCGACGGGATCCCCGGCGCGTCGAGCACCAGAGACAGCACCTCGGGCATGAGAACGCGGACCTCGCTCATGGACCAATAGTAGCGCCTGGCTGCTCCTCCGGACAGGTGCTCGACCCCCTGTGCGGATCCCTTCCCGCACTGCGCACACCCCTCACGCGGATGTCCTGGCAGGCGCCCTCCACCGGCCCACCGCCGACCCTCCGCTGGTACGCTGCCCGCCAGCACGCAGCACACGCCCCCGCGCAGCGCGCACCGCCGCAGGTCTTGAGCCTTCCATTTCCCAAACGCCCGCATCCGCTGTAGGGTGAAAGCGTTCACATTCACCAATGATGGGAGACGATATGGGACTGGATGACAAGTTCCAGGAGACCGCCGGCAAGGCCAAGGAGGCCGTCGGCGATGCGACTGGGAACGAGGAACTGCGTTCCGACGGCCAGAAGGACCGCGTCGCGGGCTCTGCCGGCCAAATCGTTGATAAGGCCAAGGAGAAGCTCGGTGACGCCAAGGAAGCAGTGACCGACAAGATCGAAGAAGTCAAGGACAAGCTCACCGGGAAGTGATTCCGATGGGCGTGCGCCGCCGGGGCCGATCGGCCCCGGCGGCGCGCTTTCCCCGGCGCACGGGCACAGCGCCACAAGGGAACGCACCGGGACGGAGGGCGTCACACAGTTCCACCGGCTGGCACGGAACGCGGCCCAGCAGCGGCCTCCGATAGGCTCGCCCCGTCAGTGGTCCCGGGCGAGTCCGGGGCCGCATCCCACGAAGACAACACGGAAGGCCCTTTCATGCGCCGCTCTTTCCGCCCGCTCGCCGCGCTGTCGGCCATCGCCGCCGCGGCCATCGCCCTGACCGCCTGCTCGGGCTCGACGCCCGCCGACTCGTCCACCGCGCCCCAGTCCTACGCGAAGGGCCAGCTCCCCACGCTCACTGAGGGCAAGCTCACGGTCGCCACCTCCGACCCGGCCTACTCGCCGTGGATCCTCGACAACGACCCCGCCTCGGGCGAGGGCTACGAGTCCGCCGTCGTCTACGCCCTGGCCGAGGAGCTCGGCTACACGCAGGACAACGTCGTGTGGACCCGCGCCACCTTCGAGTCCTCGATCACCCCCGGCGCCAAGGACTGGGACATCAACATCCAGCAGTTCTCCATCACTGACGAGCGCCGGAACGCCGTCGACTTCTCCACCCCGTACTACACGACCTCCGAGGCCATCATCACGAAGGAGGGCAGCCCCGCCGCGGGGGCCGCCTCCGTCGCCGACCTCAAGGACGTGCTCATCGGCGTCCAGGCCGGCACCACCTCCCAGCAGTTCGTCTCCGAGAAGCTCGAGGCCGGCCTGACCCAGACGCCGCAGCAGTTCAACTCCTCCGACGACACGGTCCTGGCGCTGCAGACCGGCCGCGTCGACGCGATCGTCGTCGACCTACCCACCGCCTTCAACATGGTGGCGACCCAGATCGACAACGGCGTGGTCGTCGGCCAGTTCGCCGACGCCGCGGACGGCGAGAACTACGGGATCGTCCTGCCCAAGGGCTCGAAACTCACCGCATCGGTCTCCGAGGCGATGGACCGCCTGCGGGACAACGGCACCCTGGCCCAGTTGCAGGAGAAGTGGCTCAACGAGGCCACGAACGTGCCCGTCCTCCACTGACGCCGACCCCGATTGGCACCCCATGAGTTCCCATCAGCCCGATCCCCTTGAGCTGGCCGGGCTCCCCGTCTCGGACGTGGAGCTCGGCCGCCGGGCCATGCGCCGCGCCAAGGCCAGGCGCTCCATCCTCATCTCGGTGGCCTCCACCCTGTTCGTCGCGGCCGCCGTCGTCCTCGCGGTCGGCACGTCGCAGGGGTGGCCGCGCACGCAGGAGACGTTCTTCTCCGGCAGGCACTTCGCCGCCTCCCTGCCCCAAGTCGCGGCCGGCCTGTGGCTCAACGTGCGGATCCTCGTCATCGCCGTCCTCGGCGTGGCCGTGCTCGCCACCGTCCTGGCGGCCGCGCGCACCTTGGGCGGCCCCGTGTTCTTCCCGATCCGCTTCCTGGCGGCCGCGTACACGGACATCTTCCGCGGCATCCCCTTCCTGGTTGTCCTCTACCTGGTCGGTTTCGGAATCCCCGCGCTCAACCCCAACGACCGCATACCCACTGCGGTCCTCGGCACCATCGCCCTCGTGCTCACCTACTCCTCCTATGTGGCGGAGGTGCTGCGCGCCGGACTGGAGTCGATCCACCCCTCGCAGCGCTACGCCGCGCGGTCCCTCGGCCTCACACACGGGCAGACCCTGAGGATGATCATCGTCCCCCAGGCGATCCGCAAGGTCACGCCCGCCCTCATGAACGACTTCATCTCCATGCAGAAGGACGTCGGCCTCATCTCCGTCCTCGGCGCCGTCGACGCCATCCGCGCCGCCCAGCAGTACCAGGCGAAAACCTACAACATGACCTCCTACGTGGTTGCGGGGGTCCTCTTCATCCTCATGTCCTTCCCATTCATCCGCCTCTCCGACTGGTACACGGCGAAACTGCGCAAGCGCGAGCAGATGGGGGGCACAGTCTGATGTCCACCGAATCCAACGAGGAAAAGGCCGCCCCGGCGGCCGGCGCCGCTGGAAGCTCCACTCGAGCCGCCGACGCCCCGCAGTCGTTCGCAACGCTCGAGGGGGACAGCCCCCTGTCCGCCTACTTCAACCAGTCCGTCCCCGTATTCTCCGCCAAGCGGGTCGTCAAGCGCTTCGGCGACAACATCGTCCTGCGGGGCCTCGACCTCGACGTCGCCTCCCACGAGGTCGTCGTCCTGCTCGGTGCCTCCGGTTCGGGCAAGTCGACGCTGTTGCGCTGCGCGAACCTGCTCGAGCGCGTCGACGACGGGCAGATCTTCCTGTCCGGCATTGACATCACCGACCCGCACATCGACGCGGACGAGGTGCGCGGCTATATCGGCGTCGTCTTCCAGCACTACAATCTCTTCCCCCACATGTCCGTGCTCGACAACGTCACCCTGGCCGCCCGCAAGGTGAAGAAGTGGAGCACGCAGCGCGCCAACGAGCGCGGGATGGAACTGTTGGAGCGCATCGGGCTGGCCTCGAAGGCCAAGGAGTACCCCGACCGGCTCTCCGGCGGGCAGCAGCAGCGCGTCGCCATCGTCCGCGCCCTGGCCACCAACCCGGAGCTTCTGCTCCTCGACGAGATCACCTCCGCCCTGGACCCCGTCCTGGTGGGCGAGGTCCTCGACCTCGTCCTTGAGATCAAGGACCAGGGCTCCACGATCCTCATGGCGACCCATGAGATCGGGTTCGCCCGGAATGCGGCCGACCGCGTCGTGTTCCTGGAGCACGGCCGCATCGCCGAGCAGGGCCCGCCCGAGCAGGTGATCGGCGACCCCCAGGAGGCCTCGACCCGGGATTTCCTGTCGCGGATCCTGCACTGACGGCCCGCCCCTGCGCGCCGGGGGCGTGCCTTGGCGCGCGCCGCCTACATCTGCCAGACCAGGTGCCCGCTGTCCACGGCCAGCCAGAAGCGCGACACGGCGTCCGCCCACGCGGTGGGCCTCTGGGTCTGCGCGGAGTGCTGGGCGCCGGGGATCGGGGTCTCCACGGCTCCGACCTCGCGGGCCTCGCGCCTGTAGTCGCTGACGGGCCACGCGGTGTCCTCCGCCCCGTAGACGACGTGGATCGGCAGGCCCGTGGCGCGCAGTTCGGCGCTTCTGGGGCGCTGGTCCGCCAGGATCGCGCGGATGCCCATCAGATTCCCCGTGGAGGTCGCCAGCGCCCGAACGCGCATGAACTCCTCCCAGCCCAGCCCCGGCCTCGTGAAGTCGGTGCCGGGGAAGACGGCGGCGAGGACGCGCTCGCGCCCGGCCGGGCCCGCCGGAACCGGATCGGGCACCGGCCTGTCGGCGCCTTTCGCCGTGTTCCCCGAGGAGAAGAGCGTGAGGGAGGCGAAGAGCCCGGGCCGGGCGATCGCCGCGGCGCGCGCCACCACTCCCCCGAAACTGTGCCCCAGCAGGTGCACGCGCTGCCCCGCGCCCCAAGCGGAGGCGATGGCCGTCACATCCCCGGCGAAGCCGCCGAGCCCGTAGGCCCCCGCGCCCGTGGGGGCCGCCGAGTCGGCCTGGCCCCTCTGGGAGTAGGCGAGCACTTCGAAACCCCGGTCCACCAGGTCGGATATGGGGAGGCGGAAGTCCTCTTTCGACCCGGTGAACCCGGGAACGAGCAGCACTTTCGGGCGGCCCGACCCCGCTGCTCCGGGGCGCGGGCCACGGACCGGCGGGGCGGGCGCCGCAGTGGCCGACGAGGCGGTGGCCGGGGGCCCGTGGTACGCGGACAGGGGTCCGCAGGGGGACGGGATGGACACGCACTCGACCCCGCGGGGGACGGGGAGCGAGGCGAAGGGCGCCATGGGCGCGAAACTCATGGATGTCACACCATCCAGTGTGCCGCACCGGCGGGCCCTGGCGCGGGCGAACGGGGAGGCGCCCGGGGCGCGGCGACGATTCCCGCGGTGGATGCCGCGCGCTTCCCGTGGCCACCGTCCCAGCGCCAGTCCCACCCCCTTGTGCCACCCTACTCATGTGTGTACACTTCCCGTACGAAAGGAGTGGTCATGCCCCCCGCGAAGACCCACCGGATGGACTTGCGCGTCACCGAGCGCCAGAACCTGCTCATCCGCCAAGCAGCGGCCCTGACGGACCGCAGCGTCAGCGACTTCGTCTTGACCTCCGCGACACTGGAGGCCCAGAGGGCACTGGCCGATCAACGGGTGTTCCCCGTTTCCGAGGACCAATTCGCCCACTTCCAGGAGATCGTCGACCGCCCGGTCACTGACATGCCGAAATTGCGGAAGCTGCTGAACCGCCCTTCCCCCTTCGGCAAGCACTACGCCATCGGATCCGCCTGAGGGGCCGATGGCGGTGCACGTCGAAGTCCTCCAAGAGCCCCGTCGGCTCCAGCGCGGCGACGAGCGCTCCGCCTTCCGCTCCGGCAACGCCGAACTGGACGACTGGTTCCACCGGTTCGCCTGGCAGAACCAGGACCAGGGGAACACGGTCGTCTACGTCGCAGTGCAGGGAACGGAAGTGCTCGGCTACTACGCGCTCTCGACCGCTTCCGTCACACGAACGGAGCTCCCGTCGTCGTTGGCCCCCCGGCGGCGCCCCGAGCCCTGCCCCTGCATCCTATTGGCGCGCCTCGCGGTGGACGAGCGAGCGCAGGGCATGGGGATCGGGAGCGGTCTGCTGCGAGACGCGTTCGCGCGCAGTCTCGAGGCGAGCCGCATCATCGGGGCCGCCGCGCTGCTGGTCCACTGCGCGGACGGGAACGCGCGCGGCTTCTACCTGGCGAACGCGGAGTTCGAGGCGTCACCGGCCTCCGACATGCAGCTCATGGTGTCGTTGCGGGCCATGCGCCGCCTGCTCGATTCCTCCGCGTAGGCCACCGCGCGGCCCGGGCACGCGGACCGAGACCAGCCCCGGGCGGATCCGGTCCGAAGGCGGGTCGACCCAGCCCGGCCCGGCCCACAATGCACGAGCCCGCCCGCAACGCGAGGGCCGGGGAGTCCACGCGGATCCCCCGGCCCTTCGGCGCATCGGTTCGGACAGTGTCAGTTGGCCCCTTCGGTGATCTTCAGGGTGAAGCTGGTCGCGGCGCCGTCGGGGCTGGTCAGTGTGACGGTCACGGGGGCGTCGTCCTCGCCCAGCGGCTTGAGGGGGTGGATGGTGACGACGTCGTTCTCGGACTTGCCGACCTCGGCGAAGGAAGGATCGGAGACGTCGACCTGCCACTTCACGGCGCTCTGCCCGTTGGGCAGCTTCACCTTGAGGTCGCGCTTCTCGGGAACGGAGATCCCGGCGCCGTTGACCGTTTCAAGGGTCTTCTCGACCGTCTTGGTGTCCTTGGGGGTCGTGTACGAGTGAGCGGTGTCGGTCTCGCCGCAGGCCGCCAGGGAGACGGCGAGGGAGGCGGTCACCAGTGCTGTGAGGATGGAGCGCTTTCTCATACCCACCATCGTAAAGGGAAGACCGGATGATGTGGCGCCCGCCCCACGATCTAGGACGATGTCACAGTCCAACGGGGGGAACGGGGTCCCCGATGTGAGAGAATCGGAGGAACCGCACGGACGCGGACTATCCAGGGAAGGGAACCGCCTTGTCGAAATTCACCGAGCGCTCCACCGCTCCCATCGAGAACGCCACGATCGTCAACCAGCTGTCCCACCGGACCTTCCGCCGCTTCACCGATGAGAGGCTCACCGAGGAGCAGGTGGACACCCTCATCGAGGTGGCGCGCCGCACCGCCACGTCCTCCTTCTTGCAGCAGACCACGATCCTGCACATCACCGACCAGCGGGTCCGCGACGAGATCGCCGCCGCCTCGGGCCAGCCCTACGTGGGGGGCGACAAGGGCGACCTGTTCATCTTCCTGGTCGACATGTACCGCAACAAGAGCCTCCGCGAGGAGATGGGCGTGGACTCGCGGGCCGCCTCGTCGATGAACCTGTTCATCTGCGCCGCCGAGGACGCGATCCTGGCGGCGCAGAACACGGTGACGGCCGCCGAGTCGATGGGGCTCGGCACCGTCTTCCTCGGCTCGATCCTGGGCGACCCCCGCCGCCTCATCGCCGCCATGGAACTGCCCGAGCTCACCTACCCGATCCTGGGCCTGCTGGTCGGCCACTCGAAGCAGGAGCCGTTGTACCGCCCGCGCCTGCCCCACGACGTGGTCTTCGCGCGCAACACCTACCCGCGCGTGGACTCCTTCCGCCAGACCCTGGCCGAGTACGGCAAAGAGGTCTCGGAGTACTACGAGGCGAGGGGCGGCTCCGCGCAGTTCGACGATTTCGGGCAGTTGGTCGTGGCCTCCCTGGGCACGGGCGGCGCGCACGTGTCGCCGGTCCTGGAGTCCCTGCACGAGCAGGGGCTGTGCTTGTTCTAGGCGCGGTAGCGAATGGGAGGGGGCCCAGGTGCAATACGATGACCCCATGCCACGCCCGGGTTTCGACACGTACGTCTTCGTAGAACGCATCGCGGCCAACGCCGCGGCCCTGCACCCCTTCCCGGAGCACCACGTCGGACTGGTGCGCGAGGCGCTGGCCGACGCCGGCCTGGAGGTGTCGGTCCTGGGGCCGGGCGCCCCCGAGGTCGGGGAGGCCGTGTACTTCCAGTCGGAGCCGATGGACGACGACGCCCTGGGGCTGCTCGCCGACGCCCTGACGCTGCGGGGCATCGGGGCCTACGCCTACGCCCTCGTCGGCGACTCCATCGGCGACGGCCTGGGGTCGATCGCCCTGTTCACCCGGGTGGGGGACGTGTTCCCCCGCGCCGGGCGGCGCATCCTCATGACGCGGATGTGGATCAGCCGCTCCCCTGTGCGCAAGGCGGTGACGTGGGCCTTCGGCTCGCCCGCCGACTTGGACGAGGCGAACCTGCTGCTCTCGGAGCGCTTCGAGACCGAGCCAGTGCTGGACCCCCGCGGCATGGCCGCCATCGAGATCCTGCACCCCGAGTTCGCGGCTGGCACGGCGGAGCCGATGGCGCTGCTCGACGAGATCTTCCAGGTCCTGGGAGCCGCGGGCTTCGAGGGGATCACCATGTGCAACGACCCGGGCGCCGGCCCCGTCCCGGACACCGACGAGGCGGGGGCGGCCGGGTGAGCGCGCCCTTCCTGGTGTCGGCCTGCCTGGCGGGCGTCCCGTGCCGCTACGACGGCGGCGCCAAGCCCGATCCCGCCATCGTCCGCGCCGTCGCCGAGGGGCGGGCGCTCCCCGCGTGCGCGGAGGTCGCCGGGGGCCTGCCCACGCCCCGCCCGCCCGCGGAGATCCGGGGGGGCGACGGCGCGGACGTGCTACGGGGGACGGCGCGCGTGGTCACCGAGCAGGGCGCCGATGTGACCGCCGAGTTCGTGGACGGCGCGCGCCGGGTCGCGGACGAGGCGGTGGCCCGGGGGGTGCGGGCCGCCGTCCTGCAGCCCCGCAGCCCCTCGTGCGGGTGCGGCCGCGTCTACGACGGCTCCTTCTCGGGCGGGCTCGTCGATGGCGACGGAGTCCTGGCGGCGGCCCTGAGGGCGCGGGGAATCGGGGTCACCCCGCACGTGCGAAGCGGTCGCGGAGATTCCGGAGGCGCTGAAGCGCCCGCCTGAGGCTGTCGGATCGCAGTGCCGCCCTTTCCGCATTCCACTCACTATCCATGAGCTGCCCCACCACTACGAGGTAGCGGCTTCCGAAAGCATACGCGCCGCTGCTCCTGGGGGATCTGCGTGCGAAGTCCTGCGTGTTGCTCCTGCCGAGCCTGTCCACGCAGCGCAGCATCCGTTCTTTGGCATTCCGTCCATCCGGGGATTCCACCTTCGCCAGTGGAATGGTGAAGAACCGGGAAAAACCCTGGTCGTCTGCCAGAATCCAACTCTCGATCTCGTAATGGCAGATCCGGAGCACGACGGTGGCGGCGCTCCCCTGCGCCATGAGGCGCCTCCTGAGTTCCACAGGGCACTTCCCGTCGGAGTCCATGATGAAGATCCGCGGGATCGGTGATTCTTGCGCAACCTGTTGTCGCAGTCTCTTCTCCAGGTTCGCGGCCCCTCCCAGCGCGAACACCTCGAACTCGCTGCCGCTCCACCCCGCCGCCTTCATCACTGCTGACACCACGGGTCTATCAGTGTCCCCCTCGGTGTAGACCAAGGCCGTCAGCGGCACTCTCATGAGCCGAGCACGAAACGGGGCGTCCCGGCCCCGCCCATGATCGAACGGATAGTCTCGGAGAAGGGGATCCCTATGTCGAGGTAGCGCCCGACGCCTTCGAATTCACTGAGAAGACCGCCTTTCGTTCCGTCGCCGCTGGGGACGAGGACCAACACCTCGTCCTCGTTGACAGTCCCGTCATCAACCACTTCGGTGGCGTGGCTTGAAAGGAAGATTTGAACTGAGCCCTTCGAACTGCGCCTCGCCTCGGCCAGGACCGACGGCAGCTCGGACACGAGTGCGGAATGCAACGAGAGCTCCGGCTCCTCCAAGAGGAGCACACTGGACTTCTCCCCCGGAGTGGCGATCAGCGTCCACAACAGCCCCAGCAGCCGCAGCGTCCCGTCAGAGAACTGCGTTTCGTTCTGCCACGCGGCGTGGGGCCTCCAATTCTTGTAGGCCGCTTCCAAGTGCGGCACACCCATGGAGTCCGGTTCCAACCTGAGCTTCTCGAACTCCGGGATCGCGCGTTGGAGGGCGGCCTGCACGCGTTTGAGCCGTGCCTCTTGTGTTCGCTTCGGCGTTTCACTGATCTGCCTGATGAAATCGGAGCCGTAGGGGTCGGCGATCCGGATCTCATTGCCCGTCAGTCCCCGGATCACCTGCGGAACAGGATGGAAGTACTTGGTCTGCGCGAAGAACTCCGCGATCTTCCGGAATCCCCTGTTGGTCACCTTCTGTTCCAGGTAGGTTTGTGTGAGGAGCTCCGGATCCTCCCGATCCTGCTCATTGGGGCGCGACAGCACTGCCCGCCCGTTCTTCTCCACTTTCTCCTCCTCGATCAGCACCCGCCTGCGCCCGGACCCCTCCTGCCTGAGAGTCAAGGTGTAACACCACTCCTCCTCCCCGTCGCGCATGGTCACATCAATGGTCGGAGAAGGGTGCTGGCGGCTGAACAGACTGCGGATCTTCTTGTACCCTCCCCTCCGTTCGACCGCGTGCGCCACTCCACCGCCCGGGGCGACGATGTCCCCGAGGAAACGGAACACGTCCAGCAGGTTCGACTTCCCGGAAGCGTTGGGCCCCACGATGAACAGCCTCGGGCCGACATTGAAACGGAGGTCCCGGAAGTTCCTCCAGTTTCTTATGTGCACATGAGTGAACTGCATGCCGCCTCCATTCATTGCGTGTGGCACGCCCTGGGCTCAGGCTACATCGACCCTTTCGGGCCCACAACCGCCGAAACCACCAGCCCCGCAGCCCCTCGTGCGGGTGCGGCCGCGTATACGACGGCTCCTTCTCGGGGCCCTCGTGGGCGAGAACGTGGTTGGAACGGCCGGGGTCTCCGCCGGCCGGGGTCTCCGCCGGCCGGGCCCTCGTCGATGGCGACGGGGTCCTGGCGGCGGCCCTGAGGGCGCGGGGCATCGCGGTCCGCGTCCCCGCAGGCTCCTAGCGGATCGCCTCCATGACCCTCACGGCGTCGAGCACCGGCAGGTAGGGCAGCGGGTCGACCTCGGAGGCCAGGACGTACTCGGTGAGCTGGTCGCGCACCACCTCGCGGAGTTTGGAGGGGTCCCAGGGCTTGGCGATGTAGTAGTCGAGGCCCGCCTCGTTGACCGCCCGGATCGTGTCGTCCTGGTCGGCCTGCCCGGTCACCAGCACGGTCCTCGCCGACGCGAAGCGGGAGTCGGCCATGAGGGCGACCAGGAAGTCGACGCCGGATTCCCCGGGCAGCCGGTGGTCGGAGAGCACGAGCGCCAACTCGTCCCCGTCCTCGTCGATCTCCTCCACGACGGCCCACGCGTCCTCGACGTTGTCGGCGGCCTCCAGGCGGATCGTGTCCCAGAACTGATCGAGATCGCGCTCGATAGCGGCTCGGACATCGGCCTCGTCCTCCAGGGACAGGATTGTCAGGGTCATGATTCCTCCTCGCGTTGCGGTTGGTTGTCTGGCAGTGGGGTGGCTGGCAGCCGGATCCGCATGGACGTGGCGCCCGGGCGGGAGTCGACGTCCAGCGTGCCTGAGTGGTCGGCGACGATCGAGCTCACGATCGACATGCCCATTCCCAGGCCGAAGCGCACGCGCCCGGCTTTGGTCGTGAAGTGCGGTTCGAAGATCTTGTCGACGACCTCGGGGGCGATACCGGGGCCGTTGTCGCTGACGGTGATGGCGACGCCGTCGCCGTCGGGGCGCACGCGGATGGTGATGCGCGCGGGGGCGTCGCCGCGGGCGGGCGCGGGGTCGGGACCGCTGTAGTACCCGGTTTCGGCACTGATCCGGGCGGCTTGGACGTCCTCGTTCTCGTCCTCGATGGCCTCGGCGGCGTTGACGATGAGGTTGGTCCACACCTGCTGGAGTTTCGAGGGGTGGGCGCGGATCAGGGGGACGTCCTCGTAATCGCGCGCGACCTTGATGCCGTGCACCCTGTGGGAGGTGAGGCGCAGGACGTCGTCGATTCCCTCGCGCACGTCCACGGCTTTGAGGTCGGCGTCGTCGGGGCGGGCGTAGCCCTTGAGGGACTGGGTGAGCTCGATGACGCGCGTGGAGGCGGCCAGGACGGAGCGCAGGGAGGAGCCCAGGCGCGCCCCCGCCAGCGCGGCCTCGACCTGGGACCTGCCCCCGGCCAGCAGTTGGCGGGCGTCGTCGGCGTCGGCGACGCCCGCGCGCACGAGGCGCCTCGCCCCGTTGCGGTCCCCGGCGATGGGCGTCAGCTCCTTGATGAGCGCCCTTTCGGCGGCGGTCGAGCGCGGGGGCGCGGTGAGCGCCCTGGTCATCGCGTCGCGCTGGGCGCTGGTGGAGGAGGAGGCCGCCAGGGCCGTGTCCACGTCGGCGCGCAGGTGCTCGGCGGCGCGGACCAGGGCGGTGACGGGGTTGTTGAGCTCGTGCGCGATCCCGGCGCTGAGCTCGCCGAGCATGGCGAAGCGGGCGCGCTCGACCAGTTCCGCGCGGGTGCGGCGCAGGTCCTCCAGGGTGGCGGCGAGGGCCTGCTTCTGCTGCTCGAGGCCCTCGGCCAGCATCGCGTTCTCCAGGTGGAGGTCCTCGGCGCGCATGAGGCGGCGCGTGAGGGAGCGGATCGCCAGGGCCGTCAGGGTGGAGCCGATGGCCGGGTCCCGCGCCAGGACGATCTGCAGTTGCTCGGTGGTGAGGCGCACGAGCACGGTCTCGGTGGTGGTGACGCCCGTGAAGAAGGCGCTCTCCCCGCGCGCCAGGGACACGAGGCCGATGAGGGGGCCCGAGGAGGCCAGGTGGGCCAGGACCTCGCCCCGGGGCGAGTCCCGGTGCAGGCTGACCTTCCCGTCGAGGACCAGGTGGACGGCGCCGACGGGCTTTCCCTGGGTGACCAGCTGGGTGCCCTCGGGGACGACGAGGCGGGGGCGGGCGCCCAGGACCCTTTCGACGCCGGCCAGCAGTTCGAGGACGACGGAGTGCTCGCTCCTGCCCAGGCCCTCCAGGAGGGGCCCTTGCACGGCGAAGGACGGGGGGCGCCCAATGAGGTCGAGGACCTCCCCGGCGCCGCAGCCATCCGCCTGCAGGCGGCGCACCATCGTGGAGTAGGACTGGCCGACCAGCAGGGGGACGGTCCACGGGGACTTGAGGACGGAGGCGAGGCGGTCGGACTCGGTGGATCTGGCGAGGTCGCGGTGCTCGGCGCGGTCGGTGACGGCGATCCACTGGATGGGGGCCAGCGCGTCCAGGGCGGCCGCCGCGTCGATGAGGGCGTCGATGTCGGCGACCTCGGAGGTGGCCACGCCCAGGACCACGCGGTCGTCCGCGCCCAGTCCGGCCTGGTATCCGGGCAGGTCGCCGGGGGCGTCGACGCGGTCGAAGCACAGGTTGGGGAACGCCCACGCGAGGTCGCGGGTGAGGGGGACGGCGATGCGGTCGGAGTCGTCCCCGACGATGAGCACGTGGACGTGGGCGTCGAGGCGGTGCCCGCCGCTGCGCACGTCGGTGCGCTGGCGCACGCGGGCGTCGGAGGGGTCGGGGCCCAGCGTCCACCCGGTCGCCAGGCCCGGGGGTCCGCCGTCCTTCCGGGCCACTGTCCCCTCCGCCGCGCGTTCCATGTCACACCACCCCGAGGGCGCCCCAGGTCAGGGGGGCGACGAAGGCGAGCAGGACGATGCCCACCAGACCGACGACCACACCGACCACGACCATCTCGCGCGTGGGGGTGGTGCCCGTGGAGTAGGCGATGGCGTTGGGGGGCGTGGAGATGGGCAGGCACATGCCCAGGGAGCACCCCAGCGCCAGGACGATCGCGATCTCGGCGGCCGAGGTGGACACCGAGGCCGCCAGTCCCATCCCCATGGGGACCAGCAGGTTGGCCGAGGCCGAGTGCGAGATGACGTTCGACGTGGCCCATCCGACCAGGGCGAGCACCAGGATGAGCAGGGCCCCGGGGATCGAGGCCCATTGGATGGAGCCGAGCATCCACTTGTCGAGGCCGGTGGAGCTCACCCCGGCCCCCAGGGCGATGCCGCCGCCCACCAGCCACAGGACCGGCCAGTCGAGGGCGCGCAGGTCGTCCCCGCTCATGACTTTGGTGATGAGCAGGACGACGACCGGCAGGAAGCCGACGATGTTCGCCGAGACGCCGTGGAGGGCCTCGGTCATCCACGCGAGGATGGTGGCGCCCGCGACCACGTAGAAGATGACCGCGTTGCGCCCGGTCTGGAAGCGGGCGGTGGTGTCGATGTCGAACTCCGCGTCAGCGGGGATGTAGCGCCATGAGATGAACAGCCAGGACACGACGAGGACCACCAGCATGAGGGGGACCGCGGCGAGCATCCACTGCAGGAAGGTGACCTCGATCCCGGCGCTCTCCAGCGCTCCCAGGGCGATGGCGTTGGGGGGCGTGCCCACGGGTGTCCCCATGCCGCCGACGTTGGCGGCGACCGGGATGGACAGGGCGATCCCCGTGCGCGCCCTCCCCTTCGGCAGGGCGGTGATGACAGGCATCATGACGGCGAACATGGTGGCGGTGGTGGCGGTGTTGGACATGAACATGCTCATCAGGGCGGTGATGAGCATGACGCCCATGACCGTCAGGCGGGGCTTGCCGATGAAGGGCTTGAGCAGCACGGCGGACAGCGCGCGGTCCACCTTGTACTTCGCGGCGCCGTCGGCCACCATGAACCCGCCCAGGAACAGGATGATGACGGGGTTGGCCAGCGCCCCGAAGAAGCGCGTGTAGGGCGGCGCCCCGTCGGCGACGGGCAGCAGGGCGTGGTCGGAGATCAGCAGGACCTCCAGGAAGATGACGAGCACCGCGGTGCCCGCCAGCGGCACCGCCTCGGTCACCCACAGCAGGATCGCGGCTAAGAAGATCCCGAACATCCGCGTGCCCGCGGCGTCCAGGCCGGGCAGCTGGACGAGCAGGCAGACTGTGATCGCGGTGATCGCGCCTATGATGCCGACCACTTTCGCGGGGCTGGGGGCGGTCCTCTTCTTCGGACCGCCGCGCCGCGTGGACATGTTCTGCGCGGAGCGCGGGTCGATGGCGATCCCGCCTTTGCGTCGTTGTGCCATTGTGGGAAGACCTCGTCGTCTTTGTGTTTCCTGCCCCACCAGTCTATGCCCTTTGCCACATTTCCGATAGCGGACCGGCCGGTGTGGACTATCTGCCACTGTCCGGCGCCCGGTTGCCGCTCCGGGGGGCACTCCTGGGACACTAGGGGCATGACTGACTCCGCGCGCGCGGCCCGCCTGGCCCCCGTCGAGGTGGCCTCCTGCGGGGCGCTGTCGGGACTGGCGGTGACTTTCGGCGTGGCCTCGGCGGCCACGCCGGTCTTCCACACGCTCTTCCAGGTGGCGACCGCCATCCCCCTTGCGATGATCGCCCTGCGGATGCGGCGGCGCGCGTGGGCGGGGGCGTTCGCCGCGACCCTGCTCATGTCGTTGGCGGTGGGGGGCGTGGCCGCGGTGGGCCGCGTCTTCCAGTCGTGCGTGGTGGGCGTCATCGTGGGGGGCCTCCACCGCCGGCGCGCGCGGGCGGCGCTCGTGTGGCTGGTCGCCGTGGGCCTCGGCGCCCTGTGGGGGGCGGGGACGGGAGTGGCGTTCTGGGTGCTGGAGGATCTGCGCCGCCTGGCCCTGGAGGCCCTCCAGAAGTCTTTGGACGGGTTCTTGCGCCTGCTGGCGCACGTGCCGGGCGCCCAGGGGCCCGCCTCGGCGCTGCAGGCGCTCAACCAGTGGTTCGTGGACTACTGGTGGCTGTGGCTCCCCTTCACCCGCCTGGTGGGCGTGGTCGCGCTGCTGGTCGTGGCGAAGTGGCTGCTGGGCAGGGTGCTGGACCGCATCGACTTGGACCGCGGCTGGGATCCTCTGGCGCCCGCTCTGCAAGGCCGCCGGGACGAGGCGGGGGCCGCCCCGCTGCCCCTTTTCCTGGCCGACGCGGAATTCACCTACCCTGGGGCAGGCTCGCCGTCGTTGACGGGGGTGACGCTGGCGCTGGAGGAGGCGTCGCTGACCGGGATCGTCGGCCCCAACGGATCGGGCAAGTCGACGCTGGCACTGCTGCTGGCGGGGGCGGAGCCCACGGGCGGCTCCCGGCACGGCGGCGGCGGCCTGGGGCGGCGGGGCGGCATCGCCCTGGTGGGCCAGCGCAGCGAGTTGCAGATGCTGGGGGAGACGGTCGCCGAGGACGTGCTGTGGGGCATGGACGCCCACGAGCGCGAGCAGGTCGACCTCGCCGGGGTCCTCGGCCTCGTCGGACTGGGCGGGCTGGAGTCGGCCAGCCCCCACCACTTGTCGGGCGGGCAGTTGCAGCGCTTGTCGTTGGCGGGGGCGCTGGCCCGCTCGCCGCGCCTGCTGATCTCGGACGAGTCTACTGCGATGATCGACCGGGAGGGGCGCGCGCAGCTCATGGGGGTCCTCGCCTCCCTCCCCTCCCGGGGAATCGCAGTGGTCCATGTCACTCACGATGCCGGGGAGGTCGCCGGCGCCGAGCGCGTCATCCGGGTGGAGGGGGGCCGGATCGTCTACGACGGGCCGCCCAGTGGCTGCCCGACGACCAGCGCCAGGGGGGCGGAGGCGGTTCCGCAGGAGCGCCCCCCTGCCGCCCGGTCCGCCTCCGGGGCCACTGCGGAGGAGCCTTCAGAGACGGGTGCGGCGCCCAGCGGGGACGGCCCCGCTGCCCCGCCGGGAACGGGCGG
>NZ_CP017298.1:1668477-1683376 GCF_001746855.1 Pauljensenia hongkongensis | reverse complement strand
GGCCCCCGCCCTGTCCGCTGCTGCGGAGAGCCTGTGGGCGGACGGCGTGGCGCACTCCTACGACGTGGCGACCCCGTGGGAGAACACCGTCCTGCGGGACGTCTCCCTGATCGTCGAGGCGGGGGAGGGCGTGCTCATCACCGGCGACAACGGATCCGGCAAGACCACCCTGTCGCGCATCCTCACGGGGCTGATGGCCCCGACGTGGGGCAAGTGCACACTCGGCGGGCGCCCCATGACCTCACGGGTCGGCGACGTCGCGCTGTCCATGCAGTTCGCGCGCCTCCAGCTGCAGCGCCCGACCGTGCGCCTCGATATCCTCTCGGCGGCCGGGATGGGGCCCGTGATCGGCACCAGGCAGGGCCGCCACAGCGCGGAGGCGGACCGCGTCGTCGACGAGGCGATGGCCTCGGTCGGCCTCGACCCCGCCCTGCAGTCGCGCTCCATCGACGAGCTCTCGGGCGGGCAGATGCGGCGCGTCGCCCTGGCGGGGCTGCTGGCGTCGCGCCCCAGGGTCCTCATCCTCGACGAGCCCATGGCGGGCCTGGACCAGGCCTCGCGCGACCTGCTCATCGCGGTGCTGGAGGAGCGCCGCCGCGCGGGGCTGTCGGTCCTGGTCATCTCCCACGACCTGGAGGGGATGGACTCCCTGTGCCAGGCGCACCACCACCTCAGCGAGGGGGTCCTGTCATGAGCGAACGGCGCAAGCCCCGCAGATCCGCCGGTTTCACGCTGCCGCGCGCGCTGCCGTGGCCGTCCTTCCTCTCCCGGGTGTGGCCGGGCACGCTGATCGTGTGCTGGACGGCACTGACGACTTTCGTGATCACGATCCCCACCTGGGCGACGCTGGGCGCGGTCGCCGCTGTGCTCGTGGCGGCCACCGCCCTGCTGCGCGTGCCAGCGGGGGCGCTCCCCCGCCCGCCCGTGTGGTTGTGGAGCGGTTTCATCGGCGGATGCGCGGGGGCGTGGCTCGGCGAGGGGGTGGAGGTCTTCCTGCGCGCCTCGTCCGTCGCGCTCATCGTCGTGTGGGGTTCGTCGCTGCTCCTGTGGGCGGTGCCCACGGCGGCGATGGCGGGGGCGCTGCGCGTGTTCCTGGCGCCCTTGCGGCTCGTCGGGGCGCCGGTCGACGAGTGGGCGCTGATCATGGGCGAGGCGCTGCGGGGCATGCCGATGCTGCGCGACCAGGCCGGCGCGGTGATGGACACCGTGAGGTTGCGGCTCGGCGACGAGATGGCGAGCATGTCGATGCGGGGGTACGCGCGCCTCGCGATCGATGTGGTGACCGCCTCGCTGTCGGCGGCGTCACGGGGGGCGGCCGAGACCGGGCGCGCCATGTCGATGCGGGGCGGACTGCGCCCGCCCGTGGGCGAGCGCGTGTCACTGGGCTGGCGCGACCTGGTGGCCGCGCTCGTGTGCGCGGCTGCGGTGTCGGCGATCGTCGCGGCGAAGATCCTGCTCTGAGCGCACGGGGGCGCCAGTGCGCGGGGGCACTGCGGGCACCAGTGCGCGCGGGCACTGGCGCCCGGTTTGACGCGGGCACGGAGCACCCCTTATGCTTTCAAAGCACGCGCGAGTGGCGGAATAGGCAGACGCGCACGGTTCAGGTCCGTGTTCCAGTGATGGAGTGGGGGTTCAACTCCCCCCTCGCGCACGATGAGACCGCAGGTCGTACGGCCTGCGGTTTTCGTGTACCCGGAGGTGCGGGGCCAGCGCGGGCGCGAACACGCCGGGCCGCTCGGGAACCACTGGCACGGCTCCGCACTATGGCATCTCCCACAGCGCCATCGACGGCCCGGTTCCGCTCCCGCCCCAAATAATTGAAATTTCACCTAATATGGGCGGCGCGCGCTTCATTCCCCTCTCCCGCTGTGGACTTGCCCTCCGCGGAAGCGCTCGATCCCCCGCCCGAACCCCTTTAGTGTCCATGCCATGAAGTCATTCGGATTCCTCAGTTTCGGCCACTACGCCCCCGCCGGGCGCAGGGGCCCCTCGGGTCGCGACGCCCTCCACCAAGCCATCGAGTTGTCGGTCGCGGCCGACGAGCTCGGCGTCAACGGCGCCTACTTCCGCGTCCACCACTTCGCCAACCAGGCGGCCGCCCCCATGCCACTGCTGGCCGCCGTGGCCGCCAGGACCCGGCGCATCGAGGTCGGCACCGGCGTCATCGACCTGCGCTAGCGCATGTCTGAGTTATGGCGTTGGACGGAACACCTATTACTTGCGGGCACGCGCAGCCCGCAGTCCGTTGGCGATGACGACGACTTCGGCGACCTCGTGCACGAGGACGACCGCTGCCAGGCCGAGCACGCCGGTGATCGCCAGCGGCAGCAGCACAGTGATGATCGCCAAGGACAGCACGATGTTCTGGTTGATGATCCTGCCGCCGCGGCGGGCGTGGCGCAGAGCCTGCGGGATGAGGCCGAGGTCGTGGCCGGTGAAGGCGACGTCGGCGGACTCGATCGCGGCGTCGGAGCCGGTCGCGCCCATCGCGATGCCCACGGTCGCCCCGGCCAGGGCGGGCGCGTCGTTGATGCCGTCGCCGATCATCGCGGTCGGCGACGTCTCCGAGAACCCGGCGACGATGCGAGCCTTGTCCTCGGGACGCAGCTCGGCGTGCACGTCGCCGATCCCGGCCAGCTTCGCCAGCGCAGCAGCGGTGCGGGAGTTGTCGCCGGTGAGCATGCTCACCTCGACGCCCTGGTCGCGCAGGGTCCGCACGACCTCGGGGACCTCGGGGCGCAGCTCGTCGCGGACGCCGATCGCCCCGGCCAGGAAGCCGTCGACGGTGACGAGCACGCAGGTCTGCCCCTCGGCCTCCAGGTCCTCGACCCGGGCCTTGAGCGGACCGGCGTCGATCCAGCGCGGACTGCCCACCGCCACCCTGCGGCCGTCGACCAGGCCACCGATGCCGTGCCCGGCCTCCTCGGCCACGTCCTGCGCGGCGGGGGTTCCCCGGCCCGCGGCGGCGATGGCGGCGGCGAGTGGGTGCGTCGAGTGCTGCTCCACGGCGGCAGCCCAAGCAAGCACCTGCGCATCGTCGAACCCATGGGCGGCGACGATGGCGGTTACCTCGGGCCGGTTGCGGGTCAGAGTGCCGGTCTTGTCCACGGCCAGGTGCCGGATGCCGCCGAGGCGCTCGAAGGCGGCCCCGCTCTTGATGACGACGCCGAACTTGGTCGCCGCGCCGATCGCGGAGACCACGGTGACGGGCACCGCGATCGCCAGCGCGCAGGGGCTGGCCGCGACGAGGACGACCAGGGCGCGGGTGATCCAGGTCTCCGGGTCGCCGAGCAGGGACCCGAGCACGCCGACGAGGACGGCGAGGACCATCACGCCGGGCACCAGCGGGCGGGCGATCCGGTCAGCGATCCGGGCTCGGTCGCCCTTCTCGGCCTGGGCCTGCTCTACCAGCTCCACGATCGTGGTCAGCGAGTTGTCGGTGCCCGCGGCGGTCGCCTCGACCTCCAGCACGCCGGCGCTGTTGATCGCGCCCGCCGACACCGCTTCTCCGGGCGCGACCTCGACCGGGATCGATTCACCGGTGATCGCCGAAGTGTCCAGGCTCGACCGGCCCGAGCGGACCAGCCCATCGGTCGCGACCCGCTCGCCAGGGCGGACCAGCAGCACGTCGCCGACGGCGATCTCCCTGGCCGGGACCGAGGCGGAGGTCCCGTCGCGCAGCACGGTCGCGGTCTCCGGCACGAGCTTCAGCAGCGCGCGCAGCCCGCCGCGGGCGCGGTCCATCGCCTTGTCCTCCAGGGCCTCGGCGATCGAGTAGAGGAACGCCAGCGCGGCCGCCTCCTCGACGTAGCCGAGGATCACCGCGCCCACGGCGCTGATCGTCATCAGCAGCGCGATCCCGAGCTTGCGCTTCACAACGAGATTCCGGATCGCACCGGGCACGAACGTGTACGCGCCCAGCAGCAGGCCCGCCCAGAACGCGACCAGCGCCGCGATGTGCAGCCCCGACCACTCCAGCGCCAGGCCGGTGCCGAACGCGACGCCGGAGAGGATCGGCACGACCAGGCCGGGATCACGCCACCACGGGCGCTCTGCCTCCTCTGCCTCGTCCGCGGGGCTGGTCGTCGGCTCGTCGCAGCCGCAGGCGGCGCTCACGAGGCGTCCCCCGAACTGCTCGCGGCGCAGCAGCCCGGCACCGAGCAGGCCGGGTCGATGCACGGCGCGCTCTCGTCCACGGCGAGGGTCACATCGACCAGTGCCGTCAGCGCCGCGGCCAGGTGCGGGTCGGCGATCTCGTAGCGAGTCTGGCGGCCCTCGGGCTCGGCGACCACGATCCCGCAGTCGCGCAGGCAGGTCAGGTGGTTGGACACGTTCGAGCGGGTCAGCCCCAGCTCGCGCGAGAGCACCGCGGGGTGGCTCGGGCTGTCGAGCAGGGACATCAGGATGCGGGAGCGCGTCGGGTCGGCCATGGCCCGGCCGAGCCGGTTCATGACGTCAAGACGCGAAGCAATGGTCAGCATGCACTGAACTATACAGCAGCCGCTGACCTAATGTCCAGTTGTCGCGGCTGCCGCACGCGCTGCGCGCGCTTGCCCTCGTGAGGCGTGATCACCTCTTGCGCCAGCGGGGCCACTTCGGCATCCCGCGGCCCTTCCAGGTCTCCACGAGACCCGCAACCCAGCTGACGGACGCGAAGAGCCCGTAGCCGGCCCCGGCGAGGCCAGCGCCGACCACGAGCCACCGGCCGATGCCGAGCCACACGCTCCCGTCCACGTCCAGCGCCCACTGAACACCCGTGATGAGCCCGGCGATGCCCATCCAGAGACCGGCGACGACCACGGCCACCGGCAGGAGAACGAGGCACATCGCGGCGGCGGCGGACCAGAGCTGTCGCGCCTCCAGCTTCGCCGTCGCGGCGATGATCCGCTCCGCCCGCGCGTTCGAGGCGTCGAGGCTCGCGGTCATCGTGGCCGAAGCCTCCCCGGCGACCTGCTCGACAGCCTTCTCGACCCGTTCCTCGGTGCGCTTCTCGATCCGCTGGACCGCGCCGCCGACCTGGCTCACGAGCTTCTGGTTCGCTGTGACCTACGCCTTCAGACCCTCAATCGCCGAGGCCGTAGCCGCGCGATTCTTCTGCGCCTCCGCGACCAAGCTCCGCGACGCGGCGTTCAAGCTCTCGCCGTTGAGACTCTGCGCGAACTCGCCGAGCGTGCTCGCGATCTCGTTCTGCCTGCTCTCGATACTCGCGATCCTCGCGGACACGTCGCTGGAGGGCGAGGAGGTCGACGCCGGGGCCGTGATCCGCTCCAGCCGCCTCGTCGTCTCCTCGTCCATGACCTTCACGAACCCCGCGAGCTTCTTCTGCTGTTCGGTCAGCGTGGCGATCCTCGTGTTCTGCGCCTCGACGGCGGCGAGGATCGAGGTCAACAGCTCCATCGTCTCCGGACTGCCGAGCTGCTGCTGCGACTGCTCGGGCTCGTTCTGCTGCTTCAGCCTGTCGAGCGCTGCGCTCATGTTCCTTCTCCTTCTGCTGCTGGTGGTAGTCGAAGAACGCCTGCGCGCCCTCCGGGGTGAAGTCCGCCGAGAGGGCGCTCGCGCGCTTGCGGCGCTCGGCGCGGCCGGACTCGCCGCGGCGATCCTCGATGTAGAGCGTCCAGGTCTCTTGCCCGGCGCGCTTGCCCTTCTTGCTGACGGGGCTGTGCAACCGCATCCGCGGCACCCGCTCCCCGTCATCGCCGAGCCGCTGGTTCTGCTCCTCGATCACCGAGACCAGACCGGCCTTGTCCACCGCCCGGGGATCGGCCAGCGCCGCGCTCATCCGGTCGCCCATCTCGCGGTCGAGCGATCCCTCGGCGAAGTCCTCGCGGCGCAGCTCCCAGTCCTTCGGTGCGTGCTCCAGCCGCTTCACGACCGAGAGCCCGTGTTCTCGCATCAGCTGGTCGTTCGCCGACTGGACGCCCCGCTGATTCCCGGCCTTGCGGTCGTGGAACGTGCGATAGTCCGAGAGCGCCTTCCCCGTCCGGTTGTTGTGGTTGATGACCAAGATGTGGTTGTGCGGCTTCTTGCCCCGCCCATCCACATGACTGACTACGAGGCAGTCGGAATCCGGGTGCATCTTCTTCGCGAGCTGATAACCGAGATCGTTCACCCGCTGCACGTCCTCCGGACTCTTCGGGTCGAACTCCTCGTCGCTGAACGACTGGCGGTAATGCACCGCCTCGACCTCGCGCGTCGTGTTCTGCGTGAGCGACCGAGCGCGCGCCGAGAACGCGCCGGGGCCTCCCGGCACATCGCACGTGATCGCGATGCCCCGCTCGTCCTCCTTGCCACGGATATAGCGCTCCGTGTCGGCGGCGCTGGCGCTCGGGCTGTAGTGCGTGGTGCTCATGAGGCCGCCCGATCCCCGAGCAGGGCGCGGACCTCGCGCAGCGACTCGATCAGCTCGGGCACCTCCGCCGACAGCGCCACTGACTCACCGGCCCGCGCCCGGCGGTCGAGGTCGTTGACGTTGATCGCCAGCGGGCGAATCTGCGCGGCCAGCTCGCGAGCATCCGCCGACGCCTGCACCCGTGCCTCGACCCCGAGCAGGTGCGCGGCCACGGCGGCGTCCAACTCCTCGCTCCGAGAGGCGTGGAGGGCATCCCGGACGACGGTCCGCACCCACGTGCTCGGAGCCAGCCCGAGCCGCTTCGCACGAGTGCGAAGCGCCGCGAGCGTCTCCTCTCCGAAGTCGGTATCGAGCTTCGCGCGGCCCCCACGACGACGCTTCGCGCCGCCGTGACTCTGACGCACAGCCTCCGCATCAGCCCGACCGGTGTTCACCTGGGAGTGGGTCTGCTGCTCCACCTGTACGCCAGAGTGGCAAGCAGTAGCCGTGTCGGACATTTCGCTGGCGCTCATGTCCTCCCCGGCTGCTTGCGAGGGGCCTCCGGCCCCCTCGACCCCCTGGAAGAGCGCATCGCGTTCGGTGCTCATGCGGCACCTCCGATCAGCGCCAGCGGCACGTCAGGGCTCCGCACCGCGAGCCCGCCCAGCAGCTCAGCAACCGCGCCCTCAGCGTCATGTTCCGCCGAGGTCTCCGGACCGTAGGTCAGTTCCCGCGACCCGACGTTCTGGTGATACGCGTTGCCGTACATGCCGGGCGTGTGTGCGGCGGTCGGGATGCTGCACTGGTGCCACTCGTAGGGCTCGATCTTCCCAATGTGCTGCACGAGGTAACGATTGATGTCGTCGGCACGATAGACCTTCACGACCGAGGCCAAGCGGCGGATGAACTGGTCCAACGCCTCGTCCACGTTGCCCTTCTGGCGGGCGTAGTAGAAGAACTCGACAGGCTCGATCGTCGCCGTGATGACGATAAGGCGCGGGGCCACCTCGCCCTTGTTCTTGTACCGAGCCTTCGCAGGCGAGGCGTTGTACGGATCAAGCAGCAGCAGCCAGTCGTTCGCATCCATCGCCGAGGCCCGCAGATCGTCCAGCAGCAGCACCTCCTCGCCTCGCCAGTCATCAAGCGGGTTCCCCGTCGCGGCCCGGTAGACCTGCCACCGCTCGCCGTGCGCGTTCGCCGCGTTGATCGCCTCGGTGATGAAGTCCGTGGCGAACCGGGTCTTGCCGATCCCGGCATCCCCATGGACGAACACCACGTGCGTCGAGAACTCACCGGCGCGGAGCTTCGCCGCCGCCCGGTATGCGCGGCGCTGGCCGTAGGCCGACAGCGCGTCGTCGATCTCCCGCTGATGCCGCGAGTAGATGTCGAACAGCTCGTCCGTGAGCATGATCTGATCCCGCGTGAACTCGCCCTGGAGCACGCGCTCGCGCATGTCCTCGAAGTTCTCGGCGACGACCTTCTTCTTCACGTGCGCGCGCCCCTTGAGCCAGGTCTCCCGACGCTGGGCGTCGATCCCGAGGTAGTCAGGCCCACGCACCGTAGCGACCTCCGAAGGCGCGTATTGGTGCTTGTCCGCGTACTTCACGTGCGTCAGATACGACAGCATGTTGTCGTAGGCGTACCGCCCGCGGCCCGGCTTCTCGACGTACTGGGGCTCGACGCCGATGCCGAACGCGAGCCGATCCAGCGGTGCGCTCTTCGCACGGCTGGCGAACTTGATGACCGCGTGCAGGTGATCGGGCTTCGGCTCGATCACCAGAGCCTTCTCCGTGTCGCTCCAGACCTCGCGCTCGTCCTTGTCATGCACGATGCCGTAGGCCTCGACGACCTCGCAGCCGGTGGCCTCGAGCCGCTGCACCACGTAGGCGAGGATCGCTTCGGCTCCCTGCTGGAGCAGCGCGGCCCCGTTCGGGTCCTCGGCAGCCCAGGTCCAGTACGACGGATCGAGGTACTGCGTGAGCCCGATGCTCGTCGGGTTGTTCTCCTGCTTAGCCACGGCGACCACCCCCGCCGCGGACAGCGCGGAGGGCCTCAGAGAGAGTGCGGCGCCTAAATGACCCCCTATTGACCCCCAAATGAGACCCAAAATGATCCCACGAGGCCACGCGACGGAGCGCGGGCGGAACCGACCGCTGACCAGGCACGTTGTTGCAGGACGCGGCAATCGACAAGCCCTTGCCGCGCCCGTAGGAACGAATGAGGCTCCCGAAACTCTTAGAGTGCGAAGCACGGCTGCGGACCGTCATCACGACGACGGGCAGCCCGCCTTCGGCGGGTGCCAGGCCAGGCCCTCCGGGCGGGGTCAGGTCGGCGGGAGCGGTGCTGAGGTTGCGTGCGTCGGCGCGCATCAGCGACCACCGCCCCGGCCGTAGCGCTTGATGACAGCCTGGTGCGTGACGCCGAGGGCGTCGCCGATCTTCGCCCAGGTCACCCCATCGGCGCGGGCGTCGGCGACGGCGATCTCGACGGACTCCTCCAGCACGGAGCGGAGCACGCCGAGGTCGTAGAGACGTGCCTCGGACTCGGCGAGGGAGGGGTCGCCCTGTCGCCAGCGGAAGCCGTTCACGTGGTCGAAGGCGGCGGAGTTGGCGCTCATCAGTGACCACCGCCCATCACGGCGGCGACCGCGGCGCGCTGTCGCGGGGTCAGGGGCGTGCGAGCCAGGCGTTCACCGGCCAGACGACCAGCAGCACGAGCGGCGGCGATGACGGGATCGAGGCCGTCTGCCTGCGGAGAAGGAGTGGAGCCCTGATCGAGGCCAGGGCGGTCGAGCGCGGATGCGCGGGGAATGTCGATAACGACAGACATCGGAAGTCCTCAGACATGAGTATCTTCCGGTTCCCCGCCACGGTAATTGGGCTGTTTGACCGGCTACTCATCCGGGAGCAGAACCCCGCGCTTCTAAGTCGCGGCCCCGGTGGGATCTTCTTGTCTGCAACCATTCTCCCACGAGTCGACTCACCATTGCAATGACGAGTCGACTCATGAGTCAGTCGCGACGCGGCTCTATCCGAATCAGGTCGGGGTCGAATTTCACGTGACCGGGCGTGATGGGCTCGATGGTCACCGTCACCAGCTCGTCCACGAGCATCCGGCGGCGGTCCACGTCCAACACCTTCCACTTCGCCTCGACCACCTCGCGGCGCTCCGCGGTGCCGACCGGCTCCTCGACGTCCGCGAGCAGCTTCGCCGCCGCCGACACCGAACGGTCGAGCAGCTCCGCGTCGATCTCGTCGATGCGGGCCTTCACGTCGTTGATCGCTGCCGTTATCTCCAGGACCGGCTGATGGATGTCGCGCAGCAGCGGGCTCAGCTCCTTCACCCGATCGACCAGGGCGTTCCGCTCCGTCAGCAGCTCCTCGCGATCCGGCCCATCGTCCTCCTGTGGCATCACGAGGTCGTGCACGTCCACCGAGGACAGACGCGTGAGCACCGCCTCGGTGACCATCGCATCGACGGGCTCGCGCTGGCGGGTGAGATGGAACTGCTCGCCGCAGCGGTACGTCGGCTGCTTGCGGCTGTTCGTCCCCGAGACGAGCGTCGCGCCGCACTTCCCGCACAGCCCGATCGTGGACAGGAGATACTTCGGCTGGTTCCCCTGCCTCGCCGACCTCCGCACGTTGTCCTCCAGCTTCGCCACCGCGGCCCGCCACGTCTGCTCGCCGACGATGGGCGGGAACGCCTCGCCCTGAACCGGGTACAGCTCGCCCGACGCGTAGTGCTTGATGTAGCCACAGTAAAGCGGGTTCGCGAGCAGGTAGCGCACAGCATCGACGGAGAACTCCGACCCACGCGCGGTGAAGTGACCGGCGCTGTTCAGGTCCTCGCGGATTCGCCGGATCGACAGGGACGGCTCGCCGAGGAACGCATCGAAGGCCCGCCGTACGGCGGCGGCCTCCTCCTCGATCAACTCGCCGTCCCTCGTCCAGCCGAACGCCTTCCAGGCGGACGTGGGGATGCCCTCGGCGCGTCGGCGCTCGTTCGACCTGATTTGTCGCTCGGCCTTGCGTCGTGCCTCGAACCGGGCGAGAGCGGCGAGCATCGTCGCCCGGAACTCCCCGTCCGCCGTCGAGAGGTCGATCTCGCCGTCAACGGTGACGACACGCAGGCCGAGATCGATCAGTGTATTCAGGTCCTTCGTGCTACGCAGGAGCCGGTCCATGTCCACGGCGACCACCATCGAGAACTTGCCCGCACGGGCGTCCTCCAGCATCTCGGCCCACCGAGTGCCAGCACGGCGCTTCTTCGTCGCGGACACCGCGTTGTCGTCGTAGACCTCGACGACCTTCCAGTCCTTGGCCTCGGCCAGCGCCCTGATCTTTCTCAGCTGGGTCTCGACGGTCCATCGGTCGCCCTTGCGGTCCATCGAGGCGCGGACGTACGCCGCAACCTCGTTCGTCTTCCTCAGCGATACCAGTTCGACCATGCAACCAAGCTTACGTGAACGGGTGTTGCAATCGCTACATGCGCTACGAGAACCCCCTCCACCTGGCGGAGGAGGCCGCCGCCCTCGACCAGATCGCCGACGGCCGCGTCGCCCTGGGGATGTCCCGGAGCGCGCCCGAGATCGCCCAGCGCGGCTGGGAGGCCTTCGGGTACCGCGCCGAGGATCCGCGTGGGGCCGATTTGGCGCGCGCCAACTTCGAGCGCTTCCTCGCAGCCATCGAGGGCGCGCCCATGGCCCAGGCAGCGCCCCTGGGCGAGCAGTACCCGACATCGTGCGCACCGGGCACGCCCCTGCGGATCCTCCCCCATTCCGAGGGGTTGAGGCAGCGCATTTGGTGGGGATCGGGCACCACCGCCTCGGCCCAACGGGCGGCACGCGACGGCGTCAACCTCATGAGCTCCACCCTGGTCCTCGAGACCGGCCAGGACTCCTTCGCCGACCTCCAGGCCGCGCAGATCGCCGCCTACCGCCGGGCCTGGAAGGAGGCCGGGCACTCGTGGACCCCCCGCGTGTCGGTGTCCCGCTCGGTCTTCCCACTGCTGAGCGAGCGCGACCGCCGCCTCTACGGCCTGGCGGCCTCGGGAGACCAAGTCGGCGAGCTCGACCAGTCCCCCACGACTTTCGGGCGCGCCTACGCCGCCGACCCGGACGCACTGGTCCGCCAGCTCCAGCAGGACGCCGCCGTCGCCTCGGCGGACACACTGCTGCTGACGATCCCGAACCAGCTGGGAGTCGACGCGAACCTGTCGATCATTGAGAACTTCGCGCGCTGCATCGCCCCAGAGCTGGGTTGGGTGCCCAGCACCCGCGGCCCACAAGAACAAGATCCCTTACTCTTGTGAGGAACCCCTAATTCTTACTACCCTGTCCCTCGTAATTCCCCATACGAGAGGCAACCATGAAGAGCCCCCTCAAGGCCCTCGGCGCGCTCGCCGCCGCAGGCGCCCTGTTCCTGGCCGGATGCGGCGGCACCGCGTCCACGCAGTCCACCGGCCCCCAGTCCGCGCCGGGCACCCGCACCATCGTCGACCACGCCGGCAACCAGGTGGAACTGCCCGCCCAGATCACCCGCGTGGCCATCGACCAGATCCCCATCGAATCGACCTACCTGGCGTACTTCGACGGGAAGGCCCCCTACCTGGTCGCCATGTCGGCCGCGCGCGTCAAAGCCATGTCGGACACGATCGCCGCCCAGATGGCCCCCGAGATGCTCCAAGTCCAGACCGACTACTACGACAACGGCGAGCTCAACGCCGAGTCCCTGGCCAGTATCGGCGTCGACGTGGTCCTGTACAACGCGTTCAACAAGGAGCACGGTGAGATGTTCCGCAAGGCGGGGATCCCCGCCGTGGGCTTCACCACCACCGGCAACCCGTCCGACACCTACGCTGACTGGATGGAGCTCCTGGAGGACGTCTTCGACCAGGACGGGCACATGGCCGACAAGATCGCCCTGGGCAAGGACCTGGTCGCCGGCGCCAGGGAGCGCGCCTCGCGCGTCGCGGAGGCCGACCGCCAGTCGACGATGGTCCTCATGGGGGCCGCGGACGGGCAGCTCGCGGTCGCGGGCGGCCGCGACGGATGGTTCACGGACTCGTGGGCCGAATCCCTCAACTACACGAACGTCACCGCCGACACCGATACCTCGCACACGCCGGTCACCTTCGAGCAGGTGCTCGCCTGGGATCCGCAGGTGCTGCTGGTGACGGGCAAGGGCATGTCGAATATGACGGCGAAGTCCGTGCTCGACAACACCGTCGAGGGCGTCGACTTCTCCACGCTGTCGTCCGTGCGCTCCGGGCGGGTGTACTCCACGGGCCTGGGCATGTGGAACTGGTTCACGCCGAACCCGGACTCCCCGGTCGTGGCGAACTGGCTGGGCAAGTCCTTGTACCCCGACCAGTTCGCCGACGTGGACCTGGTGTCGATCACGAAGGACTACTACCAGCGGATGTACTCCTTCACCCTCACCGACGCCCAGGCCCTGGCCATCGTCGACCCCGATTCCGCCTCCTGACCCCCTGCCCCCGCCCCGCCGGCCGTCGGCTGGCGGGGCGGGGGCCGCTGCCGAAAGCCCGCAATGCACCATCTCCTGGTCGTCTCCGGCCGCCTGCGCCGCTGGGTGGTGCCCGCACTCGTGGTCGTCATCGTCGCCTGCGCGACGGGCGCGATCATGGTGGGGCGCTACGAGGTCTCACTGGCCGACATCGTCGCCGCCTTCCGCGCGCGCCTGGGCGCCGGCCCCGCAGTGGCGCCCCGCATCGACTCCGTGGTCTTCAACCTGCGCGTGCCGCGCGTCATCGTCGCGGTGCTGATCGGAGCGGGGCTGTCGGTCGCCGGCGCCTCGTTCCAATCCCTATTCTCCAACCCCCTGGCCACCCCGGACACCCTGGGCGTCACCGCGGGCACCTGCGTGGGAGCGGTGGCGGCGCTGCTGCTCGACGGGAACCTGCTGGGCGTGCAGGCGATGGCACTGGCGGCGGGGCTGGTGACCGTGCTGTTCACGACGTCCATCGCGCGGGCGCGGACGGGCGGTTTCAACGTCATCACCCTGGTGCTGGGCGGCGTCATCGTGTCGGCGCTGGCCAACGCCGTGCTGTCGCTGCTCAAGCTCACGGCGGATCCGACCAGCCAGTTGCCGGAGATCACGTACTGGCTTATGGGATCCCTGGCGGCGGTCAGCTACGGCCAGATCGCGCTCGGCGCGCCTTTCATCATCGGGGGCGCCATCGTGGTCCTCGCGTTGCGCTGGCAGCTCAACATCCTCGCCCTGTCGGACGACGAGGCGCGCGCGGCGGGCGTCAACGTCCCCCTGCTGCGGGCGCTCCTGGTCGTCGCCTCGACGGCGATCACGGCGTCGGTCGTCTCCATGTGCGGCCAAGTGGGGTGGGTGGGCCTGCTGGTGCCGCACATCGCGCGGATGCTGTGCGGGTCGAACAACCGCGCGCTGATCCCCGTGTCCCTGCTGCTCGGGTCGGCGCTGATGATCGCGATCGACACTCTGGCCCGCACGTTGACGGCCTCGGAGATCCCGATCTCGATCCTCACCGCGATCATCGGGGCGCCCTTCTTCATCGTGCTGCTGCGCCGGACGGGGGGCGCGTCATGACTTTCGAGGTCCGAGGCGGGACCTTCGCCTACCCGGGCGCGCCGGCGCCCATCCTCGACGACGTGGGCTTCACGGTCCCGGGGCGCTCCCTCATGGCCGTCCTGGGCCCCAACGGCGCCGGGAAGACCACGTTGCTGCGCACGATGATCGGCCTGCAGAAGTGGGACCGGGGCCGCTCGTTGATCGACGGGCGCGACATCGCGGACATGACGCCGCGGGCGCTGGGGCGGGCGCTCTCGTACGTGCCGCAGGCCCGCAACGCCTCGGCCATCGGGCTGAGCGGTGCGGAGATGGTGATGGTGGGGCGCGCCCCGCACATGCGCGTCCTCGCCCAGCCGGGGCGCGCGGAGGAGCAGATGGCGCTGCGGGCCCTGGAGGACATCGGCGCGGCCGCCTTGGCGCGGATGCCCTGCCGCGCCATGTCGGGCGGGCAGTTCCAGATGGTGCTGATCGCGCGCGCCCTGGTGGCCGAGCCGTCGGTGCTGGTGCTCGACGAGCCGGAGACGGGCTTGGACTTCCGCAACCAGCTCATCGTCCTGCGGCTGCTCGAGCGCCTGGTCGCCGAGCGCGGCCTCACCGTCATCATGAACACGCACTACCCGGCGCACGCCCTGCGCGTCGCCGACCAGGTCCTCATGATCAGCGCGGCGCACCGGGCCGTGGTCGGCCCGACGGGCGAGGTCATGAACGAACGGACCCTGGCGGAGGTGTTCGGTGTGGATGTGCGCATCGCCGAGTTGGAGCACAACGGCACCACTGTGGAGACCGTGGTCCCGGTTTCCCTGTCCGCGAAGTGGGCTCCGCCCTCGGAGTAGGGCGCGCCGCGCCCTCGCGGGCGGGAACCGGAGGCGGCCGCATTCGCGGAGACGGCCGGGGTGCAAACCGCGCCTTCGCGGCCGGGGACCGGAGGCGGCCGCATTCGCGGAGACGGCCGGGGCGCAAACCGCGTCCTCGCGGCCGGGGACTGGAGGCGGCCGCATCCGCGGAGACGGCC
>NZ_CP017298.1:1651815-1668427 GCF_001746855.1 Pauljensenia hongkongensis | reverse complement strand
GGCGGCCCGTCGGCGCCGGGTGCGCTGCGCGGGCCAGGGCGGCTGAGTCAGTGCGGGACCCGCCCGGCCCAGATGCCCGCCGACCGACGGATATGATTCATATTCACGCAGGTCAGAGGCAATTCCGGCGGATCTGGTGTACCGTGGAGTTCCACGTCCGCGCCCGGACCGTTCCCGGTGCGCGGGCGCGGGCCCGGTCCACCGCCGGACAGGGTACGCGCCCCGGGAACGGGGCAACGGAAGGAGACGCCCATGGCAAGTGGGCACGTCAAGTGGTTCAACGACGCCAAAGGATTCGGGTTCATCATTCCCGACGACCAAACGGGCGACGTCTTCGTTCACTTCTCCAGCATTGTCGGCCAAAGCGGGCGCCGCACCCTCCAAGAGGGGGACAAGGTCGATTACGTGGCGGTCGAGGGGCCCCGCGGCCTCCACGCGGAGGAAGTGTCGAGAGTCGTCTGAGAGCCGATGAGCGCGCGCCCGGGCATGTGCCCGGGCGCACTGCTGCGCGGGGCCAGGCGGGGGGCAGGCGGTGGGCACCACTCGCGGTCGACCCAGCTGACACGGTTGACGCGGCTCTCAGCCGCGCACTGCGCCGCTCGCGGTCGTGCGGCCCGGAAGCCGCCGCTCGCAGTCGCACGGTCCGGAAGCTGCCCCTCGCACAACTGTTACCCGGTCACTGTGCATTGTGCTACAGCAGGTCGGAGCCCCATAGACCACCCGGTCTATCGGGCATATCATTGGTCGTGCACCAAAGGGGGTTGGCCCCCCGCCAGCCCCCGCAAAATTGACACGCTGCCGTGCGGGGCTTGTCAGTTGCTCCGCACTGACAAGGAGAATCCCATGGAGCACATCGTCAAGTCCGAAACCGCCCCCACCATGGCGCAGGCACGGGTCACCGCATCCGTGCTGGTTTCGATGATCGTAGTCCTGGCCGCGCTCGGCATGTTCGCCGCCGCCCAGGCCGGTTCCACCGCCTCGGTGGTCCTCGCGGTCGTCATCGCCCTCACCGCACTCATCACCGCGCCGGCCCTGTTCTCCCTGACGCGCAAGGCCGCCTGACACGAACCGGGGCGCGCACTGGAGCGCGCCCCCGCCCCCGCAAGGGAACTGCAGCGTGACCAGTGGTCACGCTTTTCTCATACCCGCACCCGGTTCCATCGCGCCCACACCCGGCCTCGTCGCACCCACACCCGGCCCCGCCGCGCCTGAACCCAATTCCGCCGCGCCCGAACCCAGCCCCATCACGCCCGCACCCGGTTCCGCGCAGGGGAGCCGGTCCCCGTTCGACCGCCGGCCGCACCGCGCCCTCCCGGGCGCCACAAGTCGCATCGGGGCAGGTTAGCCCGCATTGGGGTAGGTTAGCCCGCATTGGGGCAGGCTATTAACCTGCCCCAATGGACCGTTTCCTACCCCAATGCGGGCCAGCGTTTGCCTACCCCAATGCACCGTTTCCTGCCCCAGTGCGGGACGCCACTCGCGCCGCCGGCGCCTCACGGCTCCACCCGCGCACCCGGATGAGCCGCGGTTGGGCGAGTCTGTTGGGGACGGATCGAAGCACCACCCGAACGAGCGCGGATACACCCGACCTTTGCGCATTAAGTCTTCACACGGACCCGCGCCCCACCTAGTATCGGAACCCGAAAGGCGCGGCGCCCCGGGCGCGGCGCCCACAACGCGCACGAGTCACCGGAGGCGAAGATGACATCCCGTTCCATGGCCTGGGCAGCCGGGCCTCTCCTGATCGTCGCATTGGCAGGCTGTTCCTCCGCCACCCCCCAGAGCGGGCAGACGCCGGCCGCGCTGCGCACGACCCAGCTCCCCCAGAGCGCCCCCCAGTCCTCCTCCACCACCTCCACCACCAGCCCCTCCCCGGCCGTTCTGGCGACCGCAGTCGCCCCCTCCGCGCCCTCCCAGTGCTCCGCCAGCGCGACCGCGCCGAACGGGAGGTGCCTGTCATCGGCCTCCGTGTCGTGGCTGCCCGGCCTTCCCGACCCCTCTGCCCTGGACTGGCAGGACGCCGACGAGGTGGCGAAGGCCTACGTCATCACCTACCACACGTGGGACGCCTCGAAGGACGAGAACCAGGAGTACGCGGCCGTGCGCGCGGCGATCTACGAGACCGGGGACTTCTCGCGCACGCAGGCCCTCGACCCCGAGTCCGCCCAGGCGTCGAAGGAGTTCCTGCCGTTGAAGACCGACGGCGCGCGGACGACGGCCACCGTCGAGCGGGTCACCACCGAGGGAGCGGACACCAACCCGCAGCGCCCCAACGGGACGTGGCAACGCAATATCTTCTACGCCCGGGAGTACCCGGACGGGCGTTTCAACACCCAACGGGGCGTGGGCTGGATCACCTTGACGCGCGGCGAGGGCGGCAGTTGGTTCGTGTCCGACGCGAAGTGGACGACGGTGTGAGGCCCGGGCCCCGTCCCCGCTCGACCGCCCGTCCCCGGACAAGCAAGCGGCCCCGCTCGACCGAGCGTCCTCGCCCGACCGGCCATCGTCGCTCGACCGGCCGTTCCCGTACAACAGGGCGGCGGCCCTCAGCCGACCGCGACCAGGTTCCCGGTGATCAGGACGTTGCGCTTGCCCTTCGGTTTGGCCGGGGCTGCGGCCAGCCCCAGTAGCGACATGTCGAGGGGCTCGACCTCGATCACCCCCATCTCGAAGGGCTCCTCCCATTCCTCTCCGCCGTCGTCGAAGAGGCCCATCTCCCGCGCGCACACCAGGGCGACGACGGGGGGAGCGGGATGGGGCCCGAGTTCCGCGCGGACGCCGGGGTCGGCGCCGAGGGCGAGCCACGCGCGCAGCTCGGGCGGCAGGGCGGGGTTGATGGCCAGGAAGGCGTGCAGGTCCGGCCGGTGCCTCGCGGCATCGGCGAGCACCTCAGCGGAAGTCATTGGATTTGCCGCCATCTGCGGCGTGCAACTAGCTGGGTCGACCATCGGTTTATTCTCTCGCCGTTATGGAAGATGCGTAGCCGACTATGCCACTTTTCTGACCGTTCGGCAAGGACACGCCAGAGCCGTGACCATATCGTGGTCGGAGCGGGACGGGGGCGCGGCCGCGCTCTAGCCCTGCCCCGGCTCGGGGCGGTCGGTGCGGTTGGCGAAGCGCGCGACATCGCCTTGGAAGAGGACGCCGATCGTGGCCGTCGGGCCTGCGCGGTGCTTGGCGACGATGATGTCCGCCTCGCCCTTGCGCTCGGTGTTCTCGTCGTAGTAGTCGGGCCTGTGCAGCAGGATGATGATGTCGGCGTCCTGCTCCAAGGACCCCGACTCGCGCAGGTCGCTCATCATGGGCTTGCGGTCGGTGCGACCCTCGGAGTTGCGGTTGAGCTGGGCGACCGCGACGACGGGGATGTCCAGGTCCTTGGCCAGCAGTTTGAGGTTACGGGACATGGCGGAGACCTCCTGCTGGCGCGACTCCACCTGGCGCCCGATGGTCATGAGCTGCAGGTAGTCGACGACGACCAGCCCCAGGTTCTCCTGCTGCTTGAGGCGCCGGCACTTCGAGCGGATCTCGGCGATCGTGATGTTCGCCGAGTCGTCGACGTACAGGGGGGCCTCGGAGATCCGCGAGGTGGTGGCCGACACGTTCTGCCAGTCCCGGTCGTTCATCTTCCCGGCCTGCATCTTGGACAGGAAGACGCCGGACTCGGCGGAGAGCATGCGCATGGCGATCTCCTGGCTGCTCATCTCCAGGGAGAAGATCAGGGAGGTGATGCCGTGCTTGATCGACGCCGACCGGCAGAAGTCCAGGGCGAGCGTGGATTTTCCCATGGCGGGGCGGGCGGCGACGATGATCATCTGCCCGCCGTGGAGGCCCTGGGTGAGCTCGTCGAGGTCGATGAAGCCGGTGGGCACGCCCCGCAGTTTCCCCTGGTTGCGCTCGATGTCCTCCAGGGCTCCCAGGATATCGGAGCTCATCTGGTTCATGGAGACGTAGTCGCTGGTGTCGCGGCCGTCGGAGACGGCGAAGACCTCGGCCTGGGCCTGGTCGACGATCTCGTCGACGTCGCCGCCGGCGTCAGCGTAGCCCAGTTGGACGACGCGGGTGCCCGCTGAGACGAGGCGGCGCATGATGGCCCGCTCCCTCACGATGCGCGCGTAGTAGCCGGCGTTGGCGGCCGTGGGCACGGAGGCGATGAGGCTGTGCAGGTAGGCGGCGCCGCCGACTTTGGACAGCAGGCCCTGGCGTTTGAGCTCCCCTGCGACGGTGATGGCGTCAGCGGGCTCGGCGCGCCCGGTGAGCTCGACGATCGTGTCGAAGATGGTCTCATGGCTGGGCTGGTAGAAGTCCTGGGGGCGCAGGATCTCGGAGACGACGGACACCGCTTCGGAGGTGAGCATCATGGATCCCAGGACGCTCATCTCGGCGTCGATGTCCTGGGGCGGGATCCGGTCGAATTCCTCGTCTGCCATGGGGCGCCTTTCCTGCTGCTGTCCTGCTCCTCCCGCTGCGGGCGGGCGCGGGCCGTTGGCGGCGTCCGGCCGCCCGGGCGGGGCCCGCCGTTCCCGTGGCGCGGTGGGACCACTGGGATCCGGGTGCGCCGCTCGGGCGCGGCCAGCCCCGCGCGGCCGCACGCGCACACGTGAGACTACCGCGTTCGGGCCGGGGAGGGCGACCCTCAATGTGCACAGACATGGGGATAGTATGTGGATGGGCTGTGGACAGCGCGGCGGGTCATTCACATCCCCTGTGGAACGGGGACCGTCGCACAGGATTCCCTGATCACACATGATTAGTCAGAAACTATTGAACTTCCGCGCTTTCCCAATGCCAAGCCTATCCACAAGCCCATCCACAGTTTGTGAATAAAGAATGAGACGATGGAATATGACAGGGACAACACCGTCAGCGGACAACCCTCAACCCGGGGTTGAGACTTGCCGCGCCCCCCACGGGACCGAGGACCCCCGTCCCCAGCGCCCGGCCGAAGAACCGCACTCCCGGAGTGGGGCCGAGGACCCCCGTCCCCAGCTCCCAGCCGAAGAGCCGCACTCCCGGGGCGGGGCCGAGGACCCCCGTCCGCACCGCGCCGCCGACGCCCCCCAGCGCCCCACCGAAGAGCCCCGCGCCTCCATCCCCCGCCAGATCGTGGCCCTCGCGCTGCCCGCCCTGGGGGCCCTGGTCGCCCAGCCCCTCTTCACCGTCATCGACTCGGCGATGGTCGGGCACCTGGGCACCCCGGAGCTGGCGGGCCTGGGCATCGCCTCCACCGTCCTGAACACGGTCGTCGGCGTCTTCGTCTTCCTCGCGTACTCCACGACGGCCATCGCCGGCAGGGCCCTGGGAGCCGGGCGCCCCGATCGCGCCATCCGCGGCGGCGTCGAGGCGATGTGGCTGGCGGCCGGCCTCGGCCTCGTGGCCGCAGCCGCGCTGTCCCTGGGGGCGGACCCCCTGCTGCGGGGCCTCGGAGCCGACGCCCTCACCCTGCCCCACGCCTCGGCCTACCTGCGCTGGTCCAGCCCCGGCCTGGTCGGGATGTTCGTCGCCTACGCGGCGACGGGGACCCTGCGCGGCCTCCAGGACACGCGCACGCCGCTCATCGCCGCGACGGCGGGCGCGGCCTTCAACGCCTGCGCGAACTGGGCGCTCATGTACCCCCTGGGGATGGGGGTCGCGGGATCCGGCCTGGGCACCGCCCTCACCCAGACCCTCATGGCGGCTTTCCTGGTCGCCGTCGTCGTGCGGGGCGCGAGGCGGGAGCGGGTCCCCCTGCGCCCCTCGACCTCGGGGGTCCTGGCCGCCGCCCTCGACGGGGCGCCGCTGCTGGTGCGCACCATCGCCCTGCGCGCCGCCCTGCTGGCCACGCTGGCCACCGTCACCGCGATCGGCACGCAGGCGCTGGCCGCCCACCAGATCGTGTGGACGCTGTGGACCTTCGCCGCCTACGTGCTCGACGCCCTGGCCATCGCGGCCCAGGCCCTGGTGGGTTTCGCCGAGGGCAGGGGCGACAGGGGTGGAATGGCGCCGCTGCTGCGGACCCTGGCCAGGTGGGGGACCGCGTTCGGCGCACTGGTGGGAGTGGTGCTGGGGGCGGCGTCCCCGTGGCTGCCCGCGCTCTTCACCGCCGACCCCGCCGTGCGCGGCCCCGCGTCCTGGGCCATCGTGGTGGGGGCCCTCTTCCAGCCCCTGGCGGGCCTGGTGTTCCTGCTGGACGGCATCCTCATCGGGGCGGGCCGCGGGCGCTTCCTGGCGGCCGCATCCCTGGTGAACCTGACCCTCTACGCCCCCCTGCTGTGGCTGATCGCCCGGTCCTCGTCCACCGGGGCGCTGGCAGGCTCGCCGGCCGTGGCCCTCGCACTCGTGTGGGCGGCCTACGGCGCCGTCTACACGGGGGCGCGCGCCGTCACGAACACATGGGGGACGTGGCTCGGCCGCGCGGCGCTGGTGCGCGGTTAGCCGGGACGAGGCGCGGGCCGGGAAGGCGCGCCACCGGCCAGCAGGCGCGCACCCGGGGCGGAACCGGCCCCCGCCTCGTCGGCGCCACTGGCGCCCGCCCCGGCCGCCCGCTACCATAGAGCCTTGGACTGTCGCCACCTGGCGCGCAGTCCGCGGGCGCCCCTCGGGCCGCCCACTACGCAACGCCCTCCTGTCACGGACCGTCCGTGACCGCGAAGACCACAGGAGGTGGGAACCAACGTGCGTAAATACGAACTGATGGTGATCCTCGATCCTTCGATCGACGAGCGCACCGTCGCCCCCACGATGGAGAAGTACCTGGCGCCCGTGACCGCGGGCGGCGGCTCCGTCGAGAACGTCGATGTCTGGGGCAAGCGCCGCCTCGCCTACGACATCCTCAAGCGTTCCGAGGGCATCTACGTCGTCATCGACATGACCACGACCCCCGAGGTCGCTCTCGAGATCAACCGCCGCATGGGCATCGACGAGACCATTCTCCGCACGAAGCTCCTGCGCCCCGACGCTCACTGAGCCCCCGCCGAACCACCCCTACCGAGGAGCCGACAATGGCCGGAGAAACCGTTATCACGATCATCGGCAATCTCACCGCCGATCCCGAGCTGCGCTGGACGCAGTCCGGAGCCGCCGTCGCCGACTTCACGGTGGCCTCGACACCCCGCACCTTCGACCGCAACGCCGGCGAGTGGCGCGACGGCGAGACCCTGTTCATGCGGTGCTCCGTGTGGCGCGAGGCGGCTGAGAACGCCGCCGAGTCGCTGCGCAAGGGCATGCGCGTCATCGTCCAGGGCCGCCTCAACCAGCGCTCGTACGAGACCCAGCAGGGCGAGCGGCGCACCGTCGTGGAGATGCAGGTCGACGAGGTCGGCCCCTCCTTGCGCCGCGCCCGCGCCCAGGTCACCCGGACCACGCCCCAGGGCGGTGGCGGCTACCAGGCCGACAACCGCGGAGGCGGGGGGCAGGGCCCCCAGGGCGGGTACAACCAGGGCGGCGGCTACGGCGGCGGCCAGGGCCAGCAGGGGGGTTACGGCCAGGGGGGCTCGGCCAACTACGGCGCGCCCGCCGGGGGGTCCGCGGACGACCCGTGGCGCTCGCCCGACCAGGGCGGGGCCACCTCGTTCGGCGACGAGCCCCCGTTCTAAGGGCCCTGAGCGGGCCCCTCGCGCGCCGGCAGGCGCCGGGTCCGCTGCGCCCGTCGAAGACGTACTTTCACCGCTTGGGGCGGCAGTGCCGCCCGGATCATTAGGAGACCATCATGGCGAAGCCCCAACTTCGCAACAAGCCCATCAAGAAGAAGGCCAACCCGCTGAAGTCGGCCAAGATCGAGAAGATCGACTACAAGGACACCGCCCTGCTGCGCAAGTTCATCTCGGACCGCGGCAAGATCCGCGCCCGCCGCGTCACCGGTGTCTCCACGCAGGAGCAGCGCAAGATCGCCCGCGCCGTGAAGAACGCGCGCGAGATGGCCCTGCTGCCCTACTCCTCGACCGGACGCTGATCGGGAAGGACGCAGACTATGGCTACCAAGAAACTCATCCTCACCCAGGACGTCGCGAACCTCGGCCACGCCGGCCAGGTCGTCGAGGTCAAGGCCGGTTACGCCCGCAACTACCTGATCCCCCGCGGCTACGCGACGGCGTGGACCAAGGGCGCCCAGAAGCAGATCGACCAGATGGCCGCGGCCCGCCGCCGCCACGAGATCGCCTCGATCGACGACGCCCGCGCCGTGCGCGACACCCTGCAGGCCGCCCTCGTCGAGGTCAGCGGCAAGGTCGGCCAGTCGGGCCGCCTTTTCGGCGCCGTCTCGGCCGCCGCGATCGCCGACGCCGTCAAGGAGCAGCTGGGCCAGACCATCGACCGCCGCCGCGTCGTCATCGCCGCGCCCATCAAGGCCGTCGGCGACTACACGGTGAACGTCAACCTGCACCCGGAGGTGTCCGCGACCCTCAAGGTCCGCGTGTCCGCCTCCAAGTGAGGCAGGCCGCCCGCCGGTCCTGCCGCTGGCGCCAACCGCTGGCCGCGTTGTGAGAGCCACCGCGACGGTCGCGCGGCCAGGCCGCTCGGACAGTGGCCGCCGGACTGCTGGCAACGTGGATGCGCTGTCCACACCGGTCGTTTGAGCCGTTGGGCCCCCGCCCTGTCCCTCCCCCTCGGAGGGCACGAGGCGGGGGCTCCGCCTTATCGAGGCGGGGCGCGGTGCGTCGGGCGCGCCCCGGGTGCCCACCCGCCAGATGCGCTCACGGCGTTTTCCCGCAGGAATCCGCCACTTTTCCGATTTTGATGACGAATGGGACGTTGTCGGGGCATACTTGTCGCAAGAGGTCCTTTTCCGACGGAAGCGAGGCGCAGCATGTCCGGCATCCAACTCTTCCTCTCGTGGGCGCACGACGACGCGGAGGCGAAGGACTCGTTCCTCAAGGTTCTCAGGCCCCGCTTGAAGAGCGCCAGGGGACACACATTCACCTGGTGGAAAGACTCGTTCATCCTCCCCGGCGAGGAGTGGAAGCGCGAGATCCTCACGCAACTGGCCAAAGCCGACTACATCGTCCAGTTGATCAGTCCGTCGTTCCTGGCCTCCAAGTTCATCAGGGACTACGAGATTCCCGGCGTGGGCGAGGCACCTCTGAAGAAGACCCTGCCCGTCATGCTCGTCGATGTGCCCCTCGATGGATCGATGGAGTTCCACCAGATCGACCGTCGGCAGATTTACTGCATTCAACAGGGACGGAGCCGGTACTCCTACATCAGCCGTGAAACCGATTACCAGCGCAACCAGTTCGTCGACGGTTTCGTCGAGCGCGTGCTCGCCCGCGTCGAAGGCAAGACGGGATACCGCTGAATGCCGCTATCCTCTCCGTTCTCCGCACTTCCTGGAAGCACACGACTGCTCCTCGCCGTCCACCTCCGTGGACTGCGAACTGGCTTCGCGCGCCTTCGGGACCGAGGGGAAGGACAGCTACGATGAGCGACGAGAAGCCCACCCTGCGCATCTACATCAGCTTCCTAAATAAGGATGGGGAGCGGGCCGTCTCGTGCGCCGATTTGCTCGAGCGCACCATCAAGGTCGGGCTGAAAGACCGTTACCAAGTCAAGATCTTCCGCCCCGACCGGGTTCTGACCGGTGAGGTCACTGACGAGACGCTCGAAGACAGGATTGGCGAGGCGGATCTCGCCATTGTTCTCGTCAGTTACGAGTACCTCGACGAGGGAATCGAAGCCCAACGGGTGCAGGACATGCACAAACACCCTATCATCGTCAGGCTCGTGCACATCCTTCCCGACGCATCTATTTCCCCTTTCCACTGGGCCGACTTCATCAACGTGCAGCCCTACGTCGCAGCAAAAGACGAAAATGAACGGCAAAGCACTGCGAACCACGTGGCGAACTTCGTCGGTCGCATACTCACCGAGCGGGAAACTGCCTCCCGTCGAGCCGAACCCCGGTTGACACCGGAAGAGATAGCGGAAGAATTATCTAATCATGTCGAGCTCGAGTTGGCTGCAGAAGCCATACCCGCACGGGCGAACCGGGGTATAATTGAGCATCGAGAAGACCAAGACATCCCGAATGAAAACACCCTCGAACTATCCGCTGACATCACTGATGCTGTCCTACACCTGATTGCCTGGGCCAACGGAAAAGTCGATGAAGGTTCACGTTTATGTGCACTACTTGGCGACTTGGGGACAGGGAAGACAACATCGGCAATTCTGCTCACCCGCAGACTTCTAGCACTGAGAAAGACCGCAGAAACTGCACCGTTGCCCATCTACTTCGATTTGAGCGACTTATCTCCCAAAGGTCTGACTGACTTTGGACTACACACCATCTTGGAGCACCTCGTTGCCGGATCCTCTAAATCTACTATCACGGTAGCAGACCTGTGTAATGTTATCCGCAGCGAATCCACCCTAATTATTTTCGATGGCCTTGACGAGATCCTAATCCATCTCTCTCGTGCCGACGGACACCGTCTCACACGTTCGTTAATTGAAGCCCTTACCCTCGGCGAGCAATGCAGCACACGCGTACTACTGTCCTGTAGAACACAGTACTTCCGAGCATACAAGGAGGAAGTTTCATATTTTGAGGAAAAAGGACGCAGACACAGTGCTAGAGGCGTCATTTTAACCTTACTCTCGTTCAACGAACAACAAATCCTCGAGTATCTCCGTCGAAACATACCAAAGTCTAATCCCTCAAGTCTCCTCAAGTTGATTCGTTCAGTGCATGACCTGCACGCTTTGGCTGCACAACCAGTCATACTCAATATGATTCGCCAGGAGATCCCAAGGATTGAGGAAGACCTCGATGTTGGTCGGCGAGTTCATTCAGTCGACCTTTACGGACGTTTCATCAATCAATGGTTGAATCGCGATGACGGGAAGCACAGGCTCATTCCCGAGCACAAGATCCAACTCATGACGCACCTTGCCTGGCAGGTCTGGAATTCTGGTAGCAGGACGTGGTCGGCGCGCTGGATGGAGACATGGATGCTCCAGTTTCTCCACGCCCACCCTGAGATGGAACTCGACTACAAAGAGCGTATGCCCGACCAGTGGAAGCAGGACTTCCGCACGGCGACGTTCCTGGCCCGCCGGGGGGACGACTTCGCCTTCGCCCACTCCTCCCTGCTGGAGTACTTCCTGGCAAAAAGACTCACAGACTCCCTCGTAGCGGATTCCGAGGACGAGGCTCCAGCAGTCTGGGATATTGTTCAACCTAGCGATAACACCTACATGTTTCTCGGTGAACTCATTGACCGCCTTCCTACTGCCGACCGGCGGTGGGCATTTACTCATCTGGAGCACATTGGGAAGCACGGCACACCTGATGCGCGCACGAACGTCTTCGCCTACACCTTGCAAGCCCTGGAGAGGGGCTACCCCCACCCACGCCCGAGGGCCCTCAACCTTTCGGACACCGACCTGCGCGACTGGAAGATCGGATCCAAGCAGACGCACGTGGATCTGAGCGGAGTACCGCTCACTGGTGCACGGTTAGACTACGCCCACATCCAGCACACCCGCCTCGACCGCGCCGACGCGGCCGGAGCATCCATGCAACGCGCTCTCTTCGAACACTGCTCACTCACAAACACCGACCTCACGGACGCCGACCTTACAGGAACAATCTTCCGCCACTGCAACCTGGAAGAAGCACCCCTCGACAAAGCACGCCGCCACCGCACCCAACTCCTCCACACAAGTGGGACACCACAACAGCTCTCCGATGTCCTCATTGCACCCTTGACAAGACACGGCCTGCTTCGCATCCTCCCCGAAATTCAAATCCTTGGAGGCCAGTCAGATGACGTGACCGCCGTGGCATGGTCCCCCGACGGTGCCCAACTCCTCACAGTGTCACGCGACGGCACCGTACGCGTGTGGGACGCTACAACCGGTGAAAACACTCTCACACTCACACACACCGAATCGGTCACTGCTGTGGCATGGTCGCCCGACTCCACCCATATCCTCACAGCGGGAATTGACAGACACATCCGAATATGGAACTTGTCAAGAAAGACCAATATTGCACTCATCCACCCCTTTGGCTGGTTTCGGTACATTGAATGGTCACCCGATAGCACTCAGGTACTTGCGGGGACCGAGGAAGGAACTGTGGGCATCTGGAGCACAGACAACGACCACTACACCATTAAATTTGAGCATGATTGCTATTTACAAGCCGCGCTATGGTCACCAGACAGTAAGCATATCCTCACTGGTTCCGGGAAGTCCGTACATATTTGGAACACGGCGACGGGCACCATTGTGCTCACGCTCAATCATAGTTCCTGGGTCCGGTCAGTGGCCTGGTCCCCAGACAGTAAACACATTGCTGTCGGACTCGAGCAAAATGCAACATGCGTGTTTACAGCAGCGACCGGCGCAACTGTGCTCACGCTCAATCATAGTTCCTGGGTCCGGTCGGTAGCCTGGTCCCCAGACGGGTCGAAAATCGTGACACAGACGAATTCGGACATCTGCGTATGGGATATGAGAACAGGGAAGAAAACTCACACATTCGCACATAACGGCAATCTCATCATGGCAGAATGGTCCCCCGACAGCACCCATTTACTTATGAAATTGAAACATAATACGCATATCTGGAGTTCCATCACAGGAAATACCACCCTCACACTCACACACACCGGACGTATCAACTCGGCGACGTGGTCCCCCGACGGCAACCACATCCTCACAGCATCCGACGACGGCACCGCACGCATATGGAACGCCGCCACGGGCGAGCCAGTACGTTTCTTCATCACCGCCTTGCCGGGCGGCGAATGCGCTGTCCTCACCCCGGACCAGACCAGGGTCATCGGCGCCAGCCCCTACGCATGGCGATGGCTCGGACGCTACGCCATCCACCCCGACGGCACACGCGAGCGGATCCCCGTCGAAATCGACGGCCCCCTCCCCCCACTCGGCCCCGGCACACCGACGGAATAACCACCACCCCACCACCGTGACGCACCACAACTTCCCACGGAAGCACACCTGCCCAAGTCCCGCCTGAAGTCAAAGATCCACACCCTCTTGACAACCGGGACATGATCGGGACATACTTGTCTCGTTAGGCTCCCCCTCAGACCACTGGAGGTGCGAGATGTCCGATTCCAAGCTCTACATTCTCAACGCCCGCGAGGACCAGGAACTCGCAGGCAGCTTCCTCGCACTCGCTGAACCACGGCTCAAGAGCGTCAGGGACCACGCCTTCGCGTGGTGGTCCCCCTCATCGCTCCTCCCCGGTGAGGAGCGGCGCACACAGATTGACGACAGGCTCGCAGAATCCGACTACGTCATCCTGCTCCTCAGCCCCGACCTCCTCGTCTACCTGAGGGACGAGGACGCCCCCAAGATCAGCGACTCCTACGCGAAGCTCCTCCCCGTCATGCTGGTGGACGTGCCACTCGACCGCTCGATGGAGCTCTTCGGGATCGACGACCGCCAGATCTACTGCGGGGACACGGTCGAACCGCACTCCTACGTCAGCCTCGACAGCGCCTACCAGCGCAACCGTTTCGTCGACGGTTTCATCACCCGGATGATCCGCCGCATCAACGGCAAAGGCGGGTACCAGTGATGCCCAAATCCCCAACCGCCCCCCAGCGCCCCCTGTCCGCCAGCGCGGTCCGCCGGATCCTCGACGGCCTCGACGACCTCACCCAGGGAAACGCGAAGATGGCTCGCGCGATCTGCGATCTTCTCGACGGCGACGGCAAGACGACCATCGAGGCCGTCCTGCGGGCCGTCCCCAGCGAAAAGGAGCCACGCGAGTACCTGCGCAAGTTCAAGACCCGCTTCAACCAGGACGCGGGCGGCGCGATCACCGTCGTTTTCGACGGCAGGAGGGGGCCGGACCTCTACTTCACCGGCACCGACCCCATTGCCGAGGACATCGCCGAGTACTCGGAGCACCAGACGTACCGCCACACCTCCAGTGAGCAGATGATCGACGCCTACGCGGTGGAGGAGAAGGATCCGCGTTCCGATGAACGTCCCGAGCTGCGCATCTACCTGAGCTTCCTCGAACAGGATGGGGATCGGGCCGTCTCATGCGCCGACTTGCTCGAGCGCACTATCAAGGTTGGGCTGAAAGACCGCTACCACGTCAGTTTCTTCCGACCCGACCGGGTTCTGACCGGTGAGGTCATAGACGAGACGCTCAAAGACAGAATTGGCGAGGCGGATCTCGCCATTGTTCTCGTCAGTTACGCGTACCTCGACGAAGGAATCGAAGCCCAACGGGTACGGAACGAACATGAACACCCCATTATTGTGCCGCTAGAGAACATCAGCCCATCAGCATCTTTCGGCCAATTTGACCGGCATGACATCGTTTCTGGCCCCTCCTTCGACGAGGCGCTGGATTCGAGGCACCCAACGCGCAGCCCCCGCGCACAGGAGATCGCGAACAGCGTGACGGACTTGGTCGAGCGCGGACTGGCCAAAGACCAGATACTCCCACCGATGCCTAGCGCTTCTGAACTGTCGTCGGATGTGCTAGCGGAGGAACTGTGGACACACGCGGAACAACGTCATATCAGTTCTGAGACCATATCCACGCGCGCTTTGACGGAAGAATTTGACACAACGCGTGCGGACGACGCGCCAACCTACTCCGATAGAACCGCAGACACTCCCAATGTTGTGGAACGCCTGACGGAGTGGGCGCGTGGAAGTGATGGCGAGAATTCGCGTTTGTGCGCGCTGCTTGGTGACCTCGGCACGGGGAAGACAACGTCGGCGATCCTGCTCACCCGCAGACTCCTCGAACTAAGGAAGGCTGGGGAGCAGGTGCTGTTGCCCATCTACTTCGACCTGCGCGACCTCTCCCCCACGGGTCTGGCAGATTTCGGGCTCCGCACGTTGTTCACGCGCCTTCTCAGTGTTTCGACCAAGTCCGCGGTCATGGTCGATGACGTGCTGGACGCCATCCGCAGTGAACCCACCCTGGTCGTCTTCGATGGCCTCGACGAGGTCCTGGTCCACCTTTCCCCCGGCGACGGACAGCGCCTCACCCGCTCCCTCCTCGAAGTCCTCACCCTCAGCGGACCCGGTACCGAAACCGAACCACCGCCAACCCGTCTCCTCCTGTCCTGCAGGACACAGTACTTCAGGACCGTCAAGGAGGAGTTCGCGTTCTTCGACGGGCAGGGGCGCGAGCGCGTGCGAGGCAAGGACTACCTGGTCCTCACCCTGCTGTCATTCGACGAGGACCAGATCCGCGAGTACCTGCGCCGCAACATCCCCGACTCCGACCCCGACCGGCTCCTCGAGATGATCCGCTCGGTGCACGACCTGCGCGCTCTGGCGTCCCAGCCAGTCATGCTCGACATGATCCGCCAGATCCTCCCCGCCATTGAAGAGGACCTACGCGCGGTACGCAGGGTTCGCTCAGTCGACCTTTACGAGCGTTTCGTCGACCAATGGCTGAGCCGCGACGACGGGAAGCACAGTCTCATCCCCGAGCACAAGATCCAGCTCATGACGCACCTGGCCTGGCAGGTCTGGCGCTCCGGTGCCAGGACATGGTCGGCGCGCTGGATGGAGACATGGTTGCTCCAGTTCCTCCACGCCCATCCTGAGATGGAACTCGACTACGAGCGCCGAATGCCCAACCAGTGGAAGCAGGATTTCCGCACGGCGACGTTCCTTTCGCGCCGGGGGGATGACTTCGCTTTCGCCCACTCCTCCCTGCTGGAGTACTTTCTCGCCAGGAGACTCACCGACTCCCTGGCAGCGGATTCCGATGACGATGCGCTGGCGGCCTGGGACATCACCCAACCCAGCAACGAGACCTACACGTTCTTCGCCGAACTCATCGACCGACTCCCCGACTCCGACCAAAGGCAAGCACTCGCCCGCCTTGAACACGTCGGCAAGCGCGGGACGCCCGAAGCGCGCGCGAACACCTTCGCCTATACTTTGCAGTCTTTGGAGCGGGACTATCCCCACCCACGCCCGACGGCCATCAACCTTTCGGACACCGACCTGCGCGGCTGGACCATCGGGTCCGAGCAGACGCACGTGGACCTGAGCGGTGTGCCGCTCACTGGTGCACGGCTGGACGACGCCCACATCCGCCATGTGCTCCTTGACCGCGTCGACGCAGCCGGAGCATCCATGCAACGGGCACTCTTCGAACACTGCTCACTCACAAACGCCAACTTCACGGACGCAAACCTGGCGGGAACGATCTTCCGCCACTGCGACCTGGAAGGAAGTTCCCTCACCGAAGCACACCGCCACCGCACCCAGTTCCTCCACACAACGGGAACGCCACAACAACTATCCGGCACCGTCACCGCACCGCTAGCAGGACACCACCCGGCTCAGATCTGCGCTGAAACTCAAATATTCGGCGGCCACTCCGGTTCCATTTCTTCTGCGGCGTGGTCGCCCGACGGCGCCCGCATCCTCACAGGAGCCGACGACGGCACTGCGCGCGTGTGGGACGCGAGAACCGCGGAAACCACCCTCGAACTCACACACCAAAGCTCGGTCACCACCGTGGCGTGGTCGCCCGACAGCGCCCGCATCCTCACAGGAACCACCGACGGCACCGCGCGCGCGTGGGACGCCAGAACCGGCAAAACCATCCTCGAACTCACACACACGGACTGGGTCCAGGCCGTGGCGTGGTCGCCCGACGGCGCCCACATCC
>NZ_CP017298.1:1569989-1650904 GCF_001746855.1 Pauljensenia hongkongensis | reverse complement strand
TCACAGGAACCCGGGACGGCACTACTCGCATATGGGACGCCACCACAGGCGAACCCGTGCGCTTCTTCATCACCGCCCTGCCCGACGGCGAATGCGCTGTGCTCACCCCGGACCAGACCAGGGTCATCGGCGCCAGCCCCTACGCCTGGCGATGGCTCGGACGCTACGCCGTCCACCCCGACGGAGCGCTCGAGAGGATCCCAGTCGAGATCGACGGCCCCCTCCCCTCACTCGGCCCGGGCACCCAGGCGGACTAACACCCACCCCGACGCCCCGGCACACCGCGTTTCGGGGCGTGAGCACCCACCGCGCTCGACTCAGCCGCCCCACCACTGCGCGCCCGGCCCCGCGCTGATGCGGAGGGGCCGGGACCCATCTGGGTCCCGGCCGCCCGGCACCGCTTCAGCCGTTCAGCGACACCATCAGTTCAGCGCCGCCGTCCATTCAGGGCCACCGAGGCGCTCGGCCGTTCGACGCCGTCCAGCGCCGCTCAGTTGCCGCCCGCGGCTCCGGGGTTGGCGCCACCGCCGCCTCCGCCGCCGCCATTGCCACCGCCGTTGCCGCCGCCGCCATTGCCGCCACCGTTGCCGCCGCCGCCATTGCCGCCACCGTTGCCGCCGCCGCCATTGCCGCCACCGTTACCGCCGCCGCCATTGCCACCGCCGTTGCCGCCGCCGCCATTGCCGCCACCGTTACCGCCATTGCCACCGCCGTTACCGGGGGTTGCGGTCTGGGTGGGCTCGGGCTCGGGAGCCCGTGTGGGCTCGTAAGTGGGCTCGGGGTTGCTGGCCTCCTGGGTCGGCTCCTGCGTGGGCGCGGGCACTGAGGACGGCGCGTTGTTCTTCGAGTTCCGGTTCGACTTCACGATCCACGTGAAATCCTTCTCCGTCAAGGACTTCGTGGCGTTCTGCATGTAGTTCGTCCACACGTCCACCGGCCAGTCGCCGCCGTGGAACTGGTCGAGTCCGCCGATGTTCTCCAACGGCACCGAGTTGCCGTCGTCGTCGGACTGGTACATGGACACGGCGGTCACCATGTTCGGCACGAATCCCACGAACTGCGCGGAGAGCTGGTCCGACGACGTGCCCGTCTTGCCGGCGGTCGTGAAGCCCCGCAGCGCGCCCGCCACGGAGTCGGCGGTGCCCTCGCCGGTGGTCACGGCCTCCAGGGCCGGCATGATCGACGACACCTCCTCCGCCTCGAACACGCGGGTGGGGGCCACAGTGGTCTCGTAGAGTTTGTTCGAGCCGCCCGAGTTGGTGACCTGGCGGACGATGTGCGGCTCCACGCGCTGCCCGCCGTTGGCGATCGTCGCGTAAGCGGTCGCCAAGTCGATATTGTGCGGCGAGGCCGACCCCAGCACGTTCAGCAGCTGGTCGTTCAGGCCCAGCGTGTCCTGGGGGATGCCCGCGTCAACGGCCGCCTGCATCGTGGTCTCAGGGCCGATGTCACGGTTGAGGGCCACATAGGGCGTATTCATCGAGTAGGCCGTCGCCTTCACGAGCGTCACATTGCCGAAGGAGTAGCCGCCGTCGTTGGTCACCGGCTCGACGAGGCCCGGGAAGGTCTGCGGCGAGGCGCCCGAGTACGTGTCGTTCACGGTCCCGCCCTGTCTCGCGTTCGCCAGCAGCGCGAAGGGCTTGAACGCGGACCCCGCCATCGCGATGTCCTGCGTCACAGCGTTCTGCTGGCGCTGCTCGTAATCGGGTCCGCCGTACTCGGCGAGGATCTCGCCCGTGTTCGGGTCGATCGACGACAGGGCGACGTGCTGGTGGGCCGGGTCCCACCCGTTCACCGAGTTCATCGTCTGTGCGGCGGCCACCGCCTCGTCCTGGCGCTCCTTCACGATCGTCGTCGTGATGCGCAGGCCGCCCTGGGTGATCTGGTCCTCGAAGAATGCACCCGAATTCACAAGCTCCTGCTTGATGTGCGCGATCAGGTAGCCGTTCGTCCCCTGCATGGACTCGCGGTTGAGGGAGTCGGGGTCGATGGTCTCGGGGAAGACCGCTGCGTCCGCGTCGGCCTGCGACACCCATCCGTCCTCCACCATCAGGCCCAGGACCCTTTCCCACCGCTCTTTCGCCTTGTCGGGGCTGATAGCGGGATCCCATGCCGACGGCGCGGGGATGATGCCCGCGATCATCGCGGCCTCAGACAGGGTCATGTCCTTCGCCGGATGCCCGAAGTAGGCCTGCGAGGCCGCCTCGATGCCGTAGGCGCCGCGCCCGAGGTAGATGGTGTTGAGGTAGTTCCCTATCACTTCGTCCTTGGACTGCGTGCGGTTGATCTTGACGGCCAGCACCGCTTCCTTGAGTTTGCCGACGTAGGAGGTGGTCTCCCCCATGAAATAGCGCTCCACGTACTGCTGGGTGAGGGTGGACCCGCCCTGGCGGGCCCCGCCGCGCAGGTTGTTCCACAGGGCGCGCAGGATGCCCTTGAAGTTCACGCCCGAGTTCGTGTAGAAAGTCCGGTCCTCCGAGGCCACGACGGCCTTCGACACGTAGTCGGGCAGGGTGGAGGCGTCGATGATCTGGCGGTTCACATCCCCCAGCGTCCCCATCTCCGTGGTGCCGTCGGCGTAGTACACCGTTGTCTTCTCCGCCAGCGCCAGGTCGTCCGGCTTGGGGACGGAGATCGTCGCGTACAGGTAGAGGAACGTGGCCATGCCCAGGATGACGATTCCGAGCAGGGTGAAGACGATGCCGAGGCCGATCTTGCGGCCGAGGCTGCGCTTCTTCTTGCCGCCCTTCTTGCCCTTGCCGTCCTTGCCCCCGGAGTCGGCGTCCCCCTTGGCGTCGCGCCTGGAAGCAGGGCCCTTGCGGTCCCCGCGCCTCCGGGGCTCCGGCCCTCCGCCGCCACGGGCCTTCGCGGGCGTCCGCGGGGCAGGGTCGCTGGACGCGGGTCCCGGACCCATGATGTCGTCCCAGTTCATTGTTCCGTTGTTATCTGCCACGAGTTCAGCCTTTCAGCGGACTTGGATTCGTCTAGCCTAACCGGCGGAGCTGGAAGTTCACAGATGAATGGCGCCTCTCACCCCGCGGCAGACGGCCCGCCCCCATCGCCCGCCGACCGGCGGGAACGGCCCGGACGGAGCGGAGGCGCTCCGCTCAGCCCCACTGCTCCTCGGGGCGGCCCGGCTCGGCCCACAGCGTGTGGAAGATCCCCTCGCGGTCCACCCTGCGGTAGGTGTGGGAGCCGAAGAAGTCGCGCTGCCCCTGGATGAGGGCCGCCGGCAGCCGCGCCGCGCGGATCTGGTCGAAGTACGCCAGCGAGGACGCGAACACCGGAATCGGGACTCCGGCCAGCGCCGCCTGGGAGACGATGCGGCGCAGCGCGGGCGTGCACTCCTGGAAGCGGGTCGCGAAGGGCTCGGCGGCCAGCAGCAGCGGCAGGGCCGGGTCCGCCTCGTAGGCGCGGGTGATGTCGTCGAGGAAGGCCGCGCGGATGATGCAGCCGGCGCGCCAGATGCGGGCCAGGGCCCCCTTGTCGATGTCCCAGCCGTACTCGGCCGCCCCCGCCCCGATCTCGTCGAAGCCCTGCGAGTAGGCGACGATCTTGGAGGCGAAGAGGGCGCGCCGCACGTCCTCGACGAACGCGGCCCGGGCCTCGTCCGTCTCGATGACGAGGGGCGTGGCGTTGCCGGCGAGCTTCTGCCCGGCCGCGCGCTGAGCGGGTTCACAGGAGGCCCCGCGCGCGAACGTCGCCTCGCCGATCGCGGTCACGGGGACCGCCAGATCCAGGGCGGTCTGGACCGTCCACTTGCCGGTCCCCTTCTGCGAGGCCGCGTCGACGATGAGATCGACGAGGGGCACCCCCGTGGACGCGTCCACCTGGCGCAGCACCTCGGCCGTGATCTCGATGAGGTAGGAGTTGAGCTCGCCCTCGTTCCAGGCCGCGAAGATGTCCGCGATCTGCGCGGGAGCGGCCCCCAGGCCCTCGCGCAGGAGGGTGTAGGCCTCGGCGATCACCTGCATGTCGGCGTACTCGATGCCGTTGTGGACCATCTTGACGAAGTGGCCCGCGCCGTTCGCCCCGATGTACGTGCAGCAGGGGACGCCGTCGTAGGTGGCGGAGATCGCCTCGAACATGGGGCCGAGGCGTTCGTAGGAGGCCCGGGTCCCACCCGGCATGATGGACGGCCCCCACAGGGCGCCCTCCTCGCCGCCGGAGACGCCTGCGCCCACGAAGTGCAGGCCGCGCTCGGCCGCCCACTTCTCGCGGCGGATCGTGTCGGCGAACAGCGAGTTGCCGCAGTCGACGATGATGTCGCCCTCGTCCATGAGCGCGGCGAGCTGTTCCATGACGGCATCCGTCGCGGGGCCCGCCTGCACCATGATGATGGCCACGCGGGGTGCGCGCAGGGATGCGACGAAGTCCTCCAGGGTCGAGGAGGGAACGAAGGTCGCCTCGCCGCCGTGCTCGCTGATGAGCTTCTCAGTGCGCGCCTGGGTGCGGTTGAAGACGGCTGTCGTGTAGCCGTTGCGCGCCAGGTTGCGCGCCAGGTTGGCCCCCATCACGCCCAGTCCGTACACGCCGATGTCGGCGGTTGATGCTTCGGGAACGAATGTCGTCATGCGGTTCTCCAACCGTGGTGCGGTTCGTGGGTTCACGACCAGCCTAGGGCGGTGCCCAGGCGCGCGCATGCGGGTGCGTGTGAGATTCACGAGGCGGGGGCCGCGCGGGCAGCCCCACCGGCGTCAGTCCCCGCGCCCGGCTTTCGCCGCCGCCTTGCGCGCGCGCTTGCGGGCGGCCTTCTCCTCCCACTTGGCCTGCTCGGCCTGCAGGGCGGCCGCCTGGGCCCGCACGGCGTCCGAGGCCCACCAGCGCTCCAGCGCCTCGCGCGCCGCCTCGGGCCCCAGCGGCCCGTGCTCCATGCGCAGCTCCAGCAGGTGGTCGCGTGCCATCTTCACCGCGCGCGAGGGCCGCAGGCCCAGGATCTCCATGATCTGGTCGCCGTCCAGGTCGGGCCGGATCGCGTCCAGCTCCTCGCGCTCGCGCAGGGTGCTGATGCGCTCCTCCAAGTCGTCGTAGGCGGCGGACAGGCGGTTCGCCTTGCGGCGGTTGCGTGTGGTGCAGTCGGCGCGCGTGAGGCGGTGGAGGCGCTCCAGCTGCTCCCCGGCGTCGCTCACGTACCGGCGCACCGCCGAGTCCGTCCACGCCGACTCGCCGTAGCCGTGGAACCGCAGGTGCAGGGCCACCAGCTGGCACACGGCGTCGGTGGTCGCGTTGTCGAAGTGGAGGGCCCGCATCCGCTTGCGCGTCAGCTTGGCGCCCACCACCTCGTGGTGGTGGAAGGTCACCGCGCCATTGGGCTCGAAGCGCCTGGTGGCGGGTTTGCCCACGTCGTGCATGAGCGCGGCGAAACGGAGGATGAAATCGGGGGCGGGCACGGGCCCGTCGGGACCGGTCTCCAGGTCCATGGCCTGCTCGACGACGGTGAGGGTGTGCTCGTACACGTCCTTGTGGCGGCGGTGCTCATCGACTGTGGACACCAGATCCGCCACCTCGGGCAGCACGATCGACGCCACGCCCGTGTGCACCAGCAGCTCGATGCCGCGGCGCGGGTGGGGTGAGACGATGAGGCGCTCGAGCTCGGTCCTGATGCGCTCGGCGGACACGATCCCCAGGCGGTGCGCCATGTCCTCCATGGCGTTCATGACGTCCAGGTCGACGTCCATGCCCAGTTGGGCGCTGAAACGCGCTGCCCGCATGATGCGCAGCGGGTCGTCGTCGAAGGACTGCTCGGCGCTGACCGGGGTGCGCAGGTTCCCCGCCGCCAGGTCGGCCAGCCCCCCGCACGGATCCACCAGGGCCATGCGCGGCAGGCGCATCGCCATGGCGTTGACGGTGAAGTCGCGGCGCGTCAGGTCCCCCTCCAGGGTGTCGCCGAAGGTGACCTCCGGTTTGCGCGACCCGATCTGGTACGAGTCGGCGCGGTACGTGGTGACCTCCACCACTACGTCGCCGCGCCTGGCGCCGATGGTGCCGAACTCCTTGCCGATGTCCCACACGGCGTTGCCCCACTGCCCCAGCAGCTCCTCGGTGCGCCCGGGACGGGCGGAGGTCGTGAGGTCGAAGTCGTGCGGCGCCACGCCCAGGAAGGCGTCGCGCACGGGGCCGCCCACCAGGGCGATCTCCTCGCCCGCGGACTCGAAAACCGTGCCGAGTTCCATAATCGCGGCGGGAAGCCCGCGAAAGGTCCTCGTGGCGTTCGCCATGAGGGTAGCAAGATCCGTGATTTCGCCGTTTTCCGCGGAAAAGAGCGATTCACCCGTGGGAAGGTCGTCGGTGCTCATCGCTTCAAGGATGCCAGCAAACCCCCTTGTCCGACCACCTGTGCCCTATTCGCCGTTAAAGTGGTCCCATGCCCGCACGTTCGAAGGACCGCCGCCCCGGGGTGCCACGCCCCCCTCGTCGGCGCGCATCCTCGCGAGCGCCCCGCGCCCACATGCCCGTTTCGGCGGAGACCAGCGCGGGGGGCATCGTCATCGACGTGCGCGGAGGCGTCCCCTACGCCGCGCTCATCGCCAGGCGCAACCGCGCCGGGCGCATCGAGTGGTGCCTGCCGAAGGGGCACCTGGAGAACGGGGAGACCCCCCAGCAGGCGGCGCTGCGCGAGGTCGCCGAGGAGACGGGCATCCGGGGGCGCATCATCCGCCACCTGGCGTCCATCGACTACTGGTTCTCCGGCTCGGACCACCGGGTCCACAAGGTCGTCCACCACTACCTCATGGGCTACGCCTCGGGCGCGATCTCCGTGGCCGGGGACCCGGACCACGAGGCGGAGGACGCGGCCTGGGTGCCCCTGCGCGACGTGGCGCGCCAACTGGCCTACCCCAACGAGCGCAGGATCGTGGCCATCGCCCTCGACCTGCTGTACAAGGACGCCTGATGGGCACTGTGACACGCGGATTCTTACGGGCCGCCGCCGCTGCGGCCGCGGCGCTGTGCGCCCTGGCCCCCCTGTCGGGCGCGTCCGCCGCGCACCCGGCGCCAATGGGGACGGAGGCGGCCCGGACCGCCGGCGCCGTCGCCCAGGCGGTCGGCGCGCGGGAGGAGCGGCCCTCGGTCCTGGGCTCCCAATCGGCCTCGTCGGGCCTGACGGTCGCCGTGTCCTCCCTCAACCCCCGGATCATCACCTCCGAGGAGGAGCTCCTCATCGCCGGGACCGTGACGAACACGACCAGCTCCCCCCTCAGTGAAGTGGCCCTCACCATCACCGTGGGCACCACCACCCCCGTCTCCGTCGCCGCCCTCACCAATGCCCTGTCGGAGGACGCCGGTTCCTCCGAGGTCTCCACCACCGGACTCGGCGGAATCGCCGCCGGGGCCAGTGCGGTCTTCGAGGTCCGCGTGCCGACCTCCTCCCTGCCCCTGGGCGCGGCGAGCGGCTGGGGGCCGCGCGTGCTCACCGCCACCGCCTCGTCGGGCGGGGCCACGGGCTCCGACAACGCGATCATCGTCTGGGACTCCGGCGAGACGGTCGCCGCCTCCCGCGTCAACGCGCTGGTGCCGTGGACGAGCGAGTCGGCCTCCCAGGGAGCGCGCGAGCGAGAGGCCGTCCTCGCCATCGCGGGGCGCACGGGGGCGACGCTGGCGGTGGACCCGCTGCTCATCCCCCGCGGCGGGCAGCCCACCGAGGCGCCGCCGCAGGACGGCGCCGGCGAGGAGGACCCCGAGTCCGGGCAGTCGGGCCAATCCGACCAGTCCGACCAGCCCGCCCCCACGCCCTCCCCATCCGCGTCCGCCTCGCCGGCGCCAACGCCCTCCCCCACGCCCACCGATCCCGTCGAGAACACCCGGTACCGCGCGAACCAGAGCTTCACCGCCTCCCTGCTGCGCACCGCCCCGGAACTCGTCGCCCTGCCCGCGGGCGACGCGGACTTGGGCGCCCTCGCCCTGGCCGGGGACGCGGGCCTGCAGACGAAGGCCCTCCAGTCGATCGCGGCCTTCCCCTCCACGCCGCGCAAGGCGGGGTGGGTCGCCCCCGCGCCGGCGCCCTCGGCCAGTCCGTCGGCCCCGACGTCCCCACCGGGCTCCGCCGCGCCCTCCCCGAGCCCCTCGGGCAGCGCGGGCCCGTCGGCGCCCGCCTCGTCCGCGCCGACGCCCTCCACGGGGGCGACCGAGACACCGGGCGCCCAGACGGGCGAGACGGGGATCGACGCCGCCGAGGCCGACGAGGGGCCCAGGATCCACACCGACGTCGTGTGGCCCTCCGACACCGCCTTCGGCACCACGCAGTTGTCGGCCTACCCCGGCCGCCTCACCATCGCCCCGGTCGGCTCTCTGATGCCCAACGACGACGTCCCCTTCACGTCGGTCGCCAGGGTCCGCGTGGACCCCAGCACCGGTGAGACCATCGGTGTCATCCCCACCACCACCGTCGACGGCGCCGACGTGCTCGCCCAGCAGGGGGACATCGCCGCACTGCTGGGGTGGGACAACAGCCAGTCGGAGGCCGACCAGCTCGACGCCGAGCAGGCCATCACCGCCATCACCGCCATCATCACGCGCGAGCGCCCCTACTCGTCGCGGACCCTTTTCACCGCGGCACCGCGGGGCACCGCGGTCAGCGCCTCACTGACGGGCAAACTCGACGCGCTCCTCACCAACAGGTGGGTCGAACCCGTCTCCTTCGGCGACATGGCGGACTCCGAGGCCACCGACCTCGAGCGGCGGACCGCGGGCGCCGGCTCCCTCGACGCGGGCACCGAGGCGGCCGTCACCTCGCTCACCCAGGCGCTGGCCGACCTGGCGCCCCTGGCGAAGGCCACCGAGGAGCCCGACGAGGTCTTCAGCCAGGTCGAGCCGTTCCTGCTCCCCTCGATCGGCGCGGGCCTGTCCCCCGACTCGCAGGTCGCCGCCGCCTCCCGCTACGCGGCGCAGGTCGCCGGGCTGCTGGCCTCCATCGCCGTTGAGCCCTCCGACGCCGTCAACCTCATCAACAAGTCGGCGGCCTTCCCCGTGCGCATCCGCAACTCGCTGCCGTGGGACGTCCACGTGGACGTCACCCTGATCCCCGACGACCCCAGGCTGCAGGCCACCCCCGCGACCAACCGGGTCGTCACCGCCAACAGCGCCACCACCGTGGAGGTGCCCGTCAGCGCCATCGGGTCGGGCAACATCCAGGTGAAGTACCACGTGACCACGCCCTCCGGCGCGGTCCTCGACAACAAGCAGAGCGTGCGCGTACGCATGAGGGCCGGCTGGGAGGACGCCTTCACGATGGTCGTGGCGTCCCTCTTCGGCCTCCTCTTCGCGATGGGCGTCGTGCGCTCGCTGCGGCGGCGCCGCGCGCGCGCCGCGCTGGTCGGCGCTGGGACGGCCTCCGCGGAATCCGCAGGGGAAGGGCACGGCGGCGATGTGCGCGGCCCGGCCGACCACGGTTCTAGCGGCCAGTGCGCGGACGACGGCGCCCCCGCGGACAGCGCCGAGGACGGGGCCGGCCCCACTGACGGCGGTCCCGCGGGCGCAGTGCCGGCCGAGGAGGACCCAGGCGCCCCACTCGGGGCCACCGGCCCGGGCGACCCCCGGAGCGCAGAACACGACACCGAGGAGAAGGAACAGACATGAGCAGCAAATCCCGCCCCTCGATCCTGCGCGCCAGCGCCCTCATGGCCAGCGGGACGATGGTGTCCAGGCTCCTGGGCTTCGTGCGCTCGGCGATGCTCCTCGCGGCGATCGGCGCCGCCTCGGGCGGTGTGTCGGCGGCTTTCCAAACGGCCAACACCCTGCCCAACACGGTGTTCAACCTGCTGGCCTCCGGAGTCTTCGACGCGGTCCTGGTCCCCCAGATCGTCGGCGCCCTCAAGCGCAAGCACGACGGCGAGACCTACGTGAACCGCCTCCTGACCCTGGCGGGCACGCTGCTGTTCGTGGTCACGGTGGTCGCGATGGTCGCCGCGCCCCTGCTGGTCATCATCACCGCGGCGGGCTACGACTCCGAGATCCGGAACCTGGCGATCCTCTTCGCCCTGCTGTGCCTGCCGCAGCTGTTCTTCTACGGCCTGTACAACCTGCTGGGCGAACTGCTCAACGCCCGCGGGATCTTCGGCCCCTACATGTGGGCGCCCGTGGTCAACAACGTCGTCGGCATCGCCGGACTGGGCGCCTTCCTGGCCATCTGGGGGTCCACGGACGGGCGCATCGACGTGGGGGACCTGTCCAGCCCCCAGTTCTGGCTGCTGGCCGGCAGCGCCACGCTGGGCGTCATCACGCAGGCGCTGATCCTGCTGATCCCCATGCGGCGCGCCGGGATCCGGTTCAGGCCGGACTTCCGTTTCCGCGGCACGTCCTTCGGCTCCGCCTCGAAGGTGGCGGGCTGGACGTTCGCGACCCTGGGGGTCAGCCAGGTGGGCGTCCTGTCCACGAACAACATCGCCGCCCTGGCCGACGCCTACGCGAAGGACAACGCGGGCGAGATGGTCATCGCCGGGATCAACGCCTACTCCACGGCCTTCATGATCTTCATGGTGCCCCAGTCGCTCATCACGGTGTCCCTGGCGACTGCGATCTTCACCCGCATGGCCGAGGCCGTGGCCGACGGCAACGACCGGGGCGTGGCGCACAACTACGCCCTGGGCGTGCGCACGATCACCTCCCTCACCCTGCTGGCAGCGGCGATCCTGATGGCCGCCTCGGTCCCCATGATGCAGATGGTGCTTTACTCGACGGCCAACCAGCAGGTGGTCATGGCGTACGCGCTGGTTCTGGCGTCGCTGATGCCGGGCGTCGCCTCGACGGGCATGGTCCTGATGAGCCAGCGCGTGTTCTTCGCCTACGAGGACGTCAAACCCGTGTTCCTCATGGGCATCGGCCCGACCGTGCTGCAGGCCCTCGTCGGATGGGGCATGTACTTCACGACGGGGGCCTCCTGGTGGGTGGTCGGCGCCGCCCTGGGGGAGACCGCGTGCCGCCTCATGCAGGGCGTGATCGCGGTGGCCTGGGTGGGCAAGCGGGTGCCGCTGGTCGACAAGAGCGCGATGCTGCGCTCCTACTTCAAGTACCTCGTCAGCGCGATCGTCGCGGGACTGGTCGGCTTCGGCATGCTGTGGCTGGTGGGCGTGACCACACCGCTGTCCCCCGCGCCCGTGCGCTTCCTCGTCGCTGTCCTCAAAGTGGTGCTCGTGGGCCTCTCCTCGACCATGGCGTACATGCTGGTTCTGCGCGCTTTGTCCTCCACCGAGTCGGCGACCACCATGCGCCCCCTGCTCCGCCGGGTGCGCGTGCCCGAGGGTGTGGTTAATGTCCTCGCCGCGTCATCCGCCACCGATCCGTCCGTTACTGGGATAATGACAAGGATCAAGCCGGTGACTAGGGAGGATTTGATGGCTGGCGCGCATAACGGCGGGGGTTCGGCCTCGTCGGGACCCGGTCCTGACGGGAAGCGCATCCCGTCCTTCGAGGAGGTGGTCGCCCCATCGTTCCAGGGCCCCGTGTACCCGCAGGCGCACCCCGCGCCGCGCTCGATCGACGAGGACGCCTACCGCTCGCCCCTGCTGCCGGTGTCCGAGGACTTCCCCAGTCCCGCGCCCTCCCCCAAGTCGCCGATCACCCACCAGATCCCCCTGGTGCGCCGCCGAAAGCCGAAGGAGGACGCCGCCCTCTCCCCCGACGACGGGGCCCCCGTCGTCCCCGCGCCGTCGGACGCGCCCGAGCCTGCCCCCCTTCCCGGGCAGCCGCAGGTGGCGCAGCCGCACGACACGGGCGCAGCCGATCCGGATCCGACTGTCGCCGTGCCCGTCGTCGCCAGGGCCGCAGCCCCCGACCGACTCCCCTCCGAGGCCCCCGCCGCACCGCAGGAGGAGTCGGCCGCGGAGGATCCCTCCACGCAGCAGACTGAGGTCGTGCCCATGGACGCGACCCTCTTCGAGTCCCTCGAGGACTACCGCGCCCACGAGCAGGCCCAGCAGCCGGTGGCGCCCGTAGCCCCCCAGTGGCCCGGGCAGCCGGGCGACGGGGCGGGGCAGAAGTCCGCGCAGCACGGGCGCACCATGGATCCGACCAGGCCGACGCTGATCTTCGCCGCCGTGGTCTTCCTGGTGGGCGCCGTCTGGTCGACGTGGATGGTCCTCACTCCCGCCACGGACCTGGACCTCGCCCAGTCGCTGCGCTCCGGAGTGGCGCAGAACACCCCGCAGGACGCCCCGCAGTCCGCGCTGGCGACCACTCCCCCGCCGACCTCCGCCCCCACGGCCCCGCCCGTGATCTCCTCGGTGTCGGTGCTGTCATGGGACAACGACAACGGCGACCACCCCGACCGCGCGATCAACATGATCGACTCGAACCCCGCCACGTCGTGGACATCGCGCTGGTTCGACGACAACCAGTTCCGCGAGGGCGCCGAAGTCACCATCGTCGTGAAGTTCCAGCAGGTCGCCACGGTCTCGTCGGTGACGCTGACGATGGACTCCCAGACATCGGGCGGCCTCATCTCCGTGCGCAAGGTCACCGATCCGAGCAACCCGCGCGGCGGAACAGAACTCGCCACGTCGGCGTTGTCCCCTTCGACGACCATCACCCTGCCCGAGCCGGTCTCGACTGACTCCATCGCCCTGGTGTTCCGTCAGATGCCGAAAGCGCAGGACGGGCGCAACTGGGCGTGGGTATCGGAGCTGACCGTCAACTAGCAGGCCCACCCGGGCGCAGACGTCCCACGATTGGATCCCCATGTCCTTCCCTGTCCTCACCGGCCTCGTCCACGCCGAGGTGAAAGCGCCCGAAGGGGCTGCCACCGCCCCGCTCCCCGATTCCGGGGTGCCCGAGGGCGCCACCGTCCACGAGGTGGTCGTCGTCGGATCGGGCCCCGCCGGGTATACGGCGGCGATCTACACGGCGCGCGCCGGACTGTCCCCCGTCGTCCTCGCAGGCGCACTGGCCGCAGGCGGCGCCCTCATGAACACCACGGAGGTCGAGAACTACCCGGGCTTCCCCACGGGCATCCAGGGCCCCGACCTCATGGAGGGCATGCGGGAGCAGGCCGAGCGCTTCGGCGCCGACATCCGCTACGAGGACGCCGTGTCCGTGAGCCTGGCGGGCGACGTGAAGGCCGTGGCCACCGATGACGAAGTCCTCTACGCGAGGGCTGTGGTCCTGGCGACGGGTTCGGAGTACCGGCACATGGGCGTTCCCGGCGAGGACAGGCTCTCCGGCCACGGGGTGTCCTACTGCGCCACCTGCGACGGCTTCTTCTTCAAGGACAAGAGGCTCGCGGTCGTCGGCGGCGGCGACTCGGCGATGGAGGAGGCCCTCTTCCTGACGAACTTCGCCTCGGAGGTGGTCGTCGTCCACAGGCGCGACCAGTTGCGCGCTTCGAAGGTCATGGCCCAGCGGGCCTTCGACAACCCGAAGATCTCCTTCGCGTGGAACTCGACGGTCTCCGAGGTCCTGGGCGATGACTCGGTGACCGGTCTGCGCCTGGCCTCCACGGCCGACTCCAGCGAGTCCGTCCTGGACGTGGACGGCGTCTTCGTCGCCATCGGGCACCTGCCGCGCACGGGTTTCCTGGCGGGCCAAGTGGCGCTGGACCCGGCCGGGTACATCGTGGTGGACGAGCCGTCGACCCGCACTGACGTCCCCGGCGTCTTCGCCTGCGGCGACGCGGTGGACCACACCTACCGGCAGGCGATCACCGCGGCGGGTTCGGGCTGCCGGGCCGCCCTGGACGCTGAGCGGTGGCTGGCGGAGCGGGCGTGAGGCCCTGCCCGTGCGGGTCGGGCAGCGCTTTCGACCGCTGCTGCGGCCCGTACTTGGGCGGCGCGCCCGCGCCGACGGCCGTGGCCCTCATGCGCTCGCGCTACACGGCGTTCGCCTTGGGCGACGAGGACCATCTGTTCCGCACGTGGCACCCCCGCACGCGCCCGCGGCCGCCCTACTGGGCGCCGGGGACCTCGTGGACCGGTTTGAGGGTCGTCGCCGTCGAGGGCGGCGGCGAGGCCGATGAGGAGGGGATTGTGACATTCGAGGCATCTTGGCGCGATGGGGCGACGGGCAGGACGGGAGCGCAACGGGAACGTTCACGTTTTGAACGACGCCGTGGTCTGTGGGTGTACGTCTCGGGCACGGACCGCTGAGACTCCACTAGGCTGGTGACCATGTTCCTTCGCCGTTTGCTTTCCGCTCCGGTCATCATCGGGGCCATCCTGGTCGTACTGATCGGCATCGCCGGTGGGCTCATCACGAATCCCACGCCCATCGACTCGTCCGTACTGACCGGCTTCATCGATTCCCGTTCCCCGGGCGTCACCGCCCTCATGAACGGCGTCGGTTTCGTCTTCGACCCGAACGCAGTCGCTGTCATGGCCGTCGTCGCGGGCCTCATCGTGTGGCGCGTGGTCAAGAAGATCCTCCACGGCGTCTTCGTGACGGGATCGGTGGCGCTGTCCGCGGTCAACGCCCACATCATCAAAGCCCTCGACGGGCGCCCCCGCCCCCCGGAGGTCACGCGCCTGGCGGCTGAGACCTCGCCTTCGTTCCCCTCCGGCCACACCACGGCCATCACGGCGTTCCTGGCCGCCCTGGTGCTGGTCCTCACGATGACGCGCTGGGGTCGGCGCCTGCGCCACCTGCTGTGGATCGCGGCCCTGGCGTTCATCGTGTTCATTGCGGTCTCCCGCCTGTACCTGGGCGTCCACTGGCTGACGGACGTGCTGGGCGGCTTCGGCATCGGCCTGGGCTCCACGATGATCCTGACGCCCTTCCTACTGGGTCCCAACGTCCTCAGGCGCGCCTTATAGGGCCCGCCCGCCGCGCGGGTGGCCGGGGGCAGCTGCATTCCACCAACGCCGGGGCAGTGCCGTTAACCGGATGGCGCACAACACGACGAGGCCGGGGCCACCCCCGGCCTCGTACCATTCCCGCGCTCCGCACCCCGTCCGGGTCATCGGGGCGCGGGAGGCCCGGGCGGGCCTACCCCCGCCCCTCGGCCACGTCCCGCACGCTCAGGGGAGGGCGGCCGGTGAGGTCCTCGACCACGGTGGACACGACGTCCATCTGGCCCGCGGCAATCGAGGTGTAGGTGGAGACCCACGCGTCGTACTGCCACTGCTCGACGGGCCACTTCTTGCGGGACTCGTACGCCTCGTCGACGGTCTCGCGCTCGTAGCGGATCGGCCGGCCCAGGGCGCCGGTGAGGATTTCGGCGATCTCGTCGAGCGTGAGCGAACTCGGCCCCGTGACGTTCAGCGTCCGGCCCACGTGGCGCCCGGGATCGCGCAGCACGGCCGCGGCGACCCGGCCCGCGTCGCTGCGTGCCACCGCGCCGACTCGCCCGTCTCCTGCGGGTCCGCGGATCACCCCCTCCTTGTCGGGCAGATCCACGAAGAAGTCGATGTAGAAGTTGTCCCGCAGGAAGGTCCAGGCCATCCCGGAGGCTTTGATGTGCTCCTCCGTGTGGAAGTGCGTGCGCCCCAGGGTGAACACGCAGTCGGGCGCCGCGTTCATGAAGGACAGGTAGACGATGTGGCGCACCCCCGCCTCGGCCGCCGCGTCGATGAAGTCCTTGTGGCGCGCGAGGCGGTCGGCGGATTCGGGGGCGGAGACCATGAAGAGCGTGGTCACGCCCGCGAGGGCGGCGCGGGAGGCCCCGGTGTTCTCGTACGAGCATTGGACGGCGGCAGCGCCGGGCAGTTGCGGGGCGCGCGAGGGCGTGTTCGCCAGCAGACGCATGGGGATTCCTGCTTCTGCGAGCACGCGCGCGACGGTGCCGCCGACGTTCCCGGAGGCCCCTGTGATCCCCAGGGGCGGCAGTCCGCGGGCGTCGGAGGAGCGGGCGGGGTCGTGCGCGTTCTGCGTGTTCGTGCTCATCCTCCGATTCTCGCACAGACAGCCGGTGGTCAGATTCCACCGCGCTGTCAGAGCCATGCGGCCAACCGTCCACAAAATTTCTCCACAACTGTGGATATACCTGTGGACAACGGGGAGGTTCCACCCCGCGAATGCGCTGATCCCCGGGCGCGCCGACAGCGGAGCGGCGGAAGCGGCGTCTTCGACCCACAGGTCAGCCGAATGCGGGCGCTCCTCAATCCCCGCCGGGGGCCGCAGAGCCCCTGCGCACAATACTGGCCAGAAGCCCCTGGTAGTCGCGCTCGAACTCCGGGCGCAGGGTCAGCACGCGCTGGTTCCCCACCGGCGTGCTCACCACTATCCCCGCTTCCCGCAGCACTTTGCAGTGATGGGAGACAGTCGAGGAGGACAGTCCGTGGTCGATCTGGCCGCACCCCAGTTCGCCCTCGAGGGCGATGCGCCGCACGATCCTCAGGCGCAGAGGGTCCGAGAGCGCGGCGAAAACGCGCGCGAGCGCGGCCTCTCGCGTATCGGCGTCATCCCTTCGTCGGCTCATCACCCCTCATCGTCTCATATGGCGCAGTCATGGCCAAGGCGAGAACGACCACTGCGGAGGCCACGAGGGGGATCACGTGAGCGGGCTGGGCGCTGATGACCGCGGCGCCGAGGACGCCCGCGAAACCCTGCCCGATGTAGATGCTCGACGAGTTCAGTGACAGGTTGAGTTGGGCGCGCTCGGGCGCCAGCGCGATCAGGCGGTACTGCTGGGCGATCACGGCGACCCACGCGCTGACCGTCCATGCGGCGACGCAGACGTGGACGGCCCACGGGTGGCGGTCCGAGGCGGCGGCCAGGCCCAGGGCCGCCAACGACACGGCGAAGACGCCCATCCCCGCGCGGGCCAGCACCACGCTGGGCCAGCGGTCGCACAACCATCCGCCGAGGACGCCGCCCAGTAGCGAACCGAGTCCGAAGACCAGCAGGACCAGACTGAACTGGCCGCCCATCCCGGCCTGGCCGACGATCGCGCTCAAGTACGATATGCAGGCGTAGCCGGCGATGAAGATCGTGATCGTGACGGCGAGCGTGAGGACGGTCTGCCGATCCGCCAGGCCCATGAGCAGTGCGCGGATCGAGGGAACGCTCTTCGAGGCGGTGGCCTCACGCGCCCGGATGCTCGCGAGGATCGCGAGGAGGACGGCGATGGCGCCTCCGCCCATGGCCCAGAACACCGCCCTGTACCCGTAGCGCCCGCCCATGAGGGCTCCGAGCGGCACGGCGACGACGGTTGCCAGCGTCATGCCCGTGGAGACCACTGAGATCGCCTTGCCGCGGTGCCTGGCGGGCGCGAGGCTGGTCGCCAGGGCCATGGCGGTGGGCGTGGCCATGGACGAGCCCAGCGCCGACACCACCCTGGCCGCCAGCATCCACCCGTATGTGGGGGCGGTTGCGACCAGCACGTTGCCCAGGGCGAAGACCAGCATGGCCGCTCCCAGCGTCGAACGCCGGTTCCACCGCCCCAGCACCATGCCGAACAGGGGCGCTGAGACGGCGTAGACCCAGGCGAACGCAGTGATCAGCAGGCCCGCCTGGGCCAGTGGGACATTGAGCCGGTCGGCGATCTGGGGCAGGATGGCGGCCAGGATGAAGCCGTCCGCCCCTATGAGGAACGCGCAGAGCGCCAAGACACCGATCTTCCCCCAGGAAGCCGTCGAACCACCGTGCATCCCCACTTACTCCTTCGATACTTTTCGAACTACTTTGCAGTTCGAAGATTATCGAAATAGGGGTCGGGCGTCAACACCGGCAGGACTCAGGGATTCGGGATCCACAGGGGCTCCCACGTCCGGCCATCATCCTGGAGGCGGTGCTGTGGACGTTGAGAATCGTCCTGTCAACAGCGGACAGGCGTCGGATGCTGATGGGAGGTGTTGACATGGAAAAACCCCGGAACCACTTTCCGTTGCGGTTCCGGGGGAATATCAAGTGGAGCTAACGGGACTCGAACCCGTAACCCCCTGCTTGCAAAGCAGGTGCGCTACCAATTGCGCCATAGCCCCTCGGAAGGCTCAGGCCTCCACGGCGTCCGTCACGGACGTCCACAGCTCCGCGTTGTCGGAGAGGTCGTGGACGATCTGGCGCACAACCAGGCCAACGGCGACTGCGGATCCGACGGCGACTAGGCATGTGGCCCACTTCTTCATGGCGACCTCCCCCGGCTCGTGCTCACCTGTGGATGGTGGGCCTAGGTGGGCTCGAACCACCGACCTCAGTCTTATCAGGACTGCGCTCTAACCTACTGAGCTATAGGCCCATCCGCGCCCTTGAGGGCACTCGGATATGGTACACATCCGCCGCCCCCGCCAACAAATCCACTTAGGTGACGTCCAACACTAGGGCGCGCCTCTTCAAGCGGGCCGTCCGTGGGCCACCGGAGGCCCCCACCTCCCGCAGCCGCCCTGGGGCCCCTACGATTGACACAGGACGCGGAAGGGGGAGCATGGGCACCATCATCGACGACGCGCGCACGCACTTGGCGCGCCTGGACGCAGAGCCATTGCGCGAGGTCGACTCCCTGATCCTGTCCGCCGCCGCCTACTTCGACCTGTCCCCCATGGCGGGAGTCCGCGCCCGGCGCCCGGGCGTGCGCATCGGCGACCTGGCGCGCGCGGAGAACTACGACCGCTACTTCGCCCACGTCCTCAAGCCCCAGGACGGGCACCGGCTGCTCACGGCGATGGCGGCGAACCCCCGGTTCCGCGACGTGCGGGTCTTCTCCTACACGACGGAGACCAGTATCGACGAGCAGAAGCAGTTCTGCGCCATGTCGTTCGCGCTGGGCCCCCACCTCACCTACGTGGCCTTCCGGGGCACGGACGCGAGCCTGGTCGGGTGGAAGGAGGACTTCAACATGTCCTTCCAGTACCCCGTGCCCGCCCAGAGGCGCGCCGCCGCCTACCTCGACCACGTCGCCGCCCACAGGCGCGGGCAGATCATCGTGGGCGGCCATTCGAAGGGCGGGAACCTGGCGGAGTACGCAGCCGCGCACGCCCGGGCACCGGTCCGCGCCCGCCTCGGCGCCGTGTACAACCACGACGGCCCGGGTTTCCCCGACGACGCCCTGGACCAGTTCTCCCCCGTCCGCCACATCTTCCGCAAGACCGTCCCGCAATCGGCCCTGGTGGGGCTCCTCATGTCCTCGCCCCGCCGGGCGCGCGTCGTCCGCGCGACCACGAACGGGATCCTGGCGCACTACCCGTACACGTGGCGGGTCGAGGACGGCGACTTCGTGGACTCCCCGCTCAACAAGGACGCCCGCGGATTCGACAGGCGGCTCACGCGCTGGTTGGCCGCCCACCCGCGCGACGAGGCGGAGCTGCTCATCGAGGCCCTCTACGGGGTCGCCACCAGCTCGTCGACGGAGACCGTGTCCGAGATGGTCGCGGCCTTCGCCGCCGATCTGCCGTTCTTCGCGCGCTCCTTCACGTCCATGGGCCGCGAGGCGCACGCCGTGCTGCGCGGCGCGATCCTCGACCTGCTCCCCTTCCCAGGCAGGTAGGCGCGATGGGCGACGTCATCGATCACGCGCGGGGGGCGGACGCGGACCCCTCAGCCCCGCCGGGCCCGGCCGACGCCCTGGCCTTGTGCTGCCTCGCGCAATGCGATTTCGGCGCGCTCGGGGCCGTGCGCGGGGCCGACGGGATGCGGGTGGCCGACCTGGGCGCACTGGCACTGTCCCGTTTCCTCTACCGCCATTCCCTGCACCCGCGCCTCGACCGGCGCATGCTGGTCGCCGCGGCGTCGTCGCCCCGTTTCGCGCCCCTCATCTGCGCCCACGCCGTGGACCGGTGGAGCGCACGCCCGCTGATCCAGTTCTCAGCGCTCACACTGCGGACCCCCGGGGGCCCGGGATCGCCCGTGATGGTGGTGTTCCGCGGCACGGACAGGTCGTGGCAGGGCTGGGCCGAGGACGCCGCCATGGGCTTGTCGTTCCCGTTGCCGGGCCACAGGGCGGCGGCGCGGTACCTGGCGTTCGCGGCGGAGCGCCACCCGGGGCCGCTGTTCGTCATGGGGCATTCGAAGGGCGGGAACCTGGCGGAGTACGCGCTGGCGAGCCTGCTGCGCGCCCGCCCCCGCGACGCGGAACGGGTCCACCTGTTCTCCTTGGACGCCCCGGGCTTCCCCGCCCCCCTCGTCCGGTCGGGGTTCTTCGAGGCGAACGCGGCGCCCGCCTCGCGCGTGCGGATCCCGGGATCGTGGGTGTCGGTGCTGCTCGACCAGCCCGGCCCCGCGCGCTTCGTCCGCTCGGGCCTGCCCGGTCCGATGGGCCACGACCCCTACACGTGGGTGGTGGAGGGCGGCGATTTCGTTCCCGCGCCCGCTCCGGGGCCCGTCCCGCGCGCCGTCGGCGCCGCTGTCGACCGCGCGCTGGGACTGCGCCCCATCCGGATCACTCGTCCATGAGGGACACTTTGATGCCGCCGACCAGGGACGCGACCACGTTGTAGAGCATGGCCCCCAGCGTCGATATCGCGGTCATGAGGACCACGTTGATGACTCCGACGATGGTGGCGTAGGCGATGGTGCGGGGCAGGCGCACGTACTCGAGCAGTTCTGTGAACTTGCCGGCGCCGATCTCCTGCAGGAAGGACTCCAGCGTGGAGAACACGTGCATGGCGTCGAGCATGAACCACAGGACGATGGTGGCGATGACGATGGCGATGCCGAAGGCGACCGACAGCAGGAATGAAACCTTCATGACGGTCCACGCATCGATGCGTGCGATCGCCAGGTCGACGCGGCGGGGCGCGTCGCTCTGGTTCGATGTGGGTGCGTGCTGCTCGCTCATGGGTTTCCTTCCAGGTGCGGGTACCTAATGGCTATCGTACCGGTCCCTCCGTCGCGCGGGGCCCGGTCGCTCCTCCCCTGGGACGGGGCGCGGCCCCAGTCCCAGGGGCGCGTTCACTGCTCGGATGCGGGCTGGTCGTCGGCGGGCGCGTCCGCGTCGTCCTGGTCCTCGGCGCCGACGGTGGAGTCGGAGTTGCGGGTGATCGCGATGATGCGGTCGTCGGCGTCGGGGCGGGCGAAGATCACGCCCATCGTATTGCGGGAGGTGGGCCGCACGTCGGAGGCGTTGACCTGCACGAGCTTCCCAGATTCTGTGATTACCATCACATCTTCGTCGGGCTTGACGACGAGTGCGCCCACCAGGCCGCCGCGCTCGTCGGAGAGCTTGCCGACCCGCACGCCCATAGTGCCCCGGGACTTCGTGGGGTACTCGGCGACGGGCGTGCGCTTGGCGTACCCCGACTCCGTGACGATGAGCAAATCAGTGCCCTCGACGGGCACCTCCATCGACAGCAGCTCGTCGTCGCCGCGGAACTTCATGCCGCGCACGCCGGAGGTGGAGCGGCCCATGGGGCGCAGCTGCTCGTCGGTGGCGGCGAAGCGCACCGCCTGCCCGTCGCGGGAGACCAGGATGAGGTCCTGATCGGCCATGATGGTCTGGGCAGACACCAGTTCATCGGGGTTGCCCGCCTCGTCCTCGCGCAGGTTGATGGCGATGATGCCGCCCGAGCGCGGTGAGTTGTACAGGGCCAGCGGGCTCTTCTTGACCAGGCCGGACTTGGTGGCGAGCACTAGGTGGTCCGCGTCCTCGTAGGTGCGGATCGCCAGGACCTGCGCGATGCGCTCGTCGGGCTGGAAGGCCAGCAGGTTCGCCACGTGCTGGCCCTTCGCGTCGCGTCCCCCCTCGGGGATCTCGTAGGCCTTGGCGCGGTAGACGCGCCCCAGGTTGGTGAAGAACAGCAACCAGTGGTGGGTGGTGGTGACGAAGAAGTGCTCCACCACGTCGCCGCCGCGCAGCTGGGTGCCCCGCACCCCCTTGCCGCCGCGCTTCTGGGAGCGGTAGTTGTCGGTGCGGGTGCGCTTGGCGAAGCCGTCGCGGGTGATGGTGACGACCACGTCCTCCTCGGGGATCAGATCCTCCATGGACATCTCGCCGTCGAAGGGGAGGATCGTCGTGCGGCGCTCGTCGCCGAACTTGTCGACGATCTCGGACAGCTCCTCCGAGATGATCGTCCGCTGGCGCTCCGGCTTGTCCAGGATGTCGCGCAGGTCGTCCACGCGCGCTTTGAGCTGGGCGTGCTCATCGAGGATCTTCTGGCGCTCCAGGGCGGCCAGGCGCCTCAGCTGCAGCGCCAGGATGGCGTCGGCCTGGACGGCGTCGACGTCGAGCAGGTCGATGAGCCCGGCCCGCGCCTCGTCGACGGTGGGGGAGCGGCGGATCAGGGCGATGACCTCGTCGAGGGCGTCGAGGGCCTTGAGGTAGCCCTCCAGGATGTGCAGGCGCTCCATGGCCTTGCGCAGCCGGAAGCGCGTGCGCCGCACGATCACGTCGATCTGGTGGGTGATCCAGTGGCGGATGAACCCGTCGATGGACAGGGTGCGCGGCACCCCGTCGACCAGGGCCAGCATGTTCGCGGAGAAGTTCTCCTGCAGGGGCGTGCGCTTGTACAGGTTGTTGAGGACGACCTTGGCGACGGCGTCGCGTTTGAGGACGATGACGAGGCGCTGGCCCGTGCGCCCGGAGGTCTCGTCGCGGATGTCGGCGATCCCCTGGATCTGGCCGTCGCGCACCAGTTGCGCGATCTTGTCGGCCAGGTTGTCGGGGTTGACCTGGTAGGGGAGCTCGGTGACCACCAGGCACTGGCGGCCCTGGATCTCCTCGACGCTGACGACGGCGCGCTGGGTGATGGAGCCGCGTCCCGTCCGGTAGGCGTCCTCGATGCCCTTGTGGCCCAGGATGGTGGCGCCGGTGGGGAAGTCGGGGCCGGGGATGAGTTTGAGGAGCGCCTCCAGCAGTTCCTCGCGGGAGGCTCCGGAGTGGTCGAGGGCCCATTGGACGCCGCGGGCCAGCTCGCGCAGGTTGTGCGGGGGGATGCGCGTGGCCATGCCGACCGCGATGCCCTCGGACCCGTTGGCCAGCAGATTGGGGAAGCGGGCGGGCAGGATGGTCGGCTCCTGGTTGCGCCCGTCGTAGTTGTCCTGGAAGTCGACGCACTCCTCGTCGATGTCGCGCACCATCTCCATGGCCAGGGGCGCCATCTTGCACTCCGTGTACCGGGGGGCGGCGGGCCCCAGATTGCCGGGGGTGCCGAAGTTTCCCTGCCCGGCCACCAGGGGGTAGCGCAGGGACCAGGGCTGCACGAGGCGGGCCAGGGCGTCGTAGATCGCCGCGTCCCCGTGCGGGTGGTAGTTGCCCATGACCTCGCCGACGACGCGGGAGGACTTGGAGAAGGACGAGGCGGGGCGGTAGCCGCCGTCGTACATGGCGTACAGGACGCGCCTGTGGACGGGTTTGAGGCCGTCGCGCACGTCGGGCAGGGCGCGCCCGACGATGACGCTCATCGCGTAGTCCAAGTAGGAGCGCTGCATCTCCTTCTGCAGGTCGACCTGGCGGACGCGCTCGGTGTCCGAGATGTGCCGCGCGTCGGTGGTTCGCTCGTCGCTCACGTTGTTCCTTCGTTCGTTCTGCGGCCGCGCGGGCAGCGCCCGGTCGCGGAGCCGCTGGTGATGGGTCAGATGTCGAGGAAGCGCACGTCTGTGGCGTTGCGCTGGATGAAGGTGCGGCGCCTGTCGACATCGTCACCCATGAGGATGGTGAAGGTCTCGTCGGCGTCCGCGGCCTCGTCCAGGGTGACCTGCTTGAGGATCCGGTGCTCGGGGTCCATCGTCGTCTCCCACAGCTCGTGGTCGTTCATCTCGCCGAGGCCCTTGTAGCGCTGGATGCCGCCCTCCTTCGGGAGGCGCTTGTTCGCGGCCGCCCCGACCGCCAGCAGCTCGTCGCGCTCCTTGTCGGAGTACGCGAACTCGTGGTCCGAGTTCGTCCATTTGAGGCGGTAGAGCGGCGGCATGGCGATGAACGTGTGCCCGCCCTCGATGAGGGGGCGCATGTAGCGGAAGAGCAGGGTGAGCAGCAGGGTCGCGATGTGCTGGCCGTCGACGTCGGCGTCGGCCATGATGACGATCTTGCCGTAGCGCAGTTTCTCGATGTCGAACTCCTCGCCGATGCCGGTCCCGAAGGCGGTGATGAGGGAGCGGATCGTGTCCGAGGACAGGGCGCGGTCCAGGCGCGCCTTCTCCACGTTGAGGATCTTGCCGCGGATCGGCAGGATGGCCTGGCGCTCGGGGTCGCGCCCGCCCACGGCCGAGCCGCCCGCGGAGTCGCCCTCGACGATGAAGATCTCGCACTCGGAGGGGGTGCGTGACGAGCAGTCGCGCAGCTTGCCGGGCATGGAGGCGGATTCGAGGACCCCCTTGCGCCTGGTGGCCTCGCGGGCCTTGCGGGCGGCGACGCGGGCCGCCTGCGCGGCCTGTCCCTTGGCGATGATGGCCTTGGCGTCGGCGGGGTGGGCGTCGAACCAGTCGGTGAGCTTGGAGTAGACCTGTTGGGCCACGAAGGTGCGCGCCTCGGTGTTGCCCAGTTTCGTCTTCGTCTGGCCCTCGAACTGGGGTTCGGTGAGCTTGATGGAGATGACGGCGGTCAGGCCCTCGCGCACGTCGTCGCCGGTGAGGTTGTCGTCCTTGTCGCGGATGAGCCCCTTGTCGCGGCCGTAGCGGTTGACCAGCGAGGTCAGGGCCGTGCGGAAGCCCTCCTCGTGCATGCCGCCCTCGGTCGTGTTGATCGTGTTGGCGAAGGTGTGCACGGAGGAGGAGTAGGCGCCGGTCCACTGCATGGCGATCTCGACGCTCATGGTGCCCTCGTCGTTCTCGGCCTCGAAGTCGATGATCTCGTTGTTGATCGTGTCGGTCTTCTTCGCCGAATCCAGGTACTCCACGTAGTCGCGCAGGCCGTGCTCGTAGCAGTAGGTGACGCTCCGGCGCCCCCCGGCCTCCTGCGGGTCCTCGTCGGGGGCGCCCGCGATCTCGTCGCCCTCCTCGATGGCGTTCTCCCGCTCGTCCGTGAGCGTGATGCGCAGGCCCTTGTTGAGGAAGGCCATCTGCTGGAAGCGCTGGCGCAGGGTCTCGAAGTCGAACTCGACGGTCTCGAAGATGGAGGGGTCGGGGTAGAACACCTGGGTCGTCCCCGTCTCGGTGGTCTCCTCGCCGCGTTCCAGCGGGGTGACGGGCGTGCCGCCGTTGGCGAAGGACATCCGCCACACGTGGCCCTGGCGGCGGATCTCCGTGTCGACCCGGGTGGACAGGGCGTTGACGACGGAGATGCCGACGCCGTGGAGGCCGCCGGAGACCGCGTAGCCGCCGCCTCCGAACTTCCCGCCGGCGTGGAGGATCGTCATGACGACTTCGACTGTGGGCCTGTGCTCGGTGGGGTGCTCGTCGACGGGGATGCCGCGGCCGTTGTCGACCACTTTGATACCGCCGTCGGACTGGATGGTGACCTCGATGTGGTCGGCGTACCCGGCCAGAGCCTCGTCGACGGAGTTGTCGACGACCTCGTACACCAGGTGGTGCAGGCCCCGCTCCCCGGTGGATCCGATGTACATGCCCGGGCGCTTGCGGACGGCTTCGAGTCCTTCGAGAACGGTGATGTCCGAGGCGCCGTAGGTCGCGGCGCCGTCGGTCTTGTTGTCGATGTCAGCCACGTGGCTCCCCTCGCGCATGGACCGGATCACTGAGATCCGATGTTTAACCTTGCAGATTCTATCAAAAGTGCCTGTGCGCCCGGGAAACGACACCCTCAGGGGTTACTCAATAAAATATTGATATTTCAACGTTTTCGACCCTGTGACGAATCATATGCGGCAGCACCGGATCGCGAGGCGGCCGGCTCCCGGCCCGCTGCCGTTGCGCGCAGCGGGCCGGAGGGCGCGGTCACGGGAAACTGAGGATCCACTCGGGCAGGCCGGAGGTGGAGCCGTTGGAGTCGCGCACCTGGACGGTCAAGTCCGTGCGGTTGGAGACCTCGTAGGCGACCGTCCACGTCTCCGTCGCGCCGGGCCGGATCTCGCCGAAGATCCCGTTGGGGTCGAAGCCCTCGGGCTCCCCGCCCTTGGGGTAGTCCGTCAGCGAGCGGTCGGCGCCGTTCTGGGTGACCTCCGGGTGCAGATCCACTTTGAGCAGGGGCGCGTCGGAGTTGTTCGTGGCCGTGAGGGTGAAGACCACGGTGCTGCGGCCGTTGATGTCCTCGGGCCCTTCGCGCACGTCGTCGACTGCGATGTGCGCCTTCGCGACGGGCAGGTCCGCCTCCATGGGGTCCTCGTCCTGGGACGCGCTGGTGGAGGAGTACCCGGGCGCCGGATCGTCGGGGGGCGAGGCGACCAGGGCGACCCGGTAGATCGCGAAGACGACCAGACCGATCAGGACGACAGCGATGGCGATCCCCGCGATCGTGCCCGCCGCCTTCGTCGTCGGCGACGCGTTCTGCGGGGCTGCTGCCGTTCGGGCGGCTGGGAGGGTCGGAGCGTTCACCGCGGGCATCGCCCCGTACCCCGTTCCGCCCTGGGCCGGTGCGCCCGGGTAGGGCGCTGCCTGGTAGCCGGAGGGGACGGGGGCGCCGGTCTGCGGGAAGTGGCCGCCGCCGCTGGTCCCACCGCCGTCAGCCGACGAGGCGGGGGCCGCTTGCGCCGACCCGGCTTGGGCGCCGCCGGGGGCCGGGGACCCCTGGGAGGGGGCCCCGTTCAGAGCGCCGTAGGGATCCTGTGGGTTCGTCTGCCCTGAGGGCACCGGACCCGGGTTGGGGCCGCCCCCTGTGGGTGGTGTGTACGACACTGCGTGCTCCTCGATTCATCCCGCCCCCGGCTCAGGGGCTCCTATGAGCGGATCCTATCGCACAGCGCTCCTTGGGAAACGGCGGTCGGAGCGAGGCCCCAGCCAGCTGCAGGGCCCGCGTGGCGATGGCCCTCCTGGCCCCCTCTGCGGCTGAGCCCCATTAATTGGGCTGCCAGTAGTACTTCGCGTAATCGATGCTCAGATCGTTCTGCTCATAGGGCTCGATTTCAACCTGTGAGGAATCGACCAGCGTGTACGCGAAGGCGACTGTGGTCTCCTGACCGGGCCGAAGGGCCTCCCACCACTTCCCCGGGTCGACCTGGTCGGGCTCTTTGCCGGACGGGTAGTCGGAGAATTCAAGCAATTCCCCTTTCTGCATGACGAACATGGAGTACTCATCGACCTTGATCGTCTGGGACGAGTCGTTCGTCACTTTCTGCATGACGATAATGGTTCTCTTCCCATTCGCGTCATTGGGCCCAGGAAGGATGCTGAACTCGGACTTGACACTGCCCCCGGCCATTGAGGCGGTCCCCAGGACCGTTGTCCCAGCGTTCGCCGACGGTGCCGCCCCGCTCGTGGCCAGCTTGTAGATCCCCAGACCGCCGAGGGCGATGACCAGTACGCCCACCACTGCGGCGATGGCGATCCACATGCCTTTGTTGCTGCCGCTGCCGGAAGCCAATGGAGCGGGCGGCCGCATCTGGTAGCCGCCCTGCACGGGGCCCGCCGCGCCGTACCCCGTGGGGGCGAAGCCCCCCGGCGGGGGCGGCACTTGCGGGCCTGCGGAGCCGGAGGGCGCACCGGCCCAGGGCGCTCCGCCGCCTGCGGACTGCCCGGGGAGGCCCTGGGGCGCGGGGGCCTGCGACGGGGGCTGGGCCTGGGCGCTACCCGGTTTGGGCGCACCCAGCGCCGTCTCCCCTTGCGGGCTGGCGCCCATTGTCCCGTAGGGATCGGTGGGCCCCCAAAGAGCCGGTTGGCCCTCCTGGGGGTGGTGCGTAGGACATGGTCCCTCCTTGCGCCCGTTGCCGGACTGGTGCTGTCCGCGCGGGCCGCACCATCGGCGCTCGCGCGCTCGTCCCGGTGCCGCCCGTACGGAATCCGCGGTTACTTAGGGAGTTTCACTGTCCAGGGGCCTCCCGTACTCGCATCTATGCCGATCAACTGGATACTGACCTCATCAACCGTCTGCGGCATCGCGTACGCCATCTTCCACGTGGCGCTCTCCCCAGGTCCGAGATCTTTCGGAACGTCTTCTCTCAAACCCAACCCATCTGGCTCTTTGCCCGCGGGATAGACCGCTAGCCCGAAGACGTTCCCTTGGTTCGCCTCCCGGCCTGAGAACGCTATCGGGGCGGCGGCGACCACGGGCTGGGTCGAACTGGCGTTGTTCGTCGTTGTCAGGGTCACGATCACAGTGTCATATCCGTTGATGTCCTTCGGTCCGCGCTCAACGCTGTCGATCGAGACTTCCGCACCGGACACATCCAGGGTCATACTGCCCGGTTGCCCCTGGGAGGCGGAACCCCCGTTCGGGCTCCCGCCGCCCGACGAGGTCGGCGCGGCGCTGGGCGAACCGCCGGCACTCGGAGCACCGCCGTCACTGGGAGCGCCGGGGCTGGCCGGCGCGGATCCGGCCGACGGATCGGAGGAACCGCGGAATCCGAACCAGTAGACGGCGAATCCCGCACCCGCGACGACCAGTACGGCGACGATCGCGCCGATGATGATCGCTGTCTTGTTCTTCTGGGGCGCAGAGGGGCCACCGTTCCCCGGTCCGGGCTGCCCGTAGGGGGCGCCCTGGCCGTAATCCGGCGCCCCGTACCCGCCCTGCTGGACGGTGGGGGCGTAGCCGTTCTGCTGAGCACCCGGGTTCGACTGGGGCGGGTACCCGCCCTGGTACGGGGAGCCCGGGGCGCCGCCGCCCTGGGGCGCGCCCTGGTACGGGGCAGAGGCCGGTGGGAGCACCGAGGTGGGCTGATCGGAGTAGGGCAGGGGAGAGGCGCCAGGAGCGCCCTGCTGAGAAGCGCCCGGGTCCTGGTTCGCGGACCGGGGATCCTGCGACGGGCCCAACGGTGTGGGGCCCCCGGCTGAGGGTGGGACTGTGGACATGGAGCTCTCCTCATGTTCGACTGGCGCGCCGTGTGGTGGCCGCGCCCGTTGGGTGCGATACTACCGCAACGATCCACAGTGGAATAATACTTATTAACAAACTGTTCGTTCTGCGGACACGGTGCGCCCCCTCACCCGTAGGTGTCGCGCGGCCCCCTCCCTTTGACCGACAGGGGGCCCTTGCGCCACGAGGGGGCCACCGGTCCGCGGATGACGACCTGCTGGACCACTCCCGGGCCCACCTCCTCGGCGATGCGCCGCTCGATCATGGGCAGGTACAGGTGGAGGTTCTTGGCCCACGCGGTCGACGAGCACCGCACGATGAGTTTGTGCCCCTCGAAGGTCTCGATCGTGGCGTGCGCGGCTATGTCCTCTCCGACGATGGCGGGCCACATCGCCATGATCGACCCCATACGGGTCGGCGTGTCCCACTGGTTGCGCCGGATCATGCGGCTCAACACGCTCCCCAGGCTGGAGGCACGCCGGTACTGGGTGCGCATCGGGGCCATCCCCGGGTTCTTGCGCCATTGATCGGGGTGGCTGGCCAGCGCCGCGCGCAGGGCGCCCAGCTCCCCCTCAGCGTCTGGGGCGGCGCCCGCGCGCCCGTAGGCCTCGGCCCTCATCCGCGCGCGGCGCGCGCTCGAGTCCGCCCCTCCGGCCGTGCCCGCGCCGTCGACTTCGATGGCCGCGTACTCGGAACTGCCGTCGGCCGTGCGCGCGGGGCGCTCCTCGTCGATGCCCCACGTGGGCATGGTCGAGCGGATGTAGCCCCTCGCGCGCGCCACTTTCTGCGCCCGCTCCAGGGCGCGGGCGGCGAACTCCTCATCGGCGCCCTCAGGCATCGGCGGCGCTCCCCTCCGCGGCGTCCATGCGGATGCGGATGGTCCGGTGGTCCAGTCCAGCGGGGATGTCCTCCTCGACGGCGCACGTGATGATGGCCTGTTCGGCGCGCGAGGCCATGGCGGCCAGTCCCTCGCGGCGCGCAGTATCGAGCTCGGCGAAGACGTCGTCGAGGATGAGCACCGGCGTGTCCCCGTCCTCGCTGAGCAGCTCGAAGGCGCCCAGGCGCAGGGCGAGGGCCACCGACCAGCTCTCGCCGTGCGAGGCGTAGCCCTTGACCGGCATCCCGCCCAGGACCAGGGAGAGCTCGTCGCGGTGCGCGCCGACCAGGTTGACGCCGCGGGTGACCTCCTTGTCGCGGTGCGCGGCCAGCGCCGCCAGGGTGCGCCTCTCCTGCGCCGGCGCGTCGCACGGGTCCGCGCTGGCGGGGTCGTCCGGGTCGGTGCCGATCGCGCGGTCCACTGATGCCTCGAAGGACAGGACGAGACGGCGGGGAGAGTCCGAGACCTCGTCGTAGGCCCGTGAGGCGGGACCGGCCAGGGAGGTGACCGCCTGGGCCCTGGCGGCGCTGAGGCGGGCCGACAGATGGGCGAACTGCTGGTCCCACACGTCCAGAGTGGACAGGTCGGGCGACGCGCCCCGCCGGGCGGACGCCTGCGCGGACTTCATGAGCGCGGCCCTCTGGCGGGCCACCCGCTCGAAATCCGCTTTGACGCCCGCCATGACTGGGCTGCGCTGGATGACCAGGTCGTCCATGAACGCGCGGCGCGCGGCGGGCTCCCCGCGCACGAGCGCGAGGTCCTCCGGCGCGAAGACCACGGTCCTGACCAGGCCGAGTATCGCACGGGGCCGCACCTGCGTGCGGTTGATGCGGGCGCGGTTGGCCTTGCCGCGCACGATCTCGAGCTCGACGACCTGCTCGCGCCCTTCCGCCTGCACCAGCCGCACGCGGATCACGGCTCCTCCCGGTGCGGTCGAGGCCGGATCCGCGGGGATCCGCACCAGGGCCGACTCGGCCCCGACGCGGTGTGAGGAGAAAGTGGACAGGTAGGCGATCGCCTCGACCAGGTTCGTCTTCCCCTGGCCGTTGGCCCCCACCAGGACCGTCGCTCCGGGCGGGAACTCGACGAGCCCGCGCTTCCACGAGCGGAAGTCGTCGAGCGCCAGGTGGGAGACGCGCACGGCGGAGTCAGATGCCGAAGCGGATCGGCATCAGGAGGTAGCGGAACTGCGTGACCTCGCCCTCGTCGGGCTTCTTCTGCCCAGTGATGACGGCGGGCTTGGTGGCGTGGGTGAAACCGAAGCGCACGTAGTCGGTGTCGAGCACGGACAGCCCCTCGATGAGGAACTGCGGGTTGAAGGCGGTGGAGATGTCGTCCCCGTGCAGGGTCGCCTCGATGGCCTCCGAGGCCTGGGCGTTCTCGCCCTGGCCGGCCTCGAGCACCACTTGCCCCTCGCTGAAGGCCAGGCGGACGGAGGTGTTGCGCTCGGCGACCAGGGACATGCGCTTGACGGCCTCGAGCAGGGCGTGCCGGTCGCACACTGCCTGGATGGGCGTCGTCTCGGGGAAGAGCCGGCGCACTGCGGGGTAGTCGCCGTCCATGAGCGTCGAAGTGGTGTGGCGGCCCGAGGCGGAGAAGCCGATGAGGGAGGAGGCGCCCGGCTGGGACTGGCCCGACAGGCCGACCTCGACCTTCGTCCCGGAGGTCATGGATTTGGCGACGTCCTGGAGGATGCGGGCCTTGATGACGGTGACCTCCTCGATGGAGGTGTCGGTGGGCTGCCAGTCGAGCTCGCGCATCGCCAGCCTGTAGCGGTCCGTCGCCAGGAACGTGATCGTCGAGCCCGTCAGTTCGGTGCACACGCCCGCGAGCAGGGGCAGGGTGTCGTCGCGGGAGGCGGCGATGCTGACCTGGGCGACCGCCTGGGCGAGGGTCTGCGGGTCGATGTAGCCGATGGCGGCGGGCTGTGCGGGCAGCAGGGGGTACTCGTCGAGCGGCATGACCGCCAGTGTGAAGTGGGAGGAGCCGCAGACCAGGTTGACCTTCTGCCCCTCGAGTTCGACGGTGACGGGTTTGGAGGGCAGGGACTTGGAGATGTCGGCCAGCAGGCGTCCGGAGACGAGCACTTCGCCCGCCTCGTCGACGGTGGCCGGGATCTTCGAGTTCGCGGAGACCTCGTAGTCGAAGGAGGAGAGGGTGAGCTCATCGTCGGCCGCGCGGATCCGCACGCCGGCCAGGATCGGACTGGCGGGTCGGACCGGTAGCGCGCGGGCGGTCCAGGAGACTGCCTCGGCGAGGACGTCTCGTGCGACGGTGAACTTCATGCCAGCCTCCAAACAGGGAATACGATCGCGTCCCTACTTTACCTACAAGTGACTGGTTTCGGCGCATCGGCTACGGCCGTTCGACGATTCGCCCCCGGGCCGCGTCGCGCCGGTGGGAGCGGGCGCCCATGTGCGGGGGAGTGGATTGATTCCTCTATATTCTCACTTCATCACAATAAGGGGTGTTGAAACTGTGGATAACCGGACTTTTGCTTGATGGGGCGCGGGTAATCACAGTGTTGTAATTTTGGGATGGGGTTGGGGACGCGCCCGTTCGGGCTGTGGACGGAGGATCCGGCCCCCTGCGGCCCTCCACAGGAGGAGCGCCGCCGTGCACAGGCGGGACGGGGTGTGTCCACCGCCGGCCCACAGGGCTTGTGGAAACCGGGCTAGGACTCCTTGGCCTTCTGCTTGATGCGGTTGGTCAGCTCCGACACGTGGTTGAAGGTCTCCCTCTTCTCCTTCATGAGGGCGGTGATCTTCTTGTTGGCGTGCATGACCGTCGTGTGGTCGCGGCCGAAGGCCTGGCCGATCTTCGGCAGCGACAGGTCGGTGAGCTCGCGGCACAGGTACATGGCGATCTGGCGCGCCTCGACCACCGTGTGGGAGCGGTCCGAGGAGGACATCTGCTCGATGGTGATCCCGAAGTAGTGGGCGCACTGGCCCATGATGAGGGGGACGGTGACCTCGTTGTCGGTGGGGTCGGAGACGAAGTCCTTGAGTAGCATCTCCGCCAGCGGCAGGTCGATGCGCTCCTTGGACAGGTTCGCGAAGGCGATGACGCGCAGCAGGGCCCCCTCGAGTTCGCGGATGTTGGACGAGATCCGCGAGGCGATGTACTCCAGGACGTCGGGGGTGACCTCCAGGGAGTCGGTCGTGGCCTTCTTCTGCAGGATCGCGATGCGGGTCTCCAGGTCGGGGGGCTGGACGTCGACCAGCAGGCCCGAGGCGAAGCGCGAGCGCATGCGGTCCTCGAAGCCGTTGAGCTGGGCGGGGGGGACGTCGGAGGTGAGGACGATCTGCTTGTTGTTCTCGTAGAGGGCGTTGAAGGTGTGGAAGAAGCCCTCGACGGTCTGCTCCTTGTCCCCGATGAACTGGATGTCGTCGATGAGCAGGATGTCGAGCTCGCGGTAGCGCCTGTGGAAGGCCTCCACCTGCGAGTTGTCCGTCTTGTTGAGGCGGATCGCGTTGATGAACTCGTTCGTGAACTCCTCGGAGTTGACGTAGCGGACCTTGAGGTGGGGGAGCAGCGACAGCGCGTAGTGCCCGATGGCGTGGAGGAGGTGGGTCTTGCCCAGGCCGGAGTCGCCGTAGATGAACAGGGGGTTGAACGAGGTGCCGGGCGTCTCGGACACGGCGAGCGCGGCGGCGTGGGCGAAGCGGTTCGAGGGGCCGATGACGAAGGTCTCGAAGGTGTACTTGGGGTTGAGGTGGGTGAGCCCCCCGTTCTGGGCCGAGGAGACCAGGGCGGGACCGGTCTGGGGCGCGGGCGCGGGCCGCGCGAGTGGGGAGGAGGCAGGGGCGGCCGGGGCCAGGGGGGAGGCGGCGGGGGGCTCGGGTTTGGGCTCCTCGGTGACGGCGCTGATCGAAGGGTCGACTGTGATGGCGATGCGCACGGTGCGCCCCAGGGACGCGGTGAGGGCGGCGGTCAGCTGGTTGGAGGCGCGGTCCTCGATCCACGACTTCGTGAAGGCGTTGGGGACGGCCAGCAGGATCGTCCCCTCGATGTCCCCCAGGGGCCGGGCGGATCGGAGCATGGACGTGGCGGCGGGTCCGAGCTCTTTGGTGGGGACTGTCTCGAGTGCCAGCGCCCACGCGCTGGTGATGGTGTCGGTCGCCACGCTTTCCTCCAGGGCTTCACGGTTGTGAGTTGGGTCATTAAGGGATGGGATCCTGTGGATGACCTGATGATAGTCGAGTCTATCCCGTCCACACCTGGTTCCACAGGTTGGGGAAAGATCTGTGGACAACTTCGGTGGAATCACACCTATGTAACTACACCAGGGGGATCGCGCCGCGTCTGGGAAAGGTGCCGGCCGGCCCCTTCTGTGGATAACTCCGCCCTGTGGGCGCTGTGGACGGCGGCTGTCCACAGCGGAATCCACACCTGTGGATGGATTCGGTTCGTCACACAGTGGATAATCGCATTGACTCCGTCCAGGCGGGCCCCTAGTCTTGTCATTTGTTTGCGCCCATTTCCGGGTGCGCATAATCGCCTCCGCGCCAGCGAGGGGCGCGCCCACCGCGAACGGGGGAGTCATCCCCGTTCCCGCCCGAGGAGAACTGCAGTGACCACCAAGCGGACCTTCCAGCCCAACAACCGCCGCCGCTCCAAGACGCACGGCTTCCGCCTGCGCATGTCGACCCGTGCCGGCCGCGCGATCCTGGCGAACCGTCGCCGCAAGGGCCGCGCCAAGCTGTCCGCCTGAGCCGCTTCGGTGCTGCCCCGCGCGCACCGCATGGTCGATCCGGCTGATTTCAGATCCACGATCCGGACAGGGTCGCGAGGCGGGGATCCGCTGGTCGTCGTCCACGCTCGAACCGACGAGGGGGAGGAGAACCGCCTCGTCGGTTTCGTCGTACCCAAGCGGGAAATCAAACGCGCGAACGGGCGCAACAGGGTGAAGCGGCAGTTGCGGCACATCATGCGCGAGCGCGTCGGATCCCTGCCACCGGGCGCCCGGGTGGTCGTGCGCGCCAGCGGCCGCGCCCTCGGCGCGTCCTCGCAGGAGCTCGCCCGGCGCCTCGACGGGGCCCTGGCGCGCGCCTGGCGCAAGTGGAGCGGGGGAGGGGAGCGGTGAACCGCGCGACCGGGGCACTGCGGGCGGCGGCCGTGTGGCCCATCCGCCTCTACCAGCGCTTCGTCTCACCGCTGCTGGGGCCGCGCTGCCGCTACGCGCCCACGTGCTCGGCGTACGCCGTCGAGGCAGTGACCGTCCACGGCATCGCCAAGGGGACGGCGCTGGCCCTGTGGAGGCTCGTCCGGTGCAACCCGTGGAGCCTGGGGGGCGTGGACTGCGTCCCGCCCCGGGGGCGCTGGAGGCCGGACCCGTGGGTCCCGCCCGACGACTGGGCGGGCAACGACCCCACCATCGAGCATCCGCTCCCCATGGGACTGAGTCCGGGGGGCGGGCGGGAACGCTGACCCGCCCCGCATACTTGTCCTCGGCGCGCTGCGCCGCCAATTGAAAGAGAGAGCGCATGTTTGACGCAATCATCCACCCCTTCGCGGTGGCAGTCGCATGGGTCTGGGTGTGGATCCACGACTTCCTGGTCCTCATCGGCATGCCGTCGGGGTCCGGCATCGCGTGGGTCCTGTCGATCGTCCTCCTCACGATCCTGGTGCGCGTCGCGATCGTGCCCCTCCTGCTCAAGCAGATCCGCTCCTCGCGGGCGATGCAGGCCGTCCAGCCCGAGATCAGGAAGATCCAGGAGAAGTACAAGGGCAAGAAGGACATGGTCTCGCGCCAGAAGATGACGGAGGAGACCCAGGCGCTCTACCGCAAGCACAAGGTGTCGCCCTTCGCCTCGTGCCTGCCGCTCCTGGTCCAGATGCCCGTCCTCTTCGCCATGTACCGGGCGATCTACGCCGTCAAGGACTTGGCGGAGGGCACCTACACGTACTCCGGGCAGGCCGCGTCCAGCCTGGGCCCGATCACCCAGACCACCGCCTCGGAGATCAATGGGTCGACCGTCTTCGGCGTGCCGCTCTCCCACACGCTCAGGACGGAGACCTCCAACAGCTCCGCCGCCATCGTCTTCGTCGTCGCGATCATCCTGATGGTCGCCCTGCAGTTCGTGTCGATGCGCCTGTCCTTCTCGCGCAACATGCCCGACATGGGATCGAACCCGATGGCGCGCTCGCAGCGCTCGATGATGTACGTGATGCCCGTGATGTTCGTGTTCTCGGGCGTCTTCTTCCAGATGGGCGTCGTCGTCTACACGGTGACCTCCTCCTTCTGGGCGCTCGGACAGGCGTACTGGACCATCAAGGTCATGCCCACGCCCGGATCGCCCGCCTACGCGGATCTGCGCGCCAAGCGCGAGAAGGACTACCAGGAGTGGGCGAAGCCCTACTTCGTGGAGTACGACCGCCGCCGCGCGGAGCTGCCCACCTCGGCCACTGACCCCGATGTCGTCGCGTTCAACGAGAAATCCCTGGCGGAGATCCGCCAGCGGGCGAAGAAGCAGAAGATCGCCTCGGACTTCCCCGATTTCATGAGCGCGGGCGACATCGTCACGGTCTACCGCAACCTCGCCTCGCAGGAGTGGACGACGCTGCCTGACGAGCAGTGGATGCACGGCCTGCGCCAGGCCCTCGAGAAGGCGAGGAGCCGCAAGGAGGCCGTCGCGCGCCCCACCGGCAAGAAGAAGTCCCGCGAGCAGCGCCTGCGCGAGGCCGCGGCGCAGCGCGAGGCCTCCGTCCCGGACAAGGGGTCCTCGGCGAAGGCCGCCCAGGGGGCCGCGATCAGCGCCGCTGAGCTCGAGCGCCGCCGGCAGGAGCGCCGCAGGGCGCGCCGGAAGAAGTCCAAGAACAAGCGCTGACTTGTTCTCACAACGTCCGAAACCACCGAGGGAGGAACACAATGAGTGACGAGAAGTCCGAGGCGCTCACGCGCCTGGAAGAAGAGGGCGAGCTGGCGGCCGACTACCTGGAGGAGCTGCTCGACATCGCGGATCTGGATGGCGACATCGAGATCGGCGTCGAGAACGGCCGCGCCTCGATCGAGATCATCGCCGACTCCAACGACGACCTGGAGCGCTTGGTCGGCGAGGACGGCGAGGTGCTCGACGCCCTTCAGGAACTGACCCGCCTGGCCGTGCAGACCGAGACGGGGGAGAGGTCGCGCCTCATGCTCGACATCGCCTCCTTCCGGGCCGACCGCAAGGCCGAGCTGCAGGAGATCACGCAGGAGGCCATCGCGCGCGTGCGCTCCACTGGCGCAGAGGTCAAGCTCGAGGCGATGAACCCCTTCGAGCGCAAGGTCTGCCACGATGTCGTCGCCGACGCGGGCCTGGTGTCCGAGTCCGAGGGCGTCGAGCCCCACCGCCGTGTCGTCATCCTGCCAGAGGACGAGGACGGTGAGTGAGGCGCCCCTGAGCCCCTCCGACGGGGTGCCCGCCCGGCGCGACGGTGGACGCGCGCCGCGCCGGGCGGGCGATCCCTTCACCCCGGAGGCTCCCACAGACGAGGTGCGCCGTTTCTTCGGTCCCGCCTTCGCAGACATCGCGGAATTCGCGCGCATGCTCGAGGAGGAGGGGGAGTTGCGGGGCCTCCTCGGACCGCGCGACATGGAGCGCATCTGGTCGCGCCACCTCGTCAACTCGGCCGCGGTCCTGGACTTCCTGCCCCGCCGGGGCCAGGTGCTGGACATCGGCTCGGGCGCGGGGCTGCCGGGCATCGTCATCGCCGTGTGCCGACCGGACTTGGACGTCCACCTGGCCGAACCGATGGCGAGGCGCTGCGAGTGGCTGGCGGATGTGGTCGACGCCCTGGGCCTGGACAACACCACTATCCACCAGGCGCGCGCGGAGGAGCTGCGGGGCAAGGGGAAAGCGGATGTCGTCACCGCCCGCGCTGTTGCGAATATGGCGAAGCTGGTCCGCATGACCTCGAAGCTCATCGCACCGGGGGGCGCGCTCGTCGCACTCAAGGGACGGAGAGCTCCGATTGAGATAGAAGAAGCAGCTTCTGAATTGAAGCGCCATCATTTGATGGCGCAGATCCACGAGGTCCCCTCGGTCATGGAGGACGAGTCGACTTACATCGTGAAATGCACGCGCACGAAGTAGCGCCCCGTGGCGCAGCTCCCTGCGCCCTGCTCCGCAGGGCGGCTGCCCGCCGCGGGTATTCGCACGTAGACTAGTGGTGAGCCCGAAGGAAGGTGAGCCGTGACCACTGAGAACAACGCGCCTCTATCCGGCCAAGTCGAGCGCGCGCTGCGCGATTTGAAGATGCTGGATGACGCGACCTTCGGCCGTCCTGAGCGCACCCGCACTATCGCCATCGCCAATCAGAAGGGCGGCGTCGGCAAAACGACGTCGACGGTCAATATGGCCGCTGGATTCGCACTCGGTGGCCTCAATGTCGTCGTCATCGACGCCGATGCGCAGGGGAACGCGTCCAGCGCGCTCGGTGTCGAGCACGACACGGGCGTCCTGTCCACTTACGATGTCATTATCGGTGGCGCCTCCATCGAGGAGGTCCTCAGGCCGTGCCCGGATATCGAGGGGGTCAGCGTCTGCCCGGCCACGATCGACCTGTCGGGGGCCGAGATCGAGCTGGTCGATGTCGAGGGGAGGGAGTTCCTCCTGCGCAATGCGCTCCGTGAGTTCCTCGACTCGCGCGACGACATCGATGTCATCCTGATCGACTGCCCCCCGTCGTTGGGGCTGGTGACTCTCAATGTCATGGTCGCTGCGGATGAGGTGCTGATCCCGATCCAGGCCGAGTACTACGCGCTCGAGGGGCTGAGCCAGCTCTGGGCGACTGTTGAGCGCATAGGGGCGGATCTCAATCCCGGCCTGCGCGTGTCGACGATGCTGTTGACGATGGCTGATAGGCGCACGCGCCTTTCCGAAGAGGTCGAGGCCGAGGTGCGCGCGCACTTCCCGGAACAGACGCTGCGGACAGTCATCCCGCGCAACGTCCGCGTTTCCGAGGCGCCCTCGTACGGGCAGACCGTGGTCACCTACGACGCGCGTTCGGTGGGCGCCGTCGCGTACCGCATGGCCGCCCTGGAGGTCAGTCTCCGTTTCCCGCAGTCCGAGTGATGCCGTGCACCGTGTGCCGCTGGCGCCGCAGTCGCGGGCACGCCTAAGCTGTATGTTTCACGCGGAGCCCGCGCATCAATATGCTACGTTTCCGCAGGTCATGAACGTTTTGCCGACCGCTTTGAACGAGTGCTCCCGAAAGTGACCAATGACGCGCCCTGACGGTGCCCGCGGGGTTGTTTCACGTGAAACAATGAGCTGACGCAATTGAAGGAGTATCGCAATGGCGGATGTTCAGAAGGCTGATGGCGTGAAGCGCGGGCGCAAGCACACGGGTCTTGGCAGGGGGCTCGGGGCGCTCATCCCCCCGGTGCAGGATGCTCCGTCGCAGGCTCCGGCGCCCAGGGCCGGCGGCAGTCCCCTTGATGTCTTCTTCCCCGAGGGGAACACCCGCCAACGCGGTGGTTCAGCGAAGGAACTGCTCCAGCCGAAGCAGCGCTCTTCCGCGCAGGGGAAGAAACGGGGCCCTGCTAAGCGAGCGGAAATGCTGCGACAGGCCACTCCAGTGAAAGACGTGGCGGAAGACGGAGCCGCGCCTTCCAGGGGAACGGATCGTGCGCCCTCTGCCGGGGCTGACAGCGTCCTCCCCGTGGAACGGCTGGTGCCGGATGCCCCTTCCGATGTTTCACGTGAAACATCGGAAGAGGTTGAACTGCTTCCTGTTCCGGGCGCCTCCTTCGCGGAGGTTCCTGTTGATCAGATCGTTCCCAATGCGAAGCAACCCCGTGAGATCTTCGACGAGGAGGATCTCGCCGAACTGGCCGCCTCCATCAAAGAGGTCGGCGTCCTGCAGCCGGTCGTCGTGCGCCCGATTCCTGACGGTGAACCTGAAGGCCGACTCAAGGAGTACCTCGCCGAGAAGCCCGATGCGAAGTACGAGCTCATTATGGGCGAGCGCCGGCTCCGCGCCTCCCAGCTGGCGGGCGAGACGACGATTCCCGCGATCATCCGGCAAACCGATGACAGTGATCTGCTGCGGGACGCCCTTCTGGAGAACCTGCACCGCGCTCAGCTCAATCCGCTGGAAGAGGCTTCCGCGTATCAGCAGCTCATGGCCGATTTCGGTGCGACGCAGGAAGAACTGGCCAAGCGCATCGCGCGTTCTCGTCCGCAAATCGCCAACACCCTCCGTCTGTTGAAGCTGCCCCCCGCCGTTCAGAAGAAGGTCGCCGCCCAGGTGATCTCCGCAGGCCATGCCCGCGCCCTCCTGGCGCTTCCCTCAGCCGATGAGATGGAGCGCTTGGCTGATCGGATCATCAGTGAGGGCCTTTCCGTGCGGACCACGGAGGAGCTGGTGCGACTCGGCAAGGTCAAAGCGGGCCCCAAGCCGCGCGCCCGCAAGAAGCCACAGGTTTCGGCGCTCGGGGAGAGTGTTGTCACCGCACTCCAGGATGTCTACGAAACGCGCGTGACGATCACAGAAGGGCGCAAGAAGGGGAAGATCGTCATCGAGTTCGCGGGTTCCGATGACCTGCAGCGCATTGCCGATCTCATTCTCCGACACTGAGGGCATCCAGATCCGTAGAACGCTGCTGCTCAGAGTCGGTATGTTCGAAAGCTGACATTCTTAGCGCGTGCGCGTCCGGATACCGGTAAATACACTAAGGGTTTCCAGTGCCGGGAACCCCGATCTGATGAAGGAGCGAAAGGCATGATTGCTTCAAGCAGTACGCGCAGCGTGCTTTTCGATGTCGGCGGCGTGCTGGTGGACTCCCATCCCGATCCGCTGGCTGTTGCCGCATTGCTCGGCGAGGAGACGGCGGCTTTCGCCCGCCTCGTCGACCAGGCGATCTGGGCGCATCGCGGCGAGTACGATGCAGGTTGCTCGGATAGGCAGTTCTGGGACCGTGTCGCCGGCGACTGTGGGCTCCCCGAACCCAGCCCCGCGACCCTCAAGGAACTCGTCGGCCTGGATACGGCGCGCATGCTCGACGCCAATCCCGATGTCATCGAACTGGCCCGCGATCTGAGGCGCGGAGGAGCGAGGCTCGGCATTGTCTCCAACGCCCCCTACTCGGTCTCCCGGTCGATCAAAGAGTCCGAATGGGGGAGCTGTTTCGACTTCTTCGTGTTCTCCTGCGACTACGGGGTGTGCAAACCGCAACGCGGGATCTACAGGGACGCCCTCGTCCAGTCGGGATCGAACGTCCACGACGTTGTCTTCGTCGATGACCGCAAGGTCAACGTGCGGGCGGCCGAACTCATGGGCATGGGCGGGATCCTGTGGACGAATCCGTTGGACGCGCGTCAGCGCCTCAGAGAGTTCGGTTACCTGCTCTGAGCGGGGAAAGAGCCCCGGATCCTCCAGGATCCGGGGCTCTGGCCGCCTTTGGCATCGGGGCCGCGGGGCTACTCGCTTGTGGAGTTCCCGCCGGTTGAGGCGACGAAGTCGACGACCTCCTTGCAGAACGCGGCGAAGGAATAGTCGTCGGCCGCCTCCGCCGCCTGGGGGAGCAACGACGTGTCCGTCATTCCGGGTGCGACATTGGCATCGATGAACCAGCACGTCCCGTCCTCGTCGATGACGAAGTCGATGCGGGACAAGTGGCGGAGTCCCAACGCGGTGTGGGCTTCGATGGCTGCCGCGCGCAGATCGGCGAGCGCATTCGATTCGAGGCGGGCGGGCACGAAGTACTCGGTCTCGTCAGTCGTGTACCTGGCGTCGTAGTCGTAGCGGCCCCCGTCGGTGGAGATCTCCACAGGCGGCAGGGCGATGGGGCCGTCGCCCAGGTCGACGACGGAGACCGCGACATCGCGGCCGTCGATGCGCTGCTCGACCATGAGTTTCTGCCCGTAGGCGAAGGCGTCGACCATGGCGGTGCGTAGTTCTTCCGCGTTGTGGGCCGTGGACAGCCCCAGGGCGCTGCCGCCGTCGGTGGGTTTGATGACGACGGGGAAGCTCACGCCGTGCTCGATGGCGCTGAGGACGTTGGTGGCGCCGACCTGGCGGAAAAGGGCCTGGGGGAGTGAGAACCATCCAGGTGTCGGCATTCCCGCCGAGGCCAGGAGCGCCTTCGCCGTCGGCTTGTTCGAGGCGAGCATGGATTGGACGCTCGCGGATCCGACGAAGGGGATGCCGAGGGATTCCAGTAGCGTCTGCAGGGAGCCGTCCTCGCCGATGGAGCCGTGGACCAGGGGCCATACGACATTGGGCTGGAATGAGGCAATAGTGGACACGAGCGTGTCATTGACATCAGTGATGCGGACCACGAATCCTGCGCGGGTGAGGATATTCGCCACCCGGCGCCCCGAGCGGACGGAGACGTCGCGCTCGTGGGTGAGCCCGCCGGCGATGATGAGGACTTTGGTGGGGGTTGCCATGGGGTGCTCCTAGATGTGGGTCGGCGGTCAGCGGGACGACGGGTTGTCACCTGTTCCGAACATGTCGACGATGTCCTTCTCCGCGTTGACGACGGTGGAAAGGCGGCGGACTCCCTCGCGGATCCGCTCGGGTGTGGGGTAGCAGAAGGACAGGCGCATGTGGTCGTTCCCTTGGCCGTCGTAGTAGAAGGCCGTTCCGGCGACATAGGCGACCCGCGCGCGCACAGCACGGGGGAGCATGGCCTTCGCGTCGAGGCCGTCGGGCAGGGTCACCCACGTGTAGAAGCCGCCCTCGGGAACGGTCCACCGGCAATCGGGTATGTACTCGGCCAGGGAGTCCAGCATCGCCTTGCACCTCTCGGCGTACATCGCGCGGAAGGACTTCACCTGCCCGTACCAGTCGTAATCGCCGAGGTAGTCCGCGATGGCCATTTGGCCGACCATGGAGGGGCACAGGATGGCGGATTCCGAGGCGAGCACCAGCTTTGCCCGGATCGCGTGGGGGGCGTACGCCCATCCGATGCGGAACCCGGGTGCGAACATCTTGGAGAAGGAGCCCAGGTAGACGACGCCTTCGGGGGAGAAGGACTTGAGAGCGGGCAGGGGGTCGGAGTGGAAGCCCAGCAGGCCGTAGGGATTGTCCTCCACGATGAGGATGCGCTCGCGCATGCAGATCTCGGCGATGACCGGGCGCCGTTCCAGGGAGAGGGTGACCCCAGCGGGGTTGTGGTAGTTCGGGACGATGTAGATGAACTTGATGGTCTTCCCCGCGGCGCGCGCATTGCGGATCGTTTCGACGAGGGCCTCGGGAATCAGGCCGTGCTCGTCCATGGGGACGTGGATGACGTCGGCTTGGCGCGCGCGGAAGACGCCGAGGGCGCCTACGTAAGAGGGGGCCTCGGCGAGGACGACGTCGCCTGGGTCGACGAAGAGCTCGGTGACGAGGTCGAGCGCCTGCTGGCTCCCCGTGGTGACGACGACGTTGTCGGGATCGGCGCCGATGATGCCGTCGTAGGTCATGACCTCGGTGATCCGTTCGCGCAGGACCTCCCAACCCTGCCCGCTCCCGTACTGCATGGCCTGCGCTCCGTGCCTGGTGATGAGGCGCTCGGCGGAGGCGGCGAGCCGGTCGAGCGGCAGATCCTTGAGATTGGGCATTCCGCCGGCCAGGGAAACGACTTCGGGCCGGGACACGACGGAGAACAGAGCGCGGATCTCGGATGCGCGCAGGTTGTGAGCTCGCTCGGCGTAGGCGTCGAACCAAGGGTCGAGGCGGGTGCCGTGGTGGGGTGTCTTTCCCTGCGGGGAGGGGGTGGGCGTGCTCACGCGTGTCTTCCTTTGTTCTGACGCGCCCTTCGTTCGGGGCGCGGATAGGTCAAGTGTGCCACTTTTTCGGCTCCGGTGCGGGCGGGTACCGCAGGCCGGAAAAGGGTGTCCCAGTGGGCGCGATTCGATTGTTTCACGTGAAACAATCGAATGCTTCCGGAGTGGGGCTGTGGGTCTTGCCGCGCTGTGGGGCGGGTGTCCCGCGCCGCGCGGCGTGCGGTGATCATGGCGCTGTGATCGCGATCGGTTCACGAGGCGGGATCCGTTCCCGGCATCCCATCCGGGGATGAAGGGATGGGCCCCGACTCCTAGCCCCGGAGGCATTCGCTAACGAGGTGGGTCCCGACTCCTAGCCCCGGAGGCGTTCGCTAACGGGGTGGGTCCCGACTCCCGGCCCTGGGGCTACCAACTGATGGTGCGGGGCGGGCGCTCCGCGAATCGGGCTCTGTTCCCGGGGGGAGTGGGTTCGTCGGCGCTCTGCGCGGGGAGACTGCGCTTGCGCCCGCGCTCATGCCGTCAGCCTTCTGAACATCCGCTGGCGCGTCGCTTCCGTCGCCCTTGGCGGGCATCGTGCGCCGGGGCTGCGCTGGTGCAGGAGGGTGTGGCGTTGTTGGCGGGGGCGGGGAGGGATCTTGCTTCCGTTCCCCTCGTCGGGTCGTTACTCGGGCCGCCCTTGGAGTTCCCAGAGGATCTGCCAATCGAGGATCGCCGTCTGCTCGGGGGAGTTGACTGTCAGATCCACCAGCGCTTGATTGGCTCCAAGAACGATGTTCGATCCATTGGCCAGGCGCCACCGCGCCTGCGGTCCTGTCCCGTCGTCCTCGGCCTCGCGCTTGGCGCCGGTACGGGCGTCGATGATCTGGGCGTAGGTGAGGTACACGGATTGGGTGAGCGGAGCGGAGCGTCCGTACTGGTCAGGAGTGGCGATAGTCGATAGGGCGACGTGCGCGCTCTGGACGTGTTTCCCATTCGAGATGAAGAAGGAGTCCGCCACAGGGCACAGCTCCGAGCGGAAGGCGTGGGTGCCGTGCCTGTCGGGCATGAAGCCGGTCTGGGCGAACAGGTGGGCGGCGTGGCGTTCCTTGAGGGGCCATCGCACCGCAGCCCACGCGGTGATGATCTGGTCGACGCGCTCGGGGCGCAGCGCGATGAACTCGGTCATGAGTGGATCCTCTCTCTCAGGACCGCCAAGGTTTCGGGCGTGAAGACGAAAGGCTGCGAGCGGTACTGGATGGAGTCGAGGCCCGTGTCATCGACCCAGCACATATCGTTGTGCAGGCGGATCCGCCCGGAGGCGATGCCGTCGAAGAGGTCGGGGTTCTCGCGCAGCAGTTGGATGAAATCAGGATCCACAGTCGCGATGTGGTTGAGGTACTCGGGTGTGCCTTGGGCGAGGTTCCTCCCATCCGAGGTGGAAACCTGCGCGAACGCCCAGTCCTTCGCCCGCACCGCGACGAAGTGCAGGTTCTCGACGCTCTCGTCGACTGAGAGGAGGTTGAAGTTCCATGGGCGGAACTTGGTGCCCCCGACGGAGGGGATGCAGGTGCGGCCCGCTTGGTTCTGGGAGTACTCGGCCGCGAGGAATGCGAGTTCCACTTTGGAGGACGCCTGTTGCATGTGGGCGTCCATGTACTGCAACGCGTTGTCCATGAACTCCTCGGACTCATGGACCGGTTGGCCCTTGGCCTTGAACTGGCGCAGCGTCTTCTCGCGCTGCCGAATGAGTATCTCGTCCACTCCGCCTCCTCAGTCAGCTACTTCATGGTATCTCCGCTGCGCGCGTCCGCGATCCGTTTTGCCCGGATCGGATGGCTCCGGTGGCCGGAAGGCGCACCAGGCGCATGGGGGAAAGGCCCACCGTCCCGAGGCGCGCAAGGCGGGGGAGTGGCGGCCCTGCCTGGCGTTGTCGGACTGTTGGTCGTCGAGGTGCGCCAGGCACATTGGGGTGGGCGCGCAGGGCGCTGGGGTGGCGGTGTCGTGGCTATGAAGTTCCCTGGGGCCGAAGGACGCAGGTGGGGTGACGGGTACGTGGCTGCGCGAGGGGCGCGCGGGGTGTCCAGGATGCGGGGAACGGCCGGGCCGAGCCGCGGGCAGTGTGCCCGGAGCCCCGGGTTTCAGAGCGTTGTCGCATCGATTGGGCGTTCCGGGAACCCAGAGCCTATAATGATAACGATTCTCATTCAATGTAAATTGCAGTCAAAGGTTGGATTCCATGGCCGTCACTAATCGCCGCTCCCGTCCGTTGGCCCCGGTCAGCGGGACCCAGCGGCTCCGACGAACGATCGTCGCCTCGCTGGCGGGTGCGGCGCTCCTCATTCCCCTCGTGCAAGGAGGGGCGCGGGCGTCCGAAGGGGATGGTGGGGCGGCTCCCTCCCCAGTGGCGGCGGTCGACTCTGCGGTCGTCGACTCTTTCGGTCCGCAATCCTCTCCTGGGTATGTGGCGCCCTCCGATGAGGCCGCTCCCATGAGCGGCGGCTCCCAGGCTCCTGCAACCGCCGGTCGGGACTTCCGTGTCGTCGCGACTGTTTCACGTGAAACATTGAGCCTCGGCCTCGCGCTGGACGGGCTGGCAGTGGATGCGCAACACGCGGTGCTAGGAGTGGATGACTCCGCTCTACTGAAAGGCGCGAATGCGCCCATGTCCGCAGAGGGCTACGAGATGGGCCAGGCGCCCGGCGATGGGGCGGACGCGCTCGGCTGGTCCCTGGGTGCGCTCAGGGAGGCCGGATACGACCGTGCGCAGATCAATGTCACGGCCTCGGGTCCCGAGGGCTCCCAAGTCCTCGTGTACAGGAGGGATCCGAACGGGAAGGCGACCGCAGTCCTCCACGGCGGGTCCTTCAATATCGCCGACGCGGACACGGAGGCCTACTCGATCCTCCCATTGGGGGAGCAGACCGAGGGGACGCTGTCGTGGATGTTCACAGCTCCGGGTGAGTACTCACTGAATATGACGATCACCGCGTGGAGCAGTACGACCGACGCAGTCGTCCAGTCACCGGCCACACTCGCGCTGCGCGTCGCCGTGGGATCCGAGGCGATCGCGAATGCCCTCGCCCCCGCTGGCGTTCCCGCATCGAATGCGCCATCGCAGCCCGCTACCGCGCAACAGCAGACCGCCCCGGCCAGTAATACGACCGCCTCGCCGAGCGCACAGGGCGACGGGAGGGCGAGCGGACAGTCGGACGCGCGCAATGCGGCCCGCGCCTCGTCGAGCGGCGAGAAGTGCGTGGCCACCACGATCACCCGCGAGGCGACCGCTGAGGAACAGGCGTCGCTCACCTCCAACCAGGCCTCGCCGAACACGGCGCGCACGACCCTCACCTTCAGCGTTGGTCCGGGGGCCTCGGGGAATGCGACGGAAGGGCACTTCGACCTGGGGCCCGCGATAGAGAACGGGCAACTGGTCGCGCGTGTGAAGGACGATCGCAGTGCGCCCGCGCAATGGGTGGACCCCGCCTCCCTCACCTTCGCCCTCGGTGACGCCGCCCGCATCACGGCGCCCGACGAGACTTCCTTCGTCGCCACCCCCGGGTCGCAGGTGTGGCTGATCTCCTCCACCCAGGTGCCGGGCGTCCCCTGGTTGGGCATGAACTCCCAGAGGGACGAGATCGTCAACGGCACCACAGGCGGGGTGAACTTCACCCTTGACTCCGTCGACGGTCCCGGGCGCGTCGCGGTCTTCAACTCCGGAAGCCTCGGGGGAGGGGTCGGCGAGCACGTGTTCGACGGAGCCGGCAGCACCTACACCCTGCCGCCCAACACCCACGCGCACCAGAACTGGCTCTTCACCGAGCCCGGGACCTACACCCTCACCCTCTCCATGCGGGTCACGCCGACGGGCGCCGACCTGGCGGGCACCGGCGGCGGCACCACGACTCGCCTGACGCCCACGGGCGCGACGGGGGCGAATGGGCGCCCCGTCGTCTCGGAAGTCGTGGGCCGCACCGCCTCGGGCGATGAATGCGACCTCACGCTGGCGACGACCGGTGCCGACGCGCAACGGATCCTCCTGCTCGCCACAGCACTGGTGTTCAGCGGCTGCGTGGCCGTGGGAGCGTCCCGGCGCAGGGGCGCGCAGGACAGAGTGGGGAACCGCAGTGCCCACTAGGCGTCGCGCGGCCGGCCTGCTGCTCGCAGCCGCCCTGTCCGCCTCCGCGTGCTCCAGCACCGCCGCGGGGGCCGACGCCCAGCAGGACCGCATCCGCGTCGTGGCCACAACGGGGATTCTGGCGGACCTGGCGCGCAACGTCGCCGGCGACCGCGCGAGCGTCACGCAGATGGTGCCCGATGGCGCCGACCCCCACTCGTGGGAGCCCTCTCTGCGCACCATCCGCGATGTCGCCTACGCGGACGTGGCCCTGTCGAACTACCTGCTGCTGGAGGAGCACGCGATCATCCGGGCCATGGACGCCAACCTGCCGGCGAACGCGAAGTCCGTGTCCGTCGCTGAGGAGGCCGCCAAACAGGGGGCGACGGTGCTGCCCCTCGTGGAGGACCGGAGCCTGGACACCGTCTGGCTCGGTATGCGCGTGATCGGCAGCGGCCGCTCCCTGGGGGCGGACCGCTCATCCGAGGTCGACCTGGTCGCCACGGGGGTCGAGGGGCCGGGCGCGGCGTCGGCCTACCTGACGACCTCCTTCGGTGAGCCGCAGGTCGGATTCGCCTCCTCCGACGGTTTCGACGCGGCGTCGGGCTACCAGGCGGACACCTCCGTGCTGCCCGCCGACGCCCACCAGCACATGAGCTGGGCGTTCACACAGCCCGGCGTGTACCGCATCCACTTCGAGGCCCGCCTGCGCACGAGCCCCGGCGCCGCGCCCACCCCGCTCGGCTCCGGGACCGCTGTGTTCGCGGTGGGCGTCGGGGCGGACGAGGTCGCCGCCCAGCAGGGCCGCGCCGTACTGGCCGCCGGGCACGCCGACATCACCGCGGACCTCGACCGTGGGATGCTGACCCTCGCCGCCGACAAGGGCGCAGTGGGGGAGGGCGCCACACCGCTCCCCGCGGCGGCCCCGCCGACCACTGGGGAAGGCGGGGGAGCAGGCTCGACCGGGGGAACAGGCCTGTCCGCCATGGAGTCCTACAGCCTCGACGACGTCGTCATCGACGTGCCCACGCGGACCCTCACCCAAGTGCCGGGCACAGGGTACCGATTCGTCGGCGAACCCGGCTCCGACGTGTACATGCTGCCGCAAGCCGTTCTCGGCAAACACGTTCACGGCGAGATCGACCCGCACCTGTGGCACGACGCCCACAACGCCGCCGCCTATGTGCGCGTCATCCGCGACGCCCTTGCGGAGGCGGATCCGGCCTCCGCAGACGAGTACCAGCGCAACGCGGCGGCCTACCTCGCGCGGCTCGACGGCCTCGACGCCGAGGTGCAGGCCGAGATCGCACGGATACCGCCCGAGCGCCGGCGCCTCGTCACCACCAACGACGCCTTCGGGTACCTCGCACGGGCCTACGGCCTCGAGGTCTCCGGTTTCGTGGCCCCCAACCCGGGGGTGGAGCCCTCCGTGGCCGACAGGGTGAGGCTCCAGGCGACGCTCACCGACCTGCGCATCCCCGCCGTGTTCCTGGAGCCCAACCTGGCGCGGACCCGGTCGACCCTGCGCACGGCCGCCGAGGACGCGGGGGTCCGCGTGTGCCCGCTCTACGGGGACACCCTGGACGCGAGCGCCCCGACCTACATCGACATGATGCGCTTCAACGCGCACTCCCTGGCGACGTGCCTGGGGGACACAGAACAGGAGACACCATGAGACTCCGCACACGAGGCGCGGTCGCCTCCCTGGCGGTGGGGATCATCGCACTGGCACTGGGGACCGCCCCCGCCCGGGCCGCGGACGACCCTGCCCTGGACCAGACGGTCGGCGCCGACGAGGAGGCGTCAACCGAGTCCGCGATCATCGGCACCGGGCACGTGGACATCGGCCCCCGCATGGTGGACGGGCAGTGGAGCGTCGCCCTGCGCGACGACTCCGGCGCCCACCCCGTGTGGCGGGACCCCGACCGGACGGTGCTGCGCGTCAGCAACGCCGCCCTCATGGCGGCCCCCACAGGCTCCGACTACGCCTTCATGGGCGCCCAAGCGAGCGAGCAGTACTACGTCGTGCCGCAGACGCAGAACCCGGACGTCGTGTGGCTCGGCTGGAACACGCAGGACCCCGGGGTCGTCTCCGCCATCGACCGCGGGGCCACCATGCGCATCGGATCCGTCAGCGGCCCCGGGCGGACGTGGATGTTCCTCCAGGACGGCACCTTCGGCAAGCCCCGGCTCCTGGTCGACGGGCAGAGCGGGCAGGCCCAGGACGTGTGGGTCGACGCCTCCACCCACGTCCACGCCAACTGGGTGTTCACCGCGCCCGGCGTCTACACGGCCGCCCTCACCTTCTCCGCCCGGACCACCGACGGGCAGCAGCTCAGCGCCTCGACGACCCTGCGTTTCGCAGTCGGGTCGCAGACCTCCGCCGACGAGGCCTTCGCCGCTGCTCCGGCTGCGGCCGCTGAGGCGGGCGCCGCGGGTTCTGCGGGTTCTGCGGGTTCTGCGGATTCTGCGGGTGGAGGGGGCTCGGCGGCCGACGCCGGCCCCGCAGGGGACAGCGGCTTGGCCGATGACGGCGCCTCGGCGAACGAGGCGCGGGTGCCCACCGGATCATCCGCGGACGGGACCGGGCTCTCCGACCAGGTGATGCTCATCATCGCCCTCGTCGTCGCCGCATCCATCACCGTGGCCCTCGGAGCCGTCCTCATCATGCGGTCGAGGAGCATCGCCGCCGAGCGCCGCAAAGCCATCGCGGAGGCCGACGGGGCCGAGGGGATGGAAGGAGCCGAAGAATCGGACACAACCGGGGGGAATGACCGGGCAGCCGGACCTGGGGGAGCGGACCCGGCCCCCGCCTCGTCAACGGGCGAGCGGACGTCGGCCCCCGCCTCGTCGAAGGAGGGAACGCGGTGAAACAGTCGCACAGGGGAGGCGCTCGCCCGACAGGGGGCGAGGGCCCGACGGGGGAGGCGGACAGCCCGCTGGTCGTGCGCGGCCTCAGCGTGAACCTGGGCGGGCGGCCCGTGCTGCGTGACGTCGACCTGACGGTGTCGGCGGGGGAGCTGGTCGGGCTCATCGGCCCCAACGGCGCTGGCAAGACGACCCTCATCCGCGCCATCCTCGGGCTGGTCCCCGCCGCCGCGGGCAGCATCGAATGCGCAGCCGCCGTCGGGTACGTGCCGCAGCGGCACGAGTTCGCGTGGGACTTCCCCATCAGTGTCCGCGACGCGGTCCTGGGCGCCGTGAGCGTCAGGCTCGGGCTCCTCGCGCGCCCCCGCCTCGCACACCACAGGGCAGTTGAGCGCGCGCTGGCGAAAGTCGGAATGAGGGAACTGGCCGACCGGCCGGTCGCGGAGCTTTCCGGCGGACAGCGGCAAAGGGTGCTCGTCGCACGCGCCCTCGCGTTGGAGCCCTCCGTCCTGCTGCTCGACGAGCCCTTCACCGGATTGGACATGCCCACGCAGGAACTGCTCATGGACCTCTTCGCCTCCTTGGCGGCATCGGGCAGCGCGGTCCTCATGACCACGCACGACCTGGTGGGGGCGCGCGCCCAGTGCGACCGCCTCTACCTCATCAACGGCACCGTCATCGGATCGGGCACGCCCAATCAACTGCGCGACGCCGACGTGTGGGTGCGGACCTTCGAGGTGCGCGAGGACAACCCCCTGCTGAGCGCCCTGGGGGTGGTCGCGTGAACGGGGTGGTGATCGTGCGCGCCGCCGAGTTCCTCAGCCCCGTCGATTTCCTACGGGACCTGACGAATCCGGTTCTGGCGTTCCTGCCGCGCGCGCTCCTCATGGCGGTCCTGGCCGCCGTGGTGTGCGGTGCTGTCGGCGTGCACGTGGTGCTGCGCGGAATGGCGTTCATCGGCGACGCGGTGGCGCACTCCGTGTTCCCAGGGCTTGCCATCGCCTTCCTCACGTCGGGATCCCTGGTGCTCGGCGGCGCGATAGCGGGCGTGGCCACGGCCGTCCTGGTCGCCCTGCTCTCACACAGCCGGCGCCTCAAGGAGGACTCGATCATCGGAGTGCTCTTCGTCGGCGCCTTCGCCCTGGGGGTCGTCATCATCGCGCGCGCCCCGGGTTACGCGGGCAGCCTGCAGGACTTCCTCTTCGGGTCGATCACCGGCGTCCCCGCGTCGGACGTGCCGGTCGCCATCGGCGGGGGAGCGGTGGTGCTCACCCTGCTGTGCGTCTTCCACAGGTGGATCGTGGCCGTCACCCTGGACCGCGAGACCGCGCGCGTGGCGGGGGTGAGGATCCTCGCTACGGACCTGGTGCTGTACACGGCTGTCGCCCTGGCGGTGGTGATCTCCGTGCAGACCATTGGGAACGTGCTCGTGCTCGCCCTGCTGGTCGCGCCCGCCTCGATCGCGCGCCTGCTCACCGACCGCCTCTTCACCATGATGTGGCTGTCGCCCGCCCTGGGGGCGCTGGCCGGGATCGTCGGCCTCTACCTCTCATGGTCCATCGACGTTCCCACCGGTGCGACGATCGTCCTGGTGCTCATCGGATTCTTCGCCCTCGCCTGGGTATTCGCCCCCCGCCACGGCGCGCTCGCCCGGGCCCGGGCCGCGAGGCGGGGAGTGCCCCGGGGGGTGTCCGCTGCCCGCAGTTGACGGGGGCGGTGGCGGGGTGCGCTTGTTGGTGAGTGTCCTTGCTGGTGAGTGTCTTCGGCGGAGGGTTGTCCCTCGTTGATGGGGGCGCTCTCCATAGGTGGACGCTTCTCCGTGCCCAGGTCACGAGGCGGGGCAGACCGGTTGTTGAGTGCTGTTGGTGGGTGGTGCCTCGCTGGCGAGTGCCCTCGCTGATGGGCGCTCCTTGAGGGTGAACACCGTCTCGTGCGCAGGTCGCGAGGCGGGGGTTGCTGGTTGCTGAGTGCGCTGTTGGCGTTGTGGTGGTGTTGTTGCTACTGACGAGCGATCGTGCGAACTCATCGCCCAACGGAATCTCGTGGCGCCGACTCGGTGAGCTGTGAAAACGCCCGTTGTTTCACGTGAAACAACGGGCGTTCTGCGGGGACGGGATGTTTCACGTGAAACAGTCGGCGTTGATGTCAAGCCCGATCCCTTGTGCGTCGTTGCGCACGGCGCCACTCTCTCTTTGAGTACCCTTTTTCGCGCGCGATGCTGTAGATGTGCTTTCGCCTGCCTTTGCTCCTGATCTCAATGTCCGTGGGCTTTGTTATCTTCTTCCCGAAGAACGCGCTAGCCGTGGCTCCCACTATTAGTGGCAATGTGTACTCAAAGATGACTGTGAGTAGGCTCTCTTGTGCAAGCTCAACGAGTTTGCTGAGTCCCGGACATCCGTCATTCCAGTAGAAGTACGCAAGGCATCCGAATCCAAGAAGGGCGAAAACGAACGCAACCAATGCTGATCTCATGCGGCTGTAGCGCTCAGTTACCGTCACCCTTCGGGCGAGGGCGTCCTCCTCAGCAAGACCGTCAAGACTGAGTGAGTACAGTGTTTGATCGCCAATGTGCTGGTGTTGACTAATGGTGTTTCCGTCGCCAATACCGCTGATATTCTGCTGGTTCATGGGGCGCCTCCACTGGTTGGCCCACCGCCCTACACGATGTGCCTAACTCGATGATAACAGCGCTCACACGCGCCTAGGAGTCCTACTCCGTTCGTTGCGCGTTGAAGGTGAAGCCCTTGGTCCTGCGCAGCTCCATGAGGTCGAAGCGCGGATCGAACCTCGACAGCGCTTGGAACCGCTCGTACACGTCCAGGCCGCGACCCAGGTCGATGACCCAGCCTGTGTCCGTTTTGATGACGCGGTCGTGGATGTCGGCAACGAACTCGTAGTCGATCTCGACGCCGAAATGGCCCCACGTCTGGCAGAGGTCGTTGAGCAGTTGCATCTGCTCAGTGGCTCTGTCGGGCTCTGCCCGACCGGTGGCGAGGTGGACGCGAGGGGGTGCCGCCAGGCCGACGGCCTGGACCATGTGGATCAGGATGTCGTGGATGTTCGCGATCTGGTGGCGCTTCCGCAAGTACGGGTCGACGATGGTGATCTTCTGGGCGTCCACCAGGTAGGGGAGCAGCATCTTGGGCAGGGACACCCCTATCCGTGCTTCGACCTCCTCGCGTTTGGGGATTGCGCGAGAACGCAGGGTGTCGAGGCGGTCGGCTGGTCTGGGAGCAGTCTCCTGCGCCGCCCCGCCCACCGGGGGTTGGGGATGAGTCCCTCCTGTGGTGGGCGGCTCGCCTGCGGGGCGGTCGTCGTCCGCGGTGAAGTACTCGGGGTAGTCGATCTCCTCCTGCGTGCGGATAGCGCGCTCGCCACCGGATGCCGACACCGTGTAGAGGAAGTGCGAGCCGGACTCCCGCATGGTCTCATCGAGGCGGATGATCTGGTCCTTCACGCGTTTGCGCCCCTCCATGGCCAGGCGCAGCAGCGACTCCAACTCTGCGGGCGTGCCGTCCCGGTCGGGGTGGATGAGTTTGACGAGGCCGGAGAAGGTCTTGCGGACGGCGTCGCGGTCGCGGGTCGACATGTGGGAGTCCAACTCGAAGTGGCCCGAGAGGTCCCCCGAGAAGTCGAGGGTGCGCAGGTGACGGAGCGCCTCGGCCAGGTAGTCGACGATGAAGCCGTAGCCGGAGGTGAACAGCTCGGGCCGGATCACGTCGACCTCCCATCCGGGCAGGTAGTAGTGGATGCGGTCCATGTACGCCGTGTCGTGGTAGGCGTCGGGCAGCGCCTCGAACAAGTCGGAGGTGGCCAGCATGGCGGGCACAGTGCGCATGGTGTTGCCGACGAAAACCATGGACGCCTGCGCTGTCGTGGGGCTGTCGCCCCTCGAGAAGGACTTGTTCGCCAGGTAGTTCTTCATCGTGTCGACCAGGTTCTGCTCGACGCGCTTGCGTCCGGCGAACTCGTCGAAGGCGACGACGTCCCAGAATCCGACGAGGCCGATGCGGTGGGTCGCGTTGTTGACGAAGAGTTTCGCCAGGGTGACCTCGCCGCCGGACACCAGGATCCCGTGGGGTGAGAACTCGGAGTAGATGTGCGACTTCCCGGTGCCCTTGGGGCCGAGCTCCACCAGGTTGTAGTTGCGCTCCACGTAGGGGACCAGGCGCAGGACTTGGAGCATTTTGGCGCGCTCGGAGAGCTTCGAGGGGTCCAGGCCCACGGATGCGACCAGCAGGTCGATCCACTCCTGCGTCGTGAACTGGCCCCGGGCGTCGGCGTACTCCTCGAAGGAGAACCGGGGCAGCTGGATCGCCTGCAGGCGCGAGACGTTCCACGGGGCGGTCTTGGCGCCCTCTAGGGCGGGGAAGTACGACATGTCGGCCATGCACCACACACCACCGGTGAGCAGGCGGTCGTTGTCGCGGACAGTCTGGTCCGAGACCAGGGCGTTGGCCACCCCGAGGTTCTCGAAGGACGCCACGTAGCGGTCGTTCGCCTCGTCCAGGGAAACGGAGACCTTGTCGATGATCCGGTAGCCGCCCTGCTCGCGTATCCGGGATTTGATGAGTTCTGATTCGCCGCGGTTCACGTAGTGGGCGGCCAGGATCTTACGCACGGATTCGACGCCGGAGCGGATCTCCTCCTCGTTCGTCGTCGCGCAGTACTGCGCGAGCAGGAACTCCAGGACGTACGAGGGGACGACGGCGTTGCCCTTGACCTGGTGCACCAGGTCCTTGCGGACGATGTACCCGGCGAAGGCGTTGGAGGCCTTCGCCTCGACGGGCGTGAGTTCGCGTGTCATAGGGTGAATCCTCCTAGTCCGCCGAAACCGGTGTCCCGGACTTCCAACTCCAGTGACGCGACGGGGGCGTCCGATGCGCGCATTCCGTTGACGACCTTGTGTGCGGCCAGCAGTACCGTCTTTCCCGCGTACTCCTGCAGGATCCCGTCCAACAGGATGAGTTCAACGGTTCTGGCGCGGTCAAGGCGCGTGGCCTCGACCGAGTCCAGGGTGAGGCGCTCCACGTTCGACAGGGGCTTTCCGGTGTCGGCGTCGATGATGCCGACCGTGATCTCAATGGGGCGGATGCGCTCGGCGATGGGGTCCTTCTGGATGACTTTCGGGGTGATGCGGGTCATGCTGATCCGCGATGTGGAGTAGGAGAGCTCGACCTCGACATCGTGGGCTTTGAGCCCGGCGGTTGTGTTGACCTCGATGACGGGAACACTGATCTCCTGCAGGCTGGCGCCGCCGTGGACGAACTGGTCGCCCCGGCCCTGAATGCGGCTCCTGCGCATCCCGAAGGGCAGTGCGACATCCGGCCCGGAGGCGAGCCCGACATCGGCGGCGGGGAACACGGCGAAGTCGTCGCTGCTCTCCATGGCGTCGCCCAACTGGTAGCGGCGTTTCTTGAGGAGGATCTTCTCGGCGCGGGGCGCGGTCCCCTGCTTGGCGGTCGTGTCGTCGGGCAGGGGCCGGGCCTGGTAGAGGAAGCCATGGTCGGCGGTGATGAGGATCCGGTGGAAGTCCGCGGAGCGCAGGCGCGTGACCAGCGCAGCGAGATCCGTGAGTGCCCTCTCAACCGCCTCGGGCGTTCCGCTCTCGGAGGCCGCGTGGTCGCCGACGGCGTCGATGTGGTCGTGGTAGACGTAGATCGCTGCCATGCCCTTGCCCAGGGCGCGCAAGTCGTCCCTGAGCATTCCCGCGATCGTCTGGTACGAGTGCGCGGTGATCCGGTCGCCGCTGGCTGCCCGCAGCACCGCGTCGCGCGCGGCCAGGCCACCCGTGGGCTCGCCGTCGGCCCGTACCTCCAACGCGTCGGCCCGCACACCGGTGCTGAGACTGCGGTTGGGCAGCAGTGCGGCCATGCCCAGCGCGGTCACGGACGGCAGCAGCGTGTACCACGGGGTGATCTCGACGGTGGCGCCCCCGCGGGCGATGAGTCTTTCGGCCAGTTCGGCCCCCGCCTCGTACCTGAGCGCGTCGGAGACGATGACTGCGGTTTTCTTCGCGTTGCGGACCATGAGGTCGTAGAAGTCGGATTGTCGGCCCGGGTTCGACGAGGCGTGGGCGGGAATGCGCCATGTGGGGAGCGCGCGGACCGCCGCGTCCCACCAGGCGGACAGGGGCCGCAGGAAGTCGTGGAGGTAGATGGTCTCGACGGCCGCGTCGAGCTCTCCGAACACGTCGGGGTCCCCGGCGGCGCGCGAGGCGCGGACATAGTGGCGGTACGCCTGGTCCACCTGCCACAGGCCGTTCGCAGCGTCGGTGTAGAGGGCGAATCCCTCACCCGCGGTGCGGAACGCGGCGTCCCGGTGGGTGTGGACCAGGTGGAGGAACCGGCCGCCGGCCTCGGCGGCCTCCCAGGCGCTGGCGGATTCCTCCTTCCAGAGCGAGGAGGCGCGCCTGCTCCTCTGCGTGCGCACGTCGGCCGCATTGGAGCGCCCGTCGATCAGGGAGGTGACCGCGCGGCGGATCAGCTGGTCGTCGACGCCCGGGGTGACCAGGTCCCGCTCCAGGTCGGCGGTGTCGAGGCTGGGGAGTTCTTCGGCCAGGCCAAGGTCCTCGCTGATGCGCGTCGCCCAGACTTTGACGGCGTCCTGGTTCTTGACGCCGCCCATCCAGGTGGCGAAGTCGCGTTGGGCCGAGGCGAGGGCGGGGTCCCAGCCCCGGCGCTGCTCGATGAAGAGCCATGTCATGAGGTTGTTGAGCTCTGGGTCCCCCTGGTACTTCCAGATGGAGCGCGCCCCTTCCCAGAAGAAGTCGGCGAGCCCCCATTTGAGTTTGCCGATCTTAGCCTGTTCGCACGCGTCGGAGTTGGCCAGTTCGACGAAGATCGAGGAGAAGGAGTGGTCGTGGATGCCCAGCAGGACGGCACTCATGACGGCCAGCAGCTTGTTCTTGTCGTTGATCTGGATTTTGCGGTCTTTGATGCGGCGGATGCGCTCACGGGTGAAGAAACCGTCGTATTCGCGAAGAATGGGCGTCAGGTCGTCGTCCAGGTCCAGTTCGCGGGCCAGCATCGACGAGGCGTCGGCGGAAAACGCGGGGTACCCGCAGCGGATGTCGGCCAACAGGTCCGTGTCCAGGGGCGGAAGGTCGCCGGGACGGTAGAGGATGAACGCGTCTTTCGGTTGGTCGCGGAGGACGCGGAGTTTGGTGGCGAACTCGTTGTGGTCGACGGTGATGAGCTGTGCGTCCGGCACCAGGGCGGCGACCTCGTCGACCTGGTCGGTGTACTCGCGGCCCTGGTCAAGCCAGGTGACCAAGCGCGCGCGCGTCAGCAGCTCGCGCAGGCCGTCGGCCAATGCGGAGGCGTCGATTCCACTCATGGCCTTATTGTCGCACCTCCGGCACGGCATCGGTGCAGAGGCGGGCGCGCAGGTCCTTGAGCCGTGCGATGGCCCGCCGGAGGCTGTCGTTGTTCTGAGCGGCGCGCTCGGCGTCCCAGTAGTCGGTCATGAGGTCGGCGAGGTGACGTGTGTAATCGTCAGAGAACTGCAAGTCGTTCCCGCTGCCCTGGGTCATCTCCCGGCCTTTTGGAGACTTTGATTTTCTAAGAACCTTGAGAAGCTCGTTCTTGTGGTTGTGTATCGGTGCGAGCTTCTGCGATGCGGGGATCGCTGCAATGCCCACGCCGCAAAAGCTGGCCAATCCTTCGCAGTCCGCGAGTACCCAGGATTCGATGCACGTGCAGACGATACGGAGGACGAAATCGGCAGGGATATGCGTGAGTTCCTTTTCCAGGTCTTTCCGCATATCGACTGGGCATTTGTTATCGCTGTCGAGGAACAGGATGCGAGGGATCTGCCTGGCCGCTTCTGCGTGCTTGGTGATTGAGCGGATTATGTTTCCGCTCCCCTTCGCGCAGAAGATCCTGTACTCCTCGGAGACCCATCCCGTTGCCGTCATCAGGGCTCTCACAATGGGTTCGTCAGTGTTGCCCTCGACGAAAACCTGCGGGTGCTTGCTGACAGTCATCGGTGGTCCCATATTCCAAGTGGGATTCGTCGCCGGTTCACGGAGTCCACAGCCTCGGATAGGGGAAAAGCCGTTTCGACGAAGCTGCGTACCCGGGGGTCTTGCGACTCTGAGAGAAGCGTCCCTTTGGTTCCCGTGTCGGTGGGCTCAAGCATGAGAACCTGGTCGGGACGGATGAGTTCGTTGTCGATAAGGTCGGGGGAGTGGGTGGTGATGATCATCTGCACGTTCCTGTCCGCTGCGACCGCAGCGAAGAAGTCTGGAAGCGAACGGACGACGGAGGGCTGCATGAACAGCTCGGGCTCCTCGATGAGGACCAGCGACGTGTCTTTTGGAAGCGTTGCCAGTTCGAAGAGGATTCCGAGGATACGCAGAGTTCCTTCGGAGAATCGCATGTGGGTGAAGGCGCCCGGTTTCTGGGGGTCGTCGCTGTAGAAGATGATGTCGTCGTTCGCGCCGATGCGCACATAGCTCAAACGGGGTATTTCGGGAACTATCGAAGCCAGGATCGGCCGGATGCGCGCGATTGCGGGTTGCAGAACAACGTCGGGGCGCGAGGCGACGCGCTGGGTGAAACCGGTGGCGTGCTCGTCGTAGCGCCCGCGCTCGAGCATTTTCTTCGGATTCGGGTGGATGTAGTGGATGCCGACGAAGTAGTCGCGGATGCCCTTGAAGCTGTTGCTCAGAGTTGCGCTTTGTAGGGTAGTTTCATGTGCGAACACCACCTCGTGACCCAATATGTGGGACACGTATGGGGAAGGATGAACGTTTCCATCAGCGGTAAAGATGTTTTCTGCTTTGACGTAGGGCATGTCGGCTAATTCTTCTCCGACTTCCTCGCCGTCGTAAATTACAGGTTCGTGAACTTGTTCCAGTGAAAGCTCATAGCCTTGCAGAGCGCTGCTATCGAACTTGAATGCGAGGGTGCATTCTTCGGCATTAGCGTGAACGATCGATCGGAAGCTATCTCGCTTCTTTATTGATGCCTCGTACAGTCCGGCGTTGGCCACGTCGGAGATGAAGCGCAGGGCGTCGAGCAGGTTGGACTTGCCGGAGGCGTTGGGGCCGACGACGAAGAGGCGTGTGTTCAAGTCGAACTCGATGTGGGCGAAGTTGCGCCAGTTCTGCAGCTCCACGTGCGTGAGTTTCATGGGCATCGTCCTTTCCCTCGTCTTCGTCCAAGCGTGTGCGGCCCGGTACCCGCAAGCGCGTTTCCTCTAGTCTCCCATGATCAGGCTAATTCTGCGTGGACCACCAGATGTTGCCCTTGCGCTTCTGGTCGGTCATCCATTTCAAATCGTCAGGCATCTGGAGTGCTGGGGAGGCCAGCTCGTCCAGGTCCTCGCGCATCCCATAGGCCAGTTTGAGGCGGTTCACGCGCACGCCGTCGTCCAGGTCCAGGACGATGCGGCGCTGCGAGAGCGGGTAAAGGGTGGAGTCGATGTACCCCTGCACGTCGTGCAACTGGGCCCTCAGCTTCTCCCGTTTCCCCTGTGCGCGGGTCCGGTCGCTGCCGCCCATGTCCGGCAGGCGCCGGTTGATGACTTCGATCTGGTCGGCCAGCTTCGCGACGACTTCGGAGGCGTACTCGGTGAGCACGTGCCCCACGGTGTCGGGAGTGTAGCGGTGCAGGTACATGAGGGCCTTGAAACTGCCTTTAGGCGACGAGAACATCCAATAGACCGGGCGGTTGGAGTAGGCCTGCTCGTGGTCCTTGAGGAAACCGCTCTTCATGTACTTGAGCAGTGCTGCCCGGGAGTCCACCACCGGTCTGGGGGGTTGGAAGTCCGCGCCATTCGATGTTGGTTTCTTCACGGCCAGGCAGCGCGCCAGGAAGTCGAGGTTCTGCCCGAGGCTGTCCGCACCCAGTAGCGCGCTCAGCGCATCGGTGAGGCGCAAGTCCGCATTGTCGTGGAAGAGCGAGTCGGTGATCGGGACGATCCCATCGGCGTCGGGCATGAACGAGGCGGTGGGCACCCGCGCCTGGAAATCGTCGAGCGTCGACCCCTGGTCCGCCAGGATTAAGCCGGGAGCGTCGAGGCTGTAGCGGCCCATGATGACGCCGATCAACCAGGAGACCAGTTCCGTCGCGCTGCGCTGGTAGTGCAGCCACCGGTACTCCTCCTCGCTGCGCTCCGCGCCTTTCGAGGGGGCGGGCGGGAATCGTGGATTGTAGGTCAGTGACACGCGGGACAGGGGCACGTCGATCTCGACCTCGTCCTCCAGGCCGTACACACCGGCCCAGAAGCGGTTGTTCTCGCTCTCCAGGCGCTGGGCCTCCCGGGCGGTGCTTACGCTGCGCTCGTACCAGGCGGCGAAAAGCTCCTCCAGCAGGGATGAATCGCCCACCAGATAGGGCGGGCGCTGGAAGTCCCACGAGGTCTCGCGGGCGTCCCAGTCGTCCCGGAAGATCTCAATCAAGCGTTCAATGGGTGTCGGGTCGAAACTCTCAGGTTCGATCCACGGGAGAGTCTTGATCTGTCCGACTTCGAAGTGGGTGCCGGGAGCAATAGCTTCTAGAATTTTGGTCACAACGGTGGAGTTCGCAAAGGACATTATGGCCGGGTGGTGTTCTGTATCAGAAAATAATGCCTGTCCCACATGACTGAATATAAAATTCTCGTTGTAGAGACGGAAGGATGGGGTGCCACTTGAAACGTTAGACCACGAGACGCATGGTTTGAAGTAGAAGTCTATGTTTTGGGGACGTGAGCGTTGTTTTCCGGTATATGGATCGCGATATTCTTGAATTTCTCGTCCGTCATCTTCCCAATTGACGAGGTAATCCTGGTTGCCCCACCACTTACGGAAGGATCCTCCCTTGTTGTGGGGGAACCACCGCGCGCCGGAGGCGTCGGCGTCCTCCCTGCTGGTCGCCGTCAGGTACGAGCGGGACGAGCTGACCTCGAACCACAGGCGGAGGAAACGCTCGTTATCGGCGGTAGCGAGTCCCTGCCTGGGCCGCGCAACCTCCGCCAGTGGAGTTTTAAATCCCTCGAGAATCTGATCTGAGATCGAATGCAGAAAAGCGGATCGAGGCATTCTGGTGATGCGAGAATATGTGACTTCAATATTGTCAGACGACTTTGGATTCTGTGCCGCTTCCTGTAGGCGCTGAATGCGAATTGGATTGCTTGGTGATGTGGCTGGTTCGCTAGCAGTAATAAACCTGATAGTACGATCTGAACGTGGGCAGGCATTCCAGAACACTGTCGCGCAGAAGTCTAATTGGATTCCAGCAAGGCCGCGCCCAAGCATTGCGATACTCTGAATGGAAGCGTTCTTGAGCAAACGAATGCGGAATCGTTCGAATGAGCTGGTCAGCATCCAGGAATTGAGTGTGAGGGTGCCGATCGAGGCACGTTTTCTTGTGAAGGTGAGGGCATGTTGCATGAACATCGTCGCAAGGTCTTGCCGTGAATCGGGGTAGGACTGCCGGGCATACTCCTTTAGTCCGTCGCCGAATTTCTTTGAGACAAGGTACGGCGGGTTCGCCACCATCGTCGTGTAGCGGGAGTCCTCCAGGACCCGGCAGATCCCCGCTGCCTCGCGCCACTGCTGCGTATCGGCGGAACCGAGTTGCACGTCGCGCCGACCCTCCTCGATACTGCGGGCGATGGCCTCGAAGATCTCGGCGGTCCCAGCGGGCACACGGATGAGGGAGCCGAAGGTGTCGGCATTGCGCAGGTCCTCGATGACGCGGTTGACCTCCAGCCCCACCGACGCGCGCTCGCTATCCTCGCTCCCGAAGGCACCGCGCACTGCCTGTGCGATCTCGGTGGGGGAGAGGTCCTCCAAGACGACCGAGTGGACGTGGGTGATGCGCGGCCGCCCAGCACCCGGTCCCGCGGCCTTGCGGTCCTGCTCGCGCAGTTTGCGCTCCAGGAAACCCGGATCGTGCTCCACGGCCTTCATCATGAGGGCGAAGGACGCCAACTGGACAGCCCGGGCGTCGATCTCCGCGCCGAACAGGTTGTTGTCCAGAATGGCCGCTGCGATCCGCCGCTTCGGGTACCCCGCCTCCACGTACATCTGCCACAGGACGTCGAAAGCGTAGGTGAGCATGTGCCCGGATCCGCACGCTGGATCGATGACGCGGAAGTCCTTCGGGTCCCCGATCCCCATTCCCTGGTCCTCCTGGCCCGGCACTGGGGCCACCAGGTAGTCGAAGCGGTCGCGCAGGGGCGAGCCCGGGTGGGCGCGCAGCCACTGCGCCCCCACCGTGTTCTCCACCAAGTACCGCACGATCCAGTGCGGCGTGAACAACTGGGTGACCGGGGCCAGCTCCTTGCTGGTGATCTTCACCTTCGCGTCGTTGATCTGCTGCTTGCGCTCCGCGATGTAGAACTGGTAGAGCCAGCCGATCACCTCCACGCCGGGGCCGCCCGACTCGCCCACGGCGATGCCCTCCACGATGTCCGCCCGCACACTCGATGCCGACAGCAGGTCGCTGGGCGGCACCAGGTTCGTCCAATGGTCCCCGGCGGGGAACATATCCGGTATCAGCGGGTGCCACAGGTCGAAGTAGGCGCTCAGCAGCACCACGTACGCCTCCACGTCCCGGTTCTCGAAGAGCAGGCGCCCGACCCGCTGCGCCACGCCCGGGCGGCCGTCCGCGTCCGGACTGGCGGGAGCGCGGTCGACGCGGGGATCGAAAGCGCCGACCCGCGCCTGCGACAGGCACTCGGGCTCGGATGAGGCACCGGTGGGCGTCACCACCATGTGCGTCCCCGACACGCCGACGGCGTCCATGTACCGCAGCGCCGTCAAACGGTTGAACCACGAGTACGCCGCCTCCCGCGCCGCGCCCTCAACGCCGCCGTGGTGGGCCACCGCCCGCTCGATCCGCCTGCGGTCCTCTGCCTCGGTCAAAGGATCGTCCAGCAGCCGCTGGATCGCCCCCGTAGCCTGGCCGATCAGGCGCGCGCGCGACTTCGTCGCCAACGACTCGAGCGCGTTGATATTGATGTCCATCTCGTTCCTCAGCGTCGGATGATGTTGCCGTTCGAAACAGCCCTGTGCAAAGCGGAGCGCAGTTCCTCGACGTAGGCGTCCACGTCGTCGGGAGTGCGTATCGTCGTGCGGCACAGGTCGCGGGTGAGTGCGGAGAGCTGGACGACCTGGGGTGGTGCCGCGCGCCCGCCGGGCGCCTCATCGGAGTGGCCGGGTGCCTCGTCGACCCGCTCGTGCGACGCGATCAGCCGGGCGAACAACTCCGCGGACAGCGCATCCACCTTCTGCGCGGCGATCACGATCGCCCCCGGGTCGGTCATTCCCCTGATCGAGGCACACTCGGCGTCGATCCGGCTCAGCGCCGCCTCGCGGGCAGTCGGGTCCGCCTGCCCGAACTCGTCGGACGCGGTGACCTCAGCGCGCACCCCCTCGAACGCGCGCAGCGCCTCCGAGCGCCGCTCCTCGACGAAAACACGGCGCGCCCGGTCCACCCGCTCCCGCAAAGGAGCCACCTCGTCCGTGCGGTTGTACAGGTGCTCGTCGCTGACCAGGGCCCGCAGTTCCTCAATGGCGCGCCGCCCGTCCTCGCCCACGCCGTCCCCGTAGGCGGCCAAGGAGTCGGCCGCGCGCACGGCGTCCTCGACGGCGGGCATGTGGCGCGTGAGGAACTCCTGGAGCGGCTCCAGGAAATCGGAGCGGATCTCCACCACGTCGTCGAAGACCGCCTGAACACCGGGCGCCAAGTACGCCTCCGCGCCCAGCGGCCCGGCGCCGACCGCCTCCAACGTGGCCTCCGCCTCGTCGATCTCTCCACCGAAGTCGAACGGCGTACGACGCGCCCGGTCCAGGACCGCGCGCCACCCCTGCACAGCGTTGTCAACGGCGACGGCCCGCGCGTTGTCGTCTTCCAAGCGCCCGTCGGACAGGACGAACTCCTTCGCGAAAGCGCGGAAACGCGCCAACGCCCGCTGGTCCACCTGCCTCTTCGGCTCCAGGAGGATGCGGGAGCGCTCCTGGGAGACGCGCAACCCCGACGACAACTCCGTGCGCGTCAATGGGCGCTCGTTGAGTTTGGCGTCCACAAGCCCGCGGCGGATCGCTGTCGCCACGATCGCGAGCACCGCGTTCTGCCCCCACCCGAAGGGGGCGGCGCGGAAGTGGTCCACGGCGTCCTGCACGAAAACGCTGCGCCCCTCCAGGTCGCGCGACTGCTTCACCCACTGCGCGAACTGGTCCGCCAAAGGGTTCGCCGCCTGCAGGCCCCCCTCGGGCAGCAGTCCCTCGTCCTCGTCGCGCAAGAACCGGTCGACATCGCCCTCCTTCAACTTCGCCAAAGGCAGGGCGTCCCCCATCCGGTGGTAGACCCGCCCCACCACCACGCCCATTCCCCTGTTCACCGCTTCGGCGGGCGGCATCGAGGCCGGGACCTCCACCTCGGAGCCGTCGGTGAAGAACCGCGCGCCCTTGAAAGACATCCTCACCGCGGCCTTGATCCGCTCGTCGCGCTCGTTGTTCTGCTCGCCGTAGGTCTGGATCAACCGCTTGCGCCCGCTCGGCGCCGAGGAGCCAGTGGCCCCGCGCACATACCTCTCGGTCCGCAGGTACATGTAGACCTCTTCAACGGTCTCATCGCTCAACGCCAGCACCACCGTCAGCGTGTCCTGCCCGCCCGTCGAGCGGATGCGCGCCGCCTCCGCGTCGACTTGCGACAACGGGGTCACGCAATTGAGGACGAGGGACTCCGTGGAAGCGGGCCTCATGCAGTCCATGATCGTTGTGATCCGCAGGTCCAGGTCCGTGTCCGGGTGCCGGTACGAGGCGGCCGCATTGCCCAGGACCGCGCGCACCGACCGCATCAGGTGGCCCGTCACCTCGCCCTCCGACACGGACATCCGGCCGATCTGCTGCTTGACCTCCTTCTCCTCGTCAGTCATGTACGTGTACGTGCCCTCAGGGAGCTTCTGCACGAAGTACTGGCCGACCAGGGCGTCCAACGACCGCTTGACGCGGGCCTCCAGGGCGGTCGCGTCCTGCCCCAGGTCGCGGCGCAGCAGCACCACCAGGTTCGACGGCGCGCACGGGAAGTCCTTCACGTAGCGAGCCAGCAGCAGGGCCTTCAGAACGGAAATGGTGAAGGGGTCGGAGGTCAGCGAGTTCGCCTGCGCGCGGTGCAGGTTCTCCTTCACATCCGACTTCAGCATCGCGGCGATGCCGTCGTAGAACTGGTCGAAGGACGTGATGGTCCCGATCGGGCGCTCCTGCAGGTCCTGCGCGATCTGCTGGCACACCCCCAGCAGTGAGCGCGCCCCCACCGACGAGTGCCGACCCGTGAACAGCCCCGACTCGGACATGCCGATCATCGTCTGCGAGAACATGTCGAACTGGTAGTCCACGAACGGGTACTTCGCGATGAACGCCTCCTCGTCCGCGTAGTTCGAATACGCCTTCTGCCACGCCGGGAACGTGAACATCGAGGCGAAACCCGCGCCGGAGCGCGACCACTGCCCCTCCAGCACGGCGCGCCCCGCATCGCTCTTGGCCAGAAGGCGCCGCGCGATCACCTGCTCGACCTCCTGAGTCGACAAGTTGATCTGCGTGGTGAAACGCCCCTGGATCTTCGAGAAATCGTTCCCCTGCTGCTCCCCGAGGCCGCCGATGACGTCATCGAGCTTCTCCTGCGAGGTGACGAACACCCACGCCCGTCCCGAGCACTTCGTGAACAACTGCTCGGTGATGGTCTGCAGGTTCAGCATCAGGTGGGTGTTGCGACCGATGAACTGGCCGACCTCGTCGATGAAGAAACCGATCCGCGCGCCCGGCTCCCGGGAATCCAGCCAGTGGGCGACCTCGTCGGCGAAGGCCTCCGCCGAACGGTTCAACGACGCCCGGTAGGACGCGATGGGCTTGTCCACCTCGATGCCGACCCCGGCCAGCGCCCTCGCCGTCGGCGCCTCGGCGAACACGGTTCCCGCGCGGCGATCCTCCCACTCCCCGCCCGCGACCGCGCGGAAGCACTCCTTGAACTGGTTGAACAGGCCCCGGTCCACCAAGTCCCGCTCGAGGGCCCCCACGCCCAGATCCGCCGTGTAAAGGCCCCGTGCCTCGAAGAACGCGCGGTAGAAGACCTCGATCATCGCCTCGGGGCGCGACGTCGCCTTGTCGTCCTTCGCGTCGATGTTGAACAGCATCGACAGCGCCGGGATCTGCTGGCTGCGCCCGATCCCGGCGATCAGCATCTCATGGCCGCGGGCCTTCTGCGTGAAAACCTCCGCGACCTGCTGGCGCGTCATCTCCCCCGAGCCGCGGACATCGCCCAGCAGGTACGACATCATTTTCAGCATATGGGACTTGCCCGAGCCGAAGAACCCCGAGATCCACACGCCGTTCGACTGGGGCCGGGGGGCGTTCCACTCGTCCAGGATCCGGTCCAGGCCCGCGCGGATCTCCGAGGTCATCACGTACTCGTCGACCTCGGAGCGGATGTGGGCGGACTCGTCCGCCTTGATCACCCCGTCGATCGTGCGGTTGATGTCCTTGGCGTAAATGCCCGTCATGTCCATTGGCTACTCCCCGGTCCTCTCGGTCGCGCCGCCAGCGCCATCAAGAGCATAACGCTGATCCAGAAGGTCGAAAGCGCGGTAATAGTTGTCCTCGCCCACCCGGTCGAAGAGCACCAGCGACGACGCCCGCTCCGGCGACTGGTTGTAACTGCCGGGGAAAGCCAGCACCAACGGCCTGCGCGAGGCCAAGGGCTGCAGGCAGTTGAGCAGCCTGTGCGCCCTCACGAGCGGGAACAGGTGGTGGACCCCCGTCACCAGAACGGCGCGCGCATCCGCGTCGCGCGCGATCTCGCGGTCGATGGCCGGTGCCAGGAGGTCCTCCGGGTCGATCAAACCCTTCAGGCCGTCGCGGAAATCCTGTTCGGGCATGCTCCCCTCGGCCTCGATGATCGTCTCCAAGTAGCCCGACTCCCTCCATAGGCGGTGGGCCAGGTCGAACACGTCCACCACAGTCAGCGGGTAGTGCTGGCGCACCCGGGACGTGAGGCGGCGGACCGCCTTGTCCACGCCCGGCTCCCACTCGGGCCGGTAGCGCAGCACGAAATACGGGACCTCGTTGCCCAGGCCCTCCATCTCGATGAAGCGCTCGGAGGTCATCACCTGGTAGGCGATGTCGAAGGTGTCGTCCAATGACCGCGCGTAGGTCCGCCTCATCCTGATCGCCTCATCCTGTACTGCTCCAATGCCTCGCCGTCCAACACGTCGAATTGCGCCTGTGGAACCGGGAAGGCCTCCCGCAGCGGCCACCCCCAGGGCTCCGGCGCCCCGTTCACCAGCCTCGCCACCGACGGGGGGACAAGCAGGGGCAGGGGGGCGCCCGCCCCGTCGATGAAACCCGCCTCCCGCAAACAACGCAGGAACACGCTGCGCTGCCTTTTACGGTTCGCTGCCGACAGGGCCGCCAGGCTCGGCTCTGTGAGGGCCTTGAGCCGCCAGAACTCGTCGAAATCCGCTACGCGGAACGGCCGCTCCGCCAGCACCAGCGCCTCCCACACCGCGTCGCGCGCGCAGTCGGCGAACAGGCGCGCCTCGCTGACGATGGCCAACCACAGCAGCAACTCGAAACCGGGCCGCGCCTGGGCGACATGCGCGAGCGCGTCCGGACCGAGGTGCGAGAGGTGGCGCGTCGTCGTGGTGGCCAGGCGCCTGCGGTTCTGGGAGGACTGAGTGCGCGTGAGGTTGTCGGCCACCAGGCGGTCGTTGACCGCGCGCACAGACATCCCGCCCGCCAGGAGCCCCGCCGCCTCAACGGTCCCCGGATTGACCAGGCCGCCCACGGTTTGCGCGGAGGAGTAGGCGGGCAGCATCGTCGGCGTCATCTCCTCGGCTGTAGATAGGTACCTATCTATAGTACGGGGCTCCCGGTGCCGCCGGGGGCCAACTGGGGCGTGTCTTTACTCGGGAACCTGCATCTCCCGCCACGCCTGCTGGGAGGGGCGCGGGCGGGAGGCCGCCCATCCACTCGGTGTTGCCGTTGTGCCCGGTGGGGGTGGGGTGACGATGACGACGCGCGTGGGCGCCGGGCGGTGGTTCGCCCTGCGAAGGGTGTGCTCCGCGGGGGACGCGCTGGGCGCGCTTTGTGGAGCGATGAGGGTGGCGCATACGGGGGTCGCGCGCGTGGGCATGGTGGCAGTGGGCAGAGTGGTCCAAAATGCGTCTGGGTTTCGCCGCGTCTGGGCGGCTCCGCATCGGGATGATCCAAAATCCGTCTGAGTTAGACGGTTTTGACCGGATCTGGGCGGATTCGGGCAGACTCAGACGCTTTTTGGACCACACGCCCGACAGGCCCGATTTCCGCCCGCGACTCAGACGCATTTTGGACCACTGAACGGACCGCCGAGCCGCGGACAGCGATCACCACGGGGTCAGGCGGTGGCGCGCTCCGTGCGGCGCGCCCCTGCGCCCTTGAACGCGGAGGGCACGTCGAGCGCCATCAACATCGGCGTAAAATGTTAAATGAGATGGGCGTAAAATGTTAGGTCGGTGTGTGGCAGGAGGCCACCGGGGCCAGCGCGCGCGGTGGAGGCGTCGGAAGCGGACCGGACGAAGGCCCCGCGGGTCAGTGCGCGTCGCGCACCCGTTCCGCCATGTCGGGGGCCGGGAACCACACGATGCGGCGGCCCCGCTTGGTGCGGGCGAGGAACCCCGCCTCCTCCAGGCCGCGCAGGTCGTTGTGGGCGGTCTGGGCTGACACGCGGTGGGTGCTCTGGTGGTCGACTGCGGAAACAGAACCACTGGGGTCGCGCAGGAACGACTCGACGACGGCGATCTGCCGGTTGTTCAGGTGCGTCCCGCGCAACAGGGCCGCCGCGCGCCCCAACTCCGACGACTTCCTGGCGAGGTACTCGTGCAGGTCGGTGATGGCGCGCGAGATCACCCGCGACTGTGCCAGCAGGAAGTGGGTGAGGTCCCCCTCGTCCTGTTCGACGCGCAGGAAACTGCGGGCGTAACGGGCGGGGGCCTGGCGCAGCAGGCGCGAGATCGACAAGAACTCGGCCAGGAAGAAGCCCTGGCGGAGTATCGACCACTGGAAGACGGCGCGCGCGGTCCGGCCGTTGCCGTCCACGAAGTAGTGGTCGTACCCCATCATGAAGTGCACGATGATCGACCGGACCAGCGGGGGGACGTACTGGTCGGCGAAGTCGCCCGCTCCATTGGCGAAATCGCAGAGGCGCCGCAGGCGTTCCGGCAGTTGCTCGGCGGGCGGGGGGACGTGGAGCACGTGGTCGTCCGTCTCGTCGCCGTAGATCCGGATGCGCTCCTCGCCCGGCTGCTGGATCCTGCCCGCGTCGGCGGGGTCGTCCAGGGTCCCCTCGGTGACGACGGCGTGGATGTCGAGGACCATCTGGGGAGTCAGCGCCTGGTCCTTGAGCTCGCGCACCCGTTCAAGGGCCATGCAGTTGTTCAGGATCATCTGCTCGGAGCGGTCCCGTGGGCGCCGTTTCTCCCGGAGCATGCGCTTGGCGTCCCGCCGGGTGGTTGAGGCCCCCTCCAGCTGGCAGGAAGTGATCGCCTCCTCGTACAGGGAGTTCACCAGGTACCGGTCCCGCGTCGCCGGGTTCACGACCGGATCGGGCAGCTCGAGCTGGCCCGTCGCCTGGGAGGAGATGTCGTCGATGAGCCGCAGCAGGGGATCGGGCAGGTTGAAGGAGAATCGCGTGCCGTCGACCATGGTGAAGGGGGTGGGGCGGGCGGTGCGGGCCCGGTCCTGGCGGACGGCGCACCACCACTGTTCCCGCGTGAGGGGCTCGGGTGGTTCGTGGTGGGTGAACCATTCCCATGGGTGGTATTCGCGGTCTTCGACTCCGCCCAGTAAGACGTTCAACGTCCGTGCGTCCGGTGGCGCGCCGCCGGACAGCAGGGCCTTGAGAACCGCGTCGCGCAGTTCAGCGAGGCGCATCGGCGGTGGTGCGGGTGTCTTCATCGGGGCCTCCTGAACATCTTGCAACTTCTAATTTAGACAAAATTAGAAGTTAATGGAAGTCGGGACGCGACCGCTGATTGGTGTGGCGCGGAAAGGCGGGGGTGGGTGGATGGGGTGACGGACGTGCGGGACGGGGCCGACACGGTCAGGGCAGGGAGAGTCCTGCGGCCCCGAGGGCTGCCCGTCCTTCTGGGACGAGGCGCGCACACCGGTTGGAGTGGGTTCGCTCAATCCACGACAGCGCGAGCAGTCGAGTGCAGATCGTGGACCCCAGCCCGCCCGCCAGGTGGAACACGCGGTGGGTCGTGTCCAGGCAGGGTTTGCCCTCAAGGCGTTCTGGATGTGGGATCCCCCATGAGCGGAGCAGCTCGTCGCCGTCCTCAGTCACCTGGAGGTGCGCTGAGATGTAACCGTGCGCACTGAGTTCCTGGAGGAGCCGGACACCGAGCTCGCCGGCAAGATGGTTGTAGCACGTTCTGCCCGCTGCGAACTCCGTGTTCGCCCGATGGGCGTTGTAGTTCTTCGGACTTGGGAAGTTGGCGCCGGCGATAGAGGCAAGGCTCTCGATGACGGACGCCACCTCCGGTCCTGCGAGGCGGACGTAGCGGTGGCGCCCTTGCCTGACTTCCCCGACGACGCCCACGGCCTTGAGCACAGCCAGATGCTCGCTCATCGTCGATTTGGACACCGAGCAGAACCCCGCCAGCTCGGTGGGGGTCCAGGCGGTTCCGTCCATTAGGGCGCCGCACACCGCTGCTCTGGTGCGATCTGCGAAAGCGCTGCTGATCTTTGAAATATCAGGCATCGCCACTGGAAGGGTTCTGAACGTCACACTCCCGCTCCTCTCCTGAACGGTTCTAATCGTTCCACAGTTCGGCGCCCGTCGAACCGTCGCGGTCCTACCCTTCCACCATCCGCAAGCTCTTCACGGACAAGGAGTGAACACCGTGGCTGGAACGCTGCCCATCGGCTGTGCGAGCCGACTCCACTGGATGAACGCGAACCGCGGTCCTGCCCCGCTCGGCGAGGTCGCACCATGATGGATCCGCGAACGGGCCCCGATGAGCGCCGAGCGCGCAGGTCCCTGGTAGGGGCTTCAGCGGGATTCTTCGTGGTCATGCTGGACACCACGATCGTCAATGTCGCCCTGCCCTCTATCGGTGCTGGGCTCCACGTGTCCTTCCAAGGACTGCAATGGGTCGTTAACGCGTACGCCATCGCCCTGGCCGCCCTACTGCTCGGTGCAGGCGGCATGGCCGACAGGTTCGGGACACGGCGAGTGTACGAGGCCAGCCTCCTGCTGTTCGCCATCGCGTCCTTGGGATGCGCGCTCAGTCCAGAGCTATGGGTTCTTCTGGCGTCTCGATTCGCGCAGGGGGTGGCCGGAGCGTCCCTGATCCCGACCAGCATGGTCCTGGCGGCCGACGGTTGCCGGACTCCTGAGGAGCGTTCCGTTGCGCTGGGTTGGTGGGGTTCTGCCGGTGGTCTCGCTGCGGCAATGGGGCCCGTCCTCGGCGGTTGCCTGGTTTCAACGTTGGGATGGCGGTGCGTCTTCTGGGTCAATGTCCCCATCTGCGTCCTGATCCGCTTGGTCCTCACTGGCAGCGGTTCGCGCCGTGCTGGCCGCAGTCGGAGGAGAGCAGCACCATCCGATGGGGCGGGTCAAGTGCTGTCCATTCTCGCTATTGGTTTGACTTCGTTCTCCGTGATCGAACTCGGCAGCAGCTCCACACGGATCCTGGGGAGCGCGGGGTGCGCGGCGGCCGCCGCTAGCTGGTGGGCTTTCCTTCGGTACGAGAGCCGGAGCGCGAAGGCGTTCCTGGAGACGGCTCTGTTCCGTGTTCCAGCTTTCGCAACGAATTGCGCGATCGGATGGATCCTGAACTTCGCATTGTTCGGAGAGCTGTTCGTGCTGTCGATGTACCTGCAGCAGGGCCTCGGGTACTCCAGCGCCCATGCCGGACTGGTGATATTCCCACAGACCTGCTCGGCGCTGATAGCCGCGCCACTCGGCGGCAGGGCGGCCGCCGCCTGGGGCGGGCGGCGGGCGACCGCCGTCGGTTTGACCGCGGGCGGGATCGGGTTCCTCGGGATCGCCCTGTTCCCCCTCACCGGGTCGCAGGCCGCCCTCGCCCCGCTGAGCTTCCTGGCGAGTTTCGGAATGGCGTTCGCCATGCCCCCGGTCTCGGCGGAGGCCATCGGCAGCGTCGCAGAACGCCGAAAAGGGATGGCCAGTGGAGTCATCAACACAGCCCGGCAACTGGGAACAGTGTGCGGCACTGCGGCCATGGGAGCGGTCTACGCCATTGCCGGGGCCACGATGGGCGTTGTAGTCTCGGTCGCCATCGCGGCGTTGCTCTTCTTCATAGGGGCGTTGGCCTCGTGGTCCGTGGGGTCTGCGGGCGCGAGCGCGAGGGGTGCGTGACGCGGTTCCTGCGGGGCGGGGGCCGCCGGATATCCAGGAACTTCGAATTCTGCCCGAACGAGAAGTTCCTGGATGCTGTCCATGGCGGTGCCGTTTCGTTGAACACGGCTGAAGATGATGCGCCGAATCCTTGCGGCACAAGAATCTACCCGCGTAGAATTATCGCTGTCCGTCATCGGAGCACTGCGAGGAGGCAGCACATGACAACGCAGAACGAGGACCTGCAGGCCTCGGACCTGAGCTTTCGCACACCGGAGGGGCGGCGGAGCTTCTGGATCAACATCGTCTCGGTCTGGCTCGGCACCACGATGGAGTACGTCGATTTCGCGCTCTACGGGCTGGCGGCCGGCCTGGTCTTCGGAGACGTGTTCTTCCCCGAGCAAACCCCGATCATCTCCCTGCTGTCGTCCTTCGCGACCTACGCAGTGGGCTTCCTGGCCCGACCGCTCGGCGCCATCGTCCTCGGCCATGTCGGCGACCGGCACGGACGCAAGACCATCATGGTGATCACGGTAGGGCTCATGGGCGTTTCGACCACCGCCCTCGGTTTGCTTCCCACGTACCACCAAGTCGGCTGGGTGGCGCCCGCGTTGCTAGTGTTCCTCCGCCTCTGCCAAGGATTCGGAGCGGGCGCGGAACTGTCGGGCGGAGCCGTCATGCTCGCGGAGTTCTCGCCGGTCAAGCACCGCGGAGTGGTGTCCTCTCTCATCGGCGTCGGTTCGAACACTGGAACGCTGCTGGCATCGAGTGTGTGGCTCCTGGTGCTGATGATCCCCAAGGACGACCTCGTGGTGTGGGGCTGGCGGATCCCCTTCCTGGTCTCGGTGCTCATCGCGCTCTTCGCCATCTTCCTGCGGCGCTCTATGCAGGAGAGCCCCGTGTTCCGCGCGTTCCAGCAGAAGAAGGCCGAAGAGCAGGAGGCGGTCGGCCGGAGCGGTCTCGACGCGAAGAAGGGCGGCTGGAAGGCGTTCTTCGTCATGCTCGGCCTGAGGATCGGGGAGAACGGCCCCTCGTACATCGCGCAGTCGTTCCTTGTCGGGTACGTCGTCAAAGCCCTTCAGATGTCGAAGTCGGTCCCCACCACTGCGGTGATGGTCGCGTCGGTGCTGGGGTTCGCGATCATCCCCTTGTCGGGCTGGCTCTCCGACAGGTTCGGGCGCCGTATCACCTACCGGGTGTTCTGCGCCCTTCTGGTCGCGTACGCGTTCCCCGCGTTCGCCTTGCTCCAGACTCGTGATCCTTGGGTGGTGGGAACGGTCATCGTCGTCGGCATGGGATTGGGATCCCTCGGCATTTTCGGCGTCCAAGCCGCGTACGGAGTGGAACTGTTCGGAGTGCAGCACCGCTACTCGCGCATGGCCGTCGCGAAAGAACTCGGATCGATTCTCTCCGGTGGAACAGCGCCCATGGTCGCATCCGCTCTGCTCGCGGCCTTCGACTCGTGGATCCCCCTGGCGGCGTATTTCGCCGCCACGGCTCTCATCGGCTTCGCCACGACCTTCGTCGCCCCGGAGACGAGGGGGCGCGACCTCGCCCTGATGGAGGACGCGATTTGACCGCCGAGCGCCTGCGCCCTTGGACGCGACGGACCTAGACTGGGACCACGATGAGCAGAAAACCCACCCGTGACGACGTCGCCCGGCTGGCTGGGACTTCCACGGCCGTGGTCAGCTACGTTGTCAACGGCGGCCCCAGGCGCGTGCGCGAGGAGACGCGGCAGCGCGTTCTCCGGGCGATCGGGGAACTCGGGTACCGGCCCAACGCCCTCGCCAAATCCCTTTCCCATGGGCGCACGGACCTTTACGCGCTTCTAGTCCCCGACTTGGCGAACCCTTACCTCGCGGCACTCGCCCAAGCCCTCGAGCACGAGTTCTTCGCGCGCGGGAAAGTGCTCCTGGTCGGCGACTCCCACGACGACCCCGACAGGGAGACTCTGATCCTCGAGGCGTTCCTGCGCCAGCAGATCGCGGGCCTGGTTTGGTACGGGGTGAACCAGCCGCTCCCCCTCGACCTGCTGGAGGAGTCGCACGTTCCTGCGGTCCTGCTCAATCAGCCGACCGGTCCACCGCAGAACGGTTCCCGCGCCGTCGGCCTCTCCGGTCGACCGGGGATATGGTCGGTGAGCGCCGACGAGCGCCTCGAGGGGCGCCTCGCCACCGAGCACCTCGTCGACCACGGGCGCAGGACGATCGCCATCGTCGCGGGTCCGAACGGTCGCCGTAATGCGCGCGAACGGGTCCGTGGGTGGGAGAAGGCGCTCCGCCGCGCCGACTTGCCCTCCTCCGCGCCCATCCACGTCCCCTTCACCCGTGAAGGCGGCCGGGCCAGCGTCGATCACGTGCTGGAACTGGGGGCGGACGCAGTCGTCGCCTCCAACGAGATGCAGGCGATCGGGTTGCTCAACGGCCTTCACCTGCGCGGCGTGAGAGTCCCGGAAGACGTCGCCGTCATCGGCATCAACGGCACGCCCCTCGCTGAGTACGCCTCCCCGTCGCTGTCGATGGTGGAAATGCCCGCCCCCGCCGTTGCCGACCGCATCGCACGCGCTTTGAACGGCGAGGGGGACGCCGGGGGCGCCGCCATCGCCCCGTACGTGGTCGCCCGGGCCAGTTGCGGATGCGGAGACGTATCGGAACGGATTGAAGATGGCGCCCCGTAGAATCATCCTCGACTGCGATCCCGGTAACGGCGTCCCGGGGGCGAACGTCGATGACGCCCTCGCACTGGCCTACGCCCTCCGATCGCCCCTGGTCGACGTGGGGGCCGTGTGGACGGTATTCGGTAACACGCCGCCCGATCTGGGTTACCGCTGCGCGTCCGAGGTGATCCGTGTCGTCGGGGCTGGGGGCAGTGGGGCGGGCGGGGGCCCATCCTCGTCGCCGGTGCTGCGCTGCGGCCCGTTCCAGCCGGCATCGGGCGATCCCCAGCGCTGGCTCCGGCAAAGGCGCGAGTCCGCCTCGTCCCCAGCCGGGCTCGCCGCGTGGGGGCGGCGACCGGAGCGGGCCTCCGTCCGGGAGGAGGCGGACGGGGACGCGGCCGGGGAGGTCCCGCCTGCCCGTCTGGGCGACCTCGTCGACGACTTGCGCTGTCCGGAGCAGACCACGCTCGTGGGGATCGGCCCCCTGACCAATATCGCACGTGTGCTGACTGGGTGGGGCGCGGCGCCGGGGCGCGTCGACCGCATCGTCGTCATGGGAGGGGCGCTGGCTTTCGGCACGATGGTGGACACGAATTTCGCGGTCGACCCGCGCGCCGCCCGGGTCGTCGTCCGCTTCGGAATCCCCGTCACGATCGTTCCCCTGGACACGACCCGCACGACGTGCCTGACTCGTGACCGCTGGCGGGCGATCATCCGGCGCGCGGCGGAGAAGGGGCCGATGGCTGTCGCCACGGCCTCCGCCTTCGACGCGTGGGTCAGTCCCTGGTTGTCCTACTCGGAGGCGACGCGCCCAGTCGATGGGATGTGGGTGCATGACCTGGTCGCCCTGGTCGCCCTCGCGCATCCGGAGTTGGTGGACTCCAGCCAGCACCGGGTCGATGTGCGCGATGACGGGAAGCTCGTCGAGTGCCCCGATGGAGTCCCGGTCGACATCGTCGAGGCTGTCGACAATGAGGCGATGATCTCCCTTTGGGAGCGCACGGTGTTCGATGCGGGCGCCGCCGCGCCGCCGCCATGACCGCCCCGGCCCCGCTGCCGTAGAGTCCCGCTGCCGCTGGGTCCCACTGCCGTCGAGTCCCGTTGCCGACCGGCCCCGCTGGACTTGCGGTATGATCTGCGCCATACTTTGGTAGCGTTAACGATGCTGTTCGAGTCGGTATGTTCGGGAACTATCGTTCCGGCGCCGATCGGCGAAGGCGCGAACCGTTGGAATCCCAACGGAGAATGCGTCCACGACGGATGGGAGGACGTCCACCGCCAAAGTCTGAATATTCTATTGTCATGACCTGGTAACACGTGCTACCTTCCAACAGTCACGTTCAACGACGAATCGCGGCCGACCAGGCGCCGGAGCACCACGATGCCACCGGTGCCGAACCCGCTGCGTTCCCCCACCGAGAGGAACCACAATGCGTCCCCACACCCCCCGCCCCGCCCGAGTGGCCGCACTGGCCGCTGTCGCGCTGCTGGCGCCCCTCGCCATCACCGCCTGCTCCTCGGGAACCGCCCAGTCCGGCTCGGGCGGCGCCCAAACCACCCAGATGTACACGTGGGTCTCCACCGAGAACGACCGCGCCCAGTGGCAGGCGTTCGTCGATGCCGCCAAGGAGAAGGACCCCAACTTCACCCTCACCTTCGACGGCCCCTCCTTCAACGACTACTGGACCAAGGTGAAGACCCGCATGGTCGCCTCCGACGCGCCCTGCATCCTCACCACCCAGGCCGCCCGCGCCCAGGAGCTCTCCGGCATCCTCGAGCCCCTCGACGAGTACATGAAGGAGGCCGGCATCCAGGCCGGCGACTACAACGCCGCCATGATGCAGGGCATGACCGTCGACGGCCACGTCCTGGCCCTGCCCTACGACGCCGAACCCGACGTCCTCTTCTACAACAAGGCGTCCTTCAAAGCGGCCGGCCTGGACGAGCCCACCACCGCCTACACCACCGAGCAGTTCCTCAGCGACGCCAAGGCCCTCACCGGTGACGGCAAGTACGGCCTGGCCGTCAAGGCCTCCCTGATGGCCAACGCGGCCGGCGACTTCGCCATCGCCTTCGGCGGCGACGTCTCGCGCGACGGACAGGTCACCATCACCGAGCAGAAGTTCGTCGACGGCATGCAATTCGCCTTCGACCTGGTCGCCAAGGAGGGCGTCGCCGCCGCCCCCAACGCCGCCGACGCCGACGGGCCCTCACAGGGCGCCTTCCAGAACGGCACCGCCGCCATGATCGTCGACGGCCCCTGGATGTACGGCACCTTCGAGAAGGCCCTCGGCGAGGACCTCGGCGTCGCGGTCCTGCCCACGCCCACCGGCCAGCCCCGCGCCGTCATCCAGGGCTCCGGCTTCGGCATCTCCAAGAGCTGCCCCGACAAGAAGGCCGCCTTCAACGTCCTCAAGCAGCTGGTCACCCCCGAGGTCATCGGCGCGGTCGCCGAGAAGCAGGGGACCGTCCCCTCCGTCGAGTCCGCCCTGGACAAGTGGGCGGCCAACAAGCCCGAGGGCAACGTCGCCGCCGTCAAGACCCTCCTGGACAACGGCACGCCCCTGGTGACCACCAACACGTGGAACCAGATCAACACCTCCTTCGAGCAGTACTCGCCCGAAGGATTCCGCGGAACGCGCACAGCGGCCGACATCCTGGGCGACCTCGCCAAGACCGCCGGCTGACACCACACGACCGACGAGGCGGGGGCCCTGATCCCCACGGCCCCCGCCTCGTACCCCACCCGTAAGGACAACAATGAGTACCGCTGCCGCTACTCAGGCACCCCCCAAGCGCGCGCGCAAACGGGGCGACGGGCTCCGCGCGCTCGCCTACCTCGCCCCGGGGATGAGCGGCTTCCTGCTGTTCATCCTCATCCCCCTGGTCGCCTCCCTGGTCATCTCCCTCTTCGACTGGTCCCTGTTCGGCCAGGCGAAATTCGTGGGAGCCGGCAACTACCAACGCATGCTCAGCGGCGAGGACCCCGCCTTCTGGACGATCCTGCGCAACACCGTCGTCTTCGCCATCAGCTACACCATCCTCAACCTGGTGATCTCGCTCGGGCTGTCCTACTGGCTCCAGCACCTGTCCGACTTCTGGTCGCGCCTGCTGCGCGTCATCTTCTTCATCCCCGTCGTCACGCCCATGGCGGGCAACGCCCTCATCTGGAGGCTGCTGCTCGACGACCAGGGGGTCGTCAACTCCGCCCTCGGCAAAGCCGGCCTCGGCCCGGTCCCGTGGCTCAACCACCCGGTGCTCGCCATGGGCTCCCTGCTCATGATGAGCCTGTGGCAGGGCCTGGGCTACAACATCGTCGTCCTCACCGCCGGGCTCAACGGCCTCAACACCTCCGTGCTCGAGGCCGCCAAGATCGACGGCACCACCGGGTGGCAGCGCTTCTTCAAAGTCGTCTTCCCGATGATCTCCCCGACCGTGTTCTTCTGCACCATCATGACCGTCATCGGCGCCTTCAAAGTCTTCGCCCAGCCCTACATGCTCACCAAGGGCGGCCCCGGCGAGGCCACCAACACCATCGTGCTCGCCCTGTACCGCAACGGCTTCTCCTTCGACAAGCTCGGGTACGCCTCGGCGATGGCGTGGATCCTCTTCGTCATCGTCATGGTCCTCACCGCCCTCCAATTCAGCCAGCAGAAGAAATGGGTGAACTACGATGCCTGAGACTCCCTCCGCCAACCGCAAGCCGCTGTCCCGCAGGATCGGCCGGGCCGCGTCCGCGGTGGCCATGACCGTCATCGCTGTCGCCTTCCTCTTCCCCTTTGGGTGGATGATCGCGACCTCGCTCAAACCCACCACCGAGGTCTTCACCTCGGGCATCTCGCCCGTGGGCAGCGAAGTCGCCTGGTCGAACTACTCCTCGGCCCTCACCACCATCCCCTTCGGGCGCGTCATCCTCAACTCCTTCATCGTGTCCCTGGTGGGATCACTGCTGGTCATGACCGTGTCCGTCCTGTCCGCCTACGCCTTCGCGCGCCTGAAGTTCAAGTTCCGGGACCATCTCTTCCTGCTCTTCCTGGGCACGCTCGTGCTGCCCCAGGAGGTCCTTGTCATCCCCCTGTACATCGGGATGCAGCGCATGGGCCTGATCAACTCCTACTTCGCGCTCATCGTGCCCTTCGCCTTCGGGGCGTTCGGCGCCTTCCTGATCCGCCAGTTCCTCATGAGCCTGCCCCACGAGTTCGAGGAGGCCGCGCGCATCGACGGGTGCGGGGACTTCCAGATCCTCACCCGCATCCTGCTGCCGCTGCTCAAAGCCCCGATCCTGGTGGTCGGCGTCTTCGCCTTCATCGACTACTGGTCGACCTTCCTGTGGCCGCTCATCGCCATCAACGACCGCAATATGGCGACCATCCCCCTGGGCCTGCAGATGTTCTCCGGCGAGCGGGGGACCGACTGGGGGCCCATGATGGCCGCCGTCGCCATGACGACGATCCCCTCGATCATCATCGTCGTCTTCTTGCAGAAACAGCTGGAAAAAGGCGTCGCACTGGGCGCGTTCGGGGGCCGCTGACATGGACCCGCGACCCGCCCCCGCCGCGCGCGCCCGGACCTGGGAGGACCTGCGCCGCCCCACCCCGCAGTGGTACCGCGACGCCCCCCTGGGGTTCTTCGTCCACTGGGGCCCCTACTCGGTGCCCGCGTGGGCCGAGGACCACGGGGAGCTCGGCGCCGAGGACGACTGGAGGGCCTGGTTCACCCACAACTCCTACGCCGAGTGGTACTACAACACCATCCGCATCCCCGGCTCGCCCGCCGCCGAGCGCCACCGCAGCCTCTACGGGTCCCTCGACTACGAGGCGTTCCTCGACATGTGGGACCCCAGCGCCTTCGACCCCGCCTCGTGGGCGGACCTGTTCAAACGCGCAGGGGGGCACTACGCGGTGCTCACCACCAAGCACCACGACGGCGTCACCCTGTGGGACGCCCCCGGGACCGGCAGCCGCAACACCGTCCGGCGGGGCCCGAGGCGCGACCTCGTCGCCGGATTCGCCGACGCCGTGCGCGGCGCGGGCCTGCGAGTGGGCCTGTACTACTCCGGGGGCCTCGACTGGCACTACCGGCCCCACCCGCCCATCCTCTCCGAGGAGGACTGCAAGGACGTGTGCCGCCCCAAGGACGCCGACTACGCGCGCTACTGCTACGAGCACGCCCGCGACCTCATCGACCGCTACCGCCCCGACGTCCTGTGGAACGACATCGACTGGCCCGACGAGGGCAAGGATTTCGGCGAGCACGGGCTGGGCCGCCTGCTGGAGCACTTCTACGCCACGCGCCCCGAGGGTGTCACCAACGACCGCTACGGCGGGGTCTACGCCGACTTCCTCACCTCCGAGTACCAGCACATGGGCGAGGCGGAGGGGGGCGCCGTGTGGGAGAACTGCCGGGGCGTGGGCCTGTCCTTCGGGTACAACCGCGCCGAGGGCCCCGACCAGTACCTCAGCGCCGCCGCCGCACTGCGCCACCTCATCGACGTGGTCTCCCGGGGCGGGCGCCTGCTGCTCAACGTCGGGCCCCGCGCCGACGGCTCCCTGCCGGACCAGCAGGTCCAGTGCCTGGAGGGCATGGCCGCGTGGATGGACCGCCACCGCGACGAACTGATCGCCACCGCCCCCCTCGGCCAGGTGGAGGTCCTCGACGCGGCGGAAGGCGCCTCATCCGGGGGCGCCCGACGGCCACTCCTCGGGGGCCGGGTGGGCGCGCGTCCTCGCCCGCACCGGCTGCGCCGCCCTCTTCGTC
>NZ_CP017298.1:1544464-1569939 GCF_001746855.1 Pauljensenia hongkongensis | reverse complement strand
CGCGGGGTCCTGGACATCGAGGCGCCCGCGGGGGACGCCCCGCTGGTCGTCACCGCGCCCGCAGTCTGAGCGCGGGGAGGGGCGGCGAACCCGGCCGCTACCGCAGCGCTGCCTGATCAGGCTTCTCCGCGCGCGCACGCGGCCATTCGCCGCCGGACTCCTCCTCCAACCAGGACAGGGGGTCGTCCACCAGGCGCTGCAGCACGCGCAGGGCCGCTCCGCGCGCCGTCAGGGACTTCGACTCGCCCCACACGCGGATCATGGGCGGCACCCAAGCCGCCTGCAGGACCCGGGTCCCGAGCTCCTTCCGGGCCGGTGCCACCAGTGCCGGAGCCAGTTCGGCGACCACCCCTCCCAGGATGACCACGGGGATGTCGGTGGCGTTGATGACCGCCGCCAGGCAGCGCCCCAGTGCGGCCCCCGCCTCGTCGAGCGCCGAGCGGGCGCGCTCCGAGACCGCCGCCTCGCGCAGTATGTCCGCAGCCCGCGCCCCCCGGTCCAGGCCCGCCCGCGAAGCGAGCGCGTACATGCCGAGGTAGGACTCCAAGCAACCGCGCGCGCCGCACTTGCACATAGGGCCGTTCGGGTCGGCGCAGATGTGCCCGATCTCGCCCGACCAGCCGCGCACCCCCCGAAACGGCCTGTGGTCGACGACGATGCCGGAACCGACGCCGACCTCGCCCGACACGTAAATGAACGAAGAAGGGCCGGAGGGCGCGCCCGGCACACTGTGCGCCACTGCGAACGCCGCCAGGTCCGCCTCGTTCGCCACGACCACGGGATCCAGGCAGGAGATGGGGGCCAGCAGCTCCTCCAACGGGATGTCCCGCCACCCCAAGTTGGGCGCCAGCGCCAACGCGGTCGGCGACACCAGGCCAGGGATCCCCACGCCCGAGCCCAGGAAAAGCGCCCCGGACGGCAGGCCGGCATCGACCACGCGCCGGGCCGCCCTGGACGCCCTGTGCATCGTTTCGATGGGGTCGGAGCCGGCGAAATCCCCACGGACGCGCTTGCGCGCCAGTACGCGCCCCGTCAAGTCCACCAACATGATGTCCAGCGCCGAAACATTCATCTCGATGCCCAAAGCCGCCACTCGCCCCGCCGTCGGGGTGAGTCGGTTCGCCGGGCGGCCTCGCCCCGAATCGCCCACGGGGTCCAACTCCTCGACGAAACCGCGCCCGATCAGGTCATCCACCAAGCGGGAGATCGTCGCCCGCGTGATCCCCGTCGACGACGAGATGGCCGCCCGAGTGATCTCGCCGGGGTTGGCCAGGATCTTGCGGAGCACCAATGACAGGTTCGACGCTTTGAGGTTGGTCGCCCTCATTCCCTGTGTGAGCCGCTCCCCGTGCGCCGCCTTGAAACACGTGTGCCCGTTTCCGGACGAGGCGGGGGCGGCGGCGTGATCGGGCATGGCAACAGGCTACCGGTAGTTGTTCGAGAAGAAGGGACTGATGGGTGCGGTGCCGTGCCGCGCGGCCACTGGGGCAGGAGGGGTGGTTGAGGGCGGCGCTGTGGGCTCGTCGCGCGGCGACGGCGTGTCATCATCCCCAGGTGGGATGGGTGGCGCGGAGTTGTCCACAGGCGGAGTTGTGGCTGTTGCGGGAGGGGAGCGCGCGGCGGAAGGTGGGTGCACGAGGGCAGCAGTGAGGGAGCGCGACATGGATGTTGCAGGGATGCGGGCAGTTCGATCCGCACTCGTGCTCGCAAGGGACCTGTCGGGGCGAAGCGGCATTTCTAGACGGGCGTGTTCCGGGGAACTGCTGAGGATCGCCAGTGGCGTGTACCTCGAGGCCAAGGCCCTTGAGGGACTTGAACGATGGCAACAGGCCGAGTTCATCTACTGCGCCAGGCTCCATGCGGTTTGCGCGAAGCGCGGGAGCGCGGTCCTTTGCGGGCAAAGCGCCGCTTTCGTCCACGGACTGCCCATGGTGGAGATGGGGGAGGTGGCCTGCTATTCGAGATCCGCCCACGGGCAATCCGTCATGCGGTTGCCAGCGGTGCGCATCCCGGGCTCCATCGTGGTCAAAGGGCTTGCCCTTCGCCCATCCAGATCGGCCCATGGCGGGCGCATCGCGGAGGCCGCTGGCCTGCGGGTGAGCGACCCGCTGGAAACCGCGCTGGAGTGCGCATTCGGAGAGCACGAGGAGACCGCATTCGTCCAGACCTGTTCCGCTCTCCACCTGTTCAGCGGATTCAGCCGGTTCAACGCCGATAGCCGCAACGGCGCTGAAATGTTGCGCCAGCACCTGCTGGAGGGAATGGCGGCGCTGCCCCTGGTCAGGAAAATGCGGGCCAACGCCCGTTGGACCCTGGAGAACGCCGACCCCGGGTGCGAGTCCCCGGGCGAGTGCCGGGTGCTGTACGCCTTGAAGCGCGCGGGGCTGGAGGGGCTGCTCACTCAGGTGGAAGTGCCCACCCCTGGGGGCATGTTCTTCATCGACATCGCCATTCCAGGACTGGGGATCGCTATCGAGTTCGACGGACGCGTGAAGTACGGGGCCTCCGTCCGTGAGGTCCACGAATCACTGGAGGCTGAGTCGCGGCGCCAGCGGCTACTGGAATTGGCGGGGTGGACGGTGATCCGCGTGCGGTGGGGTGATCTCAAACGGATTGACGAGATCATCGCGAGGGTGAGATTGGCGATCGCCGCGAGAAGGCGGTGAAAGGGAGGAACGCCGCCGCGGGGCATCCCCGATGGGCGGGTGCCGGTGCTCGGGGCCGACGGAACGGCGGCTCCGTGCCGACGGTGCGCCCGTTGCGCGCGTGTGCCGAAACACGCGGCAGAAGGGCGCGGCGCTGGAGTCGAAGCACGTCCAGACAGTTGGAGGCGGACGGAGCGCGAATCGACCACTCAACGACCGGGGTGTTCCAGAGGTTGTGGTCCAAAATGCGTCTGAGTCTCGAGTGGGAACGCGGGCTTGACGGCGAGTTGTTCCAAAAAGCGTCTGAGTCTCGGGAAAAACGGTGGATTCTGCCGAATTCGGGGTAACTCAGACGCAATTTGGACCAGCACGCTGCAGCACCGCCTGGGAACTGCGAGACTCAGACGCATTTTGGACCATTTCTGCGCGGTCGGCGCTGCTGGAGTGGATCATCCTGGGTGCGGCGGAGGTTCTGAGTCCAGGAATCCCCAGTGGGTCCCGCACGGAGGAGCGGCGCTCGGGGCCCGCCAGGTGTGAACCGAGAGCCGGTCGCCGTTCGGTTCTTCAAAAGAGCCCTTCGTCTTCGGCGCGATCGTGGTGGTGTGATGGCCGCTGCTCGAACCGGTAAGCCAGTGGGCCTTCTCAGAGAGTTCTGCGGGCGCGTGTTGAGCGGTCCGCAGCGCAGGGCGCGCCGCTCAGGCTGTGAAACGGAGGATGGCGCCCGTCAACGTCGTAGGGTTCCTGAGAACCCGCAATGGCGGCGTGGTCGGGCGCGGCAACAGGCTATAGGCGGTTGGTCGAAAAGTAAGGGTCCGATGGGGGGCGCTGCGCCGCGCGGCCGCCGGGGGTCAGTGGGTATGAGCGGGATCCCTTTGGAGTTTGCGGGTGTGGGCGGGATCCCTTTGGGGTCGGCAGGTGTGAGCGGGATCCCTTGACGCGGCCCCCTTTCCCGGTTTAAGTTTAGTTCCGTAACAAAACAGTGACGGCCCCTTCCCGCGGACGCCCGGACGGGCCGGCCTCCTGTGAACACCGCCGTTCCCGAAAGGACACACACATGACACGCCAGCCCCGCCCCGAGGACAAGTTCTCATTCGGCCTGTGGACCGTCGGCTGGAACGCCGTCGATCCCTTCGGAACCGCGACCCGGCCCGTCCTGGACCCGTGGGAGTACACCGCGAAACTCGCCGAACTGGGCGCGTGGGGCATCACCTTCCACGACAACGACGTCTTCGACTTCGCGGCCACCGACGCCGAGCGCCACGACCGCGTCATGAAGGTCAAGGAGGCCGCGGACGCGGCGGGCGTCGTCATCGAGATGGTCACCACCAACACCTTCACCCACCCGGTCTTCAAGGACGGCGGGCTGACCAACAACGACCGCTCCATCCGCCGCTTCGGCCTGCGCAAAGTCCTGCGCAACGTGGACCTGGCCGCCGAGCTCGGCGCCACCACATTCGTCATGTGGGGCGGGCGCGAGGGCGCCGAGTACGACTCCTCCAAGGACCTGAACGCCGCCTTCGACCGCTACAAGGAGGGCCTGGACACGGTCGCCGGCTACATCAAGTCCAAGGGCTACGACCTCAAGATCGGCTTGGAACCCAAGCCCAACGAGCCCCGCGGCGACATCTTCCTGCCCACCGTCGGCCACGCGCTGGCCCTCATCGCCGAGCTGGACAACGGCGACGTCGTCGGCCTCAACCCCGAGACCGGCCACGAGCAGATGGCCGGCTTGAACTACACCCACGCCCTGGCGCAGGCCCTGAACGCCGGGAAGCTCTTCCACATCGACCTCAACGGCCAGTCCGGCCTCAAGTACGACCAGGACAAGGCCTTCGGGCACGGCGACCTGGTCAGCGCCTTCTTCACCGTCGACCTCATCGAGAACGGCTTCCCCTGCGGCGGACCCCGCTACGAGGGCCCCCGCCACTTCGACTACAAGCCCAGCCGCACCGAGGGCATGGAGGGCGTGTGGGAGTCCGCCTCGGCGAACATGGAGATGTACATCCGCCTGGCCGAGAAGGCCAAGGCGTTCCGCGAGGACCCCGCCACGGCCGAACTGCTCAAGGCGGCCTCCGTCTACGAGCTCGGCGAGCCCACCCTGGCCGAGGGCGAGTCCGTGGAGGACTTCCTGGCGGACGCCAGCGTCTACGAGGACTTCGACGCCGACGCCAAGGGCGCGCGCGAGTACCATTTCGTGGAGCTCTACCAGCAGGCCATGCGCCACCTGATCGGCTGACGCCGACGAGGCGGGGACCGGGTGCGGCGGGCGGTTCCGTCGCCGCCCGCTCCCGGCCCCGCCAGCCCCAGCGAACCACGCGAATGAGGAGCACACCATGAGCACACGCCCCTACGTGGCAGGCGTCGACACCTCCACCCAGTCCTGCAAGATCGTCATCGTCGACCCCGGGACGAACAGGATCGTCCGCCAGGGGAGGGCCTCCCACCCCGATGGCACGGAAGTGGATCCCCAGGCGTGGTGGGACGCCTTCCTCGAGGCGGTCGACTCCGCCGACGGCCTGGACGACGTGCGCGCGCTGTCGGTGGGCGGCCAGCAGCACGGCATGGTCGTGCTCGACGCGCAGGGCCAGGTGATCCGCCCGGCGCTTCTGTGGAACGACACCCGCAGCGCCGCAGCCGCGCGCGACCTGATCCGCGCCAAGGGCTCGGACGGGCGCGACGGCGCCGACTCCGAGGGGGCGGCCTGGTGGGCAGGGGCCACGGGCTCCGTCCCCGTCGCCTCCCTCACCGTGACGAAACTGCGCTGGCTTGCGGACAACGAGCCGGAGAACGCGGCGAGGACCGCCGCCGTCTGCCTGCCCCACGACTACCTCACCTGGCGGATCGCAGGCGGTTTCGAGGCTGTGGGCCTCAAAGGCCTGGTGACCGACCGCTCCGACGCCTCGGGCACGGGCTACGTGGACCGCTCGGGCGGCCAGTACCGCTTGGACATCCTGGCCGACGCCCTCCGCATCGACGAGGAGACGGCCCGCTGGATCGTCCTGCCCCGCATCGCCGGGCCGTGGGACACCGTTGGCCACGGCGACCCGGCGCGCGGCTGGGACGCCATAGCGCTGGGCCCCGGGGCGGGGGACAACGCCGCGGCCGCCCTGGGCGTGGGCCTCACCCCCGGTGCGGCGCTGCTCAGTCTGGGCACCTCCGGCGTCGTCTCGGCGGTGTCGGACCATCCCGTGTCCGACCCCTCGGGGCTGGTCACGGGCTTCTCCGACGCCTCGGGTAACTGGCTGCCCCTGGCGTGCACGCTCAACGCCTCGCGTATCATCGACGCGATGGCGCGGGTCACCGGACTGGACTACCAGGAGTTCGACGAGGCGGCCCTGGCCGTCCCGGACGCCGCCGGGCTGCGTCTGGTGCCCTACTTCGAGGGCGAGCGCACCCCGAACCTCCCCGACGCCACTGCCTCCCTGGAGGGCATGACGCTGGCGAACTCGGACCGGCAGCACGTCGCGCGGGCCACCGTCGACGGCCTGCTGGATCTCATGCGCTTCGCCCTGGACGCGATGCGCGCGCTGGGGGTCCCCGTCGAACGGGTACTTCTGGTCGGCGGGGGCGCCAAGTCCACCGCCGTGCGGGCACTGGCCCCGCAAGCACTCGGCGCCGCCGTCGAGGTGCCCGAGCCGGGAGAATACGTCGCCCTGGGAGCCGCCAAGCAGGCTGCCCGCCTGCGCTGACAGGGCGCCGAACACAATTGAATACCGCTGCGCACAACTGAATACACACACAACTGAATACCGCCCACCACGCACAACTGAATATCGCTGCGCACCGCAGGGGCGCGGGCCACAACGGCGTGGTCTGCGCCCCTGCCCCCATCGCGCAGGGCACGCGCGACCTCCGAGGAATCGGCGGGGCTGCCGTCCGTCCCTGCTCCCACCGCACAGGGCGCGCGCATTCGGAGGGGTCGGTGGCGCTCCTCATCCCCGCATGATCACGCGTGCCCGGCCCCGGGCGCCGGGCACGTCGAGTCCCGGATCACGAGGCGCGTCTCCAACCGCATGGGGTGGGATGCGGACGTCCGGCCCTCGTGCTGGTCGATGACCGCGCGCGCTGCCGCCTCCCCCATGTGGCGCATCGGCTGGCGGACGGATGTGAGGGGCGGGGATGACAGGGCCGCTAGTTCGGAGTCGTCGAAGCCGATGACGGAGCAATCGCGGGGGACGGCGACCCCCAGTGAGCGGCACGCCTCGATGGCCCCCAGGGCCACGAGGTCCGAGGCGCACATGATCGCGGTTGGGCGCTCGAATTCGGGCAGGCGCAGGAACGACAGGGCGGACGAGTGCCCGGAGGCGAAGGAGTAGTCGTCGCCCCCGACCAGTGCGGGAGGGACGTCCAGGCCCGCCATCCGCATCGCCGACCGGTACCCCTGTTCCCTTTCCCCCGCCGGCATCGAGTCCGTCGCCCCCCGCGAGAACGCGATCCGGCGGTGGCCGAGTCCGATGAGGTGCTGGGTGGCGGTGAGGGCGCCGTTCCAGTTCGTCGCCCCGATCGTCGTCACCCCCTCCTCGACGGGGCCCTTCGGGTCGACGGCGACCAGGTGGAGGCCCAGGCGCCCGCAGCCGCGCACGAGCGAGGGGTCCACGTGGGTGGTGGCGACGATGACGCCGATGTGCGTGCGGCTGACCGCCGACAGCCAGGCGTCCGACAACGGGCGGGTGGCGTCCGGAGCCCCGCCGATGCCGAGGTGGCCCGATGTCAGCAGGTACCCCTGCCCGGCGCACTCGCTGATCGCGCCGCTGAGCACGTGCGCCGTGTAGATCGAGTCGAACTCGTTGGTGACGAAGGCGATCGATTGGACGGCCTGCGCCGCGCCCGTGGGGCGGTAGCCGAGCTCGGTCGCGATCGCCGCGATGGAGTCGCGCGTCGCCGCCGAAACGTCTGTTCTGCCGTTGAGCGCCTTCGACACGGTCGCGCGCGATGTCCCCGCGGCCTCGGCGATCATGGCGATGGTCACCCGTTGGCGGGGGGCCGGGCCTGTGTTCCCAGTGTCAATCATGTCATAGAGTATACGAAATTATTTCGTGCACGTTGTCCGCTCGTTCTACCTAGTTAAGCAATGCAAACAAGCCTTGACAGAATTTGTTTTTGTTCTAAACTGGAACATGGAAGCGGAAATATGCGAAACAGTTTCGTTATTCCTCGGCAACGACGCCCGCTTCCCCGGCCCGAGGGGCACCCGGGTCGGCGATCGAAGTGGATCACTGGAAGGACTGACCCGTGAGGACGAGAATACGAATGATGGCCTCCATCGGCGCCATCGCCATGGGCGCCAGCCTGGCGCTCTCCGCGTGCGGCGGGGCGAAGCCGGGAGGCGGCGCGGACGGCAGTGCGAGCGCCTGGGCCGTGACAGGGGGAACGCACGAGCAGATCTGGCGGACCTCCTTCGACAAATGGAACGAGGCGCACGCCGACGCGCAGATCAACGTCGAATGGTTCGCCAACGACGCGTACAAGGAGAAGGTCCGCACCGCCATCGGCTCCGACAACGCCCCCACACTCATCTTCGGCTGGGGCGGGGCCACCCTCAAGGACTACGTCTCCTCCGGAAAAGTGGTGGACATCACCGATGCGACGCAGCAGACGGTCGCCAAGGTCATCCCCTCGATCGCCGAGGGCGGCAAAGTCGACGGCAAGGTCTACGGCGTCCCGAACGTGGGCACCCAGCCCGTCGTCCTCTACTACAACAAGCAGCTCTTCGACCAGGCGGGGGTCGCGGTCCCGACCACTTACGACGAGCTGCTCGCAGCGGTGGACACTTTCAAAGCACAGGGCACCACCCCCATCGCGCTCGCCGGGGCCTCGAAGTGGACGAATATGATGTGGCTCGAGTACCTCCTCGACCGCAACGGCGGGTCCGAGGTGTTCAACCGGATCGCGGAGGGCCAGGCCGGCGCCTGGTCCGACCCGGCTGTGGAAACGACCCTCACCCAGGTGCAGGACCTCGTGAGGGCCGGCGCGTTCGGTGACGCCTTCGGCTCGGTCGTCGCCGACAACAACGCCGATGTCGCCCTGGTCCACACCGGCAAGGCCGCCATGCTCCTCCAGGGGTCGTGGGCCTACGGCACCTTCCTCACCGACTCCCCGGACTTCGTCAAGGCGGGCAACCTCGGATTCGCGGCCTTCCCGACAGTGGCCGGGGGAGTGGGCGACCCCAGCGCAGTCGTCGGCAACCAGTCGAACTTCTGGTCGGTCTCCGCCAGCGCCTCGCCCGATGCGCAGACGGCCGCGAAGGACTACTTGGCGGATCTCTTCACCGACGAGTACGTGAAGTCGATCGTCGACGGCGGCGACATCCCCCCGACGATCGATGCGCAGAAGTTCATCAAGGGGACGGAGCAGGAGGAATTCGTCGGGTTCGGGTACGACCTGGTGCTGGACTCCTCGAACTTCCAGCTCTCGTGGGACCAGGAGCTCGACTCCGCCACCTCGCAGGTGCTGCTCGACAACATCCAGCAACTCTTCGCGCTGTCGATGACGCCCCAGCAGTTCATCGACTCCATGAACGCGACGATCAAGTGAGACGGGCGCGCCATGAGTTCACGTGATCGGGGAGCCCCGGCACCGGCCGCCGCGCCGGCGCTCCCCGCCCCGCGGGGCGGCCGCGGGAACCAGGGGTCGCGCGGGAGCGGTCCCTCCGGCCTCTACGCCCTCCCCGCCCTCGCCTTCTTCGCCCTCTTCGCGATCATCCCGCTGATCGGCGTCCTCGTCCTCAGCTTCATGAACTGGGACGGGCTGGGCGCACCGGCGTGGGCGGGGTTCGACAACTGGTCCCAGACCCTCGCCGACCCCCTGACGCGCCACGCCATGGTCCTCACCCTGATCGTCATGGTGGTCTCGTGGCTGGTGCAGACCCCTTTGTCGATCCTGCTCGGCGTCTTCATGGGGTCGCGGCAGCGCTACCGCGAGTTCCTCTCGGTCCTCTACTTCCTGCCGCTGCTGTTCTCCGCCGCCGCGCTCGGCATCGCCTTCAAAGCCCTGCTCGACCCGAACTTCGGCTTCTCCCAGGCCCTGGGGATACCCTTCCTCAAACAGGACTGGCTCGGTTCGCAGGCGCTGGCCCTGCCCGTGCTCATCGCGATCATCAGCTGGGCGTTCATCCCCTTCCACTCCCTCATCTACCAGGGGGGCGTGCGACAGATCTCCAAGTCGCTCTACGAGGCGGCCGAACTGGACGGGGCCTCGACCTGGCGCAAGTTCTGGTCGATCACCATCCCCCAGCTCAAGTACACGATCATCACCGACACCACCTTGCAGCTGGTGGGGGCGCTCACCTACTTCGACCTGATCTACGTCATGACCGGCGGCGGGCCCGGGAACGCGACGCGCATCCTGCCGCTGCACATGTACATCGCGGGCTTCAAGAGCTTCGACATGGGGCAGGCCGCGGTCCTGGGCACGGTCCTCCTGGTCGTCGGGCTGGCGCTGTCCCTGGGGCTCAACAGGCTCTCGGGCGCCTCGAGAATGGAAAGCCAGGCGAGCGGGCAATGACAACGCACAAGGGCTTCGACCGTTACGTCTCCGGTGCCCTGGGATGGTTGTGGCTGATCGTCACCATCGTGCCGATCTACTACATCGTCATCACCTCCCTGCGCTCGCAGTCCTCCTTCTACACGGAGAACCCGCTGCTCCCCACGGGCTCGCCCACGCTCAAGGCCTACGCGGACGTCTTCCAGAACAAGTTCTGGATGTACTTCCTCAACACCGCGATCGTCACCGTCGTCTCCGTGGCGGTGATCCTGCTGGTGTGCGTGATGATCTCCTACTACATCGCGCGCAGGAGGAACACGTGGTCGCGCAGGGCGCACTCCATGATCCTCCTGGGCCTGGGGATCCCCATGCAGGCCGTGATCGTGCCCGTCTACTACCTGGTCGTCCAGCTGGGGCTCTACGACTCGCTCTTCGGCATCATCGCGCCCTCGATCGCCTTCGCCATCCCCGTCACCGTGATGATCATGGTCAACTCGATGCGCGACATCCCCGAGGAGCTCTTCGACTCGATGGCGGTCGACGGCGCGAAGGACTGGCAGATCCTGTGGAGGCTCGTCGTCCCCCTGTCCGCCCCCGCCGTCACCACAGCGGGCGTCTACCAGGCGCTCCAGGTCTGGAACGGGTTCCTGTTCCCCCTGATCCTCACGCAGTCGGGTTCGGTGCGGGTGCTGACCCTGAGCCTGTGGACCTACCAGGGCCAGTACACCTCGAACATCCCCGCGATCCTGGCGGCCATCATCCTGTCCGCCCTGCCGGTCCTGGTCGCCTACGCGGTCGGCCGCAAGCAGATGGTCGCCGGCCTGACCGCCGGTTTCGGCAAGTAGAACAACTCCGCGCGGGGCGGGTTGGGCCCGCCCCGCCGACCCCCGACGAAGGGAAAAGCACATGAGCACGATCATCCACGTCGCCACCACCGGCTCCGACGACGCGCCGGGCACTGAGGAGCGCCCGCTGCGCACCATCGACCGGGCCGCGCGGCTCGCCATGCCCGGCGACACCGTCCGCGTCCACGAGGGCACGTACCGCGAGCGGGTCAATCCCCGCAGGGGCGGCCTGTCCGACCGGCGCCGCATCACCTACGAGGCCGCCCCCGGCGAGCGCGTCGTCCTCAAGGGGTCCGAGGCCGTCACCGACTGGAGCGACCAGGGCGGCGGCGTGTGGAGGACCGACATCCCGAACTCCGTGTTCGGCCCCTTCAACCCCTTCGCCGCCCCGATCGAGGGCGACTGGGTGGTCGAGCCCTACGTGTTCGGCGACGAGAAGCGCCACCTGGGCGACGTCTTCATCGACGGCGTCCAACTGTACGAGGCGCCCTGCCGCGACCAGGTCTTCGCCCCTTCGCGCCGGACCAGAGTGCGCGACTCCTGGACCGGCACGACCGTGCCCGTCGAGGACCCCGACGTGACCGAACTCGTCTGGTTCGCCGAGGTCGGGGCGGGGGCGACCACGATCTGGGCGAACTTCGGGCGGCGGGCCCCCGCCTCGTCGCTCGTCGAGGTGAGCGTGCGCCCGACGGTCTTCTGGCCGTCCGAGCACCACATCGACTGGATCACCGTGCGCGGCTTCGAAATGGCGCACGCCGCGACCCAGTGGGCGCCCCCCACCGCCCACCAGCAGGGCCTGGTCGGGCCGAACTGGGCGAAGGGGTGGATCATCGAGGACAACGAGATCCACCACTCCAAGTGCGTGGGCGTGTGCTTGGGCAAGGAGGGGTCGAGCGGCGACAACTACGCGACCCTGCGCCGCGACAAGCCCGGCTACCAGTACCAGCTCGAATCCGTGTTCGCCGCCCGCCACATCGGCTGGGACAAGGAGCGGATCGGATCGCACGTCGTGCGCCGCAACCACATCCACGACTGCGGCCAGGCGGGGGTCGTGGGCCATCTGGGCTGCGCGTTCTCGCGCATCGAGGACAACTACATCCACAACATCGCGCTGCGCAGGGAGTTCTGGGGCCACGAGATCGCCGGCGTCAAACTGCACGCCCCCATCGACGTCACGATCGCCCGCAATGTCATCACCGACTGCTCGCTGGGCATCTGGCTCGACTGGGAGACGCAGGGGACGCGGATCACCCGCAACGTGCTGGCCGCGAACTGCCGGGACCTCTTCGTCGAGGTCTCCCACGGCCCCTACACCGTCGATCACAACGTGCTCGCGTCCCGTGCCTCCGTCGAGATCGCCTCCTGCGGCGGCGCGTTCGTGCGCAACCTGATCGGCGGCACGGTGCGCCTCGACCCCATCATGGACCGGGCGACCCCCTACCACGTGCCGCACTCCACGCAGATCGCCGGCTTCGGGTTCATCCCCGGGGGCGACGACCGGTGGGTGGGGAACCTGTTCTTCGGCGGGGACGCGGACGAGGCGTACGCCCCCGACGGCTGGTTCGGCGGCAGGGCCCACCACGGACTGGAGGGGTACGCGCCCTATCCGGCGTCCTGGGAGCAGTACATGGAGGGCGTGGGGGAGTCCGCCACCGACCACGAGCGGTACTTCGGCCGAAAACTGCCCGTCTACGCGCGCTCTAACGTCTACCTGGAGGGGGCGCGCCCCTTCGACGGGGAGGAGGGCAGCGCCGAAATCCCGGGGGAGTGCGCCCTCTCCGTGTCGGTGCGCGCCGGGGTCGGGGAGGGCCTGGCCGGTCCGGACGCCGCCCTGCGGCTCGTGGTGTTGCGGGTGGCGCTGCCCGGGGACTTCTCCGGTTTCCGGCTCCCGCTGCCCCAGGGAGCCGATCTGGAGCGCGCCTACTACGCCGACGCCGAGTTCGAGGCGCCCGACGGCTCGCCGGTCGACCTGGCCGCCGACCTCAGCGGGGCCGTCGCCCCCGCGGGCACGATGGTGCCGGCGGGGCCGCTGGACTCGCTGGCCGGTGGGACGCAGGAGGTGGCGGTGGTGCGGTAGCGCCGGCCCGGGGCCCGGGGGGCGGTCACGCGACCGTCCCCCGCAGGGGCGAGGCGTCGATCAGCGCCTGCTGCCCCTCCCAGTCCAGGCCGTGGGCCAGGGAGTCGAATTGGAGGCCGAACAGGTCCCTGGCCGGACTGCCCCCCGGGAAGAGGTGCGCGTCGACGTGGGCGAGGGCGCGCGCCTCGTCCCACCCGTCCTCACCGGCCAGGCGCCGGGCGCCGACGGCGAGGGCCAGCGAGAGGTACTCGACGGGGGTGCCGGCCCGGCGGGCGAGGGCGTAGGCCCCGATGAAGCGGTCCTTGGCGCCGAGCTTGCGCTCCGGATCGCGCCCGACCCGCTCCACCGTGTCCCCCAGCGCGCGGTTGGCGAACCTGGCCAGCAGGTCGTCGACGTGCAGCCCGAGGGCGCCGATGCCGGCGCCGTAGACGACGGACAGGGCCAGTGCCGACTCCATCATCGCGGCGCGGACGATGGAGTGGACCCGGGGCTCGGCGATCGCCTCCCAGATGAACGTCGCGCCCAGCAGCTCCCCCAGGTAGGCGCAGGCGCAGTGCCCCATGTTGTGGATGAGCAGCTTGCGGTCGGTGTAGAAGGAGAAGGGGATGTCCCTGACGGGGAAGAGCCCCTGGACACGGGGCTCGGGGGCGGTGAGCCCCGTCGCGTCGTAGGGGAGGATCCGGTAGGGCTCGGCGCGCACCAGGGTCGGTGGCTGGCCGGGTGCGGGTGGTGTCGTGGGGATCATGCGCCCGATCGACGTCTCCGCGAGCCCGACGTCGGTTTCGAGCCTGGCGCGGGCGGAGGCGGGCAGGGCGTCGCGGAGCATACGGCGGAAGGCGGACGATGCGTCGTGGAGGTTCTCGCACAGGAGGACGTCGAGCGCCCCGCGCCCCGCGGCCCATCTGGCCTGGAGGGCATGGGCGAGCGCCGGCGCGATGGCGCCGAGCACGCGGACCCCGACGGAGGTGGTGACCAGGTCCGCCTCCGCCACGAGGGCGTCGACGGCGGACTGGTCGGTGGAGTAGGCGGCAGTGACGCGCGTGACGACCTGCCGGAGGACACCGGAGTTCGACACGGTCTCGTGGATGTAGGAGCGGTCTTCGCCCAGCCTTTCGACCAGGCGGGGGTCGACGTCGAGGAAGGCCACGTCCCATCCGGCGGCGCTGAAGAGCTCGCCGATGAAACCGCGTCCGACGTTGCCGGCTCCGAAGGCGACGAGGAGCGGCATGTCAGGCCCCCGGGAGTTCGGTGGCCAGGGGGCGGCGCAGGAGTTTCTTCCCCACCACCTCGGAGGCGAAGCGGATGGCCTGGCGGGGGCGGGCCCGGCGCGTGAGCGCCACGAGGAACGCGGCTTTGAAGGTGTCGCCGGCGCCATTGGAGTCGAGGGGCTGGTCCGTCTGCCGCTCGACGAGGATGGCGGGGTCCCAGATGGACTGCCCGGCCCACTCCTCGGCGTCGATGCCCGTCAGGCGCGCGAGTCGGCCGAGTGCATGGGTGTCGGAGGTGGCCAGGTGGGCGCCGTGCTTCCCCGCAGTGATGAGGACCATAGCGGCGCCCTGGGCGATGAAGGCGCGCGCCCGCTCCTCGATCCGCGCCCGGTCGAAAACGGGGTCGATTCCGGGCAGGCAGGAGGCGATGTCGTCCCACGAGGGGCAGAAGACGTCGGCGTGGGGGAGCACCCGCGCGAAGAGGAGGTCCCAGTCGATCGCCCGCAGGGGCGAGTTGCGCGCCAGGTAGGCCAGGTCGAGGGAGGTGGCCCCCTCCTGGGCGTGGGCGCGCTCGAAGAGGTCCACGATGGGCCGTCCGGAGTCGGCGCACATCGCCGGGCACAGGGTGGGGTAGCCGAAGTGCAGGATCGAGCGGGGCTGCAGAGCCCCCTCGCCGCGGTATTCGTCGTTCGCGCCGGTGTGGTGCCAGAAGGAGCGGTCCTCCCCGGGGACGCACACGACGACCGAGTACGAGGTGGCGGCGGTGGGGTGGACGATGAGCTCGACGTGCCCGGGGTGGGCGTCCTCCAAGTGCCTCCTGCTGATGAGGCCGAGGTCGTCGTCGCCGACCATGCCGGAGAGGAAGACTTCGGCGCCGAGTTGCCCGATTGCGCGCGCGCAGTTCGAGATGGTGCCCCCCATGCGCACCTCGATGGGCCCCACTTCGGTGAGCTCGCCGGGGACGATGACCTCGCGGGAGCGCAGTCGGGGTGTCAAGTCGACGCAGACGTGCCCTGCGACCTGGATAGAGACCACGGTGTACCTCCTGGTTCGCGATTTATGTTCGATTGTAGAGCGTAAATCGTGAATCGGGTAGGGGTCTTCCTAATCTGTTTCGTGTTGGGCGCCATTCGGGGCCGGTGCGGGCCCGTGCCGGTCGATCCAGGCGGCGGGCTGGGCGATCGTGGTGTTGAGGACCTCCAGCGCCCCGCCGGTGCACGCGGGGAGCACGGTGATGGGGCACGCCTCGAGCACGATCCCCCTGCTGGCGTGGCCGAGGACGCGCGCCCGCAGCTCCCGGGTGATCGGCGGGGTGAGCCAGGGCAGCAGGACGCCCAGCGACGTGCCGAAGACGATCCGGGGGATGTCGAGGAGGTTCACCGCGATCGCGATGGCGATGCCCAGGGCCTCGCCCGCCGCCTCGACGGCCCTGGTCGCGCGCTCGTCGCCGTCGGACAGGCGCGCGGTGAGGGCGTCGATGGGCGCGTCGGGGTCCAGCCCGGCGGCGCGGCGCAGCGCGTTCTGTCCCGCGTAGGCCTCGAGGCAGCCGCGCGATCCGCATTTGCACGCCAGCCCGTCGGCGTGGACCGTGGTGTGCCCGACCTCGCCGGCCCAGCCGTGGGCGCCCCGGATGGGCGCGCCGCGGTCCATGATGGCGCCGCCCACCCCCACGTCGCCGAAGATGTACAAGAAGGCGCCGTCGGCCAGGAGCTTGCCGGGGCGCTGGTAGGCGGCCGTGAGGCTCTGGAGGTCGGCGTCGTTGCGGGTGAGGGTGGGGACGCCCAGCGCCTCCCACTCCCGGCCGAGCATCGCCAGGGGGTCGAGGTCCGACCAGCCCAGGTTGGGGGCCACCAGGAGGCGCTGGTCGTGGGCGTTGAGCAGGCCGGGTATGGCCAGGCGCGCGCCGATGACCTCCGTGCCGGTCGCGCGCAGGTTCGTGGCCATCGCGGCCGCGGACCTGCCGAGCAGGCGCAGGGTCCCCGCCGGATCGGACTCCACGTCGGCGCTGTCGAGGCGGAACTCCGCCAGGGTGTTCCCGCCGAGGTCGAGCGCCCTGCCCGCGACGAAGTGGACGTTGACCTCGAGCCCCAGTGCCGCGATCGTCCGGGCAGCCGGGGCGATCGGCGGCCCCGGGCGCCCCCGGCCGGTCGCGCCGCCCGGGTCCTGCTCGTGGGCGAAGCCGGAGTCGAGGAGGTCCTGGATGAGGCGGGAGACGGTCGCGCGCCCGAGTCCGGTCGCCGAGGCGAGGGCGGCGCGGGTGGGGGGCGCGTCGGCGGCGTAGATGGTGCGGCTGAGCAGCGCCAGGTTCTGGTGGCGCACGTTGGCGTGGCCGACGGCGCCTCCGCCGGCGAATCCGTAGTCGAGGGGGGAGCGCAGGGGTGCCATGGGAACGAGGTTAGTTCATGAACAGTATGATTGTGCGAAAATCAGTTGACACGCTCCTCATCGCTGTTATAGTTTCGACGTAGAACATTATTCGGTGTTCGTCTCAACCGCCAACCGTCACGCCCCGATGGGCACGCACAGCCGCGTTCCGGGGCGGCGGAGTGAGGAAACGATACAGGTGACCAGGTTCAAGTACACAGTCGGCCCGTGGAACGTCGCCGAGGGGACCGACGTCTACGGGCCGCCCACCCGCCAGCCGCTGGCCATGCGCGAGAAGGTCGCGCGCTTCGCGGAGATGGGGTTCTCGGCCATCCAGTTCCACGACGACGACGCGGTGCCCGATATCGCCTCGAAGTCCGTCGCGCAGATCGAGGACGAGGCCCACGAGCTGCGCGCCCTCCTCGACTCCCTGGGTGTGGGCTGCGAGTTCGTCGCCCCCCGCCTCTGGTTCGACCCCGCCTTCAAGGACGGCGCGTACACCGCCCCGAAGAAGGAGGACTGGGAGCGCGCCATGTGGAGGACCGAGCGCTCCATAGACATCGCGAACATCCTCGGGGCCGACCTCGTCGTCCTGTGGCTGGCGCGCGAGGGAACACTGTGCATGGAGTCGAAGCCGCCGGTCGCCATGATCCGGCAACTCGTCCGCTCCCTCGATCGGATGCTGGCCTACGACGACCACGTCCGCATCGCCATCGAGCCCAAGCCGAACGAGCCGATCGACCGGTCGTACGCGGGGACCGCAGGCCACGCGATCGCCCTGGGGGATATGACAGCCGACCCGTCGCGCTGCGGAATCCTGGTCGAATCCGCCCACTCGGTCCTGGCCGGGCTGGACCCCACCCACGACATGGCCTTCGGCCTCGCCTCCGGGAAACTGTTCTCGGTCCACCTCAACGACCAGAACGGCATGAAGTTCGACCAGGACAAGATCTTCGGCTCCGAGTCGCTGCGGTCGGCCTTCAACCAGATCAAGCTCCTGGTGGACAACGACTACGGGTCGAACGGCGAGTGCATCGGGCTCGACGTGAAGGCGATGCGCTCGACGGGCGACCGCTTCGGCTTCAAGCACCTGGAGAACTCCCTGCGCGTCGTGCGGCTGATGGAGGACAAGGCAGCCCTCTACGACCAGTCCGTCGTCGACTCGCTCGTCGCCGAGGACGACTACGAGGGGCTCGAGATGTACATCCTCGAGCTGCTCCTTGGGGTCTGAAACGGCCAACCGGCCCGCCCCTCGTCCAGGCGGATGCCACCACTCACCGGAACACGTCGCGGATGCGCGCAGGGGGCGACGGGCAGCACCACTCGCACGACGGCACCACGACCGCGCGGGCCAGCATCGCAGGTGCGCGGACCGCTCGGGGCTTCCGCTCGGGCTCTGCGGCACCGCATTCGCACACACCCACCACGAACGGCGGCGGCCACGGACCGCCGCGGCAACGATGCCAGGAGAGCACACCATGAAACTCATCAGACTATTCGCAGCGGCCGCCACGTGCGCCATCGCCCTCGCCGGACTCGGGGCGTGCAGCTCCGAGCGCGGGGGCACCGGCACCGGCGGCACGGGAGGGGCCAGCGCCTCGGACACCCTCGTGGGGATCGCGATGCCCACGAAGTCCCTGGAGCGGTGGAACCGCGACGGCTCCCACCTGGAGGAGATCCTCAAGGGGAAGGGCTACCAGACGTCCCTGCAGTACGCGGACAACAAGGTCGATCAGCAGATCACCCAGATCGAGAACATGATCACCCAGGGGGCCAACATCCTCGTCGTCGCCTCGATCGACGGCACCGCCCTGGGGCCGGTCCTGCAGAAGGCGGCCAACGCGGGCATCAAGGTCATCGCCTACGACCGCCTCATCAACGCCACTGAGAACGTCGACTACTACGTGACCTTCGACAACTACAAGGTCGGCCAGTTGCAGGGCGAGTACATCAAGCAGCAGGTGGCGTCGATGACGCCGCCTGTCTACCTGGAGCCCTTCGCGGGGTCGCCCGACGACAACAACGCGAAGTACTTCTTCTCCGGGGCGTGGGACGTCCTGCTCCCGCTCGTGGAGGACGGAACGCTCGAGGTGCGATCGGGCAAAGCACCCAAGGCCAACGACGAATGGCAGTCCATCGGAATCCTCGGATGGAGCTCGGACGACGCGCAGGCCGAGATGGAGAACCGCATCAACTCCTTCTACTCCGACGGCACCAAGGTGGACGTCGTCCTGTCGCCCAACGACTCGCTGGCCCTGGGCATCGCGCAGGCGCTCGAGGGCTCCGGCTACACGCCGGGATCCGACTACCCCCTGCTCACCGGCCAGGACTGCGACAAGGCGAACATCAAGAACGTGATCGCCGGCAAGCAGGCGATGGACGTGCTGAAGAACACCGAGCTCGAGGCGGAGCAGACCGCGTTGATGATCGACCAGATCGTGTCCGGCCAGCAGGTCGACATCAATGACACCACCACGTACGACAACGGCGTGAAAGTGGTCCCCACCTACCTGCTGGCGCCCCGGACCGTCACGAAGGACACCGTCAAAGAGGTCCTCGTGGACTCGGGCTACTACACGGCGTCGGACATCGGACTCGAGTGAACCAATGGCCCTGCGGTGCGCCGGGGCACGCCCCCGGCGCACCCCGAGGTTGGGAGAACCACATGACAGAGCAACCACAGTCCGCCGTCATATTGAAGATGGAGGACATATCCAAGGACTTCCCGGGGGTCAAAGCGCTCTCGCACGTGACATTCGACGTCCGGGAGAACGAGATCCACGCGATCTGCGGAGAGAACGGCGCCGGAAAATCAACCCTCATGAAGGTGCTCTCCGGTGTCCACCCCTACGGGTCCTACGGGGGCAGGATCCTCCTCGACGGACACGAGGCCGCCTACCGCTCCGTGAAGGACTCCGAGAAGGACGGCATCGTCGTCATCCAGCAGGAGCTGGCGCTCTCGCCCCACCTGTCGATAGCTGAGAACATCTTCCTCGGCAACGAGCGCGCCACCCGCGGCATCATCGACTGGGACCGCACCAACGCCGAGGCAAAGGAACTCATGGCGGAGGTCGGACTCGACGAGTCGCCCTCGACGAAGGTCAGCGACGTCGGCGTCGGCAAACAACAACTCGTCGAGATCGCCAAGGCGCTCGGCAAGGAGGTGCGCGTCCTCATCCTGGACGAGCCCACGGCCGCCCTCAACGACGACGACTCCCAGAAGCTGCTCGACCTCATCGTCGGGCTCAAGCGGAGCGGGATCTCGTGCGTCATCATCTCGCACAAGCTGTCGGAGATCCGGGCGATCGCCGACCGCGTCACCGTCATCCGCGACGGGCAGACCATCAAGACCCACGACGTGCGCGCCGGCGGGGAGATCACGGAGGACGTCCTCATCCGCGACATGGTCGGGCGCGCGATGGAGAACCGGTTCCCCGACCACGAGCCGCACATCGGCGACGAGGTCCTCCGCGTGGAGAACTGGTCGGTTGTGAACCCTGTCACCGGCCGTCGCGCGTTGCACGACGTGTCCTTCACGGCCCGGGCCGGGGAGATCGTCGGGATCGCGGGACTCATGGGAGCGGGCCGGACCGAGCTGGCCATGAGCGTCTTCGGGCGCTCATGGGGCCGGTACGAGTCCGGGGACCTCTACCTGCGGGGCGAGCGGATCGAGGTGGCGTCCGTGAAAGCGGCCATCAAGGCGGGGATCGCCTACGCCTCGGAGGACCGGAAGCGCTACGGGCTCAACCTGATCGCCTCGATCAAGCACAACGCGACGTCGGCGTCGATGGACCGCGTCTCCAAGGCGGGCGTCATCTCCGACATCACGGAGTACCAGCTGACCGAGGCGCAACGGGCGAAGACCCGCACGAAAGCGCGCTCCGTGGATGTGGTGGTCGGGACCCTTTCGGGGGGGAACCAGCAGAAGGTCGTGCTGTCGAAGTGGCTGCTCACAGAGCCGGATGTGCTCATCCTGGACGAGCCGACGCGCGGCATCGACATCGGCGCGAAGTACGAGATCTACACCCTCATCAACGAGCTGGCCGACGCGGGCAAAGCCGTCGTGGTCATCTCCTCGGAACTGGTGGAGCTGCTGGGCCTGTGCGACCGCATCTACACCCTGAGCTACGGGCGCATCACCGGCGAGGTGGAGCGCGCGGACGCCACCCAAGAAATCCTCATGTCCCACATGATGCAAGAGAGCTGAAGGAGCCCCTGTCGTGAGCACACAAACCGCAGAAGCCGCGGCCCCGTCCGAGAGGACCTCGTGGCTGAAAAGAATCGACCTCGGCCAGTACGGGATCACGCTGGCGCTGGTCGCGGTCGTCGTATTCTTCGAGGTGATGACCGGCGGGAGGCTGCTTCGCAGCAACAACGTCGCCTCCCTGATCCAGCAGAATGCCTACGTCATCATCATGGCGATCGGCATGCTGATGATCATCATCGCCGGCCACATCGACCTGTCCGTCGGATCCCTCATCGCCTTCATCGGCGGCGTCCTGGGGATCGCGATGGCGCAATGGAACCTGCCGTGGGGCCTGGCCGTCGTGCTGGCGCTCGCGATCGGCGTGGCCGTGGGAGCGTGGCAGGGCTTCTGGGTGGCGTTCGTGGGCATCCCCGGATTCATCGTCACCCTGGCCGGGATGCTGCTGTTCCGCGGCCTGGCGATCGTCATCGTCCCCCAGACGATCGCGCCCCTGCCCTCCGGGTTCGTCCAGATCGCCAACGCGGGCATCCTGGGGTGGTTCGCCTACATCGGCGTCTACGACGTCTTCACCATCGTCCTCGGCGTCGTCCTGGCCGCTGTGTTCGCAGTGTCGCAGCTGCGCAGGCGGGCCTCGCTGGTCAAGCACGGCCTCGTCGTCGAGCCCCTGTGGCTGGCCGTCGTGAAAATGGTGGGGGTGGGCGTGTTCGTCATCGCCTTCGCCTTCATCCTGGCCGGCTCCGCCATCGGCCTGCCCTTCGTCCTCGTGATCTGCGCGGTCCTGGTGCTGGTTTACGCCTTCGTCCTCAATAAGACGACCTTCGGGCGCTACATCTACGCCGTGGGCGGCAACCGTGAGGCGGCGAAGCTGTCGGGCATCTCCGTGCGGTCCATCAACTTCTGGATTTTCGTCAACATGGGGCTCCTGGCCGCCATCGGCGCTATCGTCACGACGTCCCGCGCGGGCGCGGCGGTGTCCGCGGCCGGCCAGAACTACGAGCTGGACGTCATCGCGGCCTGCTTCATCGGCGGCGCCGCCGTGTGGGGCGGCATCGGGCGCATCTCGGGCACCATCATCGGCGCGCTCTTCATGGGCGTGCTCAATATGGGGCTGTCGATCATGACGGTCGATTCCGCGTGGCAGCAGGCCATCAAGGGCCTGGTGCTGATCATCGCCATCGCATTCGACCAGCTCAACAAGGCGCGCAGCGCGGACGGTTAGTGGGGTTCGCCGCTGTTTCTGGCGGTGCGCCGGGCACGGGCCCGGGGGACGAGGCGGTGGCCGTGTTCCCCGGGCCCCTCCGCGCCAGCGGTTCCTCGGTACCGCCCCGGCACTCCGCCGGCCCGCTGGGTACTGGGAAGGGGCGCGCGGCGCTACCAGAGGACTTTGTACTGCGCGGCGCGTACCCGCAAGAGTGTGCGGGATGAGCCCCTTCCCCTCCCTCGGTTACGCACACAAGGGCAGTGTTTTCGAAACACCCGGCCGCACACAAGGGCGTGATTCCGCCGTTGTGTGCGATCCTGCGTTGCGTAATCCGGAGCCTTGTGTGCGGTCCTGGCGGGGATCGGGTGCTCGGGCGGCGCCCCTGTGGTTGTGGCGAGCCGCGCGGGGATCGGGCACCCGGAACGGCGGACGCTCCGGGCGGCTCTCGGAGCGCGGTTCCGCCTGTGGTGGGTGGGATGGTTGTGCGCAGACTGTGGTGGGGGTCTGGCGGTGGGGGTGTGTGGGGCGTTACTATCGTGGGTGAGTGAAGCGGGCCACTGTGGTGGTTCGGGGTTCGTCACGAGGATGTGGTGCTGGTGGGAGTGTTCCCTGGTGCGGGGTGTTGCCCTGGTGGGCGTCGGTTGGGCGGCGCGTGGTGGCTCGTGCTGGCGCTGTGCGTGGCGGGGGTGTCGGGGTGTTCGGGCGGTGGTGGCGCGGGTGCTGAGGGGCCGGTGATGAGTGGGGACTATTACGTGCAGTCGGATGGGTCGTTGCGCCGGCCCGGTGGTGTGGGGGAGTTCCCGGTGCCCGATCCTCTGGTCGGGGAGTACTCGGACGCGGGGGCCGAGGCGATGGCCTCGTATTACTTCGAGACGGTCGCCTATGCGTGGAACGTGGGGGATCCGCGCGCGTTCATGGACATGGTTGTCGTCAGTTGCCAGGCGTGCGAGGACACGGCGGTGCGCATAAGGGAGGCTTACGCCGATGGCGGGTGGGCCGCCAAAGCGAGGGCCTCGGACTTCCAAGTATCGACGCCAGCGCAGGTTGACGACCAACAGACCTACGGGGATGAGACGTACGCGGTGGACGTGTCGTTCAGTGAGCGCACGCCGGACGTGTACGCGAACGGGACTCTGACACCCGGGGTCGAGCGCGTGCGCGGCGCTCGGGTGCTGGTGGGCTGGGACGGCTACTTCTGGCGCGTCGTGGAAGTCGAGGACCAACCGCAGGACGGATCATGACCATCAGTAGTGGTGGTCGGGGGTCGGTGGCGGGGTCTTCGCCCCGTCTCTTCCGGTGCTGGGATGCAATGGTTATCCACAGACCATGGTGGGGGTCTGGCGCTGGGGGTGTTCGGGGCGTTACCATCGAGGGCAAGTGAAGCGGGCCACTAATGTGGGCCGTTCCTGGCACGAGGATGTGGTACCAGTGGAAGCAGACGACACCCCCCTGTCCCACGGTGGGCGCGGGCGGGCTGACGGGGCGGGCGCCGTCGGCGCGGTTGACAGCGCCTCCGTGTCCGACGGTGGAGGCGCAGCCGATTCTTCCGGCGAAGCGCTGGGCGGCGGAGCGGTCGGCGGTCCGCTCGACGGCGGGCCCGGCCGCGCCACCGTTTCCGGTCCCGTCGGGCCGGACGATGGTTCTGTCGGCGGCTCGCGCTCTGACGGTGCCCCCGTCGGCGCCCCGTCCGCCGGCGCTCTTCCTGCTGACGGTCCCGTCGACGAGGCGCCCGCTGACGATTCTGTTGACGACCTGCCCGCTGGTGATGGTGGTGGGATGTCGCCTGTGGTGCGCGAGTACGTGGAGGGGTTGCGGCGTGAGGCGTTGGCGCGGGATGCGGAGTTGCGGGCGCGGGGGATCGACCCGTACAAGGGGACTCCTGTGGATGGGGGGCCGCGTAGGCGGTTGGGCGCGCGGGCCCTGGCGGTGCTGGTCGTTCTGGTGGCGGCTGTGTCGGTGGGCGCGTATGTGGTGTTCTTGCGGGGGGAGCCGGATTACGGGATGAGCCATGGCTACCAGGTCCAGTCCGACGGGAGCCTGAAGCGCCCGCCCGTCACCGACAAGGCGCCGGAGCAGCCCGAGGAGATGAGTGCTGGCGGTGAGACGGGAGCGAAAGCCACGGCCCGCTACTACCTCAAGGCCCGTGCCTACGCGTGGAACACGGGGGACACCGGGCCCCTGAAGTCCATCAGCGAAGAGAGCTGCGTGCACTGCCAGAACGCGATCACCCATGTCGAGGAGTTCTACGCCCACGGCTACTGGGGGACGGGCGGGTACAACGATGTCACAGAAACGCAGATCGTCAGAAGTTTGGACGAGAACGAGTTCGGGCCTGGCGCCTACGCGATCCAACTCCGCTTCGACGAGCACATGCCCAAGGGCTACACGAGCAACGGTTATGTGGATGCCACAGTCCGCGACACCATTATCAAATTGCACGTGCACTGGGACGGGTCCGCCTGGCGGGTCATGGAAGGGGCGGCAGAGAATGCTGAAGACGTCAAGTGATGCGCGGGGGCGCGCTGGCACCGCCTTCGCGGCAGTGGCCCTGGCCCTCACACTGTTCGCCCCACCCGCAGTGGCGGACGACCCAGACTTCTCCATGAAGGGCGAACGCGACGATGGCGGGAGTGGTCCGGCTATTACTGTCGAGGCGAGTCAGAGGTCGACTGTTGCTCATGGCGGTTCGCCGTCGTCGTCGGTTGGGGGTGGTTCCGGCGGGGGGTCTGCTGGTGGTTCCGCGGACAATGCTCCGGCGGTTCCTGCGGCGTCCGAGGCGCCTGGGGGCGGGTCGGTTCCGGGTGGGCGTGCGGCGGGGGGTCCGTTGGAGATGGTGTGCACGGGTGAGCGGGAGGGGATCCCGGGGTCTGCGGCGCGGCCGGGGGATGCGGGCGCGGCGTCGTCGCACTGCCAGTACGTTCCCGGCACCGCCCCCACCACGCCCCCGGCGGACGAGGGCGAGCCCGCCGACGAGGGCGGGGGCGGTGAGGGGGAGGCGCCACCCAGTACGGAGACGATTGTGCGCACCGCGCTGGCGCGGGTGCCGGTGTCGGGGGCGGGTCTGTCGTGGCAGCCGCGCAAGAAGTCGTACACCAACGCAGGGGTGCCCACCATCGTCTACGCCACTGCCCCTTCTCAGACCCACACCGCGTCGTTGTTCGGGCGGGAGGTGGTGATCACCTTGACGGCGTCGCGCTACTCCTACGACTTCGGGGACTCCACGCCCCCGTTGGTGACCGCTCGGGCGGGGGAGCCGTGGAGGAGGGGCAACAAGGAAGCGAGACTGACCCACCACTACGAACAGGTCACCCGCGGGGGTGAGAGGCGGGTGATCGCGTTGACGACGACGTGGGACGCCACCACCACCAACCCCTTCACGGGCGAGACCCTCACCCTGCCGGCGGTGGTGACCACCACCGAGCAGTCCAGTCCCTTCCCCGTGTTCC
>NZ_CP017298.1:1540376-1543046 GCF_001746855.1 Pauljensenia hongkongensis | reverse complement strand
GCGCGCGGGGCAATGACGCCCCACGCCTACCGCACCACGACCGTGAAAGTCGACCTCCGCTGGGACGGGAACAGGTGGCTGCTCGCGGAACTCGTGCCGTTGCACGCCTCTGGGGCCGACCCCTCCGATCCTGACGCCTCCCGTCCTGCCCCCTCCCATTCCGGTGCCCCGCGCTCGGCACCGCCCCCGACTTCCCCGCGCTCGGCGCCGTCCCCCACTGGCGCGCCCGCAGGCGTCCAGACCCCAACGCCGCCCGAGCCGGGCTCCTCGGCGCCTGGAACCGGCGGCCCAGGTGGCCCGGGCGGCCCCTCCGCCCCCGAGCCCACGGCAACGTCCTGGAGCCAGTCGCCACCGGCTCCGGACGATCCTCGTGCCGAACCGGACCCCACCGATCCCAACACCGCGGGCGGGCGTTGAGGCGGCAGCAGCGCCAGCACTGCGACCACCCGCCGCCCACAAGCAAGGTCATGATCGTGCGAAGCGCCACGGCCTGGCGGGGCAAGGGGGCGGCCGGGCAAGGAAAGGAGGAGGATCCGAGCCAGCCACCGCCTAGCAGGGCAGGGGGGCCGCCGGGCAAGGAAAGGAGGAGGATCCGAGCCAGCCACCGCCTGGCGGGGCAAAGGGGAGGCCGACGGGCAGTCGAGCAGGAGCGCGGGAACAGCAGCCCGCGCGCGATCCCCACTGCCCTCGCGCTGAGCCCAAGCCCTCGCGCTGAGCCCAAGCCCTCGCGCTCAGCCCAAACTCGCGCGCTCAGCCCAGCCCAGTCTCCTCCCTCACCCCAGGGGCGACGCAGCGTCGGCGCAGCGGCGGACCTCCACGCCGGACAGCGCCAGAGGGAGGACGCCGTTCGCCGCCGAAAGGGCGCACGCGCAGCCCGCGGCATCCCCCATGTCGATGACTGTGGGAATGATGCGCACGGACGCCTGCATGAGGAACGTCGTCGAAATGCACCTGCCGACCACGAGCAGGTTGGAGACCTGCGGGGCGATGAAGCACCGGTAGGGGATCTCGTAGTAGTCGCCCGGCTGGTAGCCCTTCTGGTGGAAGAGCCCCTTGGACTGGGAGTGCACGTCGATGAACCAATCGCCGCGGACCAAGCCGTCGTCGAAGCGCGCCTGGCGCGCGTAGTCCTGCTCGGTGAGGCGGTAGACCCCGTCGATCCTCCAGGATTCGCGCACGCCGAGCATCGGAGCCACCCCCACCAGGAAGGAGCTGCCGAAACCCGGCATCTTCGCGCGCAGGAACCGCGCGAGACGGTCGATGGCGGCGTGGGCCTCGACGATCGCCGCCGACCTGCCCCGGGCGGTCGTGTTCGACACGAGGCTGGGGATGTGCGGGCAGTTGAACGCCATGACACCGGGTTTGCCCGGCACTGAGAACGCCTGGTAGTACCGCAGGTCCCCCTCGGACAGCAGCCCCTCGGCCACCCCCTGGCGGAAGAGGGGCTCGAGTGCGAAACCGCGCCCCACGACCATCGCGGACTCGAAGAAGAACCCGAACTTCAGCGGCGAGAACTCGTCGCCCAGTGACAGGCAGTAGTCCCGGTAGGCGTCCACGTCGATGTCGCCCATCGTGAAGCGGAGCGAGCACACCTGGTTCGCCCCCGCCTCGTCCCCGCTCCGCGTGGGCACACCGGCCAGCCGTGCCAGGACCGCGTCCCCCGAGGCGTCCACCATGACTCCCGCCTCGACGCAGACCATGCCCTGCGCGGTCATCACCACCAGGTGGCGCAGTCGACGAGGCGCGGGCCGGGTCGCGGGGCCAGGCGCGGTTCCAGGATCCCCAGTCCCCGCCTTGTCGGCGGGGCGCCCGGTCGTATCCGCACCGTCGGCTCGGGCCCCAGTGGCGGCACTATCCGCCCCGGGGGCGTCGAGGACGTCGACCAGCGTCGCGTCGTAGAGGACCTCCCCGCCCGAGCCGGTGAGCAGGCGCTCGTAGACCATGCCCAGGCGCTCGGGCGCGAACCACAGCATCGTGGTCGTGCCGTCGCGGGTGGCCTCGCCCGAGGCGCGCAGCTCCCGCTCGATCTGCGCGAAAACGCCGCGGTGGGCGACGTGGGTGGGCATCATCGGGCACACGGTGGCGTTCGTGGCCGAGCCGCCCAGCATCGCGTAGCGGTCGATGACGACCACGGAAAGGCCGAGCTGCGCGCAGCGTATCGCGCAGGCCGAGCCCGCCGACCCGCCCCCCACGACGGCGACGTCGTAGGCGCCGATCACGGGGAGCGCGCGGCCGCCGTAGTCCACGGTTCGCTGTGTCATTGCGGGACTCCTTCGCTGGAGGGGTGGAAGCACTCGTGGGTGAAGCCGTAGGCGCCGATCTCCGACAGGGACCGGAAGCGGACGCGCCCGACCCGGATGGGGCCGACGCGCAGGAGCGGGATGTCGAGGGCCAGGGACGTGAGCCCCAGGCGGGTCCACTCCAAGTGGTGGAAGTACTCGTGGCACAGGGCCATGTCCACAGCGGTGCCGAGGCCCACGCCGTGGTGGTCCGCCCACATGCGCAAGGAGGGCGTGTTGACCACGACGAGCCGCTTCTTGGGCAGGTACTCGGCGAAGAACAGCCTCCCGGCGGCGCGCTCCGCCCCGCCGCGGACGACCCTGAGCCCGGCGTCGGCGCACACCCGCGCGAAGTCGGTGCCGCGGGCCCCGCCGGGGAACAGGCGGCGGG
>NZ_CP017298.1:1536147-1540326 GCF_001746855.1 Pauljensenia hongkongensis | reverse complement strand
CCCCGGCCAGCCGCCCGGCGCACGGGTCCGCGGCGAACTCGGGGGCGCAGGCGCCCCGGCACGGGTAGGGGAACGCGGGTGCCGCTGCTGCGGGCGCGGCCACGGCTCAGTCCTCCAGCCTGGTCGTGCCGATGACGATCAACGGCGCGGCGCCGTCGTACCCCTGCAGCTCCACCCCGGCCAGGGAGCGGATCTGGTCCTCGCTGGACAGGCCGGACAGGTTGATGGTCTTCCCGCCGACGACCAGGTGGAGGTTGGGGTAGTTGGCGCCGCCGTCGTTGTAGACCGTGAGCTCGTCGATCGCCTCGTCGACCACGGTGGCGGCGGAGGCCACGGTGGCGGGCCACACCCGCGCGTTGGCCTTCTGCAAGCGGATCACCCCGAAGGCGTCGATGAGGCGGACGGGGATCTTCGTCGAGGAGAGCAGCCCGAAGAGCCGCTTGCGCCTCACGCGGGCCGTGACCGCCAGCATCTGGTCCGTGCGCGCAGCGATCGTGAGCTCCTGGGCGGGCAGGTCGAGGTTCTCGGCCACGGTGGCGAGGAGCTCGCCGTCCCCGAGGGCCCCGTCCTCCGCCGTCTCCGCGCGCATCTCCGTGGCGCCCACCGCGACGGCGCGGACCATGTTGCGCTGGGAGTCGACCTCGACGGTCACCTCGACCGTGCCCGGAGCGGCGCCGGACTGGATGGCCTTGAGCTCGGCCTCCCTGCGGATCGCGATGACGTCCTCGTCCGTCGGGTTCACCACGGAGCGCTCCACCATGTCCCGCACCATCGCCATGGCGACGCCGATGGTGGAGATGACAGCGGCGTTGCGGGCCAGGCGGTGCCGGTGCCCCATCGTGCGGGCCAGGTGGGGGACCACCGCCGCCGCGCCCCCGCCCCCGCCGACGAACACCGTCGTGCGCGGATCCAGGTGGTAGTCGCGCATGAGCTGCGAGGCGACGGCCGCGTTCTTCTGCGAGGCGAAGGCCAGCACCGCCTCGGCGGCCTCCTCCACCGAGCAGCCCATCGACTTGGCCAAGGGGGCCCACGCGCGCCTCGCCGCCTCCACGTCCCCCCGCGCGTAGTCCTGGTCTCCCACGAGGCCCGCGATATTGGCCGCCCCCGCCATCGTGAGGCACACGCGGGCGCCCCCGTCGCACTCGACGACCGCGTACTCGGGGTCCCCGGGCAGTGGGCGCACGGCGACGAGGCGGGGGTTGGTGATTGTGCCGGCGTCCGCGTACACCTCGTAGTCGATGCCCGCGATGTGGGCGCTGCGCGGGCCCGTCCCCACCGCACGGCCGCCGCGGATCTGCACCATCGAGCCCCCGCCGATGCCCACGGTCCGCACGTCGAGGGAGCTCAGGTAGGTCTTGTGGCCGCCGACCTCGGCGTAGGTGACCATCACCTGGCCGTCCTTCACGCAGGAGATGTCAGTGGAGGTGCCCCCCACCTCGAAGAAGACGCCGTCGGTGAGCCGCTCGTAGCGCAGTGCCCCGGCCACCCCGGCCGCGGGGCCGGACAGGATCGTGAGGATCGGGCGGCGGCGGACCTCGTCGACCGTCATGACGCCGCCGTCGCAGCGCATGACCATGAGGGGGCTGGGGATCCGGGCCTGGCGGATGGAGCGCTCGGTCATCGTCGCCGCCTCCAGCATCTTCGGCATGATCGAGGCGTTGACCACGGCGGTGCGGGTGCGCACTTTGAGGCCGTAGAGCTTGGAGATCTCGTTCGTGGCGGTCGCGGGAACGCCGCGCTCGGCGCACCGGTCGACCACGAGGGCCTCGTGGGCGGGGTCGTCCACGCTGAAGGCCTCGGCGGCGACGACCGCCTGGGCGCCCTGGTCGCGCAGGCCGTCCAGGGCGGCGTCGATCCGCTCGGCCAGACCGTCGTCGGAGGCGTCGACGTACTGGTTGGTGGAGGGCAGCTCCTTGCCCTCCGCCAATTCGATGCGTCCCATCGTCGTGTCCGAACGGCTCTTGGCCCCCTGCAGGCCGGAGCCCAGGGTGAGGACTCCGACGGTCGCCACGTCCCCCTCCAACAGGGCGTTCGTCGCCTGCGTGGTCCCGTGGGCGATGAACACGACGTCGTCGGGCGCGATCCCCTCGGACTCCATGACCTGGTGGAGGGCCTGGACGATCCCGGCGGCCACTCCCTCGGGCGCGGAGTGGGTGGTGGGGACCTTCGCGCTCCCGATCACCTCGAAAGTGGTGTTGTCGATGGCAACGGCGTCCGTGAAGGTGCCGCCGACGTCGATTCCGATTCTTACGGGCATGGTTTCTCTCGTTTCGTTGCTGCGCCCCGAGCGGGGCCGACAGGCGGGGGCGGGCCGCCGTGGGGACCGGCCCGGGCGGTGGCGGGTGGTGCGCCGTCAGGCGGGTGCCGTCTGGGAGGCGCGACGCCCAGTGGGTGCGGGCGTGCCGGGGGAGGGGCGCCGTGGGGGAGTGGGACCGGGCGGGCCCGCGCTGCTGGGCGCCGCCCGGCCCCGTGCCCCGCCGATGTCGCCAGGCGGGGCCGGATGGGGGAGACGGCCTCAGAAGTAGAGGAACGCCCCCAGCAGGACGCCGATGGCCGACACCGCCCACAGGTAGGGGAGGATGCGCTTCGTGCACGTGTTGACATCGACCTCGCAGAAGTTCGCGGTCCACACGTTCTGCGTGTTCGTGGGGTCCGCGCCGGCCTGGATGCGCTCGGCGGAGAGGAAGGCCGCCATGACCGCCAGGGGGTTCATCGTCCCCAGGCCGGTGATGAGGGCGGCGATGCCCGAGCCCAGGCCGAACATGTTCATCGGGCCCCGGTACAGGGCCAGCGGCGCCAGAACGATGAAGAAGAGGATGTACGCCCAGCGGCCGGAGGGCACGACCGCCAGCAGGATGGGGTCCAGGACCTCTTTGACCTTCGGGTGGGTGACGGACAGGAAGAGGATGCCGATGCCGACCATGAGGATGACCGCCGGACCGGCGTCGGTGATCCCGTCGTAGCACGTCTTCGCCAGCGTGTTCATCGCCCGGCTGAATCCGCGCGCCGTGAACACCAGGCACCACACGATGCCGATCGTGAAGGCCACGGTGACGGGCAGTTTCAGCGCGGCGACCAGGACGATGGGGATCAGCGGGGTGAGCATCGCCAGGGCGCCGGTGACGCCCTTGAGCGCGCGCGTGTCCGAGGAGGGGCCGGCGGGGGAGGGGGCGGGCGCCGAGAACGCGAACTTGATGCCGTTGCGCGCGAACTCCACCAGGATGAACACGACGGTCGCCACGCCCGTGGCCGCGGCCAGGTAGAACTCGAAGCCCTGGACGACGGCGATGTCGAGGGAGAAGAGCTTGGCGAACACCTGCCAGTTGGCGACGTTGAGGGCCAGTCCCGTGGTGAAGGACATGAGGAACACGCAGGCGGCCGAGGCTGCGGGGATGCCCACGGAGATCAGGATCGGCAGGACGATGGAGCCCACCATGATGATGGACCCCAGGCCGGACAGAGTCGTGAACAGCAGCGCGGTGGCGACCGCCATGATGAGGGTGACGACCAGGGGCCGCCCGCCGCCCAGTTCGGCGCTCTTCTTGATGATGGTCTCCGTGACGCCGGTGCGGTTCATCAGCTGCCCCAGCCACGCGCCGAAGACGACGGCGATGATCGCGGAGGCCATCTTCACGGTGCCGCCCTCGAAGACGCCGTCGAGCAGCCCCGTGGCGACGCCCTGGTCGTCCTTGGCGATCAGCGGGACGCCGGCGATGAGGCCGATGACGACCGCCATGAGGGGCAGCGCCACCAGGGTGGGGAGTTTCTTGGCCATCATCAGTGCGGCGACCACGATGAAGGTCAGCAGGATCAAAATGCCCTGGATCATGGGTTTTCCTTTCGGAGTCGGGGTTCGGCGTCGTTGCCGGTTCGGTGTGTCAGGACGTGAGGACCGTGGCGCGCAGCGCGGTGGCCATGCGGGCGGGCTCTGCGGGGACGGCGTGGGTCAGTGGGATGACGCAGGGGGCGCGCCCGCGCAGCCGCAGCGCCAGCGTCCGCGCCAGGAGGGCCGTGAAACCCGTGGTCGAGGCGACTTCGCCGGAGACCAGCAGGGCGTCGAGGGGCACCAGCGAGACGACCGTGGTGATCACGTCGCTGAGGCGGCCCAGGAAGTGCGGCCACGAGGGGCGGGCGGGCACGGGGGCGGCCCCTGCCTCGTCGGCCCCGGCCTGGCCGGCG
>NZ_CP017298.1:1531631-1536022 GCF_001746855.1 Pauljensenia hongkongensis | reverse complement strand
GCGCCGTCGGCCAGCCGGGGTGCGGCGCCGGGCGCAGGCGGGGCGGCAGGGGGGAGCGGGCGAGTGCGGCGAGCACCCGCTCGGGGTGCGCCTGGCCGGGCAAGACCGCTTCCGTCAGATCCGCCAGCCCACGCGATCCAATGGGGGCGGGCCCCTCCTCGGTCGTGAGGGAGAGGGTGATCCTGGGGCCGAGGGCGATGTGCGCCCACGAGCGCGCGTTGTCGAGGTGCGCGGCGACGAGTTCCCGCGCGGAGCACGCCTGGGCGGACTCCTCGACAACGGGGACTTTGAAGCGCGTGATGAGCGCTTGGCGGAGGCTGATGGACGCCTCGTCGAAGCCCGTCGAGTACAGGACCGTCACGTCCGGGGCGATGGCCTGGTCGTCGAAGAGCAGGCCGATGCCCGCGAGCCCGCCGGGCGTCGGGGAGCAGTGCGCGAAGGCGGACACGCAGTCGCCGATCGCTTGGAGGAGCCGGTCGCCCGAGCCCGGTTTGATGGGGACTTCCAGGGTACGCGCGCCGAGGCGCCCCAGGCCCATGTCGTGGAAGGACACGGTGGTGCGCTGGCGCTGGATCTCGGCGATGGCCATCACGCCGCAGGCGGGGTTGATGCCGAGGAGGCGGCGGCCCCGCCCCCCGGTCGACTCCGTGTCGCCGGTGTCGTGGACGAGTCCCTCGGCGAGCAGGTCCGACATGATGGTCGAGACCGTGGAGGGGGACAGGCCGGTGCGCTCGGCGATCTCCGCGCGCGACAGGGGCGCGCCCTCGGCGAGCAGGCCGAGGACGAGGCGCCTGTTCGTCTTGCGGAGGGAGTGGAGGTCTTTCTTGCGCATCGGTGCGGGCTTTCTTGGTGTGCCGGGGCGGGCGGGGCGCACGGGCCGTCGGTGGCCGTGGCACGCCGGGCACTCAGGCCGACGACGGCCGTAGTGCTGGACGCTGGTGCGGAACCGCTTTTTCCGGAATCCGAATTAAGGTGTGATCAAGGTAGCACCATGTGCGCGGCCGGGCAAGCGGAGGGCCACGGCTGGCCGTGTGGTCTTCCGGCAAAGCGCGGGAACCGGCGGGGCGCGGACAGGGGCGCGGGGTAGTAGGCAGGGCGAGGCGCGAGGCACGGGTCGGGGCCGTGAGTCGCTGGCGTCAACGGTGGAGTCTGGCGGGGCCGCCACTGTCCGCAGAGCCGGTGTGGATGTTGATGCCGTCGTGGACGCTCATAGGCCAGGGGTGGTGGGCCCACGCTTTCATGATCTGGGGGGTGACGGCTTCGAACTCGGCGGTCATGGCGCGCGGGGCTGCATCCCTCCTGGGCTGGCATGTGTTAGAAGTAGTCGGCGCCGATCTCCTCACCGTTGGCCTTGGCTTCGAGCTCATCAAGAAGGTGCTTGGTTTGCTGAGGGGACTCGACTATTAGGTTTATGAATGCTTCGTTTCCTCCGATCATGACGGCTATTGATCCGTTGACGATCCAACGTGTTGAAAAATCAGTACCGTTATCCTTTTCTGTAATCGGTGCTCCAAGTGTGCGCGTATAGGCATCGATGTAATCTTGGAATGCTAAGCGCGATTTTGGCAGTGAGTTCGCCCAATCGTTCTTTGGTACGCAGTTCGATAAGCGCATCCGAACCCCGTCTATGGTGTTCTCGTCTCCATAGTAGAATGAGTCGGTCTCAGTCGGAGAGGAATCCGACGTGAAGAATTGAGACTTATCCGGGTCGCCTTTGAATCCGAGGCTGGTGTAGATGCGGGTGCCCTCGTCGAAGGTGATGGGCCAGGGGTGGTAGGCCCACGCTTTCATGATCTGGACAGCGCGTTGGGGGGTGACGGCAGTGAAACCGGTGGTCATGGTTGTGGGGCTGGCTCCGTTCTCGGTGCGGGTGGGTCCGGGGTTAGAAGTAGTCGGCGCCGATCTCCTCACCATTGGCCTCAGCCTCGAGCTCTTCGATATGATATTTCGCTTGCGTGGGAGATTCGAGTGTGATTGAAATGAGGGACATGTTTCCGCCGAGTCTGACACCAACACCGTTATGTAGAAACCACTGCGTTGAAAATCTTGTATTTGTGTCTTTGGAACTGTAGGGTGTGGGTAATGTGCGCAAGAACTCTTTTCTAATTGAATGGTAATGAGTGCGAGTACCCTCATGCAAAGTGGTCTTGCTGTCATCTGATGACATCCTGTTTGAAATCTGTAGACGAACCCCATCAATCATGTTGTCTTTTCCGTGAAATAGCGAGTCAGGTTTTGTGGGTGACATGTCGGAGGTGAAGTAGCGCGGTTGTGCGGGGTCGCCAACGAATCCGAGGCTGGTGTAGATCCGGATGCCCTCGTCGAAGGTGATGGGCCAGGGGTGGTAGGCCCATGCTTTCATGATCTCGACGGCGCGCTGGGGGCTGACGGCTTTGAACTCGGCGGTCATGGTGTGGTTCCGTTCGTTGTGGGTGGGGGGTTGAGTTCAGTGTCGAGTGCTCTGATGGTTTCCGGCTCCAGGGTGAAGGCCTCGGTGGTGCGCTCGATCAGGGACAGGTCGGCGGTGGGTGTCTTGCACACGACGTTGTTGAGCGTGACCTGCCCGCTCTTGATCCGCTCCCACAAGTCGGGGTTGTCGCGCAGCAGCTGGAGGAAGTTCTTGTCCTGGCGGGCGATGTGGTTCAAATACGCCCCCGTCCCCTGCTCCAACACCTCCCCCTTGCTCCCATCGGGCAGGATGTTGCGGGCATGGCCCATCTTCGGATGCAGGCCGCCCTTGGCCTCGACGAAATCGATACTCTCCACCCGCTCGTCCACCGCCAGCAGGTCGAAGCTCCTGTTCCCGCCCCCGACACCGCCGATGCCGGGGATCACAGTGCGAGGCGGCTCGCCCGTGTTCTCCCTGAACTCCGCCCCCAACTCCTCACTCGCCGCCTTCTCAGCACGCCTGGCTTCCGTCAAAGCGCTACCGTCAGTGAGGACTTGATCGATTTCGTCGATGGTCGCCCCTTGATCTGCAATGTCATCGGCCAGTGTTGCGTAGTTGTCTTTGTTGACTTTGAGGCGTCCGTTCTTACCTATGTAGTCCTCTTCGAGTCCGTACTTTTTGATGAGGTCCTTGAATTTGTTCTCGAGGGCGACTTTGGTGTCATGGGCGGTGCGGCCGGCGGCGACGAGCTCTTGGGCGCGGGCGGTGGCGCCGTCTTCGTCCCAGTGGGGTTTGGAGCCGTGGGTGATGCGCTCGAACAACTCGCGCGCCTTGCGGCGCCCGTCCTTGAAGAACTCCACAATCCCCAGCACGGCCCTCTTGCCCCGCGACAGCAGGGACCGCAGCAACTCCAGCAGGCCCCGCGCACTGGACAACTGCTTGGCCAAGGACCGCGCGGACTTGAGCACCCCGGTGATGTGGGCCGCCATCTGCGTGGCTTTGGCGCCCACTTTGACTTGGACTTGGGCGATGATGAGGGGGATGGCCAGGCCGAAGGTGGCGATGGCCTCGATGATGGCCGAGGCCAGGGTGCCCACGATCGCCGATATGGCGTCGCGCAGCAGGTCGTGGACCAGTCCGACGACTTCGGCCAGGACGCTGGTGGCTTTGCCCATGGCGTCGGCCGCCCCCGATGCGGTGCGCAGGGCGCTGATCGTGTCGGCATTGGAGGCGCGGTACCCCCTGGCGGTGGCGCCCACCTGCTCCCCCATCAGGCCCCGCTCGTCCTGCTCCAGGCTATCGGCGCACTCGCCCATGGCCCAGGCGACGTTGGACCACGTGGCCGCGTCGGCGCGCACACTGTCCGCATCGCCCAGGAACTGGTCCATCCACGACTTCAGGGGCCCGAAGTGGTCGATCAACCACCCCGCCCCCCACGCGATCAGCGTGCCCAGAGGGTCGACGCCCACACCCACCGCGTCGGCCACCAATGACACCGACGACAGCCCGGTCTCCAACCACGACCCCTCCGACAACCCGTGGGCGAGGCCCCAGATGTCCTCGACCACGCCCGACCCCGACACCGCCGACCGCGACTCCTCCCGCCCAGCCACCAGGGGATTCAACGAAGACGACGACGAGGAGGGGGAGGCGCTGCCGTGGAGGGCGTCGGAAGCCCCCGCGCCCGTGTCCGCGCCTGTGCTGGGGCGGGTGTCCAGGGCCTCGGCGCCGCTCACAGCCCCTCCCGTGCTCATAGTTGCTCCCCGATGCGCTTCAGGTCGTCGCCGATGGAGTCCTCGGTGGCCTGCATGAGGGCGGCGGCTTCTTCGAGGTGGTCGGCGGTCGCGGCGGCCTTGTCGGCCGCGGCCTCCAAGCACACCCGGGCCGCGAGCCGTCCGGCCGCCAGGAGGGGCCCCACCAGTGGGCCGATGAGGATCCCCAGGCCCCCACTCGCGCCCCCGCCCGTCGCGTCAGCGGCCCCCAGGGCGCACCTGGCCCCGTC
>NZ_CP017298.1:1519897-1531247 GCF_001746855.1 Pauljensenia hongkongensis | reverse complement strand
GCCACACAACCCGCACCCGCCCCACACACAACCAAACCCAAATGGAGAACGGACACCCACCCGGGGCGTCGACGGACGGGGATGAGGGGACGAGTCCCCCGACCGTCCTCTCCGGAACAGGGGAAATCGGGGAACCGGTCCGGACCGCCCAGGGCGCGACCTACACTAGGACCATGACCCCGGAGCCGACTCCCCGCCCCCGCCTCGTCGACGTCGCCCGAGAAGCGGGGGTGTCGGTGGCGACCGCCTCGCGCGCCCTGGGGAAGGGGTCGGAGCTGATCCGCGCCGACACCCGCGACCACGTGCGGCAGGTCGCGCGGCGCCTGGGCTACCGGGTCAACCCCGTCGCCCGCTCGCTGCGCCTGTCCACGACGGGGCACATCGGCATGGTCGTCCCCTCCATCGGGAACCCGTTCTTCATGGAGCTGGTGGCCCAGGTGGAGCACTGCCTGGCCGAGCGAGGGCTCAATCTGCTGCTCGCGGACGCGCGCATGTCCGTGGCCCACGAGGACCACCTGCTCCGCTCCCTGGAGAGCGGCGCCGTGGACGGGCTCGTCGTCGCGCCCTGCCACGAGACCTACTCGACCCCCGCCCTGGAGCGCGCCGCCGCCCATGTGCCCACGGTCCAACTGGACCGCGGCGTCCAACTGGACGTGCCGATGGTGGGGGTGGACGACCCGCACGGCATCCGCACCCTGCTCGACCACCTGGCCGAGCGGGGCGTGGAGCGGATCGCGCTCCTGTCGAACACGGGCTCCAACGTCTCCTCGGTGACCCGTGTCCGCGCCGCCCGCGCAGTCGCGGAGGAGCTGGGGATGCGCCTGGACCCCGACGACATCATCGAGTGCAGTTTCTCAGTCGACGAGGCGGGGGCCGCCGTCAACCGGGTCCTCGACCGTTCGGGCGCGGTGCCCGACGCGTTCCTCTGCCTCAACGACCTGCTGGCCATCGGCGCCATCACGGCGCTGCGCGGCCGGGGCATCGCCGTGCCCGAGCGCGTCCAGGTCACAGGGTTCGACGACATCCAGTTCGCGGCGCTCATGCGCCCCACGATCACGACCCTGCACCAGCCGCTCGACGCGATCGCCGACCGGGGGGTGTCGATCCTGATGGGGGACGACGACTCCACGGGCAGGATCCATATCGAGGGGACCCTGGTGGAAAGGGAGTCGACGAGGCGCCGCCCGGGCGCCGTCGGGGAGTGACGGGCCCGGGCGGGCGGGCGCGGGTCCGGCCGGTGCCATCGCACTGGAGCACGGCCGGGGCCAGCGGCTCCAGGCCCAGGGAGGCTGGGCGCTCGGCGAGCAGCGCCCCTGGGGCGGAGCGGGGTCAGTAGGCCAGGCCCCGGGGCTGTTCGGCGAGTTCGGCGGTCTGCGGGTCCACCACTTCGAAGCCGTTGGCCTTGTAGGCCTCGTAGTCGAAGTTCTCGCACTCGTCGTAGCCGATGCGGTGGTAGGCGTAGAAGCCCTCCCAGTCCTCGTAGCCGCTGCCGAGCTCGGAGGCCAGGAACGCGTCCGCCATCGCCATCGCGGTGCGGGGCGCCACGTAGAACGCCCCCATCGCCAGCAGGTTCGCGTTGTTCGCGGCGGAGGCCCGGCGGGCCGAGGGCACGGACTCGCACACGGCGGCGTGCACGTGGGGCACCTTCGAGGCGGCGATGTGGATCCCCATGCCCGTGCCGCAGAACGCCAGGGCCCGCTCGAAGCGGCCCTCAGCGATCTGGGCGCCCAGGGAGAAGCCGACGCGGTGGTACATCGGGGTCTCCTCGAGGACGGGCGTCAGATCCGTCACCGTCCACCCCCTCTCCTCCAGGTGGCGCTTCACGGCCTCCTTCAGTGGGAAACCCGCGAAGTCTGCCCCCACGACGACGTTCTTGGATCGGACGGTCTTCATTGTTGTGTTCCTTTCTTGAGGAGGCGCCGCGAGGCGTCGATGAGGCGGCGCACGGAGAACGCCCCTTCGTTCATGCAGATGACGAAGAGCAGGACCGCGCCCCAGATGAGTGGCCTGTAGAAGTTGGAGATGTTGGGGAACATGTTGAGGCCGGAGGACAGTACCTGCAGCATGACGATGGCGAAGAGCACGCCCGACAGGCGGCCCGACCCGCCGTTCGGGTTCACCCCGCCCAGCACCACGATGAGGACGGTGAGCAGTGTGTACGAGGCGCCGTAGTCGGACTTCGCGGAATTGTAGTTCGCCAGCATGACCAATCCGGCCATCGCGGCCATCACGCCCGACAGGATGTAGGTGCGGATCAGCAGGCTCGCCACGCGCATGCCGGAGAAACGGGCGGCCTTCTCGTTGGTGCCCAGCAGCAGGATCCTGGTGCCGAAGCCCGTGAGCCCCAGGATCGCGGCCGCGACGAGGGCGCACACGAGGAACACCACCAGGGGCATGGGGACGACCCCGCCTACGCGCGAGGCGAACACCGCGCCGAACGCCTCGGGGACGCCGGACACGGGTTTGCCGTCGGTGAGGACGATGGCGATGCCGCCGAAGAGCTCCAGGGTGCCCAGGGTCGCCAGGATCGGCGGGATCTTGGCGACGGCGATGAGGACCCCGTTGACGAGGCCGCACAGCGCGCCCACGGCCAGTGCGATCCCCAGGGCGACCGCGGTCGCCGTCGCCATCGACGGGGCGGTGGCCGCGGGCTGCCCCTCCAGGACGGCCCGCAGGGCCAGGGCCGCGCAGATCGACGTGACATTGGCGATGGCCACCGCCGACAGGTCGATGCCGGCTGTGAACATGGTGAACATGACGCCCAGGCTCATCAGGCCGAACTCGGGGAACTGGACGGCCATGGACTGCCAGGTGCGCACCGCGAAGAACGGGCCGGATTTGACGATGGCGAAGAACGCCAGCAGCAGCACCAGCACCAGGACCAGGCGCGTGATGTAGGGGTCCCGCGTGAGGAACGCGGGCAGAGCCCCCGTCTTGGTGGAACGGGTCTTCGTGTTCATGGGCGTCTCCTCCTACGCTGTGCGCCCGCGGGAGCGGGCGACCTGGACGGCCGAGATCCCCGTGCCGACGATGATCAGCAGGCCCAGGGCGAAGTTCTGCCAGATCGTCGGGATGCCGGTGAGGATCATCGAGTTCTGAACGATGACGATGAGCAGGGTGCCCAGCATGACCCCGGTCAAGGAGCCCTTGCCCCCCGTGATCGCGGTGCCGCCAAGCACGACGGCGGCGATGACCATCATCTCCATGCCCAGCAGGTTCGTCGGGTGCATCTGGCCCATCGAGCACGTGCGGACCATGCCGGCCATGGCCGCGATGATCCCCACGATCACGTAGAGCCAGAACTTCGTACCGGCCACGGAGAACCCGGCGCGCGCGGCGGCCGCCTCGTCGCCCCCGATCGCGAGGATTCCGCGCCCGAACATCGTGTACCGGGTGAGGAAGAACGCCGCCGCGACCACTGCGACCAGCAGCAGGAACGACACGGGCATGGCGGACTGGAGGCCCGAGGCGCGGTTCTGCGCGACGAAGAGGGACGCCTGCCCGAAGGACTGCATCGAGGAGGGGATGGTGTTGATCTGCACGGACTTGAGGGCTCCCTGCATGAACCCGTTGAACACGTTCGCCGTGCCCAGCGTGATGATCAGGGTCGGCACCGTCAGCCGCGAGGTGAAGATCCCGTTGAACGCGCCCAGCAGCGCGCCCAGCCCGGCGGCGATCAGGAAGGGCACGATGACGGGCCCGTCGAAACCGTTGTCGACCAGTACGCGCGTGGTCGCGTACACGGCCAACGAGGCCAGGGCCGGGAACGACACGTCGATGCCCCCCGAGACCAGGACCAGGTGGGCGGCCACGGCGAAGAGGCCGGGGACCACCATCGCGCCCGCCAGGTCCACCAGGTTGTTCGCGGTGAAGAACTGGCCCGAGCGCACTTGGATGATGAGCGCGAGGGCCACGACCACCAGGAACACCCAGAACTCGTTGGCGTGCAGCGCCTTCTTCTTCAACGCCTCCATCATCGCCCTCCTTCGGGTTGGTCGGCGCCGGCGTTGTCGGCGGGCCCGGAGGATCCGGGTTGTGGGTCGGTGGCGGCCAGCAGTTCCCCGAGGCGCGCCTCGGAGGTCGTGGCGGGGTCCACGGCCTCGCGCAGCTGGCCCCCGCGCATGATGAGGACCCGCGAGCAGTTCGTGAGCACCTCGGAGATGTCGTCGGAGATGATGATGACCGCCATGCCGTCCGCGGCCAGCTCGCGCAGGATCGAGTGGATCGTGAACTTCGAGCCGATATCGACGCCGACGGTGGGCCCGTTGAGTATCAGCACGTCGGGCTTGGTGGCGAGCCACTTGGCCAGGACGACCTTCTGCTGGTTGCCGCCCGACAGCGTGTTGACGGCGTTGCCGGGGTCGGGCGTGGCGATCTCGAGGTCGGACACCCAGCGCGCCTGCTCGGCGGCGATGGCCCTCTTGTTGACTCCGCCCAGGGCGTTGGTGAAGTCGGACAGCTCCGAGATCACGATGTTCTCGCCGATGGAGCGCGACAGGAACAGCCCCTCGGTGAGGCGGTCCTCCGGCACGTAGGCGATGCCCGCGTCGATGGCGTCGTTGACGCTGCGCAGGCGCACTTCGTCGCCCTGCACGCGGATGGTGCCCGCCTGGGTGGGGTGGGCGCCGAACAGCGCCAGCGCCAGCTCCGTGCGGCCCGAGCCGAGCAGGCCGGTGATCCCCAGGATCTCGCCGCGGCGCAGCTCGAAGGAGACGTCCTCGAAGGCACCGGGGGCGCTGAGGCCCTCGACCTCCAGAACCGGTTCGTCGCTGAGCGCGGTGGGCTCGAAACGGGTCTCGTCGAACTCCTTGCCGGTCATGTGCTTGGCGAAGGAGCGCCGGTCGAGGTCCTCCTTGGGGCACGTGATGATCTTCCGGCCGTTGCGCAGGATGGTGAAGCGCTCGGCGATCTCGAAGACCTCCTCGAGCTTGTGGGACACGAAGAGGATCGCGATGCCCCTGGCGCGCAGGTCCAGGATGATGCGGAAGAGCGCGGCCACCTCGTTCTTCGTGAGCGCCGTGGTCGGCTCGTCCATGATGATCACCCTCGCGTCGGAGATGAGGGCGCGGCAGATGGCGACCAGCTGTTTGTCCGCGACCGACAGGTCCCCGACCTTGGCGTCCAGGTCGACCTTGAAGCCGATGGTCGCCACCGCGCGCTCGGCGATGGCGCGGAAGCGCTTCCAGTTGACCAGCGCGCGCCCGGCGGCCACTTCCGTGGTCAGCGCCAGGTTCTCCATGACGGAGAGGTTGGGGAACACGGAGAAGTCCTGGTAGATGACCTGCACGCCGGCGGCGATGGCCTCCAGTGGCGTGAGCCGGTCCCACGTGATCCCGTCGATCGTGATCGAACCCGAGTCCGGGGCGTGCACCCCGGAGATGACTTTGATGAGCGTTGACTTGCCCGAGCCGTTCTCGCCCGCCAGGCAGTGGATTTCGCCCGGAGCCAGCTCCAGGTCGATGCCTTGCAGCGCGTGGACGCCTTTGAAGGACTTGCTCACGCTCGACACAGTGAGCAATGGGGCTTCCATTTGCTTTCCTTTCAGCCCGCAGTGCGCCGCGGCTGCCCGGTGGGGTCGCCGGCGCGCGAATTAGGTGCCTGCGGGGCCCGCCGCGCCCGGCCCCGCCCCGTCGATGGGGCCACGGGGCGGGGGACGGGGCGGTGCGGAACGGGCCCCGGGTGGTGGTGGGATCAGAAGCCGAAGGAGTCGACGTTGTCCTTGTTGATCTGGATCCAGCCGTTGCCCTCGAGGACCTTGTCGGACCCGGGTGAGAAGTGCATGTTCTCGTAGCCGGTGACGCCCAGGTTCACGCCGTCCGCGATCTTCTCGCCGTTGAGGATCTTCGTGGCCAGCGAGGCCATCGCGTAACCGGCGTCAGCGGGGTCCCACAGGGTCAGCGAGGCGACCGACCCGTCCTGGAGGATCTGCTTGTTGGCGTTGGGCAGGCCGGTCCCGGCGGTGAAGACCTTGCCCTTGAGGCCCAGCTCGTCGATGGCGCGCGCCGTGCCGGGCGCGTCGAAGGAGGAGGTGCCCAGGATGCCCTTGACCTCCGGGTACTTCTTGAGGACCTCCTTGGCGGTCTGGTAGGCGGTCTCCGAGTTGTCCTGCGACTCGACCCGGGGCTCGGCCTCCAGCAGCGTCATGTTCGGGTACTTCTCCTTCTGGTGGGCCACCGCCCCGTCGGCCCACTCGTTGTGGGAGGCGTTGGTGACGTGGCCGACCATCGTCGTGTAGGTGCCCTCCTCGCCCATGGCCTCGGCCAGGTTGTCCATGATGAAGGCGCCGTACTCGGCGTTGTTGAAGGCCTCGATGTCGTACATGGTGTTCTGCTGGGAGGCGCCCTCGTGGGTGACCACCGTGATGCCGGCGTCCATCGCCTGCTTGAGGACGGGCTCGATCGCCCCGGGATCGACGGGGACGACGCAGAGGGCGTCAACGCCCTGGGCGATGAGGTCCTGGATGACCTGCGCCTGCATGGTCGCGTCGGTCTCGGCGGGGCCCTTCTGGAAGACGTTCATGCCGGTCTCCTGGGCGTAGCGCTGCACGCCCGTCTCCATGCGGACGAACCAGGGGTTCGTGGAGTCCTTGGGGACCACGGCGATGGTGTAGTTGCCCCCGCCTGCGCCCGCTTTGCCCGACTGCGTGCCGCCGCCGCCGGAGCACGCTCCGAGCGACAGCGCGATGGCCGATGTGAAAACGATTGCACTCGCGGCGATTCGGGATTTCATGTCAACTCCTCCGTTGATTCTCAACCACTGTGTTGAGCCCTCGGGCGCTCCGCCTGAAGGCCACGGCTCCTGCCCGTCCGAGGTGGGACTCCGGCCGCTGACGGCGCGGTCAGCGGGCCACCGGGCAGCAGCGCGGTAGGTCCACTATACGGGCAGCCTCTTGCGCGCCGGAAGCGCTTCGGCACAACGGTTATGCAATCGTTATCATCAGCGGGTTCGCAGGAGTCCGGGGAGGGGTGGATGCAGACCCCGCCGTGAGTACGGCCAGCCTGTGAGCGGGCCAGGTGTCCGGGCAGGCGCGGGCGTGGGTCAGTCGGCGCTCTACGACCTGACCCCGTCCTCGGGTGTCCGGGGAGGCGCGGGTGGGCCTGGGGGCGGTGGTTGCGGAGCGTGGGCGCATGGGCCTGGGTGCCGGTCCGCCAGTGGCCGTGGGCGGATGCGCGTCCGCATTGGGGCAGGTAATGGCCTATTGGGGTAGGAAACGGATCGTTGGGGCAGGTCAATAGCCTGCCCCAATGTGGATTAACCTGCTCCAATGCGGCTAACCTGCCCCAATGCGACCCGCGGCGGCCGGGAGGGTGCGGTACGCGCGCGGCGGGGGCCGTTTTCACTGCGGTACCGCCTGGCCCGTGGGCATCTGAGCCCGGGCGTGCGGCGCTGTGGGCTGTTTCCACGACGGTTCCGGTGCGGCGGGCCCAGTTTTCACAGCGATACCGCGCTTTCGCAGCGCTACCACACTTTGCAAGCGTTATAACACTTGCAAAGCGACGGTATCCCTTTGAAAACTCCGCTTCGCTTGTAAAAAGGCCCGGGCGTCTGCCCCGCGGGTGCGGTTCCCCGTTGAAAATGCGGCATTGCTTGCAAAACGACCCGTGCGCAGTCCCGACCGCCCGCATTCAGCGACAGAGCTCCGGCACCGCGGTCGGTGCTGCGCCGTGTGAGCGCCCCAACTGGCTCGCATTCTGCGGTGGAGGTCCGTCAGGAGGGCGCCAGACGGCTGGGCACCTCTCTGGCAAGATCATTCCGCAACACATGACTCCACCAGGGCTGCCCGGCCAGGAGGATCTGGAGGATCCCGCGTAGCTGTGGAAGACGCCCCCACGGCCGGTGCGCTCCTGGTGCCGGCTTCGGCCGCCTTGGTGCCACCAGCGCCCGCGCGCCCGGCCGGCAAGGAGTCGGTGAGGCGGGGAATCTTCCGCCGTCGAACATCCCCACGACCGGAAATTAATTCGGGAAAAGTAGCCGGGAATAACACGGGGGCGCGAAGTGTTGACTGGAAATTTTATTACCACTATGGTGATGGCGAGCGGTTCCCGCGGACGAAGGAGGACGAGGTCCCGCGGAATGGCGCATCGGAGGAGAACGGTTCTCCGTCCGGCGCGAACGGCCCATCCTTCATGGTGGACGGCCGGCCGAGCACACCTCTGCGGAGTACTCTGCCCGGGAGCCGTTGAAAGGCAGATTGATCTATTGCGCGCATAGGAAGAGAGGCTGCGGCATGGACCTGTACTTCGGAGACGTCTCGTTGTGCTACACCAATTCTTTGGCCATGGCACTCGATTCATACGGTTTCCATTTCCGCCCCGAGTATTTGGAGGCGCTGATGGTGATGGGCAATGGCGCGAGCGTCGTGGAGAACGACGCGGAGCACCCGTTGGTCTTCTTCGACAACGGTCATCCGGATGCCTCCATCAGCAACTGCCTGCGCATCCTCGGGTTCGAATACGAGGACTTCTATGTCGAAGAGGCGGAGGGGCCCAGCGCCGATGGCGCCTGGGAGAGGCTTCAGCGGATGCTGGCCAATGGCCCTGTGGTGGCGGGGCCCTTGGATATGGGCTACCTGACGTACAACCCGAACTGCCGGGACCTGGAAGGGGTTGATCATTTCGTCTGCGTCTCCGGCCTCCACGAGGAGCGCGTCCGCCTGCACGATCCGGCGGGATTCCCCTGCATGGAAATGGGACTCGAGGACTTCGCCAGGGCGTGGGCGGCGGAGGGGATCGCGTACAAGAGGGGCGCTTTCTCCATGTGGGGTGATTTCACGCGCACAAGGGAACCGGATGCTGAGGAGATCTACCACGAGACCTCCCTGGTCATGCGGAAGCGGTACGAGCAGGGAGAATCGGGCGTCATGCGGATGTACGCGGACTCGATCAGGCAGAACGGGATGAACCGCCAGCAGAAGCAGATCCACCAGTTCTTCAGTTTCCGCCTTGCTGCGGCCAGGAGCATCTACATGGGCCGGTTCCTCGAAGAACACGACCCTGAAAGGGCGGAACTGAAAGAACGGATCGCCGACCTGTTCGGGCAGGCGCACCTCAACAGCATGGAGGACGACAGTGCTCGGCTGGCCGATACCCTGGCCAGGATCGCGGAGCTCGACGAGCGCTTCAAAGCGTTGTGCCTCCAGTACGAACGGGGCTGACCCCGCGCGAGCAGCCGCCGGGGGCGGGCCGACAGCAGGGGGCCGAGGCGTGGGTGGGCTGGGCGCGTGTGTGCGTGCGAGCAGCCGCCGGGGCCGGGCCGACAGCGGGGGGCCGAGGCGGGAGCGGGCTGGCCCCGCGCGAGCAGCCGCCAGGGCCGGGAGCAGGGCGGGGGTCGGCAAGCTCGCGGACCTGGCTGCGCGCATTGGCGTAGGAGGGCGCGGGTCGCGTTATTCGGATCCGCTCATAGGCGGGACGGCAGGCGGTACTTCACCCACCTCCGCTCGCCGGAGCGCTCCGCCAGGCCCCGGCGCACCAGGTCCGCCAGATCGGCCCGCGCCTCGTCGGCCGGGACGCCGAAGCGCGCCCGGTAAGCGGAGTTCGTGAACACGGTCCCGTGGCGCATGTCCACCAGCGCGCGCGACTGGCGGTGGGACAACCCGCTGGCGCCCAGGGAGCCCAGCCACGCCAGATCCGATTCGGGCAGCAGCGACGACGACGGGAACAGGACGGTGAAGGACACGCCGTTGTCGAAGAAGCGGGGCTCGGGAAGGCCCGCTTCGCGCAGGGCGTCGCGGGCGGCCGCGATGCCCGAGCCCAGGGCCTCGATGACGCGGCCGTGCCGGGACTCCACGTTCTGGCAGATCGTGTACAGGAACTCGTTGACCGCGGACTTGCTGTTCTGCGTGCCCAACTGGTCGACGGTGACCCCCCACAGGCCGCCCGGATTGGTGAGCCGGAGCTCGCGGTCCCCCAGGCGCAAGTCGATCCCTTTGCCCGAGGCGGGCTCGGAGAGGTCGCGGTGGACCAGCGCGTTCGTCACGACCTCGCGGACGGCCAGCTCCGGCATGGAGGGGTTCGTGGTCCCGACGCCGTCGGAGGTCACCACCTGCGCCGAGTCGACGTTCCGCATGACCCAGTCGAGGGCGTCGTCGAGGATCTCGGGGATCGGGCCGACGAAGTTCCGGCGGTTGACCGCCCGTGCGCCGCCGCTCCCCTCGATGGCCGCCGTCAGCGTCAAATGCGGGAGCAGGCGCTGGGGGTACTCGCCCAGCGCGTACAGGCCGGCGGTCGTGAGCCTCCCGTCGCCCATCACGATGTTCATGCGGTAGAGGATCACGTCGTCGTCCACATCGGCCATCCGGGACGTGGAGCGGCGGACCGAGGACGTGAAGGCGGCGACCAGGTCGGCGTTGAGGTCCGCCCTGCTGGAGCCGTCGACCGGTTTGGAGTCCTCCCTGGGGCGGCCGTGGCGCAGAAGGAGCTGCTGCTCCTCCTGGGGGGACATCGCGTAATCGCCGTCGTACTGGCGGATGTAGGACTTCTTGCGCTTGTTCCAACGGCAGGGCTTCTCGTTGACCGGGGCCTCGCTGACGTTGAGGACCGCGACCGTTCTGCCGTCGATGGTGAACGCGCCGCCCTCGACCCGGATCTCCGTGGAGAACCCGTTGCGCGCCTGGGAGACGGCGCTCTGGATGAGGGCGTGCGCGTCGTCGACGCCCACGACGGAAACGCCGTCGCTCTCCGAGACCCCCAGTAGGATCGATCCTCCGCCGGGCAGGTTCGCGAAGGCGCTGAGCGTGGGGCCGAGGGCGTTGGCCGAGTACTCGGAGAACGTTTTCGCCTCCAGGGACAGGGTGTCTCCCCTGTGGAGCTCCATCTGCGCCAGCGCCAGTTGGAGGTCTTCGAGGGTCTGGATCATAGGGGCATTCTATCCGCTATGACACGCCCCTATCTCATAGATGGCGGTTTCTATCTCATAGGAGGGGGCCGCTATGTCATAGAGGGTCGTCCTCTGCGGAGGACTACGCGGGGAACAGGGGCGTTCCGCGCGCCTGGGGGCTGGGTGCGGAGCTGATGCGGGTCCGCCCAGCCCCATGGCCGTCGGCCTGCGCAGGGCGCGAGGCGGTCCCGGCCCAGCCCCGCTCCCCGGGCACCGCGGTGGGGCCGGGAGGGGGCGCGAGCCGGGGCCGCATCCGGAGCGTTCGCCGGACGTGCATCCAGGCCGATTGGCGGCCGGTCGTGCGGAACCGGGTGCCGACCGGGTGACCGGACCGGCCGGCGGCCGCTCCGGGCCGGTCAGCTGAGCGACGGCGGCTGCGTCGGCAGGACAGCGCCCTCGCTGGGCGGCTCGAGCGGGTTCTCAGTGGGCGGCTCGCCGCTCGGCGCCCCCGGTGCCCCGGGCCCGCCCGGGTCCA
>NZ_CP017298.1:1508190-1519847 GCF_001746855.1 Pauljensenia hongkongensis | reverse complement strand
GCCTCGACGCTGCTGGAGCCCGCGGTCACCGTGTAGGTGGAGCCGTTCGCCATGCCCGGCGCGGAGAATATGACGTTCCTGAACGCTTTGGGCGGCGTGAACGAGCCGAGTACCGTGCCCGACGAGTCCGCGACCGTCACGGCGTCCCCCGCGGCGCCGGTGACTTCGGCGCTCACCCAGCCCTGGCCGTCCGTGGAGGTCGGGGTCTCCACCATCTCGTTCGTGGAGACCGCCATGAGGGTGCCGCCCGTGATGGTCATTGCGCCGTTGGAGTCCAGCGCACTGTTCGCCCCGGAGCTCGGGCCGTAGACGGTGACCGTGCCGCCGCTGATGGTGAGCGAGCCGTTCGAGTCCAGTCCGTCGCCGTCCGCGTTCACCGTGAGGACCCCGCCCGTGATGGTGAGCTGCTCGCCGGTGTCCTCCATGGTGCCCGCGCCGTCGGGAGAGGCCGGCTGCGGCGACGCGGTCGACGAGTCCGACTCCTCCTTCGCGGCCAGCCCCGCCTCGACGGTGGTCGAACCGGAGGCGTTGACGCCGTCATCTGTGCTGGTGAGGTCGACCTTCCCGGCGGACACCGTGATCAGGCCGCCCTCGAGGGCCTCGGTGGACCGCGGGACCGTGAGGTCCGCGCCGTCCAGGACCGCCGCGACCTCCGCGTGCGCGCCGTCGTCGCCCGACGAGGCGGTGACCGTGCCACCGCTGAGGCGCAGCGCCCCGTCGGCGTGGATGGCGTCGTCCCCCGAGTCCACGGTCACGGTGGGGGAGCCGCCCGTGAGGACGTAGGTCCCCGCCTTGATGCCCTTGGCGGAGCCGGAGGCGGGCTCGCCGGCCGCCGCCCCGCCGCCGGTGGTGATGTCGACGGAGCCGCCCGTGATGATGGCGTCCGTTTCCGCCGCGATGCCGTCCCCGTCGGCGACGGCCCTCACCGACCCGCCGGTGATGGCGACGTAGCCCTTCGTCTCATCGGAGTCCTGGTCCGACTTGAGGGCGTCCCCGCCCGACGCCACCGCCACCTCGCCGCCCGCGATGGTGAGGGAGTCCTTGCCGCGCAGGCCGTCGTCCGAGGCAGTGGCCGTGATCGTGCCCGAGGCGACGTACAAGTCGTCCTTCGAGGTGATCGCGTCGGAGGCGCCGGAGGTGACGGACAGGGATCCCGCCCCCGTGATCGTGAGGTCCATGTCCGCGTAGACCGCGGCGTTCGCCTCGGCGTCCGCCGTGTATGAGCCGTCGGTGACGGTCGAGCTCCCCACCAGGGAGAGCACCAGGTCGTCGCCGGTGGTCGCCTCGATCGCCGCTCCTGACGACGAGGCGATGGTCGCGTTGTCGAGGATCAGCACGACGCGGTCCCCGTCCCCGGCGGCCACGACGACCTTCCCGCTGAGGGATCCGGTGAGGCGGTAGACCCCCGCCTTCGAAATGGTGACGGTCCCGTCGGCGCTGGACACTCCGTCCGAGGAGCTGGTCGCGCCGGTGCCGCTGAGCGCCACGTCGACCGCGTCGGAGGCGGACCAGTCGGAGTCCTCCACGTGGGAGGCCTTCGCGTTCGCGGCCAGCGCCTCGGCGGCCGTGGGCGGGGCGGTCGTGTCGCCTGCGCCCGTCGCGGAAGCCGGGGCGGCCGTCGTGGCGGCCGCGCCGCTCGCCTGACCGTTCGAACCCGACGAGCAGGCGCCGAGGGCCAGTGCGGAGACGAGGACGACGGCGCCGAGCGCCCGGGCTGGGGTGAATGCTGGTTTCAAGGCTTTCATGGGCGTGTCTTCCTCTCAGTCAGGCTGCGAGCCCGAAATGCCGGGTGAGGACGCGGTTCCACCGGTTGGTGGGCCGCTCCTCGTGGAGCGCGGCCATGGCCGTCGCGTATTTCGAGATCCTGGTGGGCCTGTGTCCATTGCACCACAGGAGGCGGTCGAGGCACGAGGGGGTGGCGGTCCCCTTCGTCTCGACGATGACGAGGCCGGGGCGCGCCAGCGTGCGCGCCGGGCGCCCCCGGGGATCGAGCGCCGCCCACGCGAGGTCGGAGTCGATGGTGGCCCGCGCCCGGCCCCCGGGGAGCAGCAGAGTGGACCGCGAGTAGGACCCCCGCAGCACTGGCTCCACCTCCCGGGCGGCCCCGGGGCGGCCCACGCGCTCGAGGCGGTCGGCCATCCACTCCCGGTGGGCGTCGGTCAGGGGCCCTCCCGCCTCGTGGGGCGCGATCCGCTGCCGTTCCTTGATGGTGGTGCCGCGCGGGCCGCGGGTCTTGACCTCGAGGAACGCCTGGCCGGAGTCCAGGTAGAGGCGGGTGCGCACTTTGAAGCGGCGCCTGCGGGGGCGCGCGGTCATGGAGAACGCGTCCAGCCCGGGTGTGTCGTAGTAGGTGGTGGAGTAGGCGGACACGTCGAGCCCGTCGATGCTCAGCAGGCGCGAGGCCGGGTCCACCAGCGCCAGCACCCTACGGGCCTCCTCGAGCCCCAGGACGTACTTGCGGTCGACACGGGTGAGCAGGGCGGCGCGCCTATTGAGGTCCCCGAGGCCGATGGGCGCGAGGGCGCGGGGCACGACGCGGGTGCGGGTGGTGGGCATTGCTTCTCCTCCTTCTTGCGGGGCTGGTCCTCCGCGCGGGGCCGACCGGCCTATGCGGCCTCGGCGTGGGCGGGGGATTGGGGGTCGGCGCCGACGTGGGGCCGGGCGCCGCGGCGGGGGGACGCCGTGGTGCTCTTCCCGGGCGACTGCTTCGTGCGCACATCGACCAGGGTGAGGTCGTTGACGAGGTCGAGTTTGATGACCCTGGTGGCGACCACGGAGGCCCCCAGGCGCTCCTCGAGGGCGGCGACGAGGGCGTCCTGGTCGGCGATCGCGCTGTCCAGTTGGACGGTTCGCGTCGTGTAACGGCCGAAGACCAGTGCCGAGTCGCCCAGTGCCAGGGCGCCCAGTATGAGGGCGATGAGTCCGATCAGCAGGGGCGTGGCCTGGGTGGACATGCCCGACAGCAGTCCGATCGACAGGGCGGCAAAGTAGTAGGCGATCTCCGTTTGCGAGATCTGGTCCGAGCGCAGGCGGATGATGGACAGGACGCCGAAGAGCCCCAGGCCCAGGCCCGCGCTCACCGTCGAATTGGCCAGGACCGTCGCCACCGCGAGCACGCCGACGTTCACGCCGAGGAAGGCGGCCACCAGGTCGGAGCGGCGGTGGCGTGGGAAGTAGAGTCCGAGAACGAGGACGAGCATGGCCGCGAGGTCGATGCCGATCATCTGCAAGGTGCTCATTGGTGCTCCTCCTTAGGTAACGTTTTGGTTACGATCAATTACTCCATCCATGTCTGGGAGATCCCTGGATTGTTTCTGGGCGACTTTTGGGACTTTCCGGGTATTCCATCTGATCGTGAAGCGATGCACAATAGGTGAATGACGCGCCCCACGAAAGATCCTGATCCGCGTGAGCGGCTCCACAAGAGGTGGGAGCGCCTCACCGAATGGCCGATGATCGCGATCGCCGTCGTCTTCTTGGCTGTCTACTCCGCCGAGGTCCTCACCGACCCCGGGGAGGAGGGCGGCCACGAGGCGGTCCTCGACTGCTGCTGGGCGCTCTTCGCCGTGGACTTCGCCGTCCGCCTGGCCACCGCGCCCCGCAGATGGCACTGGCTGCGCCACAACATACTCGACTTCGCCTCCGTGGCGCTACCCGCGCTGCGGCCGCTGCGCCTCGTGCGGATACTCGCGGCGTTCCGCGTCTTCCAGCGCCGTGCGGAGACAACCTTCCGGGGGCGCCTCGTCCTGTACACGGGCGGGCTGTCCGTCCTGCTCGTATGGATGGGGGCGCTCGCGGTCCTCCAAGCGGAACGCCACGCGCAGGGCGCCCTCATCACGGACGTCGGCCGCGCCCTGTGGTGGTCGCTGGTCACGGTCACCACCGTCGGCTACGGGGACATCTCCCCGGTCACCCCCACTGGGAGGGTCGTCGCCACAGGCTTCATGCTCTTCGGAATCGCGCTGCTCGGCGTGGTCACGGGCCTCTTCTCCTCGTGGATCGTCGAGCGGGTCCGCGACGACGCGGAACAGGCGGCGCGCGGGCCGGGGCGCGCGCCCGGGGGAGTCCTCGGCGGCGCGCAGGCCGGTGCGTGCGGAACGTCGTGGGGCCGCAGGGCCGACGACAGGGCACAGGCCGGTGCGGATGGGGCGGACGGCGGCGGTGTTGGCGCTGCCGCGTGTGGCGGCGCTGGGGGCAGCCTGGGCTGTCCGGACGACGGAGCGGGCAGTCCGGGCGATGAGGGCGCCGCGGCCGAAGGGGGAGCGGCCGCGGGGCCGGGTGCTGCCAGTGCGGATGGGGGAGCGGGCGTCGTGGGGGATGGCGTTGGGCCGGACACCGCCGCCCTCGCCAGGGAGGTCGCCCAGTTGCGCCGCGCGGTCGCGCGCCTCACGCTCCACGTCCAGCGCCTCGACGGCAGTGCGGGGCGCTCGGGCGGTGCTCCTGCCCCGGGGCCGTCGGACCGTCCGCAGGACGGAGCGGAGGAGGGGAGTGGGGAATGGTGCGGTGGCCAGGTCCCGCCAGGTGCCTCAACGGATGTGGACTGAGCGGGGGGCGGCGGGGAGCGGCGGAGGGCCGAGTGGGGACGGTGCCGCGGACGGGCGCGCTGGGGTCGGCTGTGGCGCATTGGGGTAGGCAACGGGTCATTGGGGTAGGCAAATTGCCTGCCCCGATGCGTGGTTTCCTACCCCAATGGGACCGCTGGGCCCGGGAGGGCGCTGGGTTCGGACCGCTGGTTCGGACTGCTGGGTTCGGACCGCTGGGCCCGGAAGGGCGCCGAACGGGTGGCGGCGCTGGGGGGCGCAGGATGACACCAAGCGGGCGGGGCCCGGGACGGCGCTGGGCGCGGCGGCCCTCGCCTCGTAGTGACTAGCCGCCGCCCACCCCGGACTCCGGATCCGGGGGCGCCCCCGCCCATCAATCAGGGCGGGGGCGCACTCGAGTGCGTAGTGTCACGCACGGGTTCGGTCTGCGCGAGCGGTGGTGGAGGCGCGCTCGGCGGCCCATCCGGTGGGCAGGCGCGTCAGGGCGCTGCCGCCCAGAGCGGCGAGCACTGCGGCGGCGATGGCCATCGCAGTGGCGAATCCGGTCTGCTGCACGCCGAAGCCCGTCAGCAGTGGGCCGATCGCCAGTCCCGTGGCGTAGGCGAGGTTGTACAGGGCGAAGGAGCCCCCCAAGGTGGGCGGGTCCGACCTGAACCCCTGTTCGCTGATCAAGGTGGTGGCCGGGGCGAGCAGCAGGGCTGAGGACAGGCCGAGCAGGCCCATGCCGACCCCGGCCTCCCAGACTCCGGTCGAGCGTCCGAGCACCACCAGCGCGGCACCGGCCGCGACGACGCCGATTCCAGTGAGCAGACGGGGGCTCGTCGATGCCACGAACCGCCCCACGATCGGGTTGGCGATGATGCCCGCCAGCGCAGCGACGCCGAAGAGGATGCCGATGGCTGTGGTGGATGCCCGTGCCCCGAGGTGGGCCGGCAGAACCGGCTCCACCGCTGCGAGGACCGCCGCGCCGATGGCAATGGTGGTCACGATGGAGGCGGAACCGGGCACGCGCAGCACCGCGAGGGGGCCGGCCGAGTCGTCGGTGCGCCGGGGCGAGCCTGGGATCAGGGCCAACAGCGCGGCGAGGTCGGCGAGTGCGACGGCGGTGGCGACCAGGAACGGGGAAGCCGGTCCGAGGGCGTCGACCAGGAAGCCGGCCAGGGGCGGGCCGACGAGCACGCCGAGGGTCACGGTCGACATCGCGATGCCCATCATCTGGCCCCGTTCGTCGAATCCAGTCGATGCGGCGATCAGGGAAAGGGCCGCGACCCATGCGACGCCGCCGGCCAAGCCCTGCGCGAAACGCGCTGCCAGCAGCAGCCAGTAGGGACCGCCGGTTGCGAACAGGAGGGTGGCGATTGCCAGCACGATGACGCCGGCCACGAGCAGTCCCTTGCTCCCACGCCGGTCGACCATGCGACCGGCGAAAAGCGTGGCGATCACCATCGCCACGGCGTAGGAGGCGAAGAGGATGCCGGTCGCGGCGGCTCCCCGCTCCACCACGGCGGGCAGCAGTGGGAGGACCGGGATCGCCAGGCCCTGGAGTAGCATGTCAGTGAAGAGGATCGCCCCGGAGACGGCAGTCGCCCGGGCGGGGGTTGCGCGGGGAAGCGCGCCGTCGTCGGGGGCCGCGCCGTCGGGGCGCGGATCGTTGGTGGTCGTATTGGTGGTCATGTGGTTCTTTCATGTTTCGAGCAACCCCTTCACCAGTGCCGCCATCGTGGCGTCGAGCCGGTCGGGTTGCGGAAGGTCATCGGGTCGGGTCACCGCGGCTACGGTGAACCCCTGGAGCAGTACGAGGACGAGGCCCGCGATGTCCCGTGGCGCGACGTTGGTCGCGCCCCTGCGGGAGGCGACGATCCCCTCGATGCGTTCACGCCAGTCGTCGAGCGCGTCGCCCTTGTCGTAGTGTTCGAATGCTTGGGGCGCGACCAGTACCGTCGTCGAGGCCAGGGCCCTGAACGCCCGGTCGCCGGTGATGAGTCGCACGAAGCGCGCGAGCAGTTCTTCGACTGCGCGATGCGCCCGCTCATCGAGTGCGACGGTCCCGTCGGCGCTGCCGGTATCGCCAGTGGCGGGGCTGACCGTGTCGAATAGGCGCTGGCCGTAGTCGGACCAGCCCCATTCGAGCGCTTCCGCCAACAGGGTCCGCTTGTCGCGGAAGTGATGGTGCAACGCGCCCCGCGTCACGCCCGCTCGTTCGGCGATGTGCTCGAACGTCGCCCCCCTCCACCCCTTCTCCTCGAAGGCTATCAGCGCCGCTTCCAGCAGCGCGACGCGGGTCTTGGCCGCGTCCTCAGCTGTTCGTCTCATACATACATGTTAGCTCGTATGTTAAAGAAAGGTAGAAGTTCCTGCTGCCCGGAACTATGGCGCTGTTCACTTGACGAGTGCTGTGAAACGCGCACGGGCGCGCGGTGGCCGGGTGGTCCTGGGCGGGTGCGGGTCGGCATGGGGGCTGGTTGCGGCGTGCTGGGGCTGCCTGAGAGGTGTGTTGGGGTCGGCTGTGGCGCATTGGGGTAGGCAACGGGTCATTGGGGTAGGCAAATTGCCTGCCCCAATGCGTGGTTTCCTACCCCAATGGGACCACTGCGTTCGGACCGCTGGGTTCGGACCGCTGGGCTCGGATCGTTGGGCCCGGACCGCCGGGCCCGGGACGGCGCTGGGCGCGGCGGCCCTCGCCTCGTAGTGCCTAGTCGCCGCCCACCCCGGACTCCGGATCCGGGGGCGCGTCAGGGGGCGCGGAGTGCGCAGCGTGCTTGCGCATGTGCTCGACGGCGATGACGACCCACGTCGAGAAGGCGATGGGCTGCATGACGATATTGAGGTTCTCCGGCGTCAACGCGATATCGAAGGCCATGTTCGTCAAGGACCTGCTCAGGTACGCTTCGAACACCTCCTTGATCCCAGCGAAGTACAACTGGTACACGACCAGGAAGATCGTGAACCACTGGATGAAGTACTCGGCGATCTCGTAGACCTCCTCGTCGGCGGCCAAGTGGAAGCGCAGGGTGAGCACGCGCCTCACCGCCAACTGGATGACGGCCGTGAGCAGCACGAGGACCAGCAGCGTCAGCAGCAGCCACACGCTGCGGAAGTCCCCGAAGCGCGACTGGAGGATCCCGGCGGCGTTCCTGGCGCTGTCGAACGCGTTCGGATCCTTGATGAGCGCCACCGCGCTCAACAGCGCGCCCCCGCCGACGGCCAGGAGCACCAGCAGCAGCGCGTTGCCCAGGGCCGTCAAGGTCAGGAAGGCCAGAGTCCGCAGGAACACGAGGCGCCGGCGCGAGCGCCTGCCGTGCAGGAGCACTCCGAGCACGTACAGCAGCGCGCAGATCAGTCCGATTTGAATGACGATGTCCATAGGGCTCCTTTCCGCCACACTATTGTGCCCGAGGGGCGCGGCGGGCGGGTGCGGCGCCCACGGCCCCGCGCTACCCTGAACGCGGCGCCAGCCCGCCGCACCCGCGCAGGCGCCGCCGCGAAAGGAGCAACCATGACGAAACCCTCAGCGAAGCTGGCCGAACTGGGCATCGAGCTGCCGCCCGTCGCCACCCCCGTCGCCGCGTACACGCCCGCCGTCATCGACCGCGGCGTCGTGCGGACATCCGGGCAGATCCCCGTCGTCGGAGGGGAACCGGTGTGCGTCGGCGCAGTGGGCGAGGGCGGGGTCGACCCCGAGGACGCCAAGGAGGCGGCGCGCGTGTGCGCCCTCAACGCGCTCGCCGCCGCCGCTGCCGCCGCCGGGGGAGTGGACAGGCTGGCGGGCGTCGTGAAAGTGGTGGGCTTCGTGTCCTCGCGCCCTGACTTCTACGGGCAGGCCGGGGTCGTCAACGGCGCTTCCGAGCTGTTCGGCGACGTCTTCGGCTCCGCCCACGCGCGCAGCGCAGTCGGCGTCGCGGCCCTTCCCCTGGGCGTGTCTGTGGAGGTCGAGGCGGAGTTCGCACTGCGCCAGGACTGAGGGCAACCGGTGGTCGGGACGCCCTCCGGGCGCGCCCGCGGGCGTCGTGGCCGCCGGTCGGGGGGCCGTCGCCGCGGTGCCGACGAAGGCCACCGGCGTGGTGACGGCACCGGCTGACGCCGACGCGCGTTGTCGACGATCTGCATGGGATATCGGCACCGACGCGCTTTGTTGACATGAGCGCGCGTTATATCCCCCTCGCGGTGTCGACGACCCCCTCACGTTGCCAACAATGCGCGTCCGTGCCGACCACCCCTCGCGGAGCCGACAGCGCGCGTCCGTGCCGACGCTCCCCTCGCGATGAGATAGCCCCTCGCGGAGCCGACAAGGCGCGTCCGTGCCGACAACGGGTGCCCATGCTCGCGTCCGGGGAGCGCTGCGCCCCCGCAAGGGCCGGGTCCCGGACCGGCTTCCCTGGGGTGCGCACACAAGGGGGCTGATTTACGAAATACGCACCGCACACAAGGGCGGAATCAAGCCCTTGTGTGCGGTGCGGTGTTGTCTAATTCCCGCCCTTGTGTGCGGCACCAAGAAGGGGCGGGGAGTGGGTCCGAGGGGGAGCCGGTGGGCCGGAACGGCGGACCCGTGCCCGCACTCGTGCCCGGGGGAACACGTGCGCCCGCCGATCGGAAGGTCCCCTGCTGTTCCCCGCGACGGCCTGGTTGGGGAACCCTACACTGGTCGCCCGTGGGCACCGAGCCCATGATCGCCTGACAAAAGGAGACACCGTGGCAACCAATCCCGAGGCGGCCCCCGCGGGCGCCCAGACCTTCAAACTGGTCGATGCCAGCACGCAGCCCGCCGCCGACTGCGGCTGCGGCGGGCACGAGGCCCCCGAGGCGGCCCCGTCGGGTTGCGGGTGCGGCGGGCACGAGGCCCCCGAGGCGGCCCCGGCCTCGTCGAGCTGCGGGTGCGGCGGGCACGGCGGCGGTCACCGCCACCGCCACGGGCATGAGCACCGAGGGGGCGCGGGAGTGGTCCACCAGAGCAGCGACGACGAGCTGGTCATCCACTCCATCCCCCGCGTGGTGCGGCACGCCGTGCTCTTCGCGGCGGTGGACAGCCTGCCCGTGGGCGAGAACATCCGGATCCGCGCGCCCCACCAGCCCGAGCCGCTCTTCGCCCACCTGCGGGACTCCTCGTCCCACTACCGCGTGGAGACGCTCGAGGCCGGCCCCAGCTGGCGCTACCGCGTCACCCGCCTGGCCTGATCGGCGCCCCCCGGACCGCGCCGCGGCGCGCGGGGCGGTCCGGGGCGCTACCGTTGTCACATGAGCATCTTCGTTGATGAGCCCGTTGAGGGTGAGAACGACTTCGACCGGGTCGAGACCGACGTCGTGGTGGACGCGACGGTCGAGAAGGCCTGGGCGCTCGTGTCCGAACCCGGGTGGTGGGTCAACGACGGCCCCCTCGGCGACCACGACGTCACCCGGGGCGATGACGGCGTCTACCGCGTCAACGACCCCGAGGCGGGGCAGTGGCTGATCGAGAAGGCCGACGAGGACCCGATGGACGTCGTCGCCTACCGCTGGTACCCCCTGGCCGACGACGAGCTGCCCGACGGCCGCACGACGCGCGTCGAGATCTCGTTGTCCGAGGAGCGCGGCGGCGTCGCCATCCACGTCGAGGAGTCCGGCCTGTCGTCGGTCAGCGACGACGAGGACGTGGTCCGCCAGGCGTGGGAGGACGAGGCCGGCATGTGGGACCAGGTCCTCACTGCCGCCAAGGAGTACCTGGAGTCCTGAGCGCCTGGTGGCGTGAACCGCATGTGGATGGTTGCAGTCACAGCTGCGACCATCCATGTTCGTAGACGCGACCCCGGTGCGGGGACGGTCCGCTGCAGAACTTCCTTACCGAGGTTCTGGGCCGCGAACGGAGGAAACGATGACCACCTACCACCTCAGGGGCGGCGGAACAGCCACGGATGAAGAACTTGAAGCCGAAGCGCGCATGTTCGAAGGGGGGAAGTACCCGGGCCAGTGGCGGCCCGTACCGGGACGGCCGCCCCTCTTCGACGAGGAAACAGCGGCTGTCGCCGTGCGGCTGCCCGTTTCGCAAGTCGAAGCCCTTGATGATCGGGCAGCGGCGTCGGGGAGCACGCGGTCCGAATACCTGCGCGCCTTGATCGCGAAGGACCTCGAAACCGCATGAGAGGACGGATGCTGTGATCCGGCGGTGGTTCCCCCCCACGTCGATCGCAGCGACTCGCGGTGTGGCGGGAACTGGCGGACGACGGGGGACACGTCCCATGCGGCCGATGGTGTTGGCGCGGGCAAAGGCCCTCGACGAGTGGGCCGCGTTCCCTGGCCGGGGCGCCCGGGGACCGCGTCGGCGCAGGTCGGGGCCCGTCCCCGCGCCCGGACTCGCGAGGACGATGGTTAGCCACTATGCTCGCCACTGTGCCACGGGAGCTCACGACGAGCTGAGAAGGGGATGGACCCCGACCGTTGAACCTGAACCGGACCATACCGGCGTAGGAAGGCTTCTTCCCTCGTGGCCGCTGTGCTTGACGAGAGGAGACACCTGAGCATGGCCGAACCACGCACCCCCGCCGCCCCGAAAATGGGATGGCGGGTCATCGATTTCGTCACCGCCGCCGTACTCGCCGTCGCGTGCGGCCTCATCTTCCTGGTGTGGAACCAGGTCGGTGGCGCCGGGTACGAGCTCTTCGGGAACCTGGCCCCCGGCCTCGGCGGCCTGGCCACCGGCATCTGGATGCTGGGCGGGCCCCTGGGCGGCTTCATCATCCGCAAGCCCGGCGCCGCCCTCTTCGTCGAGCTCCTCGCCGCCTCGGTGTCCGCCGCCCTCGGATCCCAGTGGGGCATCACCACCCTGTACTCCGGCCTCGTCCAGGGCCTGGGCGCGGAGCTCTTCTTCCTGCTCTTCGCTTACCGGCGCTACACCATCGCCACCGCCGCCCTGGCCGGGGCCGGCGCCTTCTGCGGCGCCTGGGCCTACGAGTTCGTGACGGGCAACTACGAGAAAGCCCTCTCCGTCAACCTGGTCTACCTGGGCACGGGCGTCGTCTCCGGGGCCCTTCTGGGAGGCGTCCTCGCGTGGGCGCTCACCCGGGCACTGGCCGCCACCGGCGCCCTCGACCGTTTCGCCGCCGGCAGGCAGGCCCGCCAGCGTGTCTGACCCCCGCGCGAACGGCG
>NZ_CP017298.1:1507464-1508140 GCF_001746855.1 Pauljensenia hongkongensis | reverse complement strand
GCCACGCCGGCCGCCTCGCCTGGGCCCTCGACGGCGTCGACCTGCGGATCGAGCCCGGCGAGCGCGTCCTCGTCCTCGGGCCGTCCGGGTCCGGCAAGTCCACCCTCATGGCCGGGCTGGCCGGGCTCCTGGGCGGCGAGGACGAGGGCGAGGCGAAGGGGGGCCTCGTCGTCGACGGGGCCGCCCCCGCGGACCTGCGGGGCCGCATCGGGCTCGTGATGCAGGACCCCGAGGCCCAGGTGGTCCTCGCCCGCGTCGGCGACGACGTGGCCTTCGGCATGGAGAACCTGGGCGTCCCCCGCGAGGAGATATGGCCGCGCGTCAGTGCCGCCACCGGCGCGGTCGGCCTCGACGCCGCCCCCGACCACCCCACCACCGCCCTGTCGGGCGGCCAGAAGCAGCGGCTCGCCCTCGCCTCGGTCCTCGCCATGGGGCCCCGCCTCCTCCTGCTCGACGAGCCCACCGCCAACCTGGACCCGGTGGGCGTCGCCGGGGTGCGCGGCGCGGTCGAGAGGGTCCTCGACGAGTCGGGGGCCACCCTGGTGGTCATCGAGCACCGCGTCGACATCTGGGCGGACCTGGTCGACCGCGTCGTGGTGGTCCTGGACGGCGCGATCGCCGCCGACGGCCCCATCGACGAGGTGCTGGCCTCCCAGGCCCGTACTCTGCGGGAAAG
>NZ_CP017298.1:1504113-1507336 GCF_001746855.1 Pauljensenia hongkongensis | reverse complement strand
GGGGGAGCGGACGGAGCCGAGGACGCCGACGAAGCCGGGGGAGCGGACGGAGCCGGGGGAGCCGGCAGCAGCGGCGCCCAGGCGTCCGCCACCGCAGCGGAGGCAACGGACCGCGCCGACCACCCCCGGACGCAGGCGCCCAGGACCCCGGGCCGGGAGGACGGGAGGCGGCGCCGCGGACTCGACCGCTTCAACCCCGTCACCCGGATCCTCGCGCTCATCGTCATGACGACGCCCCTGCTCATCAGCGTCGACCCCGTCAGCGCCTCGGTGGCGCTCGGCCTCGAACTGCTCGTCCTGCCCGCCGCGCGGATGAGGGCGCGCAGCCTCGCGCTGCGCTGCTCGCCACTGGCGGTCGCCGCGCCCCTGTCGGCCCTGTCGATGCTGCTCTACGCCTCCCCCGGGGGCGCCACCTACTGGAGCATGGGGCCCGCGGCCATCACCGACAGGTCCATCTGGCTGGCCATCGGCATCGCGCTGCGCGTGTGCGCGGTCGCCCTGCCCGCCATCGTGCTGCTGTCGAACATCGACCCCACGGACATGGGCGACGGGCTGGCACAGATCCTCCACCTGCCCGCCCGGCCCATCCTGGCCGCGCTGGCGGGCGCCCGCATGACCGGCCTCATGGCGGCCGACTGGAAAGCGCTCGAACGGGCCAGGCGCATACGGGGCATCGGCGACGGCTCCCGCGTCCGCTCCTTCCTCAGGGGGAGTTTCTCCCTGCTGGTCTTCGCCCTGCGGCGCAGCGCGAAACTCTCCCTCACCATGGAGGCCCGCGGATTCGGCGCCCCTGGCCCGCGCACGTGGGCGCGCCCGTCCCGGATGGGCGCCGCGGACGCCGCCCTCATGGCGGTCGCCGTCCTGATCCCCGCCGCCGCCATCGCCGTCGCGGTCCTCACCTCCAACCTGTCGCTGGTGGGCCGGTGACGGCGCCCCGGGCCACCGTCCCCGCCGTCGCCAGGGCGCTCGACGCCCTGGCGCGCACCCGCCACGCGCGGCGCCCCGGCGCCCCCCTCGTGCTGATCGACGGACTCTCCGGCGCCGGCAAGAGCACGCTCGCGGCCGCACTGGCGCCACCGGGCGGCCCGTGGAGGGTCCTCGGCCTCGACTCCTACTACCCCGGGTGGGACGGCCTCGAGGAGGGCTCCCGCGAAACCGCCCGCATCGCCCGCGACCTCGCCGCCGGGCGGGACACCCACTACACGCCGTGGGACTGGGAAGCGGGGCGCCCCCTCGCCCCGGTGCTCCTGCCCGCGGGGATCCCCACCGTCATCGAGGGCTGCGGCGCGCTGACGCCCGCCTCGCGCGCCAGTGCCGACCTGGCGGTGTGGGTGGAAGCGGGCGGGGGCGCCGGCCAGCGCCGGGCCAGGGCGCTCGCACGCGACGGCGACGTGTACGCGCCCCACTGGCGCAGGTGGGCGGCGCAGGACGGGGCGCGGGACGGGGCGCGCCTCGCCGACCTGGTCGTACGAACTTGAGGGGGCCGCCGGTAGTCTGGGCGCATGGTCCCGTTGCCGCCGCCCGAGCTGCCGACGTGGCTGATCGCCACGATCGTCGGAGTCGATACCGTCATCCGCCTGGTCGCCCTCGGCGTGGTCCCCAGGCACAGGCGGGCCTCCACTTCGACCGCCTGGCTGCTGATCATCTTCCCGGTGCCCTTCCTGGGCGTCCCCCTCTACCTGGTCTTCGGGTCCTGGTGGGCAATGGGCAGGGCCCTCGACGACGACCCCAAGGCGTCCGGAATCGTCAAGGAGCTACTGGCCGCCGCGCCCGGTTGGACGCCGCACGCCCACGAGGCGACCGCCGCCATCATGCGGATGAACCGCGAGACCACGCGGTTCGGCGAGACCACCGGGAGCGTGGGCGGGCTCTACACCGCTCCCGCGGAGGCCTTCGCCGCCATGGCCGACGCCGTGGACCGCGCCGCCCACCACGTCCACGTCCTGTACTACCAGACCAGCTGGGACGACGACACCGCGGTCCTCTACGAGGCCCTCCAGCGCGCCGCGGCCCGGGGCGTCGTCGTGCGCCTGCTGGTGGACCACCACGGACTGCGCTCCATCCCCGGGTGGCGGGAGTTCCGCGACCGCCTGGACGGATCCGGCCTCCAATGGCACGTCATGCTGCCCTTCAACCCCTTCAAGGGCCCCGTGCGGCGGCCCGACCTGCGCAACCACCGCAAACTGCTGGTCGTCGACTCCCGCACCGCCTTCGTCGGCTCGCACAACCTGGTCGCCGCCGACTACGACACCCCCGCCTACGCCGAGGCCGGCATCGAGTTCCACGATACGACCGTCAGCGTCCACGGCAGTATCGCCCGCCAGGTGGAGACGGTCTTCGCCACCGACTGGTTCTACGCGTGCGGCGAGGTTCTGGGCCCCGCCGACCTGGACCCCGAAGACCCGGGCGGCGACGACCTGGGCGGCGGCGAGGACGCCGAGCACACGGGCGGGGCCCACGCCTCGCCGATGCAGATCGTCCCCTCAGGGCCCGCGTACCGCTCCGAGCCCGGCCTGCGGATGTTCGTCGACCTCATACACTGCGCGACCCGCTCCGTGTCGGTCGTCAGCCCCTACTTCATCCCCGACGAGGCCCTCCTGTCGGCGCTGACGAACGCCGCCCTCAAGGGCGTCGACGTCGAGTTGTTCGTGTCCGAGGAGTCCGACCAGTTCCTGGTCGGCCACGCCCAGCGCTCCTACTACGAGCCCCTGCTCAAATCCGGCGTGCGCATCCACCTGTACCAGGCGCCCACCGTCCTGCACTCCAAGTACGTCATGATCGACCGCCGGACCGTCACCATAGGGTCGTCGAACATGGACTTCCGGTCCTTCGGCCTCAACTACGAGGTGATGCTGCTGGCCGAGGACCCCGGGCTGGCGGAGATGATCGCCGCCAACGACCAGCGCTACCGCGAGCGGTCCCGGGAGCTCACCCTGGCCGAGTGGATCGGGAAGCCGTGGTACGCGCACTACGTGGACAACGTGTGCCGCCTCGGGTCGGCGCTGCTGTGAGCGCGCCGGAGAACAGGGGCGGCGCGGGCGGGAACCCCTTCGAGGCGGCGCGCCCCAGCTACGCGCGCGTGCGGCCCGCCTACCCGGCCGCCGCCGTCGCCGCCATCGTGCGGGCGGCCGGCCTGGACGTGCGGGGAAGCCGGGGAGGGGATGCGGGCCCCACTGCCGGGGGAGGCGCGGTGTGCCCCGCTGCCCGGGGGAACGCGGGGGCG
>NZ_CP017298.1:1481362-1503898 GCF_001746855.1 Pauljensenia hongkongensis | reverse complement strand
CGCTGACCGCCCCGCCCGCGGCCTCGCCGCCGACATAGGGGCGGGCACGGGCAAGATGAGCGCCCTGCTGGCCGAGGAGGGCCTGGAGGTGCGGGCCGTGGAGCCCTCCGCCGCGATGCGCGCCCAGGCGCGCCCCCACCCGCTCATCGCGCAGGTCGCCGCCACCGCCGAGGACACGGGCCTGGGGGCCGCCAGCTGCGACCTGGTCGTCTACGCCCAGTCGTGGCACTGGGTGGATCCCGCGGCGGCGGGGGCCGAGGCGGTGCGCATCCTCAAGCCGGGGGCGCCCCTGGTCATCGTCTTCAACCAAATGGACGTCACCGCCCAGTGGGTCCACCGCCTCTGCCGCATCATGCGCTCCGGGGACGTCCACCGCGCCGACCGCCCTCCCCGTCCGGCCGGCTTCGCCCCGCCCGTCCTCGAGCGGTTCTGGTGGGAGGACCGGATGGAGCCCGAGCAGATCCTCGAACTGGGGACCACCCGCTCGTCCTACCTGCGCGCGGACGCGGCCCGCAGGCGCGCGATGCAGGACAACCTGCGCTGGTACCTGTACGAGCACCTGGGGCACAGGGCGGACCAGGAGATCACGATCCCCTACTCGACGCTCGTGTGGACCACCCGCGCCCCCGCTGCCCGGGTCCATAGCGGAAGCACCCCCGCCCCCGAGGTTCCGTAGCGGCAACGGCAACGGCAGCGGAAGCGCCCCCGGGTCCCAGCGCCTGTCGGCGCCCGCTCCGAAGTGAGCACAGTCACGCGATCTGCTTTTCCGGCCGGACGACTGGCAGAATCGACCACTATGGGATTGTCGTTTCTGGGGCTGATCGGCGCGCTCGCCATGTACGCGGTGTCGGTCTCCCCCTCCCTCATGGCCAGGTCCTGGTGGTGGCACGCCGTGGCGTCGGGCGTCCTGGTCTCCATCGGCTACATCCTGGGGCTCATCGTGCAGAGCGCGGGCGCCCGCCTCATCAAGGCGGCGGACCTGAGGATCAGCGCCGACGAATCCGTCGAGTGGGCCTCGCGGGCGGGCGTCGCGGTGCTGTTCCTCGCCTGGTGGTTGTACGCCGTCGTCCAGTCGTACCGCCGTGCCCGCCGTGCGGCCGCGCTGGTGGGGATGCGCGCCGAAACGCCGTGGGGCTACCTCCTGGGGGCCGTCGGCGCCGTCATCATCGCCCACCTCTTCGTCGGATTGATCACGGGCGTCAACCTGGTCGGGCGGGCGCTCATCAACGCGCTGGCCGACCACATGCCGCGCTGGGCGGCGGCACTGGCCGGCGTCGCCATCCTGGGCGCGATCATCTACTTCCTCACCTCCAACGTGATCCTGCGCGGCGGCATCGGGTTCTTCCGGCGGCACGCCGAGCGGATGAACACGCGCACCGCGAAGGGCATTTTCCAGCCGAGCGTCCCCGAGCGCTCCGCCTCGCCCGCCTCGCCCTCCACGTGGGAATCGGTGGGCGGCCAGGGGAGGGTCTTCCTCGGACGGGGCCCCAGCCGCGCCGACGTCGAAGCGGTCACCGGGCGCGCGGCGAAGGAGCCGATCCGCGTGTACGCGGGAATGCCCTCCGCAGGGGCGGGCATCGACGAGGCGGCCGCACTGGTCGTGGCCGAACTGGAGCGCACCGGCGCCTTCCGGCGGGCAGCGGTCCTGGTGGCCGCGTCCACGGGCTCGGGATGGGTGGACGAGTGGCAGGTCCAGCCCTTCGAGTACCTGACCGGCGGCGATTGCGCGACCGCGTCCCTGCAGTACTCCTACGTGCCCTCCGCCCTCAACTGGCTGACGGGGCTCGAGCCCGCACAGGAGGCGTCCCGCGCCCTTTTCCGCGCCGTTCGCGAGGCGATCGACGCCATCGACGGGGCCGAGCGCCCCGCCCTCTTCGTGTGCGGGGAGTCCCTGGGCGCCTTCGCCTCGCAGTCCGTGTTCGATTCCCCCGCCGACGCCCTGGCCCGCGTCGATGGGGCGCTGTGGGTGGGCACGCCCGCCTTCACCCCGATGCACCGGGTGCTCACGGCCTCTCGCCACCGGGGGAGCCCCGAGGTGGCTCCGGTTGTCGATAACGGTCGCAACGTGCGCTTCGTCAACGCCCCCGAGGACCTGCGCCAGGACCTGTACGGGCGGGAGCTGGGCCGCTGGTCCTTCCCGCGGATCGTCTACGCCCAGCACGCCTCGGACCCCGTCGTGTGGTGGAACCCCCGGCTGCTGTGGCGCCAGCCCGACTGGCTGCGCGAGCGCGCCGGGCGGGACGTGTCCAAGAACGTCGAGTTCACGCGGGGAGTGACCTACCTGCAGATCATGGCGGATCTGCCCGTCGCCGGCACCGCCCCCGCCGGCCACGGGCACACCTACAACGAGGAACTGGTGCCCCTGTGGCGCGCGCTGCTGGGCTTCGACTTGGAGGAGGGCGAGTCCGTCCCCGTCCCCCGCCTGGCCGGGCTCGACGGCAGCTGGGCGACCGCCGGGGCGCTGGACCGCATCGGCGCGGCCGTGCGCGCCAACCTGGCGCTGTCCGAGCGGCAGTGAGGGCGGGTGCGCCATCGTCGCAATAGCCGCTGAAACTGGGGGGCGCCACCGCGGAATCGGACTCCGTCGCACTGCCGGGTGGCTCTGCCGGGCCCAATGCGGGGATCGGTGCCGGCCCCGGGACTATCCACAGGGCAGCGTGGGCTACTTGAGGTAGTCGTCTAGGGCGGCCAGTACCGTTGGGATAACGCGCTCGGCTTTCTCGTTGAGGACCAGGTGGTGGTCGGCGGGCAACTCGACCAACCGCTTCTCGGGCGCCACCAGCCGCTCGTAGACCAAGCGGCTGTACTCGAGGGTGAACAAGGGATCGCCCGTCGACACGAACGCCACCACCGGACAGCTGATACTGCCATCGACGAGGGCCGACATGTCAGTCGTGAACAGGCTGGACAGAAAACTCATCGGGTAGGATTCGAGCCGCATGGGATCCGCGAAGAACGCGTCGCGCCACTGCCGCTCTGAGAAGACTTTGTCCACGTCGAGGTAGAAGCCCACAGGCACCTGCAGTCCGGGCAGCACCCGGCCGACCGCGGCGATGATACGGCGGATCGCCGGGTACACCACGCCGAGCGCGTTGGGGAAGCGGGTGACCGACAGGGATTCACGCAAGGGCGTGAACAGGACGTTGTGCGGAAAGGCGGCGCGGATGCGGTGCTCGGCGCCGGCGGTCAGCAGGGTGAGGACGCCGCCCTGGCTCGACCCCATCAGTCCGACGGCGCCGGGGAAACGGGCGCAGGCGTAGCCCACCGCGTCCCGGACGTTCCCGATCATGTCGTCAAGGGTGAACCGGCGGATGAGGCGGGGACTGCGCCCGTGGGACAGCGGGTGGACGCCGATCACGTGGTAGCCGTGCCGGCTGAGAGCGTCCAGGAAGGGGCTGTAGAACAGGGGGTGGGTCATGGTGCCCGGGACGAACACGACCGTCGGCGACGTGTCCCGCTCCGCCTCCCAGACGGACAGTGTGATGGGGGCCCGGCCCGATTCGATCGAGACCTCCGAGTAACTGGGCAGGTCGATCGAGTGCTCATCCAGAAGCGTTGCGATGCTCATGTCGGATGCCCCCCGGCTTTTCCAGTACCCCAGTACCGTATCCGCGTTCTTCCGGTCCCGCCAACTCGTGGATCATCCCGTCGGTGAGGGACGCGCCGTCACGCGCAGCGCCCGGCCCCGGGACCGCCCGGAGGCGGTACGGACCCCGGGGCCGGGTGGGCTCAGTCGGAGGCGCTCGCGAACTGGGCGGCGTGCAGGCGCGCGTAGGCCCCGCCCTTGGCGAGGAGCTCCGCGTGGCCGCCCTGCTCCACGATGTCGCCGTCCTCCATGACCAGGATCGTGTCCGCGTCGCGGATCGTGGACAGGCGGTGGGCGATGATGAAGCTCGTGCGCCCCTGGCGCAGCGCGTTCATGGCGCGCTGGACCAGCAGCTCCGTGCGCGTGTCCACCGAGCTGGTCGCCTCGTCGAGGATCAGCACCGAGGGGTTCGCCACGAACGCCCGCGCGATGGTGAGCAACTGGCGCTCGCCCGCGGAGATGTTCGCCGCGTCCTCCTCCAGAACCGTGTCGTAGCCGTGGGGGAGCGCACGGATGATGTGGTCGACGAAGCACGCCCTGGCGGCCTCCTCCACCTCGGCGTCCGAGGCACCGGGGCGGCCGTAGCGGATGTTCTCGCGCACGGTGCCCGCGAAGAGCCACGGGTCCTGCAGGACCATGCCGGTGCGGCGCCGGACCTCGTGGCGGGTCATGGCGGCGATGTCGTGGCCGTCGATGGTGATCCGCCCGGAGTCGAGCTCGTAGAAGCGCATGAGCAGGTTGACCAGGGTGGTCTTGCCCGCGCCCGTCGGCCCCACGACCGCCACCGTGTTCCCGGGGTCGACGCGCAGCGTGAGGTCGCGGATCAGCTCGGTGCCGGGCGAGTAGGAGAAGCGCACGTGCCGCATCTCGATGGCGCCGGCGCCCTTCGGGGCGGTCGCCCCATCCGACGGGGCGGGGGAGTCCTGTGCCGCGCCGGGCCCGTCCGTGTCCGACGGGGCGCGGGCCGGGGCGTCCGCCCCCTCCTCCTCGGCGTCCAGGAGTTCGAAGATGCGCTCCGCGCTGGCGGTGCCCGACTGGACGGCGGTGGCCATGGCGCCCAGTTGGCCCAGCGGCTGTGAGAACTGCTGCGAGTACTGGATGAACGCCTGCACGTCGCCGAGCAGCAGCGCCCCCGAGGCCACCATGGCGCCGCCGACCACGGCGATGGCGACGTACACGATGTTCCCGATGACCAGCATGATCGGCATCATGATCCCCGAGAGGAACTGGGCGCGCAGCGCCGTGCGGTAGAGCTGCTCGTTCTCCTCGGCGAACGCCCTGCGCACCGAGTCGGTGCGCCCGTAGACGCGCACCAGGGCGTGCCCGGAGAAGGACTCCTCGACGCGCGTGTTGAGGGTGCCGGTCCGCGCCCACTGGGCGGTGAACGCCTTCTGCGAGCGGGGGCCGATGAAGCCGAAGACGATGCCCGACAGCGGCACGGTGATGAGTGCGACCAGCGCCAGCTTCCACGAGATGGAGAACATCATGGCGAGCACCCCGACCACTGTGAGGATGGAGCTCAGCGCAGTGGATAGGGTCTGCTGGAGCGTGTTGTTCACGTTGTCCACGTCGTTGGTGAGGCGCGAGAGCACGTCCCCGCGGCGCATCCGGTCGAAGTGGCTCAGGGGCAGGCGGTGGATCTTCTGCTCGACCCGGCGCCGCAGGCGGTAGAGAGCGCGGGCGGTGATCCGGTTGAGCATGTACCCCTGGAACCAGTTGAGGAAGGCGGAGCCCGCGTACAGGCCCAGGACGAGGAGGAGGATCCCCCCCAGGCGCTGGAAGTCGATCCCGGTGCCAGGGGTGATGTCCATGGCGGAGAGCATCGTGGCGAAGTCGTCCATCCCCTGGGCGCGCAGGGCCTCGATGGCCTGCTCCTTCGTGGTCCCGGCCGGCAGGGCCTGTGAGACGACGCCCTCGAAGACCACGTTCGTCGCCCGCCCGAGCACCTTCGGCGCGATGACCGCGAGGGCGACGGAGGCCGCCGTGGCGACCAGGATCGCCGCCATCCAGTTGCGGTGGGCGGTCAGCAGCCCGATCATGCGCTTGAACGAGGGCCAGAACGCCTTCGCCTTCCCGGGCGGCGGGCCGTCGTGCCAGCCGCCGGACGAGGCGAGGGCCTCGGCGGCCAGTTCCTCCTCCTCGGGGCTCGTCTGGGTCGTGGGGGTCTTGTCCTGGGTGCTCATGAGAGGGCCTCCGCTCCGAATTGGGAGGTGACGATTTCCTTGTAGACCTCCGAGGCCGCGAGCAGCTGCTCGTGGGTGCCGCTGGCGACCAGGCGCCCGGCGTCGAGGACCAGGATCTGGTCCGCGTCGACGATGGTGGACACCCGGGAGGCGATGACGATCTTCGTGGTCCCCGCGGTGGCGGGCCCCAGGGACGCGCGCAGGCGCGCGTCGGTGGCGACGTCGAGGGCGGAGAAGGAGTCGTCGAAGATGAGGACAGGGGGCCTGCGCACGAGGGCGCGGGCGATGGCGAGCCTCTGGCGCTGGCCGCCGGACACGTTCGTGCCGCCCTGGGCGATGGCCGCGTCGAGGCCGCCGTCCATCTCGGACACGAAGTCCTCGGCCTGGGCGACCCCGAGGGCCTCCCACAGCTCCTCGTCCGTGGCGTCCTCGCGGCCCAGGCGCAGGTTCGAGGCGACGGTGCCGGCGAAAAGGAAGGGGTGCTGGGGGACGAGGCCGATCTGCGCCCACAGCGCCTCGGGATCGGCTTCGCGCACGTCTGTGCCGCCGATGATGACCTGTCCCTCGGAGGCGTCGAGCAGGCGCGCCAGCAGGCGCACCATCGTGGACTTGCCGGAGGCGGTGGAGCCGACGATGGCGGTCGTGGTCCCTGGCGCCGCGGTGAAGCCCACGCCTTCGAGCACGCGCTCGTCGGCGTCGGGGTAGGTGAAGCCCACGTCCCGCATTTCGACTGAGCCGGGCGAGGGGAAGGCGGTCGTCGCCCCGGCGGGGGCGGTGATCGTGGGCGGGGTGGCCAGGACCTCGCTGATGCGCTCGGCGCAGACCGCGGCGCGCGGGATCATGATGGTCATGAATGAGGCCATGACGATGCCCATGAGGATCTGCATGAGGTAGGCCATGAAGGCGATGAGGGTGCCGATCTCGACGTCGCCGTCGCCGACGCGGTGCCCGCCGAACCAGATGACTCCGACGATGGTGACGTCGAGCATGAGCATCACCAGGGGGAAGAGGAGGACGAAGAGCTGGCCGACGCGTTCGCTGACGCGGGTGATGGAGCTGTTCGCCTCCTCGAAGCGGTCGGTCTCGGCGCGCTCGCGGACGAAGGCCCGGATGACGCGGATCCCGGCGAGCTGTTCGCGCATCACGCGGTTGATGCCGTCGAGCTTGTCCTGGTAGGAGCGGAACAGCGGGACCATGCGGCTGACGATGAGGGCGACCACGACCAGCAGGAGGGGGACCGAGGCCGCGATGAGCCAGGAGAGGGCGGGGGCCTTGCTGACGGCCATGATGATCCCGCCGATGGCCATGATCGGCGCGGTCACCGCTATCGTGCAGCTCGTCATGACGAGCATCTGGACCTGCTGGACGTCGTTCGTGTTGCGGGTGATCAGGGATCCGGCGCCGAAACGGGTGGTCTCCCGTTCGGAGAAGCCGCTGACGCGCTCGAAGACGGCGCCGCGCAGGTCGCGCCCCATGCCCATCGAGGCCCGGGCCGCCAGGTAGGTCGCCAGGACCGAGCAGACCCCCTGGAGGGCGCTCACCGCCAGCATGAAGGCGCCGGTGCGCCAGATGTAGGCGGTGTCGCCGGTGGCCACGCCCTTGTCGATGATGTCGGCGTTGAGGGTGGGCAGGTAGAGGGAGGCCATGACCTGGGCGAACTGGAGGACGACGACCCCCACGAGGAGCCAAGTGTATGGGCGCAGGCGCGCCCGCAATAGTCGAATGAGCATATTGCGATGGTAGTAGTCTCACGCTGTGGGAGGGTAGTGGTGTTTCGCGCCACATCTCTCTTGATGCGAAGGGCAGTTCGCCAATAGGGTGGCAGAAATAAGAGTGGCCTTGTTCCCCGAAAAAGGGTGCGCTTATCCAATATCCGTCAACCATGGGGCAGTCATGAAACGACACATTCCACGCGCGACTCTCACACTCACGCTCTCGGGCGCGCTCGTCGCCAGTGCGGTGGCGCTGGCGTCGCCGACGGCGGCGGCGCCACCGCCCACTCCGCCGGCCTCCCACGCCGCCCGCCCGTCCACTCCGGCCCCCGCGGAGCCGTCGGGCGCTGCGGCTCAGTCCGGGACCGGCTCCGGCGACGACTCGCAGAGCGGCCGCGGCCTCGAGGCCGCGCTCAGTTCGATGTCCGAACTGGCCGGCGGCGGCGCCAAGGCACCGGAGGGCGGCCTGCTCGCCGACGAGGACCGCACCGGCGGCACCACGCCGGTCACCGTCATCGTCCAACTCGACGAGGGCAATGTGGGGATCCCGTGGTACAGGCGGATCTTCGGCCTCTCCTCGTCCACGAAGCACGAGGTCGTCAAGGACCGCATCACCTCCGCCGTCTCGGGCGCGCTCCCCGGCGTGAGCACCTCCGGCGGCACGCCCATCACCGACGTCAAGGACTACTCGACCGTCATAGACGGATTCGCCATCGAGATCCCCCGTGGGGCGCTCGAGGCGGTCCGCGGCGTCGAGGGGGTCAAGGCGGCGTTCGTGGAGGAGCTCCACCAGCGCGACATCGAGACCCCCGCCCCCGACGCCGTGGGGCCCCCCGCCAACGCGTCCTCGCTGACGATGACCCACGCGGACTCCACCGCCTACAAGGGCGACGGCCAGGTGATCGCCGTCATCGACACGGGCCTCGAGGTGGGCCACCCCGCGTTCAGCGGCGACCTGGACGACTCCACCGTCAAACTCTCCGAGGGCGACGTCTCCTCCTTGAAGTCGAAACTCGCCGTCGGCAAGGAGGGCGTCTACGTCTCCGAGAAGATCCCCTTCGCCTACGACTACGCGGACAACGACGCGGACGTGGTGCCCCACTCCAGCGCCGACCTCTCGCACGGCACCCACGTGTCGGGCATCGCCACGGGCAACGGCGGCACGATCCGCGGCACTGCGCCGAACGCGCAGCTCATGGCCCTGAAGGTGGCGCGCGACTCCGACGGCGCCCTGCCCGACTCCGCGATCCTGGGCGCCCTCGACGACGTGGGCGTGCTGGAGCCCGACTCGGTCAACATGTCCTTCGGATCCGACGCGGGCATGAGCGACGAGGCCGCCTCCATCTACGCCGACGCCTACAAGGTCCTGCGCGAGAAGGGTATCACCCTCAACGTCGCGGCGGGCAACTCGTACTCCTCGGCCCACAACAACACCTCCGGGGCGAACCTCCCCTACGCCTCGGATCCCGACTCCTCCACAGTGGACGAGCCCTCCACGTTCCAGACGTCCCTGTCCGTGGCTTCGGTCGACAACGCCGAGGGCATGCCCTACTTCACCGCGGCGGGCCTGCGGATCGCCTATCAGGAGGGCGCCAACGCCTCGGGCGGGGACATGGCGTCCTTCGGCGACATCGAGTCCGGCACCTACCGCTACGTGGACGCGGGCGAGGGCAAGGCCGCTGATATCGCGGCCATGAACGAGGCGAACCCCGACGGGATCGAGGGCGCCTTCGCCCTGGTCCGCAGGGGCGGGACCTCCGACGCGGGCAAGCCCATGACCTTCGAGGACAAAGTCAAGGCCCTGGCGCCCTACAAGCCGGCCGCAGTCGTGATCTACGACAACGTGGACTCCGACTCGTTGGTGCGCCCCGCCGTCCAGACCACGACCATCCCCGTCGCCTTCATCTCCAAGGCGAACGGCGAGGCGATGCTGGCCGCCGCCGACCACAACCTGGTCTTCGAGAAGGGCGCGCGCCTGGCCCCCTCCACCGACTACGTGATGTCCGACTTCTCGTCCTGGGGCGTCTCGCCCGATCTGGCCCTCAAGCCCGAGATCTCCGCGCCCGGCGGCAACATCTACTCGGCGCTGCCCGGTGACAAGTACGGCTACATGTCGGGCACGTCGATGGCGACCCCGCAGATGGCGGGCATCGCCGCGCAGGTGCGCCAGCGGGTCGCCTCGGACGAGCGCTTCTCGTCCTTCACCGACTCCGAGAAGCACGACGTCGTCACCAACCTGCTGATGGGCACGGCGCACCCGCTCGTCGACGTCCACCAGGGCACGGGCGCCTACTACTCGCCGCGCAAGCAGGGAGCCGGGATCGCCGACGCCCTGGCGGCCACGACGGCCACCGTCTACCCCACAGTCGACGGCGCCCGCTCCCCGTCGCGCCCCAAGGCCGACCTGGGCGACGGCACCAGTGGCTGGACCTTCGGCATCACCCTGCGCAACGTGGGCTCCGAGGCGCGCTCCTACGCGCTGTCCAGCCAGGCCCTGTCCGAGCTGGTCAACGACAGCGGTCTGATCTCCGAGCACTCGAAGAACTTCCGCGGCGAGGGCATCACCGTGTCCTACTCGGGCGAGGGCGTCTCGGGCACCTCCGAGGGCGCCACCATCACCGTCCCCGCCGGGGGCACGGCGCGGGTGGGCGTGGCCATCGCCGTCGAGCAGTCCTTCGCCGACTACGTCGGCGCGAACCTGCCCAAGGGGACCTTCGTCGACGGATTCGTCGAGTTCGCCTCGCAGACCGATGGCGAGCCCGGCCTGACGGTCCCCTTCCTGGGCTTCTACGGGAACTGGGGCGACGCGAACGTGTTCGACACGAAGTGGTCCGACGAGGGCGCCCAGAAGGCCCACATCTACAAGTCGGCCCTCGCCTCGACGACGACCGGGATGCCGCTGGGCGTCAACCCGCTGCAGAAGGTCCGCCTCCTCGACGAGGTGAAGCCCGACCCGTCGCGCTACATCGTGTCGAACAGCGGGTGGTCGGTGTCACCCAACTCGATCCAGCCCGTGACCGGCACACTGCGCTCCACCGCGAAGATGACGTACACGTACACCAACGAGGCCGGCGAGGCGGTGCGCTCCTACACCTTCGACGGCGCCCACAAGTCGCTGTACAACCCCCGGAGGATGCAGGTCCTCTACGCCGAGGCCCGGATCGGCTCGCCGGTCTTCGACGGGCGCGACGAGCAGGGCAACCTCGTGCCCGACGGCGCCTACAAGCTGACGATATCGACGGACACCGACGGCCCGGACTCCTCCCACCAGGAGCTGTCCTACGACTTCACGATGGACACCGTGGCCCCTGAGATCTCCAACCTCGCCACCACGGGCGAGGGCGAGGAGAAGACCGTCTCCTTCGACGTGACCGACTCCTCGCCCCTGGCCGCGGTCGACTTCGCCGACCCGGACAGCGGCGGATGGTTCCACCGCATCCTGGTGTCCGACGACGGCACGGTCGAAGCGGATGGGACGCACCGCTACCACTTCGACGTGCGCGCCTCGGACCTGCAGAAGAGCTGGACCGAGCAGGGCGGCAAGGGCAAGCTCCCCGCCACCCCGCTGCTGCGCGCGTGGGACTTCGGGATCAACGCCTCGAAGAACCACCGCGTCGTCGTCGAGTCCATTCCGATGACCTCGCTCACCCTGGACCAGTCGTCGCTGTCGCTGGTGCCCGGCCAGAACGCGAAACTGGTCGCGAGCCACGAGCCCGCCGAGGCCAATATGACCGACGTCGTGTGGACTTCGAGCGATCAGGCGGTGGCCACGGTCAGCGACTCCGGCGTGGTGACGGGCGTCGGCCAGGGCGAGGCGGACATCGTCGTCGCATCGGCCGCGGATCCCGCGGTCAGCGCGACCGCCCATGTGAAGGTCGCCCCCGTCTCCGAGGAGACCGGGATCGCCCTCTCCGACTCCCCGATCATCATCCCCACCAGCGGGCAGGCGTCCGTCTCGGCGCTGCTGGCCCCCTCGCTGCGGGGATCCTCGGTGACGTGGGCCCTGGACGTGGAGGGCGCATCCATACAGCCCTCCGCCGACACCCTGGGCGCCACCATCACAGCGGGGGACCGCTCCGCGCGCGGCACCGTCACCGCCACGGTGACGACCCCCGCCGGTGACAAGACGGCGACCGCCCCAGTCGAGGTGCACCAGAGCGACTACGACGACTTCGTCATCGACGCGGACGGCGTCCTCACGCAGTACCGCGGCTCGGGCAGCACCATCAACGTGCCGGACACGGTCACCGCGATCGCCGACGAGGCGCTGCGCGGCGTCAACGCCGAGCGCATCAACATCCCCGCCACCGTCCGCACGATCGGGAACCGGGTGTTCGCCGACGCGCGCAGGCTGACGACCGTGGTCTTCGAGGACACGGCGGACCACCCCTCCCAGCTCACTGAGCTCGGGATCGCCCTGGTCGATAACGACTACAGCCTCGACGAGGTCCTCCTGCCGTCGAAGGTCGTCAAGCTGGGGGACGGCGCGTTCTCGAACTCCACGATCAAGCGCCTGTCCCTGCCGGACTCGCTGACGGCGGTCCCCGCGGATCTGGCCGAACGCAGTTCCCAGCTCAACGAGGTGACCATCGGCGACGCGGTCACGGAGATCGGGGCGGCGGCCTTCTCGGAGAACACCTCGCTCGGCGAGCTGCGCATCCGCCAGGCCGACGGTTCCACCAAGGCAGGGCTGCCCTCGGCCCTGACCACCATCGGGGCGAGCGCCTTCGTCGGCACCCGCTTCGCCTCGCTGGACCTGCCGGCCTCCGTGCGCGCCATCGGCGACAGCGCCTTCATGACGGCGCGGCTCACCCACCTGGGCCTCAATGACGGCCTCGTCTCCGTGGGCAAGCAGGCCTTCTCGGGCACGCTGCTCACCGAGGTGGAGCTGCCCGACTCGGTGACCACGGTCGGATCGGGCGCCTTCAAGGCGATGCCCGAGCTGACGAAGGCCCACCTGGGCCCGAATGTGGCCGCGGACCAGCTCGTCGCCGGTTTCACGCTGTCGCCCAAGCTCTCGTCCATCACGGTGGACTCGGCGAACGCCTCCTACGAGAGCGTCGACGGCGTCCTGTACACGAAGGACCGCACGCACCTGGTCGCCTACCCCATGGCGAAGAACAGCGGCGGATCCTACACGGTGGTCGATGGGACCGTCCGCATCGATGACGAGGCGTTCCAGCAGGCCCCCCTGCGCCAGATCGCCTTCCCGGCGTCGCTGCGCTCGATCGGCGCCTCCGCTTTCGCGAACGCGCGACTCACCAGTGTGGCGCTGCCCGACCAGTTCGAGACGCTGGAGGCGCACGCCTTCCAGGCGACGGCGGACCTGGCCAGCGCCGACCTGGGCGGCACGGTGACGATCGGCGACTCCGCTTTCGACTCCGCCTCGCTCACGTCGGTGGACTTCAGGACCGACCTGAACCGGCTGGAGACGGTGGGCTCCATGGCGTTCTCCGGCGCGCCCGTCCGGGTCCTCGTCTTCCCGGACTCGCTGAAGTCGGTGGGCGCCTTCGCCTTCGAGAACAACCCGCACTTGGAGGAGGTCCACATCGGGGCGGCTCTGACGGACCTGGACACGGGCTTCCTCACCGGTTCGGACGCGCTGCGGACGCTGACCGTCAGCGCGGACAACCCCGTGTACTCGGCGGAGAACAACGTCCTGTACGCGAAGCAGCAGGACGGGACGCACCTGGTGCTGTCCCTGCCGTCGAACACGTTCACCGAGTACTCGGTGCGGCCCGGGACCGTGCAGATCGACGCGCAGGCGTTCCGCAACAACAAGGCGCTCCAGCGGGTCGTCCTGCCCGAGGGCCTCAAGGTCGTCAAGGCCGGGTCCTTCAACAACGCGTCGTCGCTGACTGAGATCGTCCTGCCCGACTCCCTGGAGGCGTTCGATGGCCTGTACTCCACGGGGGTCGAGTTCATCGAGTTCGGCACGCGGATCCGCACCATCAGTGAGAACGCCTTCAAGGGCAACGTGCCGGACCGGATGATCGTGCGCGGCGGCGTGGGCGGCTCCTTCACCGGGTCGACGGACTCCACCGGCGCCCGCTCCACGGCCGCGTTCTTCGGCGAGGGCATGAAGCGGATCAATTACGGCTACGGGGGCTCCTTCCCGCAGACGCTCGTGGTCCCCTCCACCCTCGCGGAGCTCGCGCTGGGGACCTACGCGCTCAGCGCCGAACAGCTGGCGGCCTCCCACGTGTACGTGGCCGCCGACGAGGGGTCGGCCGCGTGGTCGGTGGCCAGGGCGGCCGTGGAGAAGGCCGGTTTGGATCCGGCGTCCCAGCTGCACCGGTACGTGGAGCCCACGCTCTCGCTGTCCTCGCCCGCGATCGACCGGGCGGGGGACGCCTCGAAGGTCCAGGTGAAGGCCGGCGAGTCCGTTGAGGTGACGGCCACGCTGACCGGCGGCGTCCCCGATGGGCGCGAAGCGCGTTTCGTCGAGGTCGCCCCCGACGGCACTGAGACCGTCGTCTCCGATTGGGCCGTCATGGGCGCCGCCCAGCCCTCCCCCGCGCCGGATGCGAACGCCGGGGCGGAGCCGGGCGCGCAGGCGCCCGCGGGCGCGGACGAGGCCGGGGCCCAGTCCGGCTCCGACCAGGCCCAGTCCGGGGCCGGCCAAGCGCAATCCGGGGCCGACCAGGCCCAGTCCGGCTCCGGCCAGGCCGCCCCTGCGGACCAGGCCGCTCCCACTCAGTCCGCTGCCTCCGACCAGGCGGCCGGGGCGGCTGACGGGCCCGACGCGGACGGGGACGCGCCCGCGTCGTCGGCTGCCTTCACGTGGGTTCCGTCGGTCGATGGGGCGTCGTTGCGGGTCGAGAGCAGGGACATCACGTTCCGTGTGGTCACTGGTGTGTTGGGTTCCGCCCTTCCTCCTGCTCCGGAGCCCGGTGAGGGCCAGTGGGTGCAGGACGCCGGTGGCTGGTGGTACCGGTTCGCCGATGGGACGTATCCGCGTGGACAGGCCCTGGTGATCGATGGTGAGACGTACCGTTTCGACCAGTCGGGGTACCTGCTCACTGGTTGGGTGCGCGATGGCGGGTACTGGTTCCACCACGGCGCTTCCGGTGCGATGTCCACGGGCTGGCTGGTTGATGGCGGCGCCTGGTACTACCTGGTCCCCGGTTGGGGCGCCATGGCGATCGGCTGGGTCGAAGACGGCGGATCCTGGTACTACATGGACCCCTCGGGCCGCATGTCCACCGGCTGGGTCTCCGACGGCGGGTACTGGTACTACCTCGGTGCCTCGGGCGCCATGGCGACCGGCTGGGTCTCCGACGGCGGGCACTGGTACTACCTCGATGCCTCCGGCCACATGGTCACCGGCTGGCAGCAGATCGACGGCAAGTGGTACGAGTTCGGCCCATCCGGTGCGCTGAAGGGGTGATCCCCTGGGCGAACCGCTCCGGGGCCGGCGCGCGGCGAGGAATCGCTGCGCGCCGGCCCCTTTTCCACGCGGTGGGCTCGTTCTCACAGTGATACCGCGTTCGCGCAGCGCTACCATGTTCTGCAAGCGCAACAACGCTTGCGAAGCACTGCTTTCCCTTTGAGAGCGCCACTGCGCTTGCAGTGGCGCGCACTCCGCCCTGCCGGCCCGAACGCAGAGCAGACGCACCGCTACGCGGGACACCGTTGTCGGCGGACCGGGGGCGGGAGCGGACAGGAGCGCCCTGCTCCTTGGAATCCGACGAGGAGGTGAACCGATCCATCGGACAACTAATTATACGATCGAATAATTTATCAGTAATGAATATTCACTATTCATTATGCTGTTCGATAAACCGCTTGAAGTGGTAATGAATAACCAATATCGTTAGTGAAATCAGGGACTGCCGTCCGGGGCCGTCCCCCACCCATCATTCCCCACCCGCCTCGATCATTGGAACGGCCATGACTCCCCATATGCCACGCGCCGCGCTCACGATCGCGCTCACAGGAGCGCTGATCGGAGGCGCCGCCTTCGCAGCACCAGCACAAGCGCTTCCAAGCGGCCGTGCCCAGGCCGCGGCCCCGTCCGCCCCGGCCTCGTCCGCCCCGGCCTCGTCCACTCCGCCGGCGTCCGCGCTCAAACCCGCCGTCGGCGCCACCACTGACCAGAACGGCTTCGAAATCGACGCCAACGGCGTGCTCCTGCGCTACACCGGCTCGGCCAGCGACATCACGATCCCCGGCAAGGCCACGGCCATCGCCGACGAGGCGCTGCGCGGCACCACCGCCGAGCGCATCACCGTCCCCGCCACGGTCCGCACCATCGGCGACAGGGCGTTCGCCGACGCACAGCAGCTGAAGGCCTTGGTCTTCGAGGACACCGCCGACCACCCCTCCCAGCTCACCGCGATCGGCGCCGAAGCGGCAGCCAACACACCCGCCCTCACGGAGGTCGCTGTCCCGTCGAAGGCCGCCTCCCTCGGCGAGGGCGCCTTCGCGGACTCCGGCATCACACGCCTGTCCCTGCCCGACTCCCTCACATCGATCCCCGCCCGCTTGGTGAAGAACAGCTCACTGCTCACTGAAGCAGTCGTCGGCAACGCGGTCACCGAGATCGGCGAGGCCGCCTTCAGCGCCGCGCACTCGCTCAAAGGGCTGAGCGTCCGCCAGGCCGACGGCTCGACCGCCCCGGGGTTCCCCTCCTCCCTCGTGACCATCGGGCAGGAGGCGTTCAACGCCACCGGACTGGGCTCCGTCGACCTGCCCGCCTCCGTGCGCACCATCGGCGACGCCGCTTTCAACGCCATCGAGCGCCTTTCCCACGTCGGCCTCAACGAGGGCCTGGTCTCCATCGGCAGTAGCGCCTTCCGGACCACGGGGATCACTGAGATCGTCATCCCCGACTCCGTCACCACCGTTGGATCCAGCGCGTTCAGCGAATGCAGCGCCCTCACCAGCGCCCACATCGGGCGCGGCGTGGAAGCGGGGCAGCTGTCCGACGCCTTCACCAGCTCCCGCCAGCTCAGCGGCTTCACAGTCGCCCCGGACAACGCGTCCTACGAGGCAGTCGATGGCGTGCTCTACTCCAAGGACCACACGAGCCTGGTGGTCTATCCTGCCGGAAAGGGCAGCGGCACCACCTACACCGTGCTCGATGAGACGACACGCATCGAGTCGGGCGCCTTCAACAGCGCGCCCCTGAAGGGCGTCGTCCTGCCCAGTTCGTTGCGCAGCATCGGGGACTGGGCCTTCAGCGGCTCCTACCTGGAGTCCTTGGTCCTCCCCAAGGCCTTCGAGACCTTCGGGGAATGCGCGTTCTCGGGGATGCCCTCCCTGGCCCGGGTGGACCTGGGCGGCACGAAGACCATCGGCGAGCAGGCCTTCCTCGCCTCGCACGCCCTGCAAGAGGTCGACTTCAGGGCGGACCTGGGCCGCCTCACCACGATCAGCGCCTACGCCTTCGCCGAGACGGGGCTCGTCTCGGCCGTCCTGCCCGACTCCGTCACCTCCCTGGGCGACGGGGCCTTCACCCGCAGCACCGAGCTGAAGGAGGTCCACCTGGGCTCGGGCCTGACCGAGCTGGGCGCGCGCGTCTTCACGGGCACCACAGCGCTCGCCTCCCTGAGCGTCGACCCCTCCAACCCCGTGCTCTCGCTGGACGGCTCCGTCCTCTACCAGCAGGGCAACGACGGGAGCCACCTGGTCTACGCCGCCCTCGCCGCCCCCCTGCCCGCGTACTCGGTGCGCCCCGGGACGGCGCAGATCGACGAGGCCGCCTTCAAGGGCCACGCGACGCTGCGCGAAGTGGTCGTCCCCGAGGGCGTGAAGGCCATCGGGGCCCAGGCCTTCGCCGGGATCCACGAACTCACCGACGTGGCACTGCCCGACTCCCTGGAAGAGGTGTCCGACGCCTTCGCCGGGACCCAGGTCGAGACCATCGAGTTCGGCGCGCGGATCCGCACCATCGAGGAGGCCGCTTTCGAAGGCGGCCTGCCCGTCCGCATGATCGTGCGCGGCGGGAAGGACGGCACCTTCGCGTCCCCGGAGGAATGGGTCCCCAACCACACCGCGTCCGCCTTCTTCGGCGAGGGCATGAAGCGGATCGCCTACACGCACGGCAACTTCCCGCAGACCCTGGTGGTCCCCTCCACCCTCGAGGAGCTCGTCCTCACCACGGGCCTCCTCACCGCCGAGCAGCTCGCGGAAGCCCACGTGTACGTGGCCGCCGACAGGGACTCCGCCGCGTGGTCGGTGGCCAAGACGGCCGTGGAGAAGGCCGGTCTGGATCCGGCGTCCCATCTGCACAGGTACGTGGATCCGGCCCTGTCGCTGTCCTCGCCCGCGATCGACCGGGCGGGGGACGCCTCGAAGGTCCAGGTGAAGGCGGGCGAGACCATTGAGGTGATGGCCACAATGACCGGCGGCGTCGCCGTCGGCCGCGAGGCCCGCGCCATCGAGGTCGGCCCCGGCGGCGCTGAGACCGTCGTGTCCGACTGGAATTCGGCCTCCGACAGTGATCCGTCGCTCGACGACGCCGACGGGGGGGCGATCTCCTCGTGGGTGCGCTTCACGTGGGTTCCGTCGGTCGATGGGGCGTCGTTGCGCGTCGAGAGCAGGGACATCACGTTCCGTGTGGTCACTGGTGTGTTGGGTTCTGCCCTTCCTCCTGCTCCGGAGCCCGGTGAGGGCCAGTGGGTGCAGGACGCCGGTGGCTGGTGGTACCGGTTCGCCGATGGGACGTATCCGCGTGGACAGGCCCTGGTGATCGATGGTGGGACGTACCGTTTCGACCAGTCGGGGCACGCGCTCACTGGTTGGGTGCGCGATGGCGGGTACTGGTTCCACCACGGCGCTTCCGGTGCGATGTCCACGGGCTGGCTGGTCGATGGCGGCGCCTGGTACTACCTGATCCCGAGTTGGGGCGCCATGGCGATCGGCTGGGTCGAAGACGGCGGCGAATGGTACTACCTGAACGCCGCGGGCCATATGACCACCGGCTGGCAGAAGATCGAGGGATCCTGGTTCTACCTGGGGGACTCCGGCAAGATGGCGACCGGTTGGCGCCACATCGACGGGTACTGGCACTTCTTCGAACCCACGGGGGAGTTGAGGCACTGACCCGCCGGGGAACCGGTGATGAATGGGGGTCGGCGCGCCGCGAGTGGCGCGCCGACCCCCCTTTCCAGCGGGCGGAGGCTAAGGAGCGGACGGCATTTGGGCAGGCTCCGCATTGCGCATGCGGTCCTCCGTCCAGTAGGACTGGGCGCTCTGGTCGTAGGGCACGTGGGTCGCGGTGGACTCGGACGAGGGGCCGGACTGGGACACCGAGGGGCTGGGGTCCGTTGAACCGGGCCCGCGTCCCCCCGCCGCGCTCCAGGCGTACAGGGCGACGAGGGCGCCCACTACGGCCACCGCCGAGACCAGGGCCGCCACGCGGCCGTATCGATGCCGTTCCATCGGTCACTCCAGTGACTGGTAGAGCCTGACGACGTCCGAGTCGAAGGGCCTCGAGATGATGCGCGCGGGGCCCGAGGTGGTAATACGCGAGGTGACGCCGAAGACGCGTCCGACAGTGGCCGAGGAGGTGCTGGTCATCCACGGGCCGCCGCTGGATCCGCCGTTCATCCTGCAGTTCATCGCCATGTCGCCCCCGGTGCCGTAGGCGAAGGTGTCCCCGTCGCAGTGGTAGGGGCGGCTCCCGTCGAAGGGCGCGGCGGCGGGCCAGCCCCAGATGCGGACGCCCTTGTTCGTCGTGCCGCGGTTGTAGGACAGGCCGTTGCCGCCCACGCGGTCCACCAGGTACCTGCCGTTGAGCGGGTAGACGATGAAGAAACCGTAGTCGTACCTGGCGTCCGACCTGTCCGTCCACCCGTTGAAGGCGGTCCCGGTCTTCATGTGCCACAGGCCGTAGGGGGTCGTGCCGTTGGAGTAGGCGGGCGCGTAGGCGATGCGCGAGTGCCAGGTGCCCCCCGCTCCCGCGTGGAGGCAGTGGCCGGCGGTGGCGACCATCGACTTGCCCGGGGTGTTGATCGACGAGCCGGAGCACACGTAGTCGTTGCTGCCCACGGAGTAGAACACCTTGCCCGTGGTGATGGGCACGTACACCTGGTTGCCGAGCAGCATCGTGGGGCTCTCGCCCGACGCGGGCTCCACGGGCTCGGTGAGGTCGACGGGCGGGGAGTCGGGCGCCACCGGCGCCGACAGCAGGGAGGAGCCCGAGGGGGGCTGGAGGAGAGCGGGATCCGGGGCGGCTCCGGGGTCCGAGTCCACGGGGATGGCGTTGCGCATCCTCTCCGGGGTCCAGTAACCGGTCGCGTCCAGGTCGTTGTCGGTCGACCAGTCGGCGGATTCCGATCCGGGGGCGTCGTAGGTGACGACGTCGGTGGGGGCCGCGGGCGCGGCCTGGGCCATGCCGGCGGCGGCGAGGGAGGAGGCGGTGGCGAGGAGCGCCACCGCGAACGCGCGGAGCGGTCGTGTTGAACGCGTCATGGGATCTTCCTTTGCTTCGACGGTAGGAGGAACAGGCGCGTTTCCCACGATAGACGGGGCGCGCGGCCCCGTCCAGACCCCCGGGCGGCCGCGTCAGCAAGTGCGGCGGGAACCGGCGGCGGCCGGTCAGATGAGGTCCTTGCGCTCCATGTACTTCATCGCCACCCACCCGAAGGGGATGCGGCCGTAGAACGTCACGAGGCGGTAGATGATCGCAGTCGGCAATCCGATGGACACCGACACGCCCGCCACCTGCAAGCCGGCGGTGAGGGCGGTCTCGACGGGCCCGATTCCGCCGGGGGAGGGGATGATGGAGCCGAGGGCGTTCGACGTCAGGTAGGTGAGGGCCACGTTCGAGAACTCCAGGGAGCCCCCCATCGCCGTCAGCGCGGACCAGAACGCCCCCACATAACCGATGTTCATCAACAGGTTGCCGCACACCACCAGCGCGAGGCGGCGCGGCTGGCCGACGATCCACAGCAGGCGCGGGTACACCTGCTGCCACGTGGGCTCGACCTTGGACCACACCCACGCCCGGGCGCGCGGGACCGCCAGGACCGCGCCCACCACGGCGACGACGACGCCGACGACGGCCAGGATCGTCCCATAGGGGATGGACACCGACAACGAGGCGCCCGACACCACCACGACCAGCAGGAGCAGCGTGACCGTGATGAGGACCTGGGAGAGCTGCATGAGGGTCACGGTGGTGACCGCCATGGCGGTCGGCACCCGTTTCTTGCGCAGGTAGCGCAGGTTGAGGGCCGCGGGGCCGACCCCCGCGGGCGCCACGATGGTGATGATCGAGGCGGCGACCTGGGCGATGAGGGTGTCGGAGAAGCGCAGCCGCTCCGGGCTCAGGGCCATGAGCGGCACGCTCGCCCCCACCCAGATCAGGCACGCCAGGAGGGCGGAGGCCAGTATCCACCACGGGTTCGCCTGGGTGAGCGCGCTGATGATGTCCGAGAAGTTCAACGACCCCAGGACCACGAACACGGCGACGAAGAGAATGGCGAAGGTGAAGACCGTGCGCGGCTGGAAGCGCTGGATGTTCGCGGTGCCGGCCTCCTCGGCCTCCGAGTCCTCCACGAGCGCGCCGCGCAGCTCCCCCAGCAGGTCCGACCGGCGCAGCCGCTGGTTCACGGCCGTGGGCAGCACCGGCTTCTGGATGAGGGGGGCGCAGGCGGCCAGCGCCTCGTCCCCGACGCAGCGCCTGCCCGAGGCGAGCGCCCGCTCGGGCCCCGCCGCGAGAGCCTGCAGCACGAGCATCTGGGCCACGTCGATCGACCTGTTGAGGTCCGTTGTGGCCACCTCCCCGCGGTCCCAGTCGAGCAGCCACACGCGCCCGTCCGTGTCCACCACGACCGAGTTGGGGGCGAGGTTGCGGTGCGTGATGCCCCGGGTGTGGGCGGCCGCCAGCTGCGCCCACGCCTCGTCGAGGAGCGCGTCGGTCAGGGCGCCGCCCAGCTCCGTGAGCGGCGCGGTCGGCTCCAGCGCCTCCATGACGACGATGATCGAGTCCCCGGCGGCGGTGATGCCCACGTGCTCCTGGGTGCGCACCCCGGCCCGCGACGCCTGCAACGAGGTCAGTGCGGCGCGCTCGACGTTGGCCTTCGCGGAGGGGGACACCCATCGGGAGATGCCCCGCAGGCGGAAGTTGTTCCACAGCTCCACCAGCGTGCCGGTGAGTTCGCGGCCGGGCTCGACGACGACCAGCTCGAGGCCGCGGCCGCCTGCGTCCCACACCTGGTAGTGCCGGTTGTGGCCGGAGTCGGGGCGCAGGGTCACCGCGATGTCGATATTGCCCGGACAGGTCGCCTCCGAGCGCAGGGCACCGTCCTCGTCCTCGGACACGGACCACGTGCGCAGGGGCTCCGTCGTGGTGTCCAGGTCCGTGCGGATGATGTGGGTGGGGACGATGCCGATGTCCAACAGGGCGCGCACGATCTCGCGCCCCCGCGCCCTCTGTCCGCCGAATCCGAAGCCCCACCGGCCGGCGCAGCCGAATGCGCGGCCGATCAGCACGGAGACGAACGCGCCTGGCAGCGTCACGGACGAGCGCATCACCGACAGGAAGACGATCGCCCACAGCCCGGCCCACCCCCAGCGCACGGAGCGCATCGACTGCGCTTCGCCCGAGGCCGTGAAGAGCGCGGCGAGGACGACGAACAGGATGTTGACCCCGATGACGACGCCGCTGAGGGTGCCCTGGGTCGCGATCGCCCGGTCGACGCTGAGCGGCGCCGCCAGGGATTCGGGCAGCAGGCGCGCCAACGAGGAGAGGGCCATTCCCCCGATGGCCGCGCCGACGGAGGTCGCCAGCGCCTGGGTGATCGAGCGGAGCCGGCGCCGCAGCGCCAGGGAGGAGACCACCGCGATGGGCGTGGTGAGGACGATCATCCCCTCGATGAGGTTGACGGGCAGCAGCAGGATCCTCCTGATGACCTGGAACTGCATGACGTCCATCGTGACGCCGCGGGTTGTGGCGCTGGCCACGACTCCGAGTGCCCAGACTGCGACGATGCCGAGGGCGCACACCGCGACCTCGACCAGGTCCTCGCGCCTGCGGGTCGTGGTGACCGTGCGGTCGGCGACGTAGACCGGTCCCCGCAGGCGGGCGGCGCGCGGCGCGGAG
>NZ_CP017298.1:1476231-1481312 GCF_001746855.1 Pauljensenia hongkongensis | reverse complement strand
CGCGCGCTCGTCGGAGGGGGAGGCGCCCCCGGTCGCGGAGCCGGTCCGCGGATGTGAATCCCTGCGCTTATCCATGCCGGTTATCCTAGCTTTACCGGTGGGAAAGGTAGGGTAATGGGGATACGATTCCCCCGACGGAAGGGCCCTTCGTGACCTGGTCAACTCTGGCAGCAGCCTCCGCGCCCTCTGCGCTGGACACATTCATCGGGTGGTTCAAGGACCCCGAATCACTGCTCGTCGCCATGGGGCCCTGGGTCCTGTGGGGGACGCTGCTCATCGTCCTCATCGAGTCCGGGGTCCTCTTCCCCGTGCTCCCGGGCGAGTCCTTGCTGTTCACGGCGGGACTGCTGCACGACAAACTCGACCTGCACCTGCCGGCCCTCATCCTCGGGACGGTGGCCGCCGCCTTCGTGGGCGCCCAGATCGGCTACTTCCTGGGGGCCAAATGGGGCAGGCGCTTCTTCAAACCGGACGCGAGGGTCCTCAAGACCGCGCACCTGGAGAAGGCCGAGCACTACTTCACCGATTACGGGGGGCGCTCCCTGGTCATCGGGCGATTCATCCCCTTCGTGCGCACCTTCATCCCCCTCGCCGCGGGAATAGCGCGCTACCCGTACACGAGGTTCGTCTTCTTCAACACCCTCGGCGCCCTCCTGTGGGGCGCGGGGTTCCTCCTCGTCGGAGCCCTCCTGGGCAACGTGCCCTTCATCCACGACAACCTCAGTGTGATCCTGGCCGTCATCATCGCGGTCTCCGTGCTCCCCGTCGTCATCGAGGTCGCGGGCAAGCGCCGTAAGGGCGCCGGCGGGCAGCACATCGCCGCGGACGCCGGGGCGGAGTAAGGGCCGCATGATCGGACAGTGGTGGTTCCTGGCGCCCACGTTCCTCCTCATGCTCGTCGCCCTGGTGCTGCCGGGCGTGTTCTGGACGCGCGCGGGCACGCGGTCGGCGCTGGTGGCCGTGGGCGCGGCCCCCGCCTTCACCTTCGGGGTCGTCACCGCGCTCTCCGTCCTCTACTCGCGCGCCTCGATCAGGTGGGAGGCCGCAACAGTGCTGCCGGTCCTGGGGATGTGCGCGCTGCTGGGCGCGCTCACCTGGTTCGGGCTGCACGTGAGGCGCGCGAGCGGGGGCGCGTGGCGGCCCGGGATGCCCCTCGCCGAGGCGATCGGCACGCGCTCCCCCCTGGGCGCCGTCCAGAGGACTGTGCGCGGGGCGACATGGGGGGCGGTCGCCCTCGGCTCCGCGCTGGCCGCCCTGCCCATGCTGGCGGGCGCGGACCCCGCCGACCCCGTGCAGCAGTGGGACTCGACCTTCCACATGAACGGCGTCCACGCCATCCTCATGGGCGGCGACGCCAGCCCCTTCGGCGGCCTCCACGAGCTCTACGGCGGGCGCGAGGTGTACTACCCGACGGGATGGCACGCATTCGTGGCTCTTTTCGCCACGCCGCAGACCGTGGTCCCCGCCTCGAACGTCTCCTCCCTGGTCCTCATGGCGGTGTGGGTCACCGGAGCGGCGGCCCTGGTGTCCGTGCTCACCTCCTCGCGCACTGCGATCCTGGCCGCGCCCGTCGTGGCGGGCCTCATGCCCAATATGCCCGCCGACGCGCTCACCATGTACAACCAGTGGCCCAACGCCACGGGGACCGCGCTGCTGCCCGGCCTCATGGGACTGGCGGTCCTGGTCGGGCGCCGTTTCGCCGATGACTGGCGCTCCCGGCCGCCTGCTAGGGCGCTGGCGCGCAGGGCGGGGCAGACCGTGTTCCTGATGGTGGGGGCCCTGGGCCTGATCGGAGCCCACCCGAGTGCGGTCTTCTCGCTGCTGGCGCTCCTGGCCGCCCCCCTGCTGGCCGCCCTGGTGGGCCTGGCGCGGAGCTGCGACTGGCAGGACGCGCGCGGGCGTGCCAGGGGCATCGCGTGGTCGCTGGTGGCCGCGGCGGTGGTCGTGGTGCCGCTGGTGGTCCTGGCGTCGCCGAAGATCCGCGCCATGGGCAAGTACCCGAGGCAGGGCGTCAGCTGGGGCGAGGGCCTGGCCCACATGTTCGTCCCCTTCCCGCCCTTCGCCCAGACGATGGGGATGACCTGGTGGACCATCGTCCAATTCGTGCTCCTCGTTGCCGGGCTGGTCGTCATCGCCGGGCTGGCGCGGCTGGCTGTGCCCGGGCGCGAGGACACCGTCCCCGCCTCGCCCGGCGGCGGCCGCATGCCCGTGTGGCCCCTCGCCTCGTACCTGGTGGCCGGGTCCCTCACCGCCCTGGCGTACAGCCCCTCCTCGCAGTTGCGCACGTTCCTGCTGGCGCCCTGGTACATGGACTCGCGCCGCATCATGGGCCTGCAGTCCCTCATGCTGTCCGTCCTGATCGCCGTCGGCTTCGCGTGGATCGCCGAGCTGGCGCGCGGCGCCGTCGCCCGCTTCAGCGGCCAGGGCGCCGGTTCCGGGGCCGACCAGGAGGGGGACGGGCGCGGCGCCGACCACGGCACCGCCGACGAGGACGAGGAAGCGGCCCTCCTCCCCGGGCTCCCCCAGTGGACGGTGGCAGCGGTGCTGGCGGTCGCCGCCCTGGTCGTCAGCGGCTTCGGCGCGTTCGACGCGCGCGCATGGGCGGTCGACTACGTCTACGACTCCGACCACCTCGGCAAACCGGGAATGGCGACCACCGGCGAGTTGGCGATGCTGCGCCGCATGCGCTCCACCACCCCCGAGGACGCCCTGGTCGTCGGCGACCCCATCGCCGGCGAGGCCTATGTGGAGCTGCTGGGCGGGCGCAAAGCGGTGTTCCCCCAGCTCTCCGCCGTCAATCAGGACGGCGACTCCCAGAACGTCCTCACCAAGCACTTCAACGAGATCCACACCAACCCGCAAGTGTGCGAGGTCGTGCGCAAACTCGGCATCACCCACTACTACCAGGAGCAGGACGGCCAGTACTACAACTTCGCGCGCTCCTCGCGCTTCCCCGGCCTGTACAACGTCGACACCTCCACCGGCTTCGAGTTGGTCGACCGGGGGGACACGGCCGTGCTCTACCGGATCACCGCCTGCGGGGACGTGGAGCCGGGCGGCGGGCCCGACGCCTTCAAGTAGTCGGCCCCGGGTCGCCGTCCGGCTGGATGGCCGCCACGGCACCCTCTCGCAGGGTCGCCACAGCGCCTTCGGGCAGTCGGCCCCAGCGCCTTCTCGCGGGGCTGGTCCGGCGCCCTCTCGCGGGGCAGGTCCGGCGCCGTGTCGCAGGCCGGTCCGTCGCCTTCGGCCAGGCCGCGCCCTCCGGGCCCGGTGCCCACGGGTCAGACGCCCCCGGGCGCCCGCCCCGGCCGCTCGCTACCCTGAACCCCATGACGACCTTCATCCCGGGCCGGGCCCCCATGGGCGAGAACATGGCCATCGCGTTCCTGGGGCCCTTCGGGACCTTCACCGAGCAGGCCGTCCACCAGATCGCCCCCGCCGGAGCGGAGCTCATCCCCATGACCAGCGCCCCCCAGGCGCTCACGGCGGTACGGCGGGGCGAGGCGGACCGCGCCGTCGTCCCCATCGAGAACTCCATCGAAGGGGGCGTCAACGCCACCCTCGACTCCCTCTCCCACGGGGAGCCCCTGGTGATCGTTGCCGAGATGGTGGTCTCCGTCGTCTTCCAGCTGGCCGTCCGGCCCGGCACGCGCCCCGAGGACATCAGACGCATCGGCACCCACCCCCACGCGTGGGCGCAGTGCCGCAACTGGCTCGAGGAGACCTTCCCCGGAGTGGTCCACGTGCCCGCCACGTCCACGGCCGCCGCCGCGCAGCTGCTCTCCGGCGGGGACGCCTCCTTCGACGCAGCGCTGTGCAACGCGATCTCCGTGTCCACCTACGGCCTCGAGGCGCTCCACACCGATGTCGCCGACAACCCCGGAGCGGTCACGCGCTTCGTCCTCGTCTCGCGCCCCGGAGCAGTGCCCGCCCCCACTGGCGCCGACAAGACGACCATCCAAGTGGCACTGCCCGTCAACGAGTCGGGGGCGCTGCTCACCCTGCTCGAGCAGTTCGCGGTGCGGGGCGTCGACCTGTCGCGCATCGAGTCGCGCCCCAGCGGGGACGGACTGGGCAACTACACCTTCAGCATCGACATCGTGGGGCACATCCGCGAGGAGCGGGTCCAAGCGGCCCTGGTCGGCCTGCACAGGTACTCGCCGGAGGTGCGCTTCATGGGCTCCTACCCCCGGATCGACGCCGTGCGGCCCACGATCCTGCCGGGCACAGCCGACGACGACTTCCGCGCGGGCCGCGCCTGGGTGGCGGACCTGCTGCGCGGCGGGGACGGCACGGGCAAACGCGGGGGCGCCGCCCCGGACTGGCCGCTCGCGCCGCGGTAGGGGACCGGTGCCCCCAGGGCATGCGGGCCCTAGCCGGGGAGCAGCTCCATCCACGTCCGCTCAGCCGGAACCGCCACGTCGAGGGCGTCGGGCTGGATCCTCACCCGCATCGCCCGCGCGGTCCCCAGCGCATCGCCATCGACCTGGACCGCCTGCGCGGCCTGCGCGACCACCGACGCGCCCCGCGCCTGGCGGAACGCCACCGTTCCCGTCGACACCGGCAAGTTCAGCGGCCGCAGCCCCACCAGCTGCCCCAAGAACTTCCAGGTGACGTCCGCCCAGCCCAGCAGCCCCGCCTGGGCGTCGACTGCGATCACGTCGATCAGGCCGTCGCTGAGGTTCGCGTCCGGGGCCAGCAGCAGGAACTTCAGCTCCCCGCAGTTCGCGAACATCACCGAGCGCGCCTCCACGCGCGTCACCTCGTCGTCGCCCCGCGGAGTGCCGACCAGCCCGTCCCCCGCGTCGATGGGCGCGGGCTCCCACGCCTCGGGGCTGCGCAGCGTGAGCCGGGCACTCAGGCGGGGCGCTCCGATGCTGCCCAGGCCCGCCAGGACGTAGGCGATCCACCCGAACTGCTTCTTGAGCGCGGCGTGCGTGCCCGCCATCGTCCGCCCGTCGAACCCCATGCCCGCCACGACGGCGCACGCGTACTCGTCCGGGGCGGGCATGGGCGCCGCGCCGTCCGGACCGGGCCCGTCGGGCGCCGGGGCGGGCGCCCCGTCCCCGGGTCCAGGATCG
>NZ_CP017298.1:1462857-1476181 GCF_001746855.1 Pauljensenia hongkongensis | reverse complement strand
CTCCGGAGGGCGGGCGGGGCGCTCCGGTTCGGTCGCGGGGCCGGGGGAGCCCGATAACGGCGCGGGCCCCGCCTCCAGGGGGCGGGCCGCGTGGGCCGCCAGCACGAGGCCGCCCTCAGCGGGCAGGGGGGACGCCTCCTCGACCCCGTCCAGGCGCACCCATGTGAGATCGACGTTGCGGTGGTACTCGCCCAGGGCGACCGCCATCGCAGCGGCAGGGTCGTCGGGGAGCCCGAGGTTCCCCGCCAGGACGTTGCCCGTCCCCACCGGCAGGATCCCCATGCGCACGCCCGACCCCGCCATTCCGGCGGCGACCGCGCGCACCGTGCCGTCGCCGCCCGCCGCGATCACGACGGCCGCCCCCCGTGAGACGGCCTCGACGGCCTGGCCCGCCCCGGGGTCCTCCCGCGTGGTCTCCAACCAGTGGGGCGGGCCGGCGCCCAGGTCCATCGCGGCGCGGTCCACGAGCGCGCGGAACGCCGCGGGGTCCTCGTGCTTCGACGGGTTCATGACGATCCAGGGGCGCAGCAGCCCCTCGGCGGGGTCGGCGGGGGGAGAGGGGACCGAGAGCGCTGATCGCCTCCTCGCCCGTCTCGTCAGGGCGACGGCCGCGCGCCCTGCACCGATGGCGCTGGCGCCCAGGACCGCCGCGACTAACCACTTGGGAATGCTCATGCGCCCAGAGTAGCCGTGGGGCGGGCTTCCGTGTGGAGATGGCCGCTGACGGCGCGTGGTCGTCGTCCACAAGATTACGCACCAAAGGTGGATAACTGTGGTAAGGAGTACGCACAGTTTCAAGAGTTGATTATATTCCGCGGAATACCTCTGGTTACCAGCAGGTAAGCCATAGGGGCGGGGGCAGCAACGCCTCCTCCTGCCGGGCGCCCGACCGCCCCGGGGCCGGGTGGACGCGCAATCGGGATCGCCACCGGGTGGCCTAGGATGAGTGCATGATTGATGTGCGTGCACTGCGTGAGAACCCCGAACCCGCCAAAGACTCCCAGCGCGCCCGCGGAGCCGACCCCGGCCTCGTCGACGAGATCATCGAGGCCGACGCCGCCCGCCGGGGGGCCCTGCAGGAGTTCGAATCGCTGCGCGCCACCCAGAAGGAGGTCTCCAAGTCCGTCGGACGGGCCTCCAAGGAGGAGCGCCCCGCGATCCTCGCCAAGGCCAAGGAGCTCGCCGAGCAGGTGAAGGCCGCCGAGGCTGCCGCGAACGCCGCCGATGCCGAGGCCGACCGCCTCGCCCGCCTCCTGCCCAACCTGGTGCTCGACGGCGTCCCCCGCGGCGGCGAGGACGACTACACCGTGCTGCGCCACGAGGGGCCCGCCCCCCGCGACTTCGCGGCCGAGGGCTTCGAGCCGAAGGACCACCTCGCCCTGGGCGAGGGGCTGGACGCGATCGACACGAAGCGCGGCGCGAAGGTGTCGGGCGCGCGCTTCTACTACCTCAAGGGCGTCGGCGCCCGCCTGGAGCTCGCGCTCATGTCGATGGCCCTCGACCAGGCCCACCGGGCCGGGTTCGTCCCGATGATGACCCCGACCCTGGTGTCCCCCCAGATCATGGGCGGCACCGGCTTCCTGGGCGAGCACTCCGACGAGATCTACTACCTGCCCGCCGACGACCTCTACCTGACGGGCACCTCGGAGGTCGCCCTGGCCGGCTACCACGCCGACGAGATCCTGGATCTGAGCGACGGCCCCAAGCGCTACCTCGGCTGGTCCACCTGCTACAGGCGCGAGGCGGGCGCCGCGGGCAAGGACACGCGCGGCATCATCCGCGTCCACCAGTTCAACAAGGCTGAGATGTTCAGCTACTGCCGGCCCGAGGACGCCGCGGAGGAACACGCCCGCTTCCTGGCGTGGGAGGAGGAGATGCTGGCCAAGGCCGAGCTGCCCTACCGCGTCATCGACACGGCCGCCGGCGACCTGGGGACCTCCGCCGCCCGCAAGTTCGACTGCGAGGCGTGGCTGCCCACCCAGGAGCGCTACATGGAGGTCACCTCGACCTCGAACTGCACGACTTTCCAGGCCCGTCGCCTGGGCATTCGCGAGCGCCGCGAGGACGGCACGGCCCCCGTCGCCACCCTCAACGGCACGCTGGCCACCACGCGCTGGCTGGTCGCCCTCCTGGAGAACCACCAGCGCCCCGACGGCTCCATCCGCGTGCCCGAGGCGATGCGCCCCTACCTGGGCGGCGTCGAAGCGCTCGAGCCGGTGCGCTGACATGGCCGAGGCGTCCTTCCTGACGGTGCCCGGATCCGGCGAGCCGACCCGGCCTTTCGCCGAGGTCGTCGACGGGGCCCGCCGCGCCCTGCCCCCCGTCTTCCCCCACGAGGCGGACAAGGTGATGGTGGCCCTCGACATCGACGGGACCGTCCTCACCCCCAGGGGGGCCTCCCACCACGTGCGCGCCGGGATCCGGGAGCTCGCCGCGGCGGGCGCCCAGGTCGTCATCGCGTCGGGCCGCGCCCCCGAGGACGAGATGTTCGACGTCCTCGACGAGCTCGGCTTCACCGACGGGTGGGTCGTGTGCAACAACGGCGCCACCGTCCTGAGGGTGAGCGGGGGAGGGGTGGAGGTGGTGCGGCAGGAGTTCCTCGACCCCGCGCCCCTGATCGACTCCGCCCTGGAGGCGATGCCGGAAGTGGTCTTCTACTCCGCGGTCCCCGGGGCCAAGCGCCTGCTGTCCGCGCCCTTCCCGCCCGGGGAGCTGGAGCAGGGGTCCGAGATCATCCCGCTCGAGCGCATGCGCTCCACCCCGACCCCCAAGATCGTCGTCCGGGCGCCCGGCATGGGGCGCGAGGAGTTCGACCGCGCCATCCACTCCCTGAGCGCCGCCGACCGCTACGAGGTCTTCGTCGGATGGACCTCGTGGGCGGACATCGGCCCCCTGGGCGCCACGAAGGCCAGTGCCCTGGAGTGGCTGCGCTCGCGGCTGGGGGTCCCCCGGGACGGCACCGTCGCGGTGGGCGACGGCACCAACGACATCGCGATGATCGAGTGGGCGTTCTTCGGCGCCGCGATGGGCGGCGCCACCGAGGAGGTGCGCGCCTGCGCCGACCACGTGACCGCCGCCGTCGAGAACGACGGGGCCGCCGCCGTCATGCGCGTGGTCCTGGAGCGCTGCGGGGCGGACGGGGCGCGCTGAGCCATTCGCCCATGACCGCGAAGGCGCGGCCCGGATCGCCGATCTGGCAGTGCTCCGCCATGCCCGGGTCCTGCGCCCGGTGGAACACCTCCACGTCCACGGACTCGGCGCCCGCCAGGACGCGGCGCACGTCGGCCAGGCGCTCGAAGGGGACGTACTGGTCCGCGTCCCCCGCCATCACCAGGCAGGGCTGGTGGATCCTGCCCGCCAGGGGCTCCATCGTGTACGCGCCCAGCGCCCGCAGCACGTCGCTGGGCCTGCTCAGCCCCGTCAGGGCGCGCGCCTGCTGCAGCTTCCACGCGATGTCGGCGCTCGCGCGCGGGCCGATCGACATGGCTGCGTCGATCAACCACGCGGGACGGGCGCGCTCGACCACCGGGGCGACGAGGGGGCGCAGGGGCCGGGGAAGCGGCATCGTCAGCCCGTCCAGCAGCCGGTACATCATGTCGAAGGCGATGACGTGGCTGATGCGCGGGACGTGGGCGGCGGCGCGCATCACCAGGTAGCCCCCGAAGGACACCCCCAGGGCAGCGGCGCTCGTCAGGCCGAAGTGGTCCAGGACCGCGTTCGTCGGAAGTTCCCAGTGCGGCTCCAGGGGCATCCCCGCCAGTGCCGTGTGCCCCTGGCCGGGCCCGTCGAAGGTGATGATGTCGAAGGGGCGGGAGGGGAAGCGCTCGGCGAACCCCATGATCTCCTCGGCGTAGCCGTCGAAGCCGTTCATCATGACGAGGGTGGTAGGCGCGTGGGGGAAGCGGGCGCGGTCCGCCGGGTTCGCCTCCCATCGCATCGCAGTGAGCTCGCCGTCGCCGTAGGGCACAGCGTGCCGGGTCAGCGCGAGGCCCCGGTGCGACTCGTCGAAGGCGGCCGACATGGCGCTGATGAAGCGGCGCTTGCGAGGGTCGTCCACGGGCAGGTAGAAGGCGGCCAGGGAGTGCAGGCGCCATGCGGCCGCCGTGTCCCCCTGGGACTCGAAGCGCGCGGCCAGGCGCCCGGCGAACTGCGTGATCTGGCCGGTGGAGCGGATGCGCGGGAGGACCCTTGCGGCTAGGCGCCCTACGCCCGCCCGGTCCAGGACTGGGCCGAGGGAGCGGTTGAGCTGGAGGTCGAACTGCCGGTTGCCGGTGTAGTGCGTGAACATGCTCCGAGGCTACGCGGTCGTGCGCAACGGGGAAACGCACAATAACGGATGGAGTGTCTGATACTGGACAGTGGATCCGGTATCCGTAGGATAGGTGTACGGATACAGCGGCGATGATCGGAGGGGCATGTACTTGCGAGCGGCCGGAACGCACGGGCGGGACGCCGAGAAGGACCTGGACCTGCGCATCCGCAAGACGCGGCGCGCGATCCGGTCCGGCCTCGTCACGGCGTGCCGGGCCAAGCCCTACGCCCACGTGAGCGTCACCGACATATGCGCTGCCTCCCTGGTGTCGCGCACCACCTTCTACGCCCATTACGCGGACAAGGACGCCCTCCTGGCCGAGGTGGTCTCCCTCCTCCTGGAGGACATCGCCCCGGCCATCGAGGGCATGTGGCTCGGCGGAGAGGACGGAGCGGCCCTGAGCCGTCGCCTTGCGGACTTCTACGCGCGCAACGGGCGCGCCCTGACCACGCTCCTGGCAGTTCGCGGGGATGGCGGCTCCGACCTGCGCGAGCGGCTCCGCCAGATGTTCCGGTCGGTGTTCCGCCAGTGGGCACAGGGCCGTATCGACGAACAGGCCCTGCCCCTGGCCTCGGATGTCTACGCGTCGGTGGCCCTGATCCTCGTCGAGCGCGGGGCTGCCAGGCCGCTCACCGAGGCGGAACTGGCCCTCATCGACCGTCTGCGGGTCCTCTTCACCGGGGGCGCCGGAGGGGCCGCCGGGCCGCTGGGGCGACCGGCGCCCGCAGGGCTCCCCTGAGTTGCTTTCCGAGAATCTACCGGCGCCGCGCTCATGGTGTTACCGTTAACAGCAGACTTTCCCGGGGACCCGCCCCGGCCTCGTCAACGACGACCACGGAGGACACAGTGACCACCGACGCGAGAGCACTCATCGAGGACGGCGACACCGCACTCGGAATCGAATTCGGCTCCACCCGCATCAAAGCCGTTCTGATCGGACCCGATCACCAGGTCCTCGCCTCGGGCTCGCACGGCTGGGAGAGCCACCTCGACGACGGCCTGTGGTCCTACTCCCTCGACGAGGTCCGCGCGGGGCTGCGCAGCGCCTACGCGTCGCTGGTCGACGACGTGCGCGACGAGTACGGGCTCACGCCGACCACCTACGGCTCCATCGGCGTCTCCGGGATGATGCACGGCTACCTGGCCTTCAACGCGGAAGGGCGCCAGCTCGCCCAGTTCCGCACCTGGCGCAACACCAACACCGCCGAGGCCGCGGCCGAGCTGTCCGAGCTCTTCGGCGTCAACATCCCCCTGCGCTGGTCCGTCGCCCACCTCCACCAGACGATCTGCTCGGGCGAGACCCACGTCATGCGCGTCGCCTCCATCAACACGCTGGCCGGATGGGTCCACGAACAGCTCACCGGCCGCCACGTCCTGGGCGTCGGCGACGCCTCCGGCATGTTCCCCATCGACCCCGCCACCGGCTCCTACGACGCGCGGTGCCTGTCCGCCTACGCGAACCTGGTCGACCGCCTGGTGCCCTGGGACCTCGCCAAGCTCCTGCCCACCGTCCTGTCCGCCGGCGACGATGCGGGGGCCCTCACCGAGGAGGGGGCCCTCCTGATCGACCCGACCGGGGCCCTGCTGCCCGGAATCCCCATGTGCCCGCCCGAGGGCGACGCCGGGACGGGGATGGTCGCCACCAACGCCGTCGCCCCCAAGAGCGGCAACATCTCCTGCGGCACCTCCGTGTTCCTCATGGTCGTCCTGGAGAAGGCGCTGGACAACCTCCACCTGGAGATCGACATGGTGACCACCCCCGACGGCTCGCCGGTCGCGATGGTCCACTCCAACAACGGCTCCTCCGAGATCGACGCGTGGGTCTCCCTGTTCGTCGAGTTCGCGCGCCTGGCGGGCACGGAGGTCCCCGTCTCCACGGCCTACGACCTGCTCTACCGCAATGCGATGACCGGCGACGCGGACGGAGGGGGCCTGCTGGCCTACAACACCCTTTCCGGCGAGCCCCTGCTCGGCCTGGAGTCCGCGCGCCCCCTGTTCACCCACACGCCGGACGCGGCCCTCACCCTGGCGAACGCCTTCCGCGTCCAACTCATGACGGTCTTCGCGCCGATGCGCGTCGGAGTGGACGTCCTGCGCGGCGAGGGCGTGGTCCTCGAAAGGCTCTTCGCCCACGGCGGGCTCTTCAAGACCCCGGGCGTCGCCCAGCAGCTCCTCGCCGACTCGCTGGGGATCCCCACGACGGTGGGGGAGACCGCGGGCGAGGGCGGAGCGTGGGGCATCGCCGTCCTGGCGCGCTACGCCGCCGACTCCCACGGCCTGTCCCTGCCGGACTACCTGGCCTCCCGCGTGTTCACCGGGGCGCGGGCCGTGACCTGTGAGCCCACCGCCGAGGGCGTTGCCGGGTACGAGCGCTTCCTGGAGTCCTACCGCTCCGGCCTGGGGGCGGTGAGGGCCATCTCGCACGACTGAGGCGGGTTCCGAGGCGGGGGCCGCCCTCCGCCCGCCCGGCATGTGGTGTTCGGCGCGCGAAGGGGGCAGCGGGCGAGCAGCCGTCCGCGGAGCAGGTGGAGCCGCCGGTCACCCGGCGGTTGTGGCCCCGGCCGCCTCGATCGCCGCTTTGAGGACGTGCGCGTGCGAGCGCGCGGTGTCCTTCGCCGCGAACAACAGGGTGACCCGGCCCCGGCGGGCCCGTTCGGCCAGCGCTGCCACGCCGGGGTTCCCGTCGAGCTGCGCGGCGTACTCCTGGCGGAAGGCGCTGTCGGTGATCTCCCCGTGGTGCCACGCCCTGCGCAGGTCCGCAGACGGCGCCACGTCCTTCGCCCACTCGTCGTAGTCCAACTCGTCCTTGCGCACGCCCCTGGGCCACAGGCGGTCCACCAGCACCCGGTAGCCGTCGTCGGGGGAGGGGTCCTCGTACACTCGCTTCAGCACAACACTCATGCCCCAACGCTACGCCTGTGGCGCGCATCCGGCGCCCCCGCCTCGCGGGCTGCCCCCGCCTCGCCAGGCGGGTGGAACCGCTACGATTGCCCCCATGGGTAAAGCAAGTCGCCGCAAGAAGGTCACCGATCCCGCCAAACTCGCCGCCTACCGGCCGCCGATCCCCTTCGTGGCGCGTCCCTACGAGGGGCTGGCCAAGGAGGTCGAGCTGGTCGCGATGCGCGAGATCATCCCCTGCGCCACGCTCACCGCGCGCACCGACGCGGCCCACGGCGGCGTCGAGTTCGACTTCGTGACCCTGCTGCCCGACGGGCACCCCGCGATGATCCGCCCCGACGGGCGCATCCTGGTCGCCCTGCAGACCCGCTTCAACTCCGCGGACCTCTCCCACGACGCGGGCGCCGCCGTCCTGGCCGCCATCGCGGCGAAGGACAGGGGCGCTGAGGGCGTCGTCCCCGTGGACGTGCGCGAGCCCTCCGAGCGCCTCCAGGACATCCTGGACCCCCAGGGCTTCACCTCCATCTCGCTGGAGGACGACTTCTCCTACTGGTTCGACCCCTCCGAGGAGGTCGACGACGAGACCAGGCGCGCCCTGGAGCGCAACCGCGAGGAGATCATCCCCACCGAGGCCGTCCCCGGCGTGCCCGGCGCCTACTGGTGCGAGATGAACCGCAACTTCGTGCGCTACGTGACCGCCGTCGACGAGTCCGCGCTCTTCACGGCCCTGGCGCGCCTCGCCGTTGACGGCGGCGCGAACGTGGGCGAGGGCTCGCGTTTCGTCGGCGCCTTCCGCGCCTGCGGCATCCCGATCCCCGTCTTCGAACTCGGCGAGGGAGTGGGGGCGGCTGACGCGGCCCCAGGCGTCGCCGCCATGGCCGAGGCGCTCGCCCGCGCGCTGGAGCTCACCGACGCCCTCACCGCCGATGAGCGCCGTGTCCGCCAGGGGCTCGTTTCCCGCCAGGTGACGATCCGCTGAAGCTCAGCTTCATCAGCCACACGTCGGGAGTACAGCGGGCCTTCAGCGCCCAACGCTCCTACAATATTGTCCGTGAACCATGCGCGAGGCGCTGCGGGCAGGAAGGCCCCCCAGAGGATCGCGGCCGTCATACCGGCGCACAACGTCGGCCATGACGTGGCCGCGACGGTGCGGGCGTGCCGCGCGATCCCAGGAGTCGATCTGCTCATCGTGGTGGACGACGGCTCCGCCGACGACACGGGCCGCGCCGCCCGGGCGGCCGGCGCCGTCGTCGTGCGCCACTCCGTGGAACGCGGCCGCGCCTCGGCCATCGAAACGGGCGTGAAGGTGGCCGCCATGCGCGACCGCGCAGACGGGCCCGCCCGCCACCTGCTCATCCTCTCCCCGGACCTGGGCGAGTCGGCCGTCGAGGCGACCGCCCTGGTCGAGGCGGTCAACTCTGGGCTGGCGGACTGCGCCTCCTCCGTGCCGCCCGGCGAGGGGAAGGCCCAGAACGCCCGCGCCCAGCGCATCGCGCGCTCCCTGATCCGCCGCAAGACCGGGTGGGACTCCCACAACCCGATGTCCTACCAGAGGTGCATCACGCGGGAGGCGCTCAAAGCGGCGATGCCCTTCCTGAACCGGTACGCCCTGGAGGTCGCGATGACCATCGACGTCCTGTGCGCCGGTTTCTCGGTGGTGGAGATCCCCTGCAACTTCGTGCATTCGGGCGCCGACAAGTCCCTCGGCTCGTTGAACCGCTCCGCCCGCATGGCTGATAATGTGATGGCGGTGCTCCGCCAGGCGTTCCACCGCGGGGCACTGCCCGCGGGAGCCGGGAGCGCCCGGGCGCAGGCGATCGGGCAGCCCTACCCGCGCCCGGCCCGCGAACGCGGCGGGGAAGGGGACGCGGGCACGACCGACTCATAGGAGGCACAGTGGGAACGATCGGCCGCCGCGCGCGCGAACTGGCCGTCCCCGTAGTGGTCTGCGCGCTCACTCTGGGCGTGTACTGCCTCTACTCCGTCGGGCAGTGGCGGATGATGGCCTCCCCCAGCTGGGACCTGGCCATCTTCACGGAGGCCGCCAAATCCTACTCCCAGGGGCACTGGCCCATCGTCCCCATCAAAGGGCCCGGCTTCAACCTGCTCGGCGACCACTTCCACCCGATCCTGGTCCTGCTGGGCCCCGTCTACCGCGTGTTCCCATCCGGCCTGACCCTGCTCATCGTCCAGAACGCCCTCCTCGCCTGGTCCGCCTGGCCCGTGACTCGCGCGGCGACCCGACTGGCGGGCAGTGCCGGGGGATTCGTCATCGGCCTGGCCTACGGCCTGGGCTGGGGCCTGCAGGGCGCCGTCGGCGCGCAGTTCCACGAGATCGCCTTCGCGGTGCCCATGCTCGCCCACGGCGGCGTCGCCTTCGCCCAGGGGCGCTACCGCGCCTGCATGGCGTGGCTGGCGCCGCTGGTCCTGGTCAAAGAGGATCTGGGGCTGACGATCATGGTCGCCGGTCTCGTCCTCGCCTGGTGCAGGCGCGATCAGGGGCGGCGCGCGCTCGCGGAGTCCCTGGCCTTCGCGGCCTTCGGGGCGGTGGCCTTCGTGATCACCACCCAGGTGCTCCTGCCCGCCCTCAACCCCGCGGGCACGTGGGCGTACTCGCTGGACGGGTCCGCGACGGGCGCGGGCAGCTCCGCCGGGGGCGCCGCCGCGGCCAAGGTGTGGCCCTCCCTCCTCGAGATCCTCACCTTCCCGTCCGTGAAGATCGCGACTGTTCTCGTGTGCGTGCTGGGCGCTGGGGTCGTGGGGGCCGCGTCCCCGTGGTTCGCGCTGGTCGTGCCGACCCTGGCGTGGCGGTTCATGGGGTCGGTCGACTTCTACTACGAGTGGAGCTCGTGGCACTACAACGCGGTCCTGGTCCCCATCGCCAGCGCCGCCCTGCTGGACGTCCTCGGGCGCGCTGCCCAGTGGCGCGACCGGCGCAGCGCCGACGAGGACCGGGCCCCGGCCGACGAGGCGGGGGCCCCGCGTGGCGCGCCGAGCGCCTCAGCTCCTGGTGGGGCACGGGCGTCATCAGCGCCGGCGTCGCGACTCCGCTGCTCGCGCTGGCCGCGACCGCGCCACTGCTGCCGATGTGGCAGCTGACCTCGTCCGGCTTCGGCCAGGACGGCCCGCGGGCCGAGGCCGCCCATCAGGCGATGGCCGCGGTCCCGGCCGGAAGCGCCGTGGAGACGGACATAACGCTCATGGCCCGCATGGTGCCCGACCACGAGGTCTACTGGGTGGGGTCCGCGAAAGACATGGATCCGCTGCCCGAGTACGTGGTCGTCGACCAGCGCTCCTACGTGTGGGGCGGGCGCGATGTCACCGCCGTCGGCTGGGCCACCGACGCCCACCCGGGGCATTCCTACGAGCTCGTGTTCGAGCGCAACGGCTTCCAGGTGGCGCACCGCACCTCGTGAACCGGGCGGGCCCGGTGGATCCGGCTCAGCCTCGGCTCACTGGGCGCGGGGCCCTGCGGGCGGATGCTCGTCTGGGACGCCTCTGGCCGCGCCTGGGCGTACTGCTCCACCAGGCCGGGGGCGGGCGGCGCCAGCGGGGACGCTTCCCGGTCGCTCAGGCGTTCTACTGCGGTTTCGGGGTCGTGGCGGCCCTGACCGCGCCTCCGAGTGCGAGCAGCGCCGCCCCCACCAGGAAGGGCGCTGCGGTCGAGAAGCGGGCCATGAGGAACCCGCATGCCGCATAGGCGATGGGCGCTGAACCGTAGGTCACCAGGTTGATCGCTGAGTAGACGCGCCCCGCGAACTCGGGGGGCGTGTTGTTCATGATGTCGCCGATCAGAGTGGGCGCGGCCACTCCCGCGCACAGCCCCAGGGCGGCCACCAGTGCCAGCGACACCGGCTCCGGAAGCGCGAAGTACAATGCGCAGGTGAGCGCGGCGAAAACGAGGATCCCGCCGTTGATGACCGCGTTGCGCACCGCCAGACGGTCCGCCGGGATGCGCGATGCGATGATGCCGCCGAGGACGCCGCCGAGGGCGAACAGGCACACCGCCGCGCCGAAGGCCCCGCCGCCCCAGCCCAGTTCCAGGTAGCGCGCGGGGAGCACGATGTTCAACGCCCCCGATAACGACGCGTCGATCAGAAGGGCCGTGAGGAGTCCAACGGCGACCGTTCCGCCGTTTGCCGTCATGACGGTTCTCAGCGAGGCGGTCGTGCTGGAGGGGGACGGGTCCGCGAGGGCATGGTCGGCCGCTGGCGCTGCCGAGGGGGTGGCCGGTATCGCGTGGAACAGTGCGAACGCGGCCAGCGCCAGCAGCGCGAAGGAGAAGAACAGGGTGTGCAGCGGGACGGCCTCGAAGCTGAAGCCGCTGGTCGCGCCAGCGAGCCCCGTGGCGACACTGGTGATGACCTGGACCCAGGAGATGGTGCGGGAGAAGTCCCCGTGGTTGGTGAGCCGTTTCAGCAGTGCCCCTGACGAAGGCAGGTAGAGGCCGTCGCCCGCCCCGAAGAGGATGACGCCGCATGACAGGAGTGGAACACTGGGCCCTCCCAGGGAGTCCAGGCCCACGATGAGGAAGGAGGCGATGCGCAGGACCAAGCCCACCTGGATGCAGCGGTAGGGCGACCACCGGTCCGCGGCCCAACCGCCGACCAGGATGAGCGCCAGGCGCGCGACCGACGTGGCAGTGAGGAAGGAGGCGGCGATGCCCGATCCGTAGGAGGAGAGGAGGAATAGGCTGAGGACGACGAAGAACGCCTGGTCCCCGATGGCGACGATTCCGGCTACAGCGAGCCATGTGCGTAGTGGCTTCATGACGCGTCCTGCTCTTCGTGGATGGCCCCCATACTACGTTGATCCGTCTAGAGATTATAAATAAATGGTAAAATCGCAGGCTGTTCTGCGTGTCGTGCTGGCACCGCGCACTGGCGTTCCCGAGCTGGGGGATCGAGCGCGTGCCCTCGCTCGGGTTACGCACACAAGGACCCTGATTTACGCAACACACGCCGCACACAAGGGCGGAATCAAGCCCTTGTGTGCGGCCCCGTGTTACCTAATTCCTTCCCTTGTGTGCGGCACCAGGGGGAGCGGATGCTGAAGACGGACGGGAGCGGGGCCGCAGCTCATGACGCCGAGCGCAGGCGCAGGGAGTTGAGGACCACGAACACCGACGAGCACGCCATGGCGGCGGAGGCCAACATGGGGGAGAGCAGCCCCGCGATGGCCAGCGGGACCATCGCGACGTTGTAGAAGAACGCCCAGAAGAGGTTCTCCTTGATGACGCGCAGCGTGCGCCGCGAGATGCGGATCGCCGTGGCCGCGCTGGCCAGGTCGGATCCGGCCAGGGTGATGTCGGAGGCCTCGATGGCGACGTCCGTGCCCGAGCCCATCGCGATCCCCAGTGACGCCTGCGCCAGTGCGGCCGCGTCGTTGACGCCGTCGCCCACCATGGCCACGACGGCGCCGCGCTCCTGCAGCTCGGCGACCGCCGCCCGCTTCCCGTCGGGCAGGACGCCCGCGATGACGCGGTCGATGCCCACTTGGGAGGCGACGTGGCGCGCCGCCGCCTCGTTGTCGCCGGTGAGAAGCACGGGCTCGATTCCCAGGGAGCGCAACTGGGCGATGGCGGCGCGGGAGGTCGGTTTGACGGTGTCGCGCACGACCAGGACCCCCAGGACCCGTGCCCCCGTGAGGTGCTCGGGCAGGGCGATCGCAGCGGCGTCGGGCGCTGGTCCGGGCTGCGGGGCGTCCCCGGAGCCCGCGGATTCCCGGGCGCCCGACTGGCGGGCGGCAGCGTCCGATGCGGCCGCCCCGGCGTCCACTCGGGAGGTGCCCGCGCTGCCGGCCGGGCCCCCGTCCTCCACGCGGGAGGTCACGGCGCCCTGGTACCCGGCTGCCCCGACGACGCCTTCCAGCTCCTGGTCGGAGTAGGGGCGGGTGAGGGTGATGCGCGCGGACTCGGTGGCCAGGTTGACCGAGGCGGACACGCCGGGGAGCTTCCCGAGCTTGCGCTCCACGCGCCGCACGCACGAGGCGCAGGTCATTCCGCCCACGCTCATCGTCACCGTGGTGGCGCCCGGCGCGGCCCCAGCGTCGGTGCTCCGCGCTGTCCCGGCGTCGGCGCTCCGCCTGGCCCCGCCCGCCGCGGGCCCGGGGGCG
>NZ_CP017298.1:1458571-1462807 GCF_001746855.1 Pauljensenia hongkongensis | reverse complement strand
CGGCGCGCTCCCAGTCCTCGACGACGGCGGCGACGACCGCCGAGGCGCCCGAGGCCTCGGCGTCGCGCAGGCGGTCGGCCAGGGCCCCGTCGATGGAGACGCCCAGGGACTCTAGCCACGAGGCGCGGCCCACGAGCGCCAGCTCCCCCGCCTCGGAGTCGAGGACGGCGCACACCCCCAGCCCCGCCTGGTTCGTGAAGGTGGACGTGGCGGCGGGGGCGATGCCGCGCTCGGCCGCTCCCGCCGTGATCGCCCGGGCGAGGGGGTGCTCCGAGGCCGCCTCCGCCCCCGCGGCCACGCGCAGCAGCTCCGAGTCGGCCACCCCCGGTGCGCCCAGCGCCGATTCCAAGGACATGCGGCCGGTGGTCACCGTCCCCGTCTTGTCCAGCAGGGCCGTGTCGACACGGCGGGTGCGCTCCAGGGCCTCGGCGTTGCGGATGACGACGCCCAGCTGCGAGGCGCGCCCCGACCCCACGAGCAGCGCGGTCGGCGTCGCCAGGCCCAGCGCGCACGGGCACGCGACCACCAGGACGGCGACGGCGCTGGTGAGGGCGACTTGGAGGGCGGCCCCCGACGCCAGCCACCCGATGGCGGTGAGCAGGGATACGGCGATGACGACGGGCACGAAGACCCCGGAGATCCGGTCCGCGAGGCGCTGGACGGGGGCCTTGCCGGCCTGCGCCTCGGCGACCATGCGGCCGATCTGCGACAGGGCCGTGTCGGCGCCGACCCGGGTGGCGCGCACAGTGAGGGCGCCCCACGTGTTGACGGTGGCGCCGGTGACAGCGTCCCCCTCGCCCACGTCCACGGGCACGGACTCGCCGGTCAGCAGGGAGGCGTCGATGGCGGACGCCCCGGAGACGACGACGCCGTCGGTCGCCACCTTCTGGCCCGGGCGCACCAGGAACAGGTCGCCGACCGCCAGGGACGAGGCGGGGACCGTGCGCTCGATGCGCCCGCCGTCGGGGCCCTGCTCGACCAGTGTCGCCTCCGTCACGCCGAGCTCGAGGAGGGCGCGCAGGGCGTCGCCGGCGCGGTAGCGTGCGCGGGCCTCCATCCACCTGCCGGTCAGCAGGAAGACGACGATCATGCACGCGCCCTCGAAGTAGATCTCGGCGTGGCCCGAGTGGGAGGCGCGGGGGATCAGGGACATGCTCATCCGCATCCCCACTTCGCCCGCGCCGCCCAGCAGCAGCGCCCACCAGCTCCACAGGGTCGAGGCGACGACCCCCAGGGAGACCAGGGTGTCCATCGTGGTCGAGCCGTGGCGCCCCGCGGCGAACGCGGCCCGGTGGAAGGGCCAGGCCCCCCACGTCACCACGGGGACGGAGGCGAGGGCGACCGCCCACTGCCAGCCCGGGAACTGCCACGCGGACACCATCGACACCGCCATCGCGAAGAGGCCCAGGGGGGCGCTGATGGTGAGTCGGCGGGCGAGTTCGCGCGCGGTCCGGCGCGCGCCCTCCCCGATACGGGGAGCGTCCTGGCCGGTGCGGGTGGTGGCCGCCCGGGTGGTGGCCGCCGCGGCGGGGTCGGTGGTCGTAGTAGTCATAGTGCGCGTGTCATCCGTTCTGGGGCGCGGCCGCGGGGCGGGGTCGGTGGTCGTAGTAGTCATAGTGCGCGTGTCATCCGTTCTGGGGCGCGGCCGCGGGGCGGGCCCCGATCGGGCCGGGCGCCCCGCGTGGGCCGCGGGCCCCTCGGCTAGAAGTCCCGGGCGATCCCGGCCAGTTCGAAGCCCGCCTCGGAGACGGCGTCGGCCAGGGCCGCGTCGTCGAGGGGGGTGTCGGTGAGGACGGTGACCTTCGAGGCCCCCTGCGGGTTGAGGATCACCTCGACGTTCATCACGCCCGGGATCTCCTCGAGCTCCTCGGTGACGCTCATGACGCAGTGCCCGCACGTCATCCCTTTGACGGACAGTTCGATGGTGCGGTCGATGTCAGTGCTCATTGTGCTCTCTCCTTGTGGGTTGTCGGTTCGAGTGGGTCAGGACTTGATGAGGCGGGCGATGGCTGTGGCGGCCTCCTCGACCTTGGCGGCCCCCGCCTCGTCGGATTCGCGGGCGGCGGCGGCCACGCAGTGGTTCATGTGGTCCTTGAGCAGCGCGATGGCCACGGAGTCGAGCGCGGACTGGACGGCGGAGACCTGGGTGAGGACGTCGATGCAGTACTCGTCCTGGGCGACCATGCGCTGCAGGCCCCGGATCTGGCCCTCGATGCGGCGCAGGCGCGCGAGGTAGCGCGCCGTGTCCGCGCAATAGCCGGGGTGTCCGTGCGTGTTCGTGCCGCTCATGGGACCAATATACCCCCAGGGGGTATGTGTGTCGATGGTGGGGCGGTGGTCCTGCGCACAGCCCGGGCCAGCTCGCGGAAAGCGGGGACGCCCGGGCCCCGAGGCCCTAGAGTTGGCATTGACGCACCACGAGGGAAGGGAGCACATGGCCGCAAAGCGACGGGCGCGCACCCCGCGCCGCGGACGCCGCCGCTACCACTCCCTGCGCCGGGTCCCCCAGGCGTACCCCGGCATCTACCTGCGCCTGCGCCTGGCGCCCATCATCCCCGGGATCGCCGCCACCATCGCGGTCGGAGCGGCCGCCGACGCCCAGTTCCTGCCCGAGGGCGCGCGCCAATGGGCCCGCGCCAGGGCGGACGCGATGGGCGGGGCCATCTCCGAGGAAGCGCAGAAGGTCTTCTTCGACCAGCCCGGCCTGGACACCCTGGTCGTCCGCTCCCTGGCCCACGCCGCCCGCCGCCTCGCCTCCCTGGGCCGCCTGTGGGCGCGCGCCGCCATCGCGGTGGGGCGCGACCGCGACGGGCGCCTGGCCGCCTCCCTGCCGCTCATACCCAGGCGCGGTTACGACGCCCTCATGACCGGGATGCTCACCGTCGGCACCGCGGTGGGCGTCTGGAGGGGCGGCGGCGTCAACACGCGGATCATCAGGGACTCCGCCGCCGACCCCGCCATGCTCGAGCCCCCCGAGGGGCACCCCGAGGCCCAGATCCGCCGGGCGGCGCCGCCGGAGTCCCTGGCCGACCTGTGCGCCGACATCGACGAGCTCTACTGGGCAGCCACCACGGGCGCCGTCATCAAGATCTGCCGCGTGGGGACCGGAGGGGCCCGCAGGTGGCTCGTGTCCATGGTCGGCACCGAGAGCATGCGGTTCGGCTCCACCCACAACCCCGCCGACATCGAGGTGAACATCCGCCTCATGCTGGGCCTCGACTCGGCGATGGGCGTCGGCCTGGTGGCCGCCCTCCACCGCGCGATGGCCGCCGACTCCGTCCCCGAGGAGCAGTGGAGCAGCGAGCCCGTCCTGGTGTGCGGGCACTCCCAGGGGGGCCTCGTCGCGTCGGTCCTGGCCTCGCGCGACCCCGCCGAGGCCGGCGTCAACGTGGTGGGCATCCTGTCCACCGGGGCGCCCAACAGACGGGTCGCCGTGCGCCCGGACGTCACCATCGTCACCGTCGCCCACGACCAGGACGTCGTCCCGAGCATGGACGGCAGCCCCGACCGCTCGCCCGACCGCAGGGTCACCGTTGGGAGGACCCTGGTGCGCCCCCGCAAGCGGCCCCTCTACTACGCGCACTCGTCGGCCACGTACACCGAGACCGTGCGCCTCATGGAACGGCGGGCGGCCGTGACCCCGTGGGACCGCCTCGGAAAGGCGGTCGCCTCTCTGCGGGCCATGCTGCCCGCCCCCGACGAGGAGGCGCGCGTCACCCACCACGAGATCTGGCAGGACCTGCTGGAGCCCACGGCGGTGAGCACGTGGAACACCGTGGCCTCACTGGAGCGCGCCGACCCCCGCGCGGTCACCTACCCCATCGACTACGAGGGCGCCCGGCCGATCTCGGCCACGGCCCGCGGCATCGGAGCCGTGTGGCGGGCGCTGCGCAACAAGGCTCTGAGAGGAGTGAAGGGATTATGAACGAGCAGACCCCTTGGCGCGAGGTCCGGCGTTGGATGCGCGTGTCGACTCCGGTCAACAAGGCGGGCGCCGGCGGAGTGGCCCGCCGCCTGCCCCAACTGGCGGGGCCGCTGGTCATCGGCGCGCTCGGCGTCGGGGCCGTGGGCGCGGGCATCGCCTGGCGGGCCCTGGCCACGACCCGGGGCGGGGGGCGCGCCCAGCGCTTCGAGGACATCGTGTGGTCCGCGATCGACGAGGCGCGGGCCGGGCCGCGCGCGACGGGCAGCGGGCCCCAGGCAGGTGGGCCGGACTCGGCGGGCGGCGCGCACGCG
>NZ_CP017298.1:1441244-1458521 GCF_001746855.1 Pauljensenia hongkongensis | reverse complement strand
GCGGGCGGAGGCGCGCAGCCGGGGACTTCTGGGCCGTCCCCAGTGGCTGCTGGTCCGTCCCCGGGGGGAGGCGCGCACCGAGGGCGCAGATCACGCACCGCCAAGGGGCCGCGGCCGGGCAGCGCCCCCCTGCCAGTCAGCGGGGCGGGACCGGGCGGCGGGAAGCGCAAGGGCGCCCGCGGCGGTGCTGCCCGCGTCCTCGTCGAGGTCGGCGAGGGCTTCGGGCGGCCGAGCCTGGTCAGCGCCGACATCATCGTCGCCGACGGGGACGGCGGGGCCGTCCCGATGCTCGACCGGGTGACCCGCGCGCTGTGGGACAACCCCGAGATGGCGCCCGTCAACGTGCGCGCCCGCGTCCTGCAGTCCACCGGCGGGGAACTGGAGGAGCCCGGCGCCCAGTCCGAGTGCCTGGCGGATATGACGACGATCGGTTTCGCCGACGAGATCGCGCGGCCCGACGAGCTCTTCGCCCGCTACGGCGCCCCCGCCTCGGACCCCGCCTGGAGGCCGTGACCCTGGCCGGGGAGTTGTGAAAGCGAAGCGGAGTTCTCAAAGGGAAACCCCTACTTCGCAAGCGTTATCACACTTGCGGAGTGTGGTATCGCTTGCGAAGTGAGGCGTTGCTGCGAGGACCGGCCCGGGGCCGGGCGCGTCTACCGGGGCGTCTACCGGGGTCGCGCTGCGGAAGCGGAGGCACCGCTGCGGCGACCGGCCCCGCCCCTCAGTGCTCCCAGCGCGCCAGGCGGGAGGACAGGCCCACGTAGGCCGCGGGCGTGAGCGCGAGCAGGCGCTCCTCCACCTCCGCGGGCAACCCCAGTCCGGCGATGAAGTCCCGCATCTCGGCGGCCCCCACCTCGTGGCCGCGCGTGAGCTCCTTGAGGCGCTCGTAGGGGTTCGCCATGCCCGTCGCCCCGCCGACTGCGGCGGCGCGCATCGCCTGCTGCACCGCCTCGCCCAGGACCGCCCAGTTGGCGTCGAGGTCGGCGGCCATGCGGTCGGCGTCCATGTCGACGCCGTCGAGGCCGCGCACCAGGTTGTCGTAGGCCAGGACCGCGTGCCCGATGGCGACGCCGATGTTGCGCTGGGTCGTGGAGTCGGTGAGGTCGCGCTGCATGCGGCTGGTGACCAGGGTCGCGGCCAGGGAGTCCAGGAGCGCCGCCGACACCTCCAGGTTCGCCTCGGCGTTCTCGAAGCGGATCGGATTGACCTTGTGCGGCATCGTCGACGAGCCGGTGGACCCCTGCGCCGCGAGGTTCTGGTGGAAGTAGCCCATCGAGATGTACGTCCAGCAGTCGGTTGCCAGGTTGTGGGCGACGCGCCCCGCGCGAGCCATGTCGGCGTAGAGCTCGGCCTGCCAGTCGTGGGACTCGATCTGGGTGGTCAGCGGGTTCCACGCCAGGCCCAGGCCCTCCACGAAGGAGCGGGAGACGGACGGCCAGTCGGCCCCGGGCGCCCCCACGACGTGGGCGGCCCACGTGCCGGTGGCGCCGTTGATCTTCCCCAGGTACTCGGTGGCCGCGACGCGCGCGATCTGGCGGCCGAAGCGGTGGGCGAACACCGCCATCTCCTTGCCCATGGTCACGGGCGTGGCGGGTTGGCCGTGCGTGTGCGCCAGCATGGGGACGTCGGCGCCCGCGCGGGCCAGGGCGACGAGGCGCCCGTGGAGGGCCCGGGCCGCGGGCAGCCACACCTGCTCGGTCGCGGCCTTGATGGTGAGGGCGTAGGCGAGGTTGTTGATGTCCTCCGACGTGCAGAAGATGTGGACGGCCTCGCGCAGGCCGGGCAGGCTCGTGCCCTCGCCGAGCGCCGCTGGCGCCGCCGCCAAGTGCTCGCCGATCAGGTACTCGACGGCCTTCACGTCGTGGCGGGTGACGGCCTCGAGCTGGGCGAGCCGTTTGATCTGGGGCCGGCCGAAGGAGAGGGGCAGGGCCCGCAGGTAGTCGCGTTCGGCGTCGGTGAGCGAGGGGGCGCCGGGCAGGACGCGCCCGTCGAGCAGGTGGACGAGCCACTCGACCTCGACGTGCGTGCGCGCGCGGTTCAGGCCCGCCTCGCTGAGGTGGTTCGCCAGTGGCGACACCGCTGCCCGGTAGCGCCCGTCGAGCGGGGAGAGGGGCTCGCCCCCGGCCGCGAGGTCCTGGTATCCGTGGGAGGGGGAGAACAGCGTGTTCTGATCGGCGCTCATGCCCCCATCATCCCAGACTGCGGCCCCCGGTGGCCGCAGTGCCCGCGCGGGTCGCCCCTCCGAGGGGCCGAGTTCCCACAGGCCAGCGGGGCGCCCGATCTCGCGAAGTCGTCGAGAGCCGCTTGGATGCGCGCGTCCACAGGGGACGGGGGAACCCTGCGCCCATCCACAGGGGCGGCCCCGCGGTGTGCGCCCCGCGTGTCCGTGCCCCTACCGTCGGAGCCGTGGCCCCGGAGGGGGCCGGAAGAGGAGGAGGACCATGGATGCCGCGAACAGGGAGGACCTCGACGCGATCCTGTGCCAGGCGCTGTCGGGTGTCGAGGACGCGCGCACTCAACTGCACTCGGCGGTGCCACCGGGATGGCGGGGCGGTGCGGCCTCACTCTACTCGGGGAAGGTCACCCGCGTGGGGGCCGATCTGATGTGGCTGAGCGGCACCATCTCGCAGGCGATGGACGCCGCCAGGTGCGAGGCGCAGTGGGCGCCCCCGTCGACGACCGACCGGCAGCTGGGCGGTTTCGGGGGCGCGCGATGAGCCCCGTGCACCGCGTGGACCCGGACGACCCCCGGTCCCTCGAGCCGCAGGTGGTGGTGGGCGCCCTCACCGTCAACACGGACGACATGCTGGCGGCGCGCAACGTCCTGGCCGGCTTGTCCACGGGCATCGGCGCTGTGTGGCGCACGCTGGAGCACGCCCACCACGTGGCGGAGGCCATGAGCGCCGAGCGCCCGGCCACGGCCGCCTCGGTCATGGCGTTCATCGACCAGGCGGACGCCCAGAGCCGCGCGGTGATCGGGACTCTCAACGATATGCGCCAGGCGATGGAGTCCAGCGCCGAGTACTACGCCGCCGCTGATTCGGAAGCTCGATGCAGGTGGGTCGGCGCCGCGTCCGCCCGGGGCCTGGCGGGCGCCGCTGGGAAGTTCGGCGGGTCCGTCACCACGGGCAACTACGGCGTCGTGGTCGCCGATGAGGCGGGGAACCACGCTTTCACAGCCAACCAATGGGGGGCGGGGCAGCCGCAGGACCGTACGGCGGAGCGCGCCGCCGCGACTGCCGCCGCCCTGGGGAGCGCCGCGCACGAGTACGACGTGCCGGACGGGGCGCGCTCCAGCGCCGACGTGCTGCGCTCCCTCGATGGGATCTCCCGGGACGAGGACGCCGGGCGCGTCGTCATCGAGGAGCACGTGAGCGTCGTCGACGGCAGGGAGGTGCGCTCGTGGACCGTGGTCCTGCAGGGGACGCAGAACTGGGACCCGGTTTCGAGCAACCCCCAGGACCTCCAGACGAACCTCCAGGCGGTGGGCGGGCTGCGGTCCGAGCAGCTCGACGCCGTGAAGGCGGCGATGGAGATGGCGGGCATCGGCCAGGGGGAGGCCGTCGAACTCGTCGGGCACTCCCAGGGCGGGATCATCGCCGCCCAGCTCGCCTGCGACGCGGCTTTCGCCAGCAAGTACGCGATCGCCAACGTCACCACCGCGGGCTCGCCGATAGCGGGGCACGCGCCCAGGGGCACCCCGGTCCTGGCCCTGGAGAACGACCGCGACATCGTGCCCGGCCTCGACCTCTCGCCCAACCAACTCATGGAGAACGTGACAACAGCCACCTACCACGATGCCGCCTACGACCGGCAGTTGGGGATCGAGCGCTCCAGCGCCCACGACGCGAGCGGCTACGGCGACCAACTCGAGTACTCCCTGAACAACGGCGAGTCCGCTCAGGGGCCCATCGCGTCCTACGAGGAGAGGAGGAACCGGGCCCTCGGGCTCAACAGCACCACTCGGACCACGGTCCACTCCTACACGACCAGGCGCGTGTGCGAGCCGCCGGATCTGTGAGGCGCGTCAGCGGTTGTCCGAGTCGAGGACCGCGACGACCAGCGACGACACGACCGCCGTGATGACTGCGCCGAAGAAGCACGACCAGAAGCCGCCCGTGCGGAAGGGGAAGCCCAGGGACGTCGACAGCCACCCCGTCAGCGCGAACATCGCGGAGTTCACCACGATCGCGAACAGTCCGAAAGTGAGTACGTAGAGGGGGAAGGCCAGGAAGCTCACCAGTGGTTTGACCAGGGAGTTCACCACCGTGAACACCAGGGCGATGGCCGCCAGCACCAGCAGCGACTCGGTCATGGAGGCGGTCTCGGCGATCTCCAGCGACGGCACCAGGCGGATCGAGACCCACAGGCCCGCCATCGTCGCGATGAGTCGGAGTACGAATTCCATGGGCCCACTCTTGCACACCGGGACGGGGCGTGCACGACGGCGTGCGATGCGGTAGGACTGGCGTATGACGACTCTGCCGATCCGCCCCGAAGTGCTCGCGCTGCCCCGCTACATCCCCGGCAAGGCACTGCAAGGCGCACAGAAGATCTCCTCCAACGAGATGCCCTGGCCGCCCGACCAGCGCGTCGTGGAGGCCGCCGCAGCGGCGCTGGGGGAGGCGAACCGCTACCCGGACCTCACTGCCGCCCCCGTGCGCGAGGAGCTGGCCCGCGCCCTCGGCCTGTCCGCCGGGCAGGTGTGCGTCGGCACGGGCTCCTCGGCGGTCCTCGTCGCGGCCCTGTCCGCCGTGTGCGCGCCCGGCAGCGAGGTCGTCTTCCCGTGGCGGTCCTTCGAGTCCTATCCGATCGCCGCCCCGACGGTCCACGCCAGCCCCGTCCCGGTGCCGTTGGCCCCCGACTCCGGCCCCGACCTGGGCGCCCTGGCCGACGCGGTCACGCCCGCGACCCGGGCCATCATCGTCTGTTCGCCGAACAACCCGACGGGCGTGGCCTGCCCGGCCAGCGACATCGTGGCCATGGTGGAGCGCGTGCCGCCCTCCGTCCTGGTCATCATCGACGAGGCGTACATCGATTTCGCGACGGACCCGGCCATCGCGCCGTGCACGGACCTGATCGGCGCCCACTCCAACGTCCTCGTCATGCGGACCTTCTCCAAGGCGCACGCCCTGGCCGGCCTGCGCATCGGCTACGGGCTGGGCGACGCGGGGCTCATCGACGCGGTCCAGGCGCTGCTGGTCCCCTTCGGGGTCAGCGGCCCCGCCCAGGCGGCCGCCCTGGCCTCCCTGCGCGACGGCGCCCCTGCGCGCGAGGCGGTGCGGGCCATCACGTGCGAGCGCGACAGGATCGTCCCACTGCTGCGCCGGATGGGCTACGACGTGCCCGACTCGCAGGCGAACTTCTACTTCCTCAAGGGCGAGGGCGCCGGTTTCGTCGAGGCGTGCGCCGCCGCCGGGTTGGTCGTGCGGCCCTTCCCCGAGGGGGTGCGCGTCACTGTGGGAACGCCGGAGCAGAACGACGCGCTCCTGGCGGCCGCGGGCGGGCGGACGCCCGCGGCCCGGTGACGGGGCGCCCCGGCTCCCGGTGCCGGGTCCCCGGGCCCAGGTTATCGAGCACTGCTGGGCCGTCACGTTGTTCGGCGTGGGGTGCGCCCGTTTCGGGACGGGCAGCGGGGCATCGGGGGAGGCGCCGGTCCCTCGTGCCGGTCCTGCCCACCATCGTGGGGCGGGCAGCGGGCATCGGGGCAGGAAACGGGTTATCAGGGCAAGCAAATTGCCTGCCCCAATGGGTGGTTCCCTACCCCAATGCGCCTGTTCCTGCCCCAATGGGCGGTTCTGTGGCTCATGCGCCCGCTTCGCGAACCGATGACGGTGGCTCCCTGCCCCAATGCGCGTACCCTGCCCGGCGTGCCCCGGGCCCCGCGCCGGGCGCCTCTGGCGAACTGCTGCTGCCATTGGCGCTTGAAAGAGCCTCGTGCCCATCATTGGGCGCTCAAAACGGATCTGCAGCTTGGAGAGCTGGTTGCGAATCCGCTGATAAGAACGCTATAATTAAAAAGGCTGTTCTGCCGAAAGCCGCTCGGACTCTAGTCGTGGGCGCGGAACTACGATGAGGTGGGGTGTTGCGCTGACGTGACTACTGTTGTGGTTCTTTTTCTTTTTGCCGTCATGATACTTCTGACTTTTGCCATTCCGCACTGCGTGTCCGTTCTGTGGTACTGTCACAGCCCTCTCAACAGAAGAATACGCGGCGCGGATGTTTCTGGAGCATCAGGAGGTCTCCGGACTCTTTACGGCTTGTTTATGAAAAGGGACGTGCGCGGGTACAGGACCACCGAAACCAGTCAGGTCGACAACCTGATGCGCGTGGGGGAGTACCTCGCCGACGACGGTTTCTCGTACAGCCGCTTGAAGAAGCTGTGGATCCGGTCCCGGCGCACCCGGAAAGACCAGCTGTTCCTCGAGGCTCTCGTTGACATCAACTATTGGTGCTATAGGCGAAGGGAATGCTGGTTGCGGCACGGGGTCGCGGACGAGTCGCGCTTCAACGGCTTGCCGGCTGACGAGCGCGCCCCTGATCTGGAGCAGAGCCGCGCGCGGGCCCCAGAGCGCCTGGAACCCGATAGGGATGCCGCGCTGCGGGAGTTCGGCAGGATGATCAACCACTACGAAGGCGCCTTGAGGTGTTGGAAATCGCTCCGGCAAGGCGCTGTCGTGCAAAGTCCTGTTCAATTGTGCGCCGATTCTGTGTACCGCGCGCACGTGCGCACTCGATTTGCTTTGTCTAACAACCCGAACTCGGTGCGCCCGCATATCCTGCTGTCGACATTCGTTTCGAATGTGAGAATGGCGGAGTGCGCGCGCATCTTTTTCTTCCGCATACACTCGCGCCCTATAGGCGTGGGAGTCATTCTGTTCATCTTCGTCGTTCTTAAGTTCTTAGCGCACGAGTTCAACGGGTATCTCGCGTGGAACGAGTCCACCGGCGCCGGGGCGCATGTGGAGGGGTTTCGCGCCCTGGAGGGATTCGACGCCTCCTACCCCTGGCCGGTGGTGTTCATCCTGTTTATAGCGTTCTCTATAACGACCTATATGTCGTTCCGCGACTACCCCCCTAGTTTCTACGGGTTCGATCGGATGAAGCACGCCTACCTGTCCCAAGAGGTCATCGCCTTTTCGTTCACTGTCGAATCGGTGCTACTGACGGTGGCGGCACTATCGCCGGACGATGGGGCGAATCCTTTGGTGAAGGCAATGTGCTTCCTTCTCTACGTGGTGAACGGCTTGATCTGCATTTCTGCCAGATGGCGGATCAAGGAGGTGATCGACAGCGCCTCGGCGAAGAGGGGGGACAGATGAGGCTCCTTGCTTTCGGTTCGCGCGGGCGCATTTGCGCCCGTTTCGGGGTGGGCGGCGGGGCATCGGGGGAGGCGCCGGTCCCTCGTGCCGGTCCTGCCCACCATCGTGGGGCGGGCGGCGGTCATTGGGGCAGGAAACGGTGCATTGGGGTAGGCAAATTGCCTGCCCCGATGGGTGGTTCCCTACCCCAATGCGCCTGTTCCTACCCCAATGCGCCTGTCCCTGCCCCATACGCGTTTTCCGCCCCGGCGCGCCCGCCGGGCGCCTATGGCAGGACGAGGGCGATGGCCAGGAGCCCCACCCACACGAACTCGAGGGGGCCGATGGTCTTCGGGGCGAGGGGGCGGGCGCGCCGCTCGGACCAGGCGGGCATCGCCCAGGCGCGGACCGTCATCGCCACCCACACGGGCACGGCCCAGGCGCTGATGAGGCCAGCGGCCGCCAGGCCCGCCACCGCCGCCGTGCACAGGGCGTGGAAGAGCACGGAGCCGACCACCCACCGGCGGTCGCCTCGCCCGCGCACCATTGAGCGCACTGTCGGCACGGTGCCCGCGAACTGCGCGCCGAGCACACCCGCGGCCACCCACACGCGAGCCGGAACCGACCCGGGCAAGCCGCCCGACGCCGACACTGAGAACGCCACGGGCAGCATGAGCGAGGAGGCGGCGATCGTCGCAAGGCGCGCCGGGATCGAGCGCTCCCGCCCGGCCCGCACCTCCCACAGGGCGACGCCGACCAGTGGCGCGAACCCCACCGCCCACCACGCCAGGGCGGGGCGGAAGGCCAGGTAGGCGCCCCCGGACGCCGCGGTGACAGCGCCGGAGGCCACAACCGCCCGGATGATGGCGCTCCTGCGCCGCTTGGGGGACTTCACCCAGTGCTCCACCGCGTTGAAGCACGCGAAAGCCGTGGTCCACGCGAAGCCCAGCACCAGGTGCTCCCACGTCGGGCCTCCCAGCGCCGCGCCGATCACAATGGGCAGCACCGTCATCGGCCAGGCGCCGTGCTGGTCGGGGATCCACCCGTTGCGGGCGAGGGCGCGCAACCGGGAGGGGCGCCGCCGACCGCCCTTGCCGCCCCGCCCCCTGTCCCGGGCGCCCGAGGGGGCCGCCCGGCGCGTAGAGCTCGAGGCGGCCTTGCGCGCGGAGCCTGATGGGGTGGCCTGGCGCGTGGAGCCCAGGGGTTCCCGTGGTTCCCCGTGGGGGGCGCCGCTCCGAGCCGACGAGGCGGGGGCCGTGCCCTGGGCCTGGGGGGACGTATCGTTCGGGGCGGGTGCCGTGCCCTGGCGCACGGAGGACGGGGCCCCGGGGCCGCCCGCGCTGTCCGATGTGCTCATGGGACCGATCCTACCGGGATGCGTTGTGAGATGGAATACTTGTGCCCTCACCAGGTGAGACGCGCGGGTAGATGGCGGCCGATCGCAAAAGAATGGTCGCATGTCCCCAACACACGATTCTCCGCAAGCCCCAGCCGTCCCCGCCGCGATGAGCAGCGAGGACCGCAGCGCGCGCATCGCGGTCACGGTCTTCCCCCTCATCGTCATCGCGGCCTTCATCGCCGCCATGGTGCTCCCCTCGGCCTTCCTGCCGCTCGCTCCGGGCGTCAACTGGGCCCTGGGCGTGATCATGTTCGGCATGGGCTTGACCCTCACGCTCCCCGACTTCGCCCTGGTCGTCACCCGGCCGCTGCCCGTACTGGTAGGCGTCGCCGCCCAGTACGTCATCATGCCCCTGGTGGGCTTCGGCCTCGCCTGGGTGTTCCGCCTGCCCGACGCCGTCGCGGTCGGCGTCATACTGGTGGGCTGCGCCCCCGGCGGCACCGCCTCGAACGTCATCTCCTACCTGGCGAAGGCCGATGTGGCCCTGTCCGTGACCATGACGTCGATCTCGACGCTGCTGGCGCCGCTCATGACGCCCGTGCTCACCACGTGGCTGGTCGGCTCCCGCATGGAGGTCGATGGCGGTGCCATGGCCATGAACATCCTGCTCATGGTGCTCGCGCCCGTCCTCGGGGGCTTCCTGGTACGCTACCTCGCCCACGCCCTGGTCGAGAGGATCCTGCCCGCGCTGCCGTGGGTCTCCGTCCTCGGCATCTGCTACGTGCTGCTGGTCGTCGTCTCCAAGTCCGTCTCCGTGATCGTCTCCTCCGGAGCGATCATCATCGGAGTCGTCGTCTGCCACAACCTGCTCGGCTACCTCTTCGGCTACCTGGCCGGGCGCCTGGGGGGCGGCAGCGAGAAGGCTGCGCGCACCACCGCGATCGAGGTCGGCATGCAGAACTCGGGCATGGCCGCCACCCTGGCCGCCACCCAGTTCCCGGCCACGCCCGAGACCGCCGTGCCCGCCGCGGTCTTCTCCGTGTGGCACAACCTGTCCGGCGCGCTGCTCGCCATGTTCTTCCGGAGGGCGCAGGCGCGCGACTGAACCCCTGCCCGCCCGTCCCGTCCCGCAGTGCCCTGTGGAACGGCGTTACCAGCAGCCCGCTCGCCCGGGCGCCCACAGGCGGCTACCGGCGCCTCCGGCTGCCCGTCATCGCGGGGACCACGCTGTTCATCGGCAATCCCCCTACATCGGGCACCACTAGGTCGCACCCGAGTGGAAGGCGTGGCTGCGCGGCACCGCTCCTCGCGACCTCCATGGCGCGGCGCCCCCCGGCCTTCGTCCGCAACAACGCGGGCGCGCGGCACATCAATACCGCCCACGGCCTCTACCCGCGCCAGCAGATGGGCGCGGTGGTGCTGGACGGGCTCGCCCAGTGGCTGCGCTCGGGGGGCTCGCTCTTCCAGGGGAGGGCCCACGCGGGGGCGGACTGGTGGAGTTCGAGCCCGAGGAGATGGGGCGCATCGCGGTCCCCGGCACCGAGACGCTCAGCGAGGGGGCTGAATGGAGGCTGCGGGCCCGTGCCGTCAGGAGCAGGAGGCCCGGTTACCGTCCTGCGGCGCCGGGCCCTGGTGCGGCCAGGCGGCGGGCCGCCCGGACGACGGCCGCCCTCCGCCTGGCGTGCTCCTCCTCTGAGAGCGGTCCGCACAGCATCCGCGCGACTTGGGGCACAGCCGCCCACCAGCCCGCGATCGAGAGCACGAGCACCATCAGCTGCGCGGCGTCGAAGTCACCGGTCACCGCCCCCACCTCCTGGCCGCGCAGGACGGCGGCGGTCTTGCGTTGGTAGAAGGACCCGCGCAGGTCCTCGTCGGGCACCTCGCCGTCGAACACCAGCGCCTCCCAGCGCAGCAGGCGGATGAGCTCGGGCCGTTCGCGGTGGTAGTCGTAGACGCGCCCCGCGTACTCGCCGATGTCCTCCAACGCGAACGAGGAAACGGGAACCGCCCGGGCGACCGTCGCCAGCTCGTCGCGGAGGACGGCCGCGAACAACTGCCTCTTCCCGCCGAAGTAGTTGTAAACGCGTTCTTTGTTGACGCCGGCCTTCTTCGCGATCCTCTCGACCGTCGTCCCGTCGGGGCCGCACCGCGCGAACTCGGCCGTCGCGGCCTCTTTGATCCTGCGTTTGGTGCCTTCTACGTCCCAGGCCACGGAAGCCCCCGCTCTCAATCTCCAACGTAGTGGTTGTTCCCTCCCCCGGACGATACTACACTCAGTTCCAACGATTCCGTTGGAAACGGGTGCGGGCACGGCCCGACAGCTGCCCCGCGCGGCGCTCAGCGCACTCGCGGGCCCTGGGCGGCGCTCAGTGCTCCTGCGGGCCCCGCGCGGCGATCAGTGGACCCGCGCCCGCAACGGTCCGCCGACGAGGCGAACCGCCCCGTCGCCAGGGGCAGACAGTGAAAGGACTGATCCCCATGAAGACCATCCTCGTCCTCGGCGCAACCGGGAGGACCGGGCGCTCCGTCCTCAAACACCGGCCCGACGGCGCCACTATGTATGCCGCAGTGCGCCGTGCGGGCCCCGGCGCGCCGTTGCCCGAAGGGGCCGACGCCCCGCGCGTCGTCGATATCGAGGACCAGGCGAGCCTGTCCGCCGCGCTGGAGGGCGTCGACACCGTGATCAATGCGATCCGCCTGCGCGGGGACATCGCCGCGACGGCGCTGGTCGGCCTCCACCAGTCGATCGTCGCCGCGCGCGACACGAGCCGGGACCTGCACGTCGTCCACGTCGGCGGCGCCGGATCCCTGCGCGTGGGCGGCGGGCGGCGGTTCTGGCAGGCACCGGGCTTCCCGGCCGCGACCCTGCCCCGGGGGATCGGCCACGCCCGTCTGCGCGACTACCTGGAGCAGTATGAACGGGGCTGCCGGTGGGCCTACCTGATCCCGCCGCCCCGCTTCGACCCGGACGGCCCCTTCCGGGGGCGGTACGCCAGGATCGCAGCGGGTGGGGGCGAGCGGGAGTTCGTGGATGACGGCATCAGCTACGAGGACTTCGCCGTCGCGCTCATCGACGCCGTGGTCGGGGCGTGGCGGGGAGTGTGGCTGATCGGAGGAGACGGCGCACCGGAATCGCCGTGAGCCGGCGCTGGCGCCGCGCAGGCCGGCGCCTGGCTGTGCGGCGACCGGACTGCAGGCCGATCAGCGCGACGAGCCCGCCCGCGTACACGAGGAGCCGCGGGCAGAGCCCTGCGAAGCGCGCGGCGGCGGGGCTGAGGACCTGCGCCGAGGGCACCAGGGCGACGCTCGGCACCAGTTCAGCGCGAACGGCGTAGGCGACTGCCGCTGCGCCACCGATGGAGAACGAGCCGGACTCTATGGGCAGCAGCCCGGCCAGGGCCTTCAACAGCGTCGTCTTCCCGGCCCCGTCGTGGGAGCCCGGGCCCATGGGTACGACAGAGCCGCCGGGCCGTACGGCCCGGCGGCTCCCGCACGAGTCGGGGTGGCGGGATTTGAACCCACGGCCTCTTCGTCCCGAACGAAGCGCGCTACCAAGCTGCGCCACACCCCGTGCGACCGCATAAGTATAACGGCCCTGGCCGCCCTACGCCAAAACCAGCGGACCGGGTGGCGCTGCCCGATCGGTCACAGGCGCCCCCGCGCGGGGAAGACGTGCAGCAGCGAGACCTCCGGCCTCGTCGCGACGCGGACCCGCGCGTAGCGCGACGTGCCCAGTCCTGCGCTCACGTGCAGCCACGAGGCGCGGCCCTGGGAGTGCCACTGGGACAGGCCCTTCGCGTAGCGGCGCGGTATGTCGCAGTTCGTGATCAGGGCGCCGAAACCCGGTAGGCCGATCTGGCCGCCGTGGGTGTGGCCCGCCACGATGAGGTCCGCCCCCCGCCTCGTGAGCGCTGAGACGACGCGCGTGTAGGGGGAGTGGGTGGCCCCGAGGCGCAGGACGCCCTCGCGCTCCCACGACGGGGCGGGATCGACGTAGCGGTCCCGGTGGATGTGGGCGTCGTCAGTGCCCAGCAGGGACAGGGCGCCCACTCCGGGCACCTCCAGGTCCCCTGCCCTGTTCGACAGGTCCACCCAGCCCGCGTCCGCCATCATGCGCGTCATCGGCGTCCACGGCAGGTCGGGGACGACGCGGGGGCGGGGGCCCTTCGAGCGCGTCAGGTAGCGGCCCCAGTTCTTGCGCACGGGGGAGTAGTAGTCGTTGGATCCGAGCACGAAGAAGCCCGGGCGGTCCAGGAAGGGCGCGTAGGCCTCGCGCACCAGATCCGCCCCGTCGGGGCCGCCGAAGTTGTCGCCCGTGGAGGCGACCACGTCGAAGCGCTCCGTGGCGGCGACGCGCCGGAGGAAGTCCACGAGGAACTCCTGTCCGGGGAAGAGGTGGAGGTCGGAGATCTGCAGGATCGTCACCTCGGGGACCGGTCGGGCCACGGGCACCTCGAAGCGGCGGACGACGGGCAGGCGCCTCTCCACGCGGCCCCACGCGAGGGCGGCGGCCCCCGGTACCACGACCGCGCCCACGGCTCCGGCAGTGGCGCGCGCGGTCCTGGCGGCCGCTCGGGCCAGGGGCGCGTCCGCGCGGGACGGGGCCGGATCCGCTACCGCACCGCTCAACGCGGGGTGCCCGCCAGCGCCTGGGACATGTAGGGCGCCCAGATGTTCTGGCCCACGAAGGTCTCGCCGAAGATCTGGTGGTAGAAGCGCCCGTTGATCGTGGTGTCCCACACTGGTGCGGAGGAGTTCGCGCCGTGGCCCACCCACGCGGAGGTGACCAGCGAGGAGGTGAAGCCCGTCAGCCACGTGTTCGAGCTGTAGTCCGTGGTCCCCGACTTCGCGGCGTAGGGCCGCCCGTCGGCGAGCTTCGTCGACGTGTAGTACTGCCCCGCCGAGGCGGTGAGCAGCGACGCCGTCTTGTTCGCGATGTCGGGCTCCAGGACGCTCTTGCAGCTGGGCTCGTACTGCTTGAGGACGTTCTCGTCGCGGTCGGACACGGAGGAGATGGACTGGGGCGAGCACTGGGTGCCGCTGTTCGCGATGGCCCCGAAGGCGGAGGCGACCTGCAGGGGCGAGGCCGAGGAGGAGCCGAGGATGTTCGCCGGGTAGGCGGTGGGGACCTCGCCGTCCTCGGTGATCCCCAGGTCGTAGGCGTTCTGGAAGATCTTGCAGAAGTCGACGCGGCTGGCCATGTTCACGAACGCCTGGTTCACCGACAGGCCGGTGGCGCGCACGACGTTCATGGTGCCCGTCTTGCCCTCGAGGTCCTGGACGGGGTAGGTGTCGGTGTAGATGGGCGAGCCGTTGCACTTGAAGGCGTTGGATCCGTAGGTCGTGTTGTTCGACCCGACGGTCTCATTGGCGTTGTGCCCCTCTTTGAACCACTCGATGAGGGTGAAGACCTTGAACGTCGATCCGACCTGGAACTTGCCGTCGGCAGCGTAGTTCGACATGGTCTCCCCCGCGCCCACGCCGTAGGTGGTGTTCTGGGCCATGGCGACGATGTTGCCGGTCTTGGGGTCCAGGGACACGAGCGCGTCGTTGACCCCGGACGCGTCGCCGACCGGGATCGCCGCCGTGAGCGCCGAGTAGGCGGCGTCCTGGTTGGTGGGCTCCAAAGTGGTCCTGATGGTGATTCCGGAGGTCTTGAGCATGTGCTCGCGGTCGGCGCGGGTCTCGCCGAAGGTGGTGTCCTCCAGGAACTGGGAGAGGACGTAGTCGCAGAAGTAGGCGCGCGAGTCGTCGGCGCCCGAGCAGCCCTCGGGGGTGACCGTCGGGTGGAGCATGTCCGCCAGGGGCGTGGCGATGCCCTTGTCGTACTCCTCCTGGGTGATGACGCCCTGGTTGAGCATGACCGACAGGATGACGTCGCGGCGGTCCTGGGCGGCTTCGGGGTGGCTCAGCGGGTCGTACTGGACGGGGGACTGGACCAGGCCGGCCAGCAGTGAGGCCTCGAGGTAGTTGATCTCGGAGGCGGACTTGGAGAAGTACCTGAGGGAGGCGGCCTCGACGCCGTAGGTGATGGGCCCGAAGGGGGCGATGTTCAGGTAGCCGGTGAGGACCTCGTCCTTCGTCATGACCTTCTCGATGGCGAGGGCGTACTTGGCCTCGCGGAGTTTGCGCTCCGTGGTCTGCTCGGTCGCCGCCGCCACCTGGTCGACGTCGCCCTCGAGGTAGCCGCGCTCGGCGAGGGCGTTGCGGACGAACTGCTGGGTGATGGTCGAGGCGCCCTGGGTGCCCGACTCGCCCAGGTTCGACACGAGCGCGCGGAGCATGCCCGTGGGGTCGACGCCGTGGTGGTTGTAGAACCGCTTGTCCTCGATCGCGACGATCGCCTTCTTCATGACATCGGCGATGTTGGCCGAGGGCACGACGATGCGCTGCTTGTCGTAGAAGCGCGCGATGACGCCGCCGGACGCGTCGAGGAGCTGGGACTCCTCGGCGGGCTCGACGACCTGGATGTCGCTGGGGATGTCGTTGAAGACCGTGGGGGCGGACTTCGTCACGATCGCGAGGGGGCCGACGACGGGGACCAGCATGCCGGCTCCGACGACGCCCATGAGCGCGGAGACGCTCACGAAGGTGAGCAGGAGTCCGAACAACTGCATGGGCCTGACGGCGCGGGGGTTCGAATGCGACATGCTCCAAGGATACGTGCCCCGCGGTTGCGGTGGGGGAGAAGGTGACGGGTCGCCCTTTTTCGGCCCCGATCCGTCAGCGCGCCCGATGTGAGCGTTCACATTTGCAGAGGCCCCAGCTTGTGCGTAGTATCACAGGTGCAGCTCGGCGTCGAGCGACCTGGAGATGAGCGATGAGCACGCACGATGATGACCACAGCTGGGTGTCGCGCGCCCTGTGCGCGGGGTACGAGCCCGACGCGCTCTTCGTCCAGGGCGCCTCGCAGCGGCAGGTGCGCCAGCGCTGCCTCATGTGCGAGGTGCGGATCGAGTGCCTCGCCGACGCCCTGCAGTCCGGGGCCAACTACGGCGTGTGGGGCGGGCTGACAGAACGCGAGCGCCGGGCGATGCTGCGCCACTACCCGGACATCGACGACTGGCTCGACTGGCTGCGCAACTCCGACGACCCCCTGGCCCAGGAGATCAGGCTGCCCAAGGTTCCCAAAGTGCTCGTGATGGTGCGCGGGGAGTCCGCTGTAGGATGATCCCATGACTAAATGGGAGTACTCGACGATTCCGCTGCTCACGCACGCGACGAAGGCAATACTCGACCAGTGGGGCGCGGACGGGTGGGAGCTCGTCCAGGTCGTTCCCGGTCCGACGGGGTCGGACTCGCTGGTCGCCTACCTCAAGCGCCCGGTCCAAGAACCCGCTCCGATTCAGAACTGACGCTCCGCGCCCGCGCGAAGGGGCGCAAGGAACCCCGCCGCCGTCGCGCGCTCCGCGCTGCGGGCGGGGGCCTCGATGGGTGAGGGTGTGCGGCGGGCTGGGTCCGGTGCGCGGCGACCGGATCCAGCCCGCGGCAGTCCGGGTCAGCGCGCGCGCCTGGCGAGGCGGTCGACGTCGAGCAGGGTCACGGCGCGCCCCTCGAGGCGGATCCAGCCCCGGGAGACGAAGTCCGCCAGCGACTTGTTCACGGTCTCGCGCGAGGCGCCGACCAGCTGGGCGAGCTCCTCCTGCGTGAGGTCGTGGGGGACGTGCACTCCCTTGTCGGTGGACGTCCCGAAGCGGTCGGCCAGGTCCAGCAGCGCTTTGGCGACGCGGCCGGGCACGTCGGAGAAGACCAGATCCGACAGGGACTCGTTGGTGCGGCGCAGGCGCTGGGCGAGGGCGCGGAGCATGTGCTTGGCCAGCGTCGGGTTCGTGTCGAGGACGTGCATGAGGTCCTCGTGCTCCAGGAACAGCAGCGAGGCCGGCGACACCGCGGTCGCGGTCGTGGACCGGGGCCCCGGGTCGAAGAGGGTGAGCTCGCCGATGATCTCGCCGGGGCCGAGCACCGCCAGCAGGGACTCGCGTCCGTCGTTGGATGTGTGGCCGAGTTTCACCTTGCCCTCGGTCACGATGTACAGGCGGTCGCCGAGGTCGCCCTCGTCGAAGAGGGTCTCGCCGCGACGCAGGGTGGTGTGGCCCATTTTCTGTTGGAGGGACACCTGCTGAGCGTCGTCAAGGCCGCCGAAGAGCGGGACCTGGCTGATGAAGTTTCCGTCACCGATCATCTCGGAGGATCTCCGTTCTGCTCATGCCCGGCGGTTGTCGGGCCCGATAGGGGATTCACGCGGCATCCCCGTGCGTAACATCGATCACTCCGAGGTACCGCGTATCACACCATTATGCCCCATTGAACAGAGAACACGAAGGTTATCCGCCGTTTTTTGTGAGGTGTCTAATCACAGTCCCACGTGTCTGACAGTTCGTCGAGATGGGCGGCGATGGCCCGTGCGACCTGTGAGGGCGCCTCCTCGGGCAGGAAGTGCCCCGCCTCGCGGACGACCACGCAGGAGTGGGCGGCGTCGACGAAAGTCGCGTCGTGCGCGTGGTCGACGGGGGACCACGCCCCGTCGTCGCTGCCCCGGATCGACAGGACCGGAACGGCGACGGGGGAGCGCAGGATCCGGCGGGCCTCGCGCGACGGGCGGCGCGCCGCGCGCAGCGCCCTCAGCGCCGTGTGGGG
>NZ_CP017298.1:1439323-1441194 GCF_001746855.1 Pauljensenia hongkongensis | reverse complement strand
AGCGCCGTGTGGGGGGCGAAGGGGCGGGCCAGGGCCGCGCGGAACGGCCCGGACTGTGAGTCGAGGCGCTCACGCGAGGACGGGGACGCCCACGACCTGTAGACGGCGTCGAGCAACCGCCCGTCGCGCAGCGCCCGGACGCGCCCGGTGGGCAGGGCGAGCCTGCCCTGCAGGAGGCGCCCGCCCGACCAGGGGGCGCGCCCGATGACGGGCCGGATCCCCAGTGGATGCGGCGCGCCCAGCGCGATGAGGGAGCGCAGCTCGGAGGGGGACAGGGCGCCGACCATCCAGGCGACCGCCCCGCCGGTCCCCGCTCCCGCGACGCTGAAAGACGAGATGCCCAGGGTGCGCACGACGCCGATCACGTCCTGCGCGAGCTGGACCAGGTCGGAGGCGCCGCGCGACAGGTCGGAGGTGCCGCAACCGCGGATGTCCATCGCGACGACGCGCCGCCCGGCGCCGGCGAGCGGGGGGATGACGTCCCTCCAACTCCACCAGTGCTCCGGGAAGGCGTGCAGGAGCACGAGCGCGTAGTCCATCGCCGTGCCCGTGTCGGCGACGTGGAACGAGGCGCCGCCCGCCGTGATGTGGCGGTGGGTCCAGGGGCCGGGCAGCTCGATGGCCGCTGCGCCCCCGGGTGCCTTCATCGCTTCCCCTCCGCCCGGTGGGCGCGCCGGCGCTCCCGGGAGGTGAAGTGCGCCCCCGACGGGTTGACCCTCTCGACCTCGGCGCGCCGCGCCTCCTCCGCGCGCCCGATGCGCCTGGTCGTGTGGGACACGTAGCCCAGGCCGATCAGGACGACGCCGATGAGCAGCAGCCGGCCCGAGTAGCCCGACGCCTGCAGGTGGTGCTGCAGGTTCGCCCCGACCGCCCCGGATGACTGGAGGGCGCTCATCACCGGGAACATGGCGGTCGCGGTGGGACCGGGCACCAGCACCCACGGCAGGCCGATCACGGTGAACAGCCCGCCCACCGCCCAAGCGCCCAGCGACGACTGCCGGGCGGAGGCGATGAGGAGGACGGAGAAGGCGAGGGCGCCCAGCAGCTCGCCGAGCGCGAGGAACGACGCCGTGCCCGTCACCATGGGCGCGTTGTCCGCCAGCGTCATGCGCGCCCCCGCGTCGGCCGCCAGGAACCAGGCCAGCGGAACCCCGATGGCGAAAGCGACGAGCCCCATCCAGTGGGCGCGGGAGCGGTTGGGGAGCTCCGCCTTGACGGTCGTGCCCTCGAAGATGGCGTCGTCCAGGGAGGCGGGGCGCACGGACTCCTCGGGCTCCTCCGCCTCCTCCTCGGCCTCCTCGGGGGCGGAGCGCGCCTCCTCTTCGGCCTCCTCGACGGAGGACAGCAGTGAACGGCGGGTAGGCGCGATGACGCCCGTCTCGTCGATGCCGGGATGGGCGCGGACTGGCTCGGGCTCGAGGTCCTCGGGCGAGTGCCAATAGGTCCGGGTCATCTCGTCGTTCCACGAGGAGGACTGCGCGTCCGTGGACCCGGCCATCGGCAGCGTGCTGCTGGGCCAGGGCGAGTAGGCGGAGCCGTAGTCGGCGCCGTCGTCGAAAGCCGTGTCCTCGGCCGCTCCCGTCTCGTCGTCCGCCCGTGCGGAGTCCTCGTCGGCCCGTGCGGACGGGTAGGCGGTGCCCGCGGAGAAGGCGGTGGGGTAGCGGATCTCGTCGGAGAACGCGGCCGTGGGGTAGGCGGGCTCCTCCGCGCTCGTGGCGGGCTCCTCGTCGGCGGGCTCCGCAGCGGGCCGGGCCGCGGGGGCGGGCCGGTCCCATCCGAGGCGCGCGCGCCGGGACCTGCGGGTCTCCAGGGGCGGGCGGCGGGCGGCCGAGGGCGGCTCCTCCACGTGCGCGGCGGGCTCGTCAGCGGTC
>NZ_CP017298.1:1435094-1436612 GCF_001746855.1 Pauljensenia hongkongensis | reverse complement strand
TCGCCCCGGCGCCCTCCACTGCGGGCTCCGGGGCCCCCTCCTGCTCCCGGGCCGTCGTCGAAGCGGCCCCCGCCTCGGGACCAGGGGCGCCAGACGGATCCCGACCGGAGGCGCCGGAGTCCCGCGGGCCCGCGTCCGGCTCGGCCTCCGCCCCGGCGCCGGGAGCCGGGACCACCGGGATCGCGGACGCGGAGGGGACGGGGGCGACAGGGATCTCACCAGTGGCGATCCTGTCCTCGATCTTCGGCTGGAGGGGCCCCACATTGGGGTTCGAGGAGCGCCGGGCGCCGATGGAGACGGCCTCGATCTCGCCGGTGACCACCGGGACGCTCGATAGTCCGACGATGTCGGCGGCGTCGCCGAACTCCGCGCCGGGCAGCTCGATCTCCTCGCCAGTCAGCACGTGATCGCGCCCGCGGTCCAACGCCCAGTCATCGGGGCGCCGGTGCTGGGACGCCTCGGCGTCGGGGGACTCGTTTTCGGACATGGGACTCCTCCTCTTCACGCACACGATAACGGACGCGCTCCCAAAAGGTTACTTCAGGACCCGGCAGGCCCCTGATCGTCCTCCTCCGCCGCGGCGGACAGCGCCCGCAGCGCTTTCGTCCGCGACCACAAGGTCCCCAACGACGTCGTCGCCACCGTCAGGCCCAGGGCCGTCAGCACGGGGGCGGCCACGAGCAGCTGGGTGATCGGCGACCTGCCGGGAACCACCACCTTCCCCGTCAAAGACGCCCACACGGGGACCACCAGGTACGAGGGCAGCACCAGCACAGCCCACGCGCCCAGCTGCGTTCCCGTGATCGACCACCGGGCGCTCAGCGCCATCGCGGCCAGCGCCCCCGCCCCCGCCAGCGCCATGGCCGGATGGTACTCGTAGGAGGAGACGAGGCCGATCAGGCCCTCGTGCGCCACCCTCACGGAGTTGTTCGGCGCGATGTACACGTACACGGCGAACACGACGGCAGCGGCGGGCAGGGCGACGGAGGCCCCGAAAGCGCTCCGGTGGGAGCGGGCCAGCGGCATCCGGGTCGTCTCCCCCGCCCGCACCCGCACCGACTTCACGGTCACGGCGCTGGCCGCCAGGATCGCCGCCATCGCCACCGGGTACATGCTCCACGACATCGCCGCCAGCATGTCGTGGGGCCGGGCCGGGGACTTCATGAGCATCGGCACCTGCAAGTAGCCCGCCATCTGCGCCGCGCCGATCACCAGCGACCAGCCGAAGGCGACGAACATCCCGGCGGACGAGTCGTCGCAGTTCATCGCGATCAGGGCGAACAGCGTCGAGGCCAGCGCCAGCCCGATGAGGCCCTCCACCGACGCCAGGGGCTGCCCCGCGGCCGTCAGCGACTGCACGTCCGTCATCGACGACCCCATGAACACGAGGGCGATGGGGGCGAAGACGAACGCGAAGACCCCGCTGCGCAGGCGCGCGGAGTCGAGGTGGTGCTTCAAAGGCGGCATGCCCCTAGTGTAGGGGCGTGACTATGGAAACCCCGGCCGGCCCGGCCCCCG
>NZ_CP017298.1:1432931-1434239 GCF_001746855.1 Pauljensenia hongkongensis | reverse complement strand
CCGTATCGACGCCCCCGCCCTCGCCCGCGCCGGGGCGGTCATCGCGCACTTCAGGCAGTACGAGGTCTTCTCACCCGCTTCCGCTGCGGTCGGCGCCGGTCTGGCCCGGTGGATACTCGTCTCGAACGGGGTGGATCCGACGGGGACCGCCGTGGTCTCAGCCGCTGACGCGCTGGACCCGGTCGGCGCCGCCCGCGCGCTCGCGGGCTGGGCGTCCGGCGACGAGGCGGGGGTCGGCGAGTGGCTGGTCCACGTCGCCCAGTGCGTGGAGTACGGGGCGCGGATCGGGCGCGACATCGCCGTCCACGTGCAGGCGCGGACCCTGGGGGATTAGGGCGGGGTGCTGGCGCTCTTGCCGCGCCTAGCGCCCGGGTGCGCACACAAGGACCCCGATTTACGCAACCTCCTGCGGCGGCGCCCGTCCTGCTTCCCCATGTCGCACACAAGGCCCCCGATTTACGCAACACGAGTCGCACACAAGGGCGGGATCAAGCCCTTGTGTGCGGTGCCGTGTTTCCTAATTCCGTCCCTTGTGTGCGACATGGGGAAGCGCAAGGCCGCGCAGAACCAGCTGGGGGAAACCGCCGGCGTGATCCGGCTGGGGCCGCGTGCCGGTATCCACAGGCCGTCGAGTCCCCGGGGCCGTGTCCACAGGGCGGGGCCCGCCAGTGGCGCGCTCGGGTCCGCCGGGGGTGTGCTTGGGGCATGGACACGCCGCAGAAACCCACAGTCGCCATGGTCGGCCTCACCGAACGGGAGAGGGAGAGCGCTGTCGCCGTCGCCTCCCTGGCGGGAGTGGGGGTCGTCCCCGAAGGGGCGGCGCCCGACCTCGTCATCGCGGGGGAGGGGGCAGCCCGGGCGGGGGGATCCTCCGCGCCGCGCGTGAGCGTGGGCCCCTCCGGGCAGCTGCGCCTCCCCAAGGACGAGGCGGTCCTCATGCGGGTCCTCGCCTCCCTCGCCCTGCGGCGCGCGGCCGGGGGCCTGCGCGTCCTCGTCGCGGGGTGGCACGGCGGCGTCGGCACCACGGCCCTGTGCCGCGCCCTCGCCTTCCGCGCCTCGTGCCCCCTCATCGACGCCTCCGGGCACGCGCCCGGGGTCCTGCGCCCCGCCGACGGGCGCGCGCCCGGCGTCCGGTGGGCGGATCTGGACGCCGCGGAGGCCGTCTTCCTGCCTGCCCTCGCCTCGCAGTTGCCGTCCGTCCACTCGTCCCCAGTGCTCGCCGGGGACTGGCGGGGGTGCGCGGACGCCGCCGACCCCAGGCTCGGCCCGGTCCTGGCCGCCCTCGAGGCGGCGGGCGCGGCGCGGACC
>NZ_CP017298.1:1426475-1431159 GCF_001746855.1 Pauljensenia hongkongensis | reverse complement strand
CGGTCGGCCTGCTGCTCCTCGTGGCGGGCACGCGGTCTCGGCGCGGCTGCTCGCCCGCCTGCGCTCCCGCGACGGGGCCGTCGACGAGGCGATTGCGTGCGACCTGGTCCTGGCGGGCTTGCGCTGCGGGGCGTCGATACCGCAGGCCCTGGCGGCGCTGGGGGGCGCCGTGGGCAGTGACGGCCTGGTGCGGATCAGCCGCGAGCTGCGCCTCGGCGCGGGGTGGGCGGCCGCGTGGGATCCGGCGCCGCCGGGCACGGAGCTGCTGCGGGAGGGGCTGGAGGCGGCGTGGCTCCAGGGCGTCTCGCCCGAGGCCCAGTTGCGGCGCGCGGCCGCCCAGACCAGGCGCCACCGGATCTCGGACGCTAAGAAGGCCGCGGAGGAGCTGGGGATCTCCCTGGTGGCGCCCCTGGGGGCCCTGCTGCTGCCGGCGTTCGTGCTGCTCGGGCTGGTGCCCATCGTCATCCACATGTTCGCGGGGATCCTCGGGGGCGTGTGAACGGCCCTGGCCCTGCCCGGCGCCGGCCGGTTAGGGTCGGTCCCATGGAAGGACTGCTTGGCCGATGGGACTCGACCCATCGGACGACCCGAATGCGCGGCTGGGACTTCTCCGTCCTGGAGGGCTCGATGACGTGCGGGGAACCGGACTGGGACTTCGAGGCGGAGTGCCGTGGCGCGCTGGTGGCGCTGGCCGACGCGGGCGGCGGCACCGTCCTCGACATGGGCACGGGCGGGGGCGAGCGCCTGGCCCTCCTCCTGGGCTCCCTCGACGCCGGGCGCCGCGGCCGCCTCGACGTCGTCGCCACCGAGGGGTGGGAGCGCAACGTGCCGGTGGCCCGCCAGCGGCTGGAGCCCCTGGGGGTGCGCGTCGAGGAGCACGACCCCGAGCGCGGCGATCCCTTGCCCCTCCCCGACGGCGGCGTGCGACTGGTCATGAACTGCCACGAGGCGCTCGACGCCCGTGATGTGGCCCGTGTCCTGGCTCCCGGCGGGCTCTTCGTCTCCGAGCAGGTCGACGGCACCGATGCCCCCGAGGTCCACGACTGGTTCGGCACCCGGCCGGCCTACCCGGATGTGCGCCCGGCGGTGGTGGCGGACGCCCTGCGCGGGGCGGGGCTGGTCGTGGAGGAGACCGCGCAGTGGTCGGGGCCCATGGTCTTCGCCGACGTGGACGCCCTCGTCGCCTACTGGGCCCTGGTCCCCTGGGACGTCCCGGAGGACTTCACAGTGCCCGGTTACGCCGAGGTGCTCGAGCGCGTCCACCGCGAGTCCGGTGGCGGGCCGGTGCGGCTGACGGCCCGCCGGTTCCGCGTCCGGGCCCACCGTCCGGGGTAACGGCGGAGGATTTGCGCGCGCCCTCAAAAATAGATATTATTTTGCTACCAAAGGAGGTAATCATGTCCGCACAACACCCGCAGCCGTCCCAATCCGAGCCCTCCGGAGGGCCCGCGCGATCCGCCCGGCACGCCACCGAGGAGGGATCGCCGGGCCGTGTCCCGAACGCCCCCGGTTCACCGTCCCCCCGCGTTGACATCGAGGAGAAGGCCGCCCGCTCAGTCGGGTCGGGCGCCGCCTTCCTGGTGGCCTTCCTGCTCCTGCTGCTCCTCGCCGGAGCCGTGGCCGTGCTGGTGCTCGGAATCATGGACGCGAGCGCCGACCCCGACCACGTCCACGCGGGGGTGGTGGCGCGGATCGTCGCCGGGGCCCTCGGCATCGCCGCGGTCGTCGTCGTGGCCACGGGCTTCGACATCGTCGTCCCCGGCCAGACCAGCGTCCGTCAGTTCTTCGGCCGCTACATCGGCACGGTGCGCCGCACGGGCCTCGTGTTCGTCCCGCCGCTCACGAACGGCACGAAGGTCTCCATCAAGGTCCACAACTTCGAGACCACTGAGCTCAAAGTCAACGACTTGGACGGCAACCCCGTCAACATCGCCGCCATCGTCGTGTGGCAGGTGGCCGACACCGCCCGCGCGGTCTTCGCCGTCGAGGCCTACGAGGCGTTCATCAGGGTCCAGGCCGAGTCCGCGCTGCGCCACGTCGCCACCATCCACCCCTACGACGAGTCCGGCCCCGGCAAGACGTCCCTGCGGGGCGGCACGGACCTCGTCTCCGCGGAGCTGGCGGCCGAAGTCGCAGAGCGGGTCGCGCTGGCGGGCCTGGAGATCGTCGAGGTGCGCATCTCCTCGCTGGCCTACGCCCCCGAGATCGCCCAGGCGATGCTCCAGCGCCAGCAGGCGGGGGCCGTCATCGCCGCCCGCGAGCAGATCGTCGAGGGCGCCGTGACCATGGTCGACCAGGCCCTCAAGCGCCTCGAGGCCGACGACATCGTCACCATGGACGAGGAGCGCCGCGCCCAGATGGTCTCCAACCTACTGGTGGTGCTCTGCTCCGACCAGCGCACCCAGCCCGTCGTCAACACCGGCTCCCTGTACGCCTGAGCCGTGGCGGGCAAGGAGCGCAAACAGGTCCTGCTCCGGTTGGACCCCGCCGTCCACGCGGCGATCGCCAAGTGGGCGGCGGACGAGCTGCGCTCGGTGAACGCGCAGATCGAAGTGGTCCTGCGCCGGGCGCTCGACGAGGCGGGACGCGGTGTCAGGGCCGCTCCCCTGCGCGGAAGAGGGCGCCCGCGCAAGGATGAGGAGCGCTGACGGGAGTTCCGGCGCCCTGCCCCTGACCCCGCGGGGTCAGGGGCAGGACCGCGCCATCGGCCTGCGGGGGCGCTCCCGCAGGCCCGGGGAGCGCGCAATGACCGGCACCCCGCAACCCGGCCCTGTCCCCGCGCGGGGCCGGGAGGGGCGGGCCGAGGCCCGGGGAGCGCTGATGGGAACCTCCCGCTGCAGGGGTGGGGAGGGAACGGGGCCGACCGCGCGGGGCGGGATCATACCGTCCGGGACGGGCGGCCCTTCGTGGGCCCCGATCCGCCCGGGGCCCGCAGGACGGGTGCTATGGCCGATGCCAGGAGCACCGTTGCTGCGCGGTTCTTGAGGAAGTCCTCCCACGGGTCCTGAGCGGGCCAGGAGTAGCCCAGGACCAGGATGAAGGCGAAGAAGCCCAGTGCCGCCAGCGCCGCAAGCCGGGCCGCCCTCCCTCCGGCCAGCAGCGCCGCGCCGAGAACGAGTTCGAAAGCGGCTGTGACCAGGCTCAGCCACTGGATGTTCGCCATGACGGAGCCCCGCCACAGATCCGCGAGCCACGGCCACAGGGCCGTGTCGGCGAAGGGCGCGTAGCTCTGCGGGGAGAAGGAGGCGAAGTAGGCGTGCGCCAGTGCTCCGCCCAGGAAGACGACGCCGAAGACCACCCGCGCGACCGTGCGGTACCGGTTCATGGCTCCGCCTCTTCCCCGGCGGTTGCGGACGGTTCGACCGGTGCCGCCTGCTCCGTCCCGGCCTCCTGTTTCGCCTTTCCGGCCTCCTGCTCCGTTTCGGCCGCCTGTTCCGCCTCTCCGGTCTCCTGTTCCGCTCCAGCCGTCTGTTCCGCCCCGGCCGTCCGATGGAGGTGGGTCGTTCTGAAGTGGCGCACGTGGGATCTCAGCAGCGCCCGTGCGCGTTCCTCGGCGCCGTCGCCCGATTCGGCGAGCTGGAGCAGGGCGAGGACCGGTCCGAAGAAGGCCAGTGCCGTGGCCATCGGGTCGAGGCCGTCGCGGAAGTCGCCCGAGTTGATGAGTCCGGCGAAGACGCCGGCCTGGAAGGCGAGGGGCTGCTCGATCCAGTAGTGGCGCAGGCGTCGTCCGATCTGCGGGTCGCGGTACTGGCTGACGATGAACAGGCGGCGCAGGGCCGCGAGTTCCCGGTCGTGCAGGACGGCGTCGAAGAAGCCCTCGGCGATCGCCGCCAACTGCTCTTCGCCGATTCCCCGGTAGCCGGGGAGCGCTGCGCCGGGGGAGGCGACCGAGACGCCCAGCGCGGTCGCCACCTCGGCCATGCGCGCGTCGGCCCGTTCGACGAGGGCGTCGAAGATCGCCTGTTTGGAGGGGAAGTGCTTGTAGACCGAGCCCTCGCGCACGCCGGCGTCGCGAGCGAGGTCGCGGATGGATGTGCCGCCCCATCCTTCCCGGGAGAAGCGTTCCAGGGCGGCGTCGAGCAATCGGTCCCGCGTCGAAGGTGAACGATCGTTAGCCACGTGGTCGATGCTATCACGCCGCCACGCAGGGCTGGCCCGGGTCCGGCCGTTGGGGCTCGCACGATGTTGTGTTGGGTGGTCTTGGTCCTTGTGCGCGCAACCGGGGGTTGCGCGCAAAGGAGGGGCGCCCAGCGCCACTGTGCCCGCCGTGGGCGGGGCCGTTCCGCAGCGCTTAGGCGTTGTGGGCCGTGTGGTCTGAATCCGGTTCTTTGAGCGCGTGGTTGGGGGGAGGGGCTGCGTGTGGTTCGTTGTCGGTGTTCTGTGCGGTTCCTCGCTCCGTGCTGCGGGATCCGCCCGCGGCTGCGCCACTTAGCGCGCCGTTGCACCACTTGGGCCCGAGCGGGTCCTGGTTCTCCCGACGTGTCGGGGGCCTAAGTGGTGCGCGCAGTGTCTAAGTGGCGCAGGCGCAGGGCGTGTTGTGCGTGTCGTTCGAGCCGGTGGTCGATGCTGGATGCGGGTGGTGGCTTGGTGCCGGGCGCCCACACACCACCCCCTTTAGAGACACGCCCTAGTAGTGTGGTCTATTGGCCGCACCCCTTCGGGCGGTGCGGCTGCGGCGCGGCCG
>NZ_CP017298.1:1423562-1425983 GCF_001746855.1 Pauljensenia hongkongensis | reverse complement strand
CGGCCCTCCGACCGCCCGGGGCGCACCGGGACGGGGGCTCTGCGTCCGCCTCGCGCACCGGGCCGAGGAACCCAGAGGAGTTGCACATGAGCACGATGAGAGCCGTTCGCTTCGACGAGTACGGGGGCACCCCGGTCCTCGAGGTCCGGGAGGTCCCCAGCCCCCCGCCGCAGCCGGGGCAGGTGCGCGTCAAGGTGGCCTACGCCGGGATCAACCCCGGGGAGGCTGTGATCCGCGAGGGCCTCATGAAGGAGTACTTCCCCGCGCGCTTCCCGGGCGAGGGCCAGGGGAGCGACTTCAGCGGCGTCGTCGTCGAGGCGGGGCCCGGAGTCACCGGGGTCCACGTCGGGCAGGGCGTCATCGGGATGAGCGATGAGCGCAGCGCGCAAGCCGAGTTCGTCACAATCGACCAGGACCGCGTCGTCCCCCTGCCCGACGGCGTCGATCCCGCCGTCGGAGCATGCCTGTACGTGGCCGGGACCACGGCGTGGGCGCTGGCCGAGGCCATCCAGCCACGACAGGGCGAGGTGATCGCCGTGTCCGCCGCGGCTGGCGGTGTCGGCTTCCTGCTGTCCCAGCTGCTGCGCCGGGCGGGCGCCCGGGTGGTCGGCATCGCGAGCGACGCGAGCGCCCAGGCGCTGGAGGGGATCGGCGCCACCCAGGTGGCCTACGGCGACGGGCTGCCCGAGCGGCTGCGCGCCGCCGCCCCCGGCGGCCTCTCAGCCTTCGCCGACTGCTTCGGGGGCGGCTACGTGGAGGCCGCCATCGACTGCGGCGTGCCGACGGAGAGGATCAAGACGATCATCGATATCGCGGCGGCCCGGCGCTTCGGGGTCCAGATGGTCGTCATGGCCGGGGTCGCCGACCCGGGCCGGGTCGTGGGGGAGCTGGCGGACCTGGTCGCCGCCGGGGAGCTCCGGGTGCCCATCCGCGCGCGCTACCCCTTGGACCAGGTGCGCGCCGCGTACGAGGATCTGGCCACGAGGCACGGGGTGGGGAAGATCGTCCTGAGCGTCGGCGGGGAGTCGGCGGGCGCGGTGCCGACGGCCTGATCGGCTGCTGCCAGGGCCAGGGCCAGGGCCAGGGGCCGGGACAGACCGGGCTGGGGCTAGGGCTGGGACTCCGGTTCCTGCGCGTGGGGAACGCAGGCCACTTCCGCATGGGGATCGCGGCGGCGCTTCCTCCGGTTCCCGCGCGTGGGGAACGCGGCCCCCCTTGTTACGGGGCGATGCCCCGCGCCCGAACTCCGCTCCCTGCGCGTGGGGAACGCCCTGGGATGAGAACGAACGGGCACGTGAAAAGCGCGGCTGGTGCGTTTGCAGTGGTTCGGGTGCGCCGTGCTCTAGCCGCCCGGCGCGTCGTCCACAGCGGCGCGCCCGGCCCAGTGCCCGTCCACAGGCGGAGGCGGCCGAGGTGCCAGCGCGGCTGCGGCCCGTCCATGCTGAGAACCCCGGGGAACCCCGGGGCTCGCAGTCCCGGTGCAGCCGGGCGATGGAAGGACACAGCCATGCCAATCCGCAACCGAATCGAATGCGGCCTCATTGAGGCCAGGAGCCGCCTCGTCGAAACGGCGTCCCGCCTGGTCCGCCCCCAACCGGGCGACACCGACGGCGAGGAGGGGGCGACCACCGTCGAGTACGCCATCGGCACCATCGCCGCGGCGGGGTTCGCCGGACTCCTCATCCTCATCCTCAAATCCGACACCGTGCGCTCCGCGCTCGAGGGCCTCATCCAAGAGGCCCTCGCCACCCGGTGACGACAACGGCCCCGGGCGGCGGCGAGCCCCCGGGGCCGCCTGCCAGAACCGGGACCGGGAGAGGAGGCCCCATGGACGGGATGAAGGGACGAAGCAGCTGGGCCAGTGGGAGGACAGGGTTTCGGACCGGGGCGGGCACGGGCCGCCGGGCCAGTTGTAAGAGCGGCGGCCAACCCGCGGATGGGACGGGCCGGCACCGCGCCCGCCCCCTGCGTGGCGCGGAGCGCGGGAGCGTCACAGTGGAGCACGCGATCGGCCTCGTCGCGGTCGTGGGGATGATCGGGTTGGTCGTCTGCGCCGCCCAAGCCGGCATCACATCCACGGCCCTGTGCCAGGCGGTCCGGGACGGCGCCCGCGCTGCCTCCATCGGGGGGAAGGATCCGCGGGCCGTCGCGGCCGCGAGCTTCTCCGCGGTCTCGTCCGCGCCAGCTTCTTTCGCCGTCGCCTACGACGAGGAGTGGGTGGAGGTGTCGGGGAGCGCCACCTACCGCGGTCCGATCGGCTGGGTGGGCGGAACGGCCACGTGCGCAGCGCGCACCCTCGCCGAGGGGACGACCCCGTGAGGCCGCCCGTGACAAGGGACGCGCTGACAGGTCCGCGGCCCCCGCGCGCCGGTGCCGCACGGGTCGGTCCGGGCGGTGCGCTCCCGAGTGCCGCGCCGACCC
>NZ_CP017298.1:1419111-1421903 GCF_001746855.1 Pauljensenia hongkongensis | reverse complement strand
TGGCGCGTCCGATCGCCGTGGCCCCGGGCCGTGGGCCGCCTCGGGGCACCGCTCGGGCGCCGCATTTCACTCATGGGATTGCGCGACCACGGATGGCACCGGCGGCCGCCCCAGCGCCACCGGCCCGGAGCACTGCCCCGCGACCGCGGCGGCCGCCGACGAGCGCGGTTCGGGGAGCCTGTACGCGGTCGGAGTGCTCGCCCTCGTGGTCGCGGTGGTCGTGGTCGTCGTGGGAGTGGGCCAGGCCTTCGCTGCCCGCACCCGTCTGCAGGCGGCTGCGGACCTGTCGGCGCTCGCGGGCGCGGAGGCCGCGGCCGTGGCCGCGTGGGAGGACGTGGGGGACGGGCCGTGCTCGGCGGCGGCCAGGGTCGCCTCGGCCAACGGCGCTTCCACTGAGAAATGTGATCTGCACGGGAGCGACTGCCGTGTCGAACTGGTCAGGCGCGTTGCGATCGTTGGAATACCGGTCCAAGTGCGGGCCCGGGCGCGCGCCGGGGTCGAGCCGTGAGAAATTCCCAGGGAACTCGCAGGTTCGTTCAATGGTTCCACAAGGTAGGGCCCGTAGGTTGTATACCAACAAGGACGCGAAACCACAGGGGTTTCGAGGGAAAGGGAGTTCATCGGAAGACTTGCACTGTGTTGATGGGATGCTTGAAGGGCTCGGCCGCAAGGCCGGGCCCTTCAGGTTTCTCTTGCGGCCTATCCCCCTCGGCGCGCTCCTCCGACAGGTAGTGGGCAGCGTCGAGGAGGCTTCTTCTGCGGCTCGCACCCCGGTGCCCCCTCCAGTCGAACGAGGCGCTGGCACTGGAGGCTTCTCCTGCGGCCCACCCCTCGGCGCCCCCAAGGAACGGGCCTGATCGTGCTTCCCATCGCGTCTACTGGTCCAAAATGCGTCTGGGTTCCGCGGTTCTCAGATGGTTCTGCGGTGGTCTGGTCCAAAATGCGTCTGGGTTCAGCCGTTTCGGCGTGATCCGGGCGAAATCGGGCAGACTCAGACGCATTTTGGAACAAGCGCCCGTCGCGCCACCATTTCCGCCCGAAACTCAGACGCATTTTGGAACACCCGACGGGGCTCGCCCGCCGGGCCGTGGACGGCGCGCATCTTCGGCTCAGTAGTCGGCGCGCTACGGCACGTCCCATATCCGGAACTGTGGAAGGCCTGTCCCTCCCGCGTCGCGCCCGCCGCGCGGGGAGCAAGGCGGACTACCACTGCTTGCGGGGCACAGGGGTCGCTGCCCGCTGCGGGCACTGTTGGAGGTGCGGCGCCTCTTCGCAGAGTGGGCGGGGCCCAGGGGCGCCGCCCGCGGGCGCGGCCCGGCGCCCGGCCCTCACGGGCAGCGCTCGAGGACGAACCCGAGCAGGGCGACCGCCCCCGCCTTGGAGAGGGGCTCGTTCCCGTTGCCGCACTTGGGCGATTGGACGCAGCGGGGGCATCCGTCCTCGCACGGGCACTCCCGCACCGCCTCCAGGGCCGCCCCGATCCACTGCGCGGCCCGGGCGTACCCGCTGCGGGTGTGCCCGGCGCCCCCGCGGAAGGCGTCGTGGACGAACACGGTGGGGCGGCCGGTGTCGTCGTGCGACTGTGTGGACAGTCCCCCCAGGTCCCACCGGTCGCAGGTCGCGATGAGCGGCAGGATGGCGATCATCGCGTGCTCGGCGGCGTGCAGGGCTCCGGGCAGGTCGGCGGCGCCGATGCCGAGCACCGCCTCGGCTCCGCGCTCGAGCTGGAACCAGGCGGAACGGGTGGGCAGGGTGCGCGTGGGCATCGCCAGCTCGGTGTTACGGATGAACTCCAGGCCCGGCAGGCGCAGAAGGTCGTAGTCCGTGACCCGAGTCGACACGTCGGTGGGGCCGAAGCACCAGGTGAGCAGCCCGTCGGGACTGGTCCAACTCGCCTCCACACCGCGGATCGCGACGCTCGTGTGGGTGGAGGCGCGCGTGCGCAGAGGGGTGCGCACCTCCTCGACGACGGCGACACGCTGGTCGCCGGGGCGGACGGGGGCGACCAGGGGCGGCGCCCCGACCGGCGCCCGCCCCCAGCCGACCGGGCCCGCGGCCCCTGTCACGGAGGACAGCGACAGCACGTGGTAGGTGCGCCCCTGGTGGACGTAGACAGCGTCGGGGAAGACGTGCGCGTCCGCCGATGCCTCGTCGATGGTGCCGATGACCACGCCCGCCGGGTCGACGATCTGCACGTCGCCCCCTCCTCCGCGCAGGTCGGTGAGGTCGCTGGGCCGCTCGGGGCGCGTGGCGTCCCAGAACCAGCCGGCCGGCCTGCGCCGCAGGAGCCCGTCGCGCTCCAGGGCCCCGACGACGTCGGCGAGGCCGGGGCCGAAGTACGCGGAATCGGCCTCGGTCAGGGGCGCCTCGGCGGCCGCTGCGCACAGGTGGGGGGCCAGCACCCACGGGTTCGCGGGGTCGATGACTGCGGCCTCGACTTCGGCGAGGATGTCCTCGGGGTGGCGCACCAGGTAGGCGTCGAGCGGGTTCTCAGAGGCGATGAGCACGGACACGCCCGCCCGCCCCGCCCGACCCGCGCGGCCGATCTGCTGCCACAGGGAGGCGCGCGTGCCTGGCCACCCGGCGGTGACCGTGGCGTCGAGGCCGGAGATGTCGAGCCCGAGCTCCAGGGCGGACGTGGTGGCCAGCGCGCGCACCCGGCCGCTGCGGATGGCGGCCTCCAGGGCGCGGCGTTCCTCGGGCAGGTACCCGCCCCTGTAGGCGCCGACCCGCCCGGCCAGGGGGGAGCCCCGGGAGGAGAGCCGGTCGCGGACCTGCGCGGCCACGGCCTC
>NZ_CP017298.1:1417852-1418844 GCF_001746855.1 Pauljensenia hongkongensis | reverse complement strand
CGCCCGCCCGGGAGCGGACGAAGGCGAGCAGCCTCGCGCCCTCCTCGACGAGGCGCGCGGTGAGCCCGGCGGCCTCCGCGCCCGCCGAGCGCCGGACCACCGAGGCCCCGAGGACGCGGTCGCCGTCGGCGAGGGCCCCCTGGGAGGCGGGGTCTCCGGGGGAGGAGAAGGGGGCCGGGGAGGCGAGGGCCCCGGAGGAGGAGGGCTCCGCCCCGGACCCGTCGTCGACGAGGCCGCCCTGCCACAGGGCCAGATGGCGCGGCCCGGCGGGGGAGCCGTCGCGGGTGACGGCGGTGGCGGGGCGCCCCGTCATGGCCGCGCCCACCAGGGCGGGGTCGCGCACCGTCGCCGAGAGCATGATGACGCGCGGGTCCGCGCCCAGGCGGTGGCAGGCGCGCAGCAGGCGCCGGACCACCAGGGCGATGTGGGAGCCGGTGACGCCCCGCCAGTGGTGGAGCTCGTCGATGATGATGTAGCGCAGGCTGGCCAGCACCCGCGTCCACCGCCCGTGCGCGGGCAGCATCACGTGGTGCAGGTAGTCGGGGTTGGTGAGCAGCGCGTCGGCGTTGGCGCGCGCCCACTCCTTCGCCTCGCGGGGGGTGTCGCCGTCGCACGTCGAGGCGCTGGCCAGGCGCGGACCGCCCTCCATGAGGGCCTCCAGCGAGGCGCACTGGTCCGCGGCCAGGGCCTTGGTGGGGGACAGGTAGAGGGCGGTGGGGCGCCTGTGGACGGCCGAGATCCGGGTCGTGGAGCCCGCGCCCGCCAAGTCGGACAGGAGGGGGGTCCACGCGGCCAGGGACTTGCCGGAGCCCGTTCCCGTCGCCACGACCACGTCGGCGCCCGAGGCCGTGGCGTCCAGGGCCTCGCGCTGGTGCGACCAGGGGCGCTCGACGCCCCGGCGCGCCCACGCCCCGCGGACCAGGGGATGGACCCATTCGGGCCAGTCGGAGGCGCGCTCGGGGCGCCCGGGCAGCTCCACGAGGCCGACGAGG
>NZ_CP017298.1:1416416-1417710 GCF_001746855.1 Pauljensenia hongkongensis | reverse complement strand
GGCAGCTCCACGAGGCCGACGAGGCGGTCGTCGCCGGCGCTCAGGGCCCGCAGTAGCCGAACCAGCGCCTCCGGGCCGGGGCGGGGGGCCGGGGCCCCGTCAGCCGTCGGCATCGGAGCCGGACGGGCCGGACCAGCCCAGGGTCTTCGCCGCCGCCTCCTTCATGTACTGGATCGCGGAGACGCCGGTGGAGATCCCCGAGCCGACGGCGTCGCGCAGCTGCGCCTCGGTCAACCCGGCCTTCGTGTCGACTGTGAGGTCCGCGAAGACCCCCAGGGAGCCGTCCTCGGAGACGAGCGTGTAGACGGTGGGGAAGTACTTCTCCCGGTTCCAGTTGTCGGCGGCGGCGAACATGGGGTGCTGGGCCTCGGCGCCGTCCAGCCCGGTCATCCACGCGCCGCGCACCGACATGAAGCGCCCGCCGGAGTCGAAGGAGACCAGGAAGGGGATGGAGTCGAAGATCGCGCCGACGGAGCGCCCCTCCTCCACGACGTCGAGCTGGTAGCCCATGGCGCGCACGCTCGCGAGGACCCGGTCGAGGGTGACGGGGTAGGGGGTGGCGTCGTCCTCGGGATCGGGAACGGCGAAGGGCGTGTTCATCGTTCCTCCTCGTTCCAATCGACGAAGTCGGGCAGGGCGGCTTCGACATCGGTGAAGAAACTCATGATCATCGACATCGCCGTCTCGAAGAACGTGTCCAACTGGGCGGGGGTGAGGCCCGACATGACGATGATGTTGCACTCCGCGCCGAGCCCGTAGCGGATCCCGTCCTCCAGGGGGGCCAGGTACGCCTTGGGGCCAGAGCGCGTGGCGTTGCACCTGCCGACCTCTTCGACGAGGGCCGTGAACTGGGCCTTCGTCGAGGCGATCCCCCTCCACTGGGCCCGCAGCTGCAGGATCTGCGGGTTGGTGGCGTTCCAGAAGAATGCCGCGTTGGGCGCCAGGTAGACCAGCTCGGAGTCGTTGTAGTCGCCGAACCTCACGTTGCGGCTGGTGAGGAGTTCGCGGATGCGATCCGTGTTGACCGGGGTTGACGTTGCCACTTCGTCTCCTACCGGGTGGGCCGTTGGAAAGGACACGTCCACTCTATCGGAGGGCCTGGCGGCGCGCGCGCCCGTGCGCGGCCCGTATAGAGTGGGGGGCGCGAGCGTGAAGGAGGAGATTATGGGCGACCCGGTTCCCGTGCCCGACCCTTCCCTTGACGACGCCTACGGCAGTGCGCCGATCGACGGCGGGTACGGGAGCGCGTCGCGCCCTCCCCGTCCGGCGAGGCGCGCCCGGCCCGCCCAGCCCG
>NZ_CP017298.1:1412268-1416002 GCF_001746855.1 Pauljensenia hongkongensis | reverse complement strand
GGCGCGCACCCGGCAGGCCGGGCGGGCGGGCCGCCGCGCAGGACGGGGCCGACGCCTGGTACCGGCGCAAACTCGCCCGCCGCATCGTCGCGCTGCTCGCGTGCGTCGCCCTGTGGCTGCTGCTGTCCTACGCGGCGATATCGACGGCCGCCGGGCAGGTGCTGGACACCCTGCTCATGGAGGCGACCATGCGCGCCACCGGGCGTCTGGTCTCCTTCACCTCGGTCGTGACGGGGGTCGTGTCCGTCCCCGCCATGGTCGTCGCGGGCGTCGTCGTGGCGCTGGTGGCGGTGGCGCGCAAGCGCCCCACACTGGCGGGCCGCGCCCTGGGCATGGTGATCGGCGCGAATGTGACGACCCAGCTGCTCAAGGACATGATCTCGCGCCCGGATCTCGGGATGACCACGGGGATCTCCAACTCGCTGCCCTCGGGGCACTCGACCGTCGCGGTGACGCTGTCGCTGGCCCTGGTCGCGATCGCTCCGCAGTGGCTGCGCGCCCCCTCCGCGTGGATCGGGTGGGCGTGGACCTCCCTGATGGGGGTGTCCGTCATGATGGCGGGTTGGCACCGCCCCGCGGACGTGGTGGTCGCGGTGCTGATCGCGGGCGCGTGGGCCCTGGCGCTCTCCCCCATCGAGAGGCGCGCCCGGCACGGCAAGAGGGTGTCGAAGGTGATGCTGTGGGCGGTGCTGGCCGCGGGGGCGCTGGCCTTCTCGCTGACGCTGGTCGGCCTGTGGGGCTTCTCCATGTCGGCGGGGGCCCCGGGCTCGGGCTACGGTTTCAACGACTTCCTCTCCGTCCGCCCGTGGCGGTCCCTCGTCCTGGGGATGGGGGCGTGCGCGTGGATCGTGGCGGTCGTGGGCGCCGTGGTGCGCGAAGTCGACCTGCTCGCCGATGACTCGCGCAGCGCGTGAGGGAACGCCCGGGCGCCCGGCGCGCCTATAGTCGTCCGTGGATTGTTCGAGGGGCCCCGCCCCCCGTGGAAGGAGAGTCATGAGCGATAAGACCCCCCGCGCCGCGGGCCAGGCGGTCGCCTCTGCCCCGGGGCGCTTCGTGCTCGCCCTGCTGAGGATCTCCGTGGGCTTCGTCTTCCTGTGGGCGTTCCTCGACAAGGCCTTCGGCCTGGGGTTCCCCACCCCGTCCCGGCGCGCCTGGATCCACGGGGGCGAACCCGCCCAGGGCTACCTGCGGGGGGCCCTCGACGCGACCAAGCCGTTCACGCCTTTCTTCCAGTCCCTGGCCACGCCCCTGGCCGACTGGCTCTTCATGTCGGGACTGCTCTTCGTCGGCGCGGCCACAGTGCTCGGCGTCGCCTCCCGCCTGGCGGCAATGGCCGGGGTGGTGATGATGGTCATGATGTACCTGGCGGAGGGGACTTTCGTCGTGGGGTCCGCGAACCCCGTCGTCGACTCGCACCTGGTCTACGCGCTGGTCCTCGTCCTCGTGGCGCTGCTGGGAGCTGGCGACACGCTGGGGCTGGGGAAATGGTGGAAGCGCCTCGGCCCCGTCAAGAGGGTCCCGCTGCTGGTGTGAGCGGATTCATGACCCGCCGCGCGCGGTCCCGCGTCGGGCGGGGGCTTGGAATGGCGCGGTTCTCCCGCCGCCCCACAAGGACCATGGTCCCGGATCTGATTCGCGGGGATGGGATCCTCCGAGGCGGCCCGGCGCGTCGGACGTCCCGGCCGCGATTCCCGTCATGGCACTAGATATAGTGTTCTCTGTTGGTTCGACCCACTAGATTTAGTGGGCCCTGGAACCAGGGCGAGGTGGCCCCAGCCGCCCGCGAGTATTCGGAACACGTAGAGAACCAGGTGAAACATGACCGCCAGCGCCGCCTTGACCATCGACCCCGTCGCCACAGTCGACGAGTACCTGGACCGCTCCGACTGGCGGGTCAACGCCAACGCCAACCAGGGGTACTCCCTCGGCGGCCTCATCCTCAACTCCGCCGGCAAGATCATCGCCAACTACTGGCTCGAGAAGGTCTACACCCCGCAGATCTCGGCCCCCCACCGCGAGGGCGACTACCACATCCACGACCTCGACATGTTCGCCGGGTACTGCGCGGGCTGGTCCCTCAAGCGCCTCATCCAGGAGGGGTTCAACGGCGTCACGGGCGCCATCGCCTCGGCCCCGCCGCGCCACTTCTCCTCCGCCTGCGGCCAGATCGTCAACTTCCTGGGGACCCTGCAGAACGAGTGGGCCGGCGCCCAGGCGTTCTCCTCCTTCGACACCTACATGGCGCCCTTCGTGCGCCTGGACGCCATGGACTACGACGAGGTGCGCCAGTGCATGCAGGAGCTCATCTACAACCTCAACGTCCCCAGCCGCTGGGGCAGTCAGTGCCCCTTCACCAACCTCACCTTCGACTGGACGTGCCCCGACGACCTGGCCGACGAGCACCCCATGATCGGTGAGGAGGTCGTGGACTTCACCTACGGGGACCTGCAGCCCGAGATGGACGTCATCAACCGCGCCTTCATCGACGTCATGAGCCAGGGCGACGCCGACGGACGCGTCTTCACCTTCCCCATCCCCACCTACAACATCACCCCCGACTTCGAATGGGAGGGCGAGAACGTCGGCGCCCTCTTCGACATGACCGCCAAGTACGGCCTGCCCTACTTCCAGAACTTCATCAACTCCGACCTGGACCCCCACATGATCCGCTCCATGTGCTGCCGCCTCCAGCTCGACCTGCGCGAGCTGCTCAAGCGCGGCAACGGGCTCTTCGGCTCCGCCGAGCTCACCGGCTCGGTCGGCGTCGTCACCCTCAACATGGCCCGCCTCGGCTACCTCCACAAGGGCGACGAGGCGGCGCTGGTCGCGCGCATGGACGAGCTCATCGACCTGGCGTCCGCCTCGTTGGAGATCAAGCGCGCCACCATCCAGGAGCAGATGGACAGGGGCCTGTTCCCCTACTCCAGGCGCTACCTGGGCACCCTGGACAACCACTTCTCCACCATCGGCGTCAACGGCATGAACGAGATGGTGCGGAACTTCAGCGACGACGCCTACGACCTCACCGACCCGCGCGGCTTCGACATGTGCGTGCGCCTGCTCGACCACGTGCGCGAGCGCATGGTCCAGCTGCAGGAGAGCACCGGGCACCTGTACAACCTCGAGGCCACGCCCGCGGAGGGCACCACCTACCGCTTCGCCAAGGAGGACCGCAAGCGCTACCCGGGCATCATCCAGGCCGGCACCGACGAGCAGCCCTACTACACGAACTCCTCTCAGCTGCCCGTCGCATACACCGACGACCCCTTCCAGGCGCTCGAGGACCAGGAGGTCCTGCAGGGCAAGTACACGGGCGGCACCGTGCTGCACCTGTACATGGGCGAGCGCATCAGCTCGGGCGCCGCGTGCCGGGAGATGGTCCGCCGCTCCCTCACGGCCTTCAAGGTGCCCTACATCACGATCACGCCGACCTTCTCCATCTGCCCCGTCCACGGCTACCTGGCCGGAGAGCACTTCACCTGCGACAAGTGCGCGGCCGCGCGCCCCGGCCGCGAGCCCCAGGCGTGCGAGGTGTGGACCCGTGTCATGGGCTACTTCCGCCCCGTCCAGTCCTTCAACATCGGCAAGAAGGGCGAGTACAACGAGCGCCAGATGTTCTCCGAGGGAGCGGCCGACGCCCACGGAGAGCTCGTCGGCGCCTACGGGGCCAGGGCGTGACCACCGCCCGCCCACTGAGCGGGGCCGGGGCGGGAGTGGGCGCAGCGCACGGCGCT
>NZ_CP017298.1:1408966-1411554 GCF_001746855.1 Pauljensenia hongkongensis | reverse complement strand
CCCGACGACCTGCAGATCGCGGGCCTGGTCCCCATGTCCACGGTCGACTGGCCGGGCGAACTCGTCGCCTCCCTGTTCCTGCAGGGCTGTCCGTGGGCGTGCCCCTACTGCCAGAACGCGGCGATCATCGACCCGCGCGTGCCGGGCGTGGTCGCCTGGGACGCCGTCGAACGGCTGCTCGCCAGGCGCCGGGGCCTGCTCGACGGGGTCGTCTTCTCCGGGGGCGAGGCCACCCGGCAGATCGCCCTCGCCCCCGCCATGCGGCGCGTGCGCGAACTGGGATTCGCCGTCGGCCTGCACACCGCCGGCCCCTACCCCGCGCGCCTCGGAGCGCTGCTGGACGAGGGCCTCGTCGACTGGGTGGGCCTCGATATCAAAGCGACTCCCGCCAACTACCCGGCCGTGGCGGGACGCCCGGGATCGGGTGGGCGCGCGTGGGAGGCGCTGCGGGTGCTCATGGACCACCCCGAGGTGGATCATGAGGTGCGCCTCACCGTGTTCCCCGGGGGGTCGGACGACGGCCTCGAGGTGGCGCGCGCGGTGCGGCAGGCGGGCGCCCGGTCCTTCGCGCTCCAGCAGGCGAGGCAGACCGGCGCCCCTGACGGGTTCGTCGCGCGTGCCCCGGGGTGGGACGACCAGGTGCGGGCGTTGGACCGGGACATAGGGGCCCTGGGCTTCGACGCCTACGAGTTCAGGGGCGCCTAGAGGCTGATGTCAAGGGACAACGCCGTGGGGGGCGTGAAAGCCGTCCGTAAATTGGGCCGCTCCCGCGGTTAGGGGATAAAGTGGGACGGCATCTGTCCCGTACGAATTCTGGAGCACAGCATGGCTGACGAGTTGCACTTCGACGACCCGCTCAGGGCCGCCGCCGACCCTGCCACGGATGCCGAAGCCCTCCGACAGCTGGCGTACCGCTACCCGGAGACCCGCGCTGCCGTCGCGGCCCACCCCCGGGCGTACAGGGGGCTGCTCGACTGGCTGCACCAGTTCGGCGACCCCGCCGTCAACGCGGCGCTCGAGGCGCGCGAGGACTACGACGGGTACATCGACTCCAACGGCTTCCTCGTCATGAGCGGGGACGTGTCGGGCGCGGTCGCCGGATCCCAGATCCGCACGGCCGAGCACGGGATGTACGTGCTCGGGCAGGGGGGCGTCAACAGCTACTCCCAGGTCGAGCGCACGACCCCCTACTCCGCGGTCGCGGGCGGTGCCTCGCCCAAGCCCGAGGTGCAGAGCCGCGAGCAGGTCGTCGCGCAGGTGCGGCGCACTTCGATCTTCGGGAACCGCACTGCGGGCTCCGGTGGGCAGGAGGCGCAGGCCGCTTCCGCTTCCGGCGTGGACGCCCCCACGGCGCGGACCTCCTCGGTCGAGACCGCGGTGTCGCGCACTCCTGCGGCGGGCACCCCGGCGGTGGACGCCCCCACGGCGCGGATGCCCGCAGCCGATGCCGGGGCCACCCGCGTCATGGGGGGCTCGCCGGAGGGGGCCACGGCGGTCTTCCCCAAGTCGGGTTCGCCGGAGGGCGCCACGGCGGTCTTCCCCAAGTCGGGTTCGCCGGAGGGCGCTACGGCGGTCTTCCCCAAGTCCGCTTCGCCGGCGGGGGCCGCGGCCACCATGCCGCTGCCCACGGCCGACCCGCGCCAGCAGGCCACGCGGACCATGCCCGGTGCGGTCGGCCGCGACTCCGGCGGCCCCTACGCGGCGCCCGGCGCCTCCCCGTACAGAGCGCCCTCCTCCACCAGCCAGTACGCGCCCTCAGGGGGCGCCTCCGCCTCCGGCTACCCTGCTGCGGGCAGGCGGTCCTCCTATTCCGCCGCGTCCACCGCAACGCGCGCGCCTGCCCAGCAGGCGCCCGCCTCGGGTTCCGACTACGACGGCGGTGGCGACGGGGCCGCCCCGAAGAAGCGCAAGGGAGGGCCGAGCGCTCTGGGCATCATCTTCAGCGCCCTCGTCATCGTCGCGATCGCACTGCTCGCAGTCGTGATCTACGTGTTCACGCGGGGGTTCGAGACCCCCAACTCCTCGCCGACGACGCCCCCCGCCGCGCAGGCGGCGCCCACGACCGCGTCCCCCACCACGCCCAGCCCCAGCCCGTCGACCACTGAGGCGATCCGCTACCCGGCCCCTGCGAACGCCCAGCAGCTCACGGCGTTCGCCACTCCCTCGGGGAACATCTCCTGCTCCTTCAACTCCACGGGCGTGAGCTGTGTCATCAACTCGAACGACTGGGCGGCGGGGAACTACGCGTCCTGCTCGGGCAGCTCCCACGGCACCCTTTCGATCAGCGGCGACTCCGCGGTCCAGTCCTGCGGCACGTCCGGCGCCACGGCCGCGACCGGCCTCACCTACGGCCAGTACGCCGCCAACGGCGACTACGCCTGTTCGTCGACGGCGGACGGCGTGAGCTGCTGGAACACGAAGAGCGGCGCTTCCTTCGCCCTCGCCCGCGGCGGGTGGATGACGGGAAGCGGCGGGGAGATCGCCCCGGCCCAGTACTCCTGGAACCAGTAGGGCGGGCGCGGGCGGCGCGCTCCTCCGCGCTCGGATGGCCCGTCCGATCCCGCCGGCCCCGGCGTGGGGCGCCGACC
>NZ_CP017298.1:1405418-1408916 GCF_001746855.1 Pauljensenia hongkongensis | reverse complement strand
CGCCGTGCGCACGGACGCGCGGCGGGTCCCTTTTGATCGCCGTATATGCGCATGTGTATAGTCATAAACATGCCGACGAAGAACGTGTACATCGCCGAGGCCGACCTTCCGTTGTTCGAACAGGCCGCGCGCCTCGCGGGAGGGAACTCCGCGGCGGTCGTCGCGGGCATCAGGCTCTACCTGGAACACCATGGGAAGAAAGGGCGGCGCGAGATGATGGGGACAGTGGAACTCGAGGTCGATGACGGCCCGGTTGTGAGGACCAAGCGCTTCACGGGGCGCCTGTGCCTGAAGTGGAGGAGGCGCGTGGAGGGCCTGCGCGTCCAGACCTTCCGGGTCTACGCGACCGCGAAGGGCCAGTACGCCGTCCACACCCGCGACGACCCCGACTGGACCGGGATGGGCTCCAGGGACTGGGACTCGGCCGAGGCGGACGGGGCCGACGGCACGCGGACGTGGGAGGGGGAGTGGTGGCGGCCCCGGGAGCGCAGCCTCCTCGTCTTCCCCGATGCTGCCAGCATGCGGGGACGGCTCCCCGACGGGCTCGTCGACGAGGTCGAGCGGATGGGCGCCGGCCCCCAGGTCGAGGACCTCGACATCTGAATGGCGGGGCCGCGGCGGCCGCAGCGCCCCAGGCGCTCGGACGGCCCGCCCGGTCCGGCCGACCGCTCGGCCTCGGCCCCGCCGCGGGGCGCTCCCTCAGCTTCCGACGGGCCCCGAGCACCAGATTCGCCCACGCTCCGTGCAGGGACTCCTGGTCGGAGGGCTGGAAGATCCCGGCCAGCGCGTCGCGGTAGAGGCGCGAGAGCTCGTGGGAGTTGTAGTACGCCGAGCCCCCGCACGCGCGCATCGCCTGCTCGACGGCGCGCAGGGTCGCCTCGGCGGCCGCGTTCTTCACGGCGGACAGCTGCGGCATCCACGCGGCCCCCCGGTCCGCCCCCGCCTCGACGTCGCGGGCGAGCTCGCGGATCTGCGGTCCGACGGCGTTCATCGCCAGTGCCGCCTCGGCGATGCGCCAACGGATGTCGGGGTCGTTGGAGTAGGTGGTCCGGTTCTTCACGGAGCGCCGGGCCTTGACGTGCTCCGCGGCCACCTGGACCGCGCGCTCGCCGACGCCCTGGTAGGTGGCGGCCAGCAGGATCTCGAAGTGCGCGAAGATGCCGAAGACCACGGGATCCTCGGAGGGGCCCGGATCGGTGACCGTGAGGATCCTGTCGCCGGGGACCGCGACCCCTTCGAGGCGCGTCGTCATCGACTGGGTGGCGCGCATCCCCAGGGTGTCCCAGTCGTCGACGATGGAGTACCCGGGGTCGTCTCGGTGGACCAGGCCGAACACCGATTTGGGCCCCTCGTCCAGGTCGGCCCGCCCGAAGACCAGCAGGCGCGTCCACGCGGGGGACAGCGAGGTGAAGATCTTCGTGCCCTCGAACGAGTACCCGCCGCCGGGGGCGGGCGACGCCTTCGTGGTGGAGCCGAAGAGCACGAGGTCGTTGCCCGGTTCTGAGATGCCGAAGCCGAAGACCTCCCCCGCGGCGGCGTCGCGGAGGATCTGCTCGCCGCGCGGGTTCCCGTGCGCGACCAGGAAACGCCCCAGCCCCACGATGATCTGGTGCATGTTGATCCCCAGGGCCGTGCCGGGAGCGGCCGCGGCCAGGCGCGTCTGCTCGGCCGCGATCGCCGTCAGGCCCAGGCCGGATCCGCCGAACTCAGCGGGGACGAACGCGCCCAGGTACCCGGCGCCGCGCAGGTCGGCGAGGTCGGCGGCGGGGAAGGAGTTGGTGGCGTCCACCTCGCCCGCGCGGGAGCGGATGCGGGCCAGGAGGTCGTCGGAGAGGAAGTGCATCAGTGGTCCCTTCGGCGGTAGTGCGGCGCGCCCGGGGGCGCCCGGGCCGCCCCCACTCTATCCCGCCGGTCCGCGGGCGCCTGATGCAACGCCCCACAAGGGTGCCGACGGAGTGCGCGCCCGGCCCGTGATCGGCTACGTTAAGGACTGTGAGTAACCCAGAGGCACCCTTGACCCCGCGCCAGCGCTACTTGATGAGGAGGCAGCGGCGCCAGACGGCTGTCTTCTCGATCACGGGGCTGAGCCTGGCCGTCATCGCCCTGGTGGGGACGCTGGTGCTCATCGGCGTCATCCCGATCCCCTTCGGCAATTCCTTCTCGGCGTCCGTGAAGTACGCGGAGGAGGGGGACCTGGTGTGCCCTAGCGTCGGCGCGTACCCGTCGCCGGTCGAGGACGTGAATGTGAAGGTCGTCAACACGACCGCCCACCAGGGGCTCGCCACGGACGCCACGGAGATGCTGATCAGCGCCGGCTTCACGCCGCAGGACCCGGACAACTCGACGACCGAGTACGGGGGGAAGGTCCGCATCTTCGCGGGCGTCTCCGGCGTCGACGACGCCTACACGGTCGCCCGGTACTTCCCGGGGGCGAAGGTGGTCCTCACCGATGCCACCGACAAGGCGGTGACGGTGGAGCTCGGGAACTTCTACGACAGCCCGATCGACGCCGAGGAGGTCGCGCACACCTCGCGGTCCAAGGATCCGCTGGTCCGGCCCGAGGGATGCTTGCCGGTTCCGCCCAACGGCCTGCAGTCGGGGGACGCGTCCTCCTGATCCGCCGCCCGCTGCCCTGAGCCGACGAGGCGGGGGCCGGTCCATGCGCCCGCCCCGGTCAGGCGCCCGCCCCGTCCCCGTCCGGGCCGGAGCCCTCGTCGGTGCCGATCAGAGACGCGAGCCGCGGGAGCCCGCCCCTGCCCCTGACGTTGGCCAGGAGCGCGTGGCCGTCGGACCCGTACCACACGGGGATCTGCTCGGGCACGGTCCACAGGGCGTCGGGGACCATCGCGTCGAAGGTGCCGTGCGACATGAACTGCTCGAACTCCGAGAGGGAGCGTATGGCGATGCCCGCGACCTGGTGGGGGCACTCGCGCGCGAACTCGGCGTAGATCTCCGGGTCGTGCTGCCCGTCGTCGCCGACCAGCAGCCACCGCACGTGGGGCAGCATGCGCGACAGGCGGCGCAGTTCGCGGCGCTTGTGCTCGGGCCCCGAGCGGAACCACCCGGTGTTCGACGGGCCGAAGTCGGTCATGAGGAAACAGCCGGTCGGGAAGTGGCTGCGCTCCAGGAAGGAGCGCAGCGCGGGAACGACGTTCCACGCCCCCGTGGACAGGTACAGGACGGGCGCGTGGGAGGGGTTGGGGGCGGTGGTGTGGGACTGGGCGGCGTCGGTGAGGAACTCCGCCATGCCGTCCACCGCCTCGCGCGAGGAGACCCGGTCGACGAAGGCGTGCTTCGCCGCCGTCAGCAGGCGGGGCAGCATCGAGACGATCACGGTGTCATCGACGTCGGAGACGATCCCGAAGTCCTCGGAGTCGCCGACGATCCGGATGGTGACGCCAACGGGTTTGCCCGCGCGCACGCGCCGGCGGACGTGCCCGTCCGGGTGGGCCGGCGCCCCCGGGGCAGGGGCCGCCAGGCGCAGCGCGTCGCCCTCGC
>NZ_CP017298.1:1400518-1404909 GCF_001746855.1 Pauljensenia hongkongensis | reverse complement strand
CAGCGCGTCGCCCTCGCGCAGGCCGAGGGCGCGCACGTCCGCCTGGTGGAGCACCTGGATCGTGGCGTCGTGCCACCCGGGGGGCAGTCCGTGCCCGTTGACGACGAGGTCGACGTAGCCGCCGCGGTCCGCGAAGGTGAGCCGACGGGACCGGCCGACTGTGACGAGGACCGGCTGGCGGGGGACCTGCGCGTTGAAGAACTGGCGCCAGCCCCGCCTGCCGGACAACCAGGAGCGCTGCAACAGGTCGCGGTCCATGAGGACGCGGCCGAGCACCCGGGCGCTGCGGAGGGAGCCGATGCCGCCGAAACCGACGATGCTGGGGTGGAAGCCGCACCCGGCGAGCGCGTGCGCCAGCACTACCGAGGCGAGCTCGCTGGTGCCCGCCGCCAGGGACAGCAGCAGGGAGGGCGACTCGTCGTCGAACAATGGCGTGGGGGGCATAGGACCCATCCTAGGCGAGGGCGGCGGCGCCGCGTTAGTCCTCGGCGGTGGCTTTCCCCAGGGCGCCGACGCCCACGGTCATCAGGAGCACCATGGTCCACGCCGACCCCACCGTCACCAGGTAGCCGCCGTACGAGCCGCCAGCGTCCACTGCCGGACCGGCCAGCGCCGAACCCAGCGACGCGCCCATGTTGAGCGACGTCGACATCCACGTGAGCCCCTCGGTGAGCCGGTGGGGCGGCACGGTCTTCTGGACGATCATGTTGACGTTCGTCATGGTGGGCGCGTAGGCCATGCCCGTCACGGACATCACCAGGGCCATCGTCCACAGGCCGGAGGCCGCCAAGTAGGCGGTGGCGCCCAGGGCGATGGCGACGACGCACACCTTGTAGAGGCGCCACGTGGGCCAGCGCCACGACCGTGCCCCGTAGACGAGCCCCGCCAGCAGCGAGGCGGCCGAGGACACCGCCAGGAGCACCCCGGACATGGCGGGCGCCCCCCTCTCCGCCGCGAAGGCGACCACGGCGACGTCGTTCGCGCCGAGCATGGTGCCCATCCCGATGTAGGTGAGGGCCATGACGGCGACCGCCGGCATGCGGATCACGGAGCCGCGCCCTCCGTGCTCCCCGCCCCCGGTGGGCTCGGGCTCGGAGTCCCGCCCCGACAGGAAGAGCGCGCCGCCGACGGCCAGGAAGGCGACGGACAGGAGGACCCCGGCGCCCGGGTGCACGAGCGTGCCCAGCACCGTGGACAGGACCGGGCCCAGGATGTAGACGAGCTCGTCCATCGCCGACTCGTAGGCGTAGGCCGTCGTGAGCTGGTCGGCCCTGTCCAGGACCGCCGCCCACCGGGAGCGCACGAGGGCGCCGGGAGCCCCCCAGGTGGCCCCCGCGACCGCCCCGGACACGAAGAGCAGCCACTCCGGCGCGCGCACTGCCGCGCAGGCGAGCAGGGCCGCCATGGCCGCCGACGACACCGCCCAGGACGGCCCCATGACGCGCGACTGCCCGCGGCGGTCGACGAGGCGCGCCAGGGCGGGCGCGCAGCACGCCGTCGCGATGATGTTGACCGCGGACACCGCTCCGGCCAGGGCGTAGCTGCCGTACTGGGCGCGCACGAGCAGGATGATGGAGATGCCCACCATCGACATGGGCAGGCGCAGGACGAGCCCGGCGGCTGAGAAGCGCCAGGCCCTTTCGAGGCGCAGGACGCCGAGGTAGGGGGAGAGCACCAGGAGATTCTACCCACGGCGCGCGGGCGTGCCGGTGCCGCAGGCCAGTGGGGGCCGCCACGGTTTTCGCGGACTAGGCGTGCCGGCCGCCACAGGCTGCACCTGCGCCGTTCGCGGTCACGGCGCCGGCGCGGGGCCCAGCCGGGTGGGGTGTCACAGCCGCAGGAGCATGACGCCGTTGGCCTCGAGCCCGGGGACGTCGGCGAAGCCGAGGGACGTGTACAGGTCCTTGGAGAAGTTCCCCTCCTCCACGGAGAGGCTGATCTGCGCGGCGCCGCGCTCGCGGGCCTCGGTGAGGGCCGCGCCCATGAGGGACCGCCCGATTCCCCTGCGCCGCTCCGCCTCGTCGACCCAGAGGGACAGCTCGGGGGTCGTCTCGTCGACGAAACCGAAGCCGGGGTGGTCGGCGGGCAGGAAGAGCGCCCACACGACCCCCAGCGCCTCCTCGTCGCGTTCGGCGACGATGCCGAAGTCCCCCCGCAGGGGATCTGGCCGCGTGTAGTGCGCGAACTCCGGGGTCCGGCGCACGTCGTCCATGGTGAAGCGCTGGCCGCACCAGTTGATGTTCCCCAGCGTCGCGCGCTCGAGCAGGTCCGTCTCGGTGGCGAACAGCGGTCGGAGGATCACGGAGCCCATAGGGCGATTGTAGGCGCGCGCCAGCGCCGTTGGGAAGGGCCGGGCGCCACGGGCGCGGCCGGGCCCGGCTAGTCCGTCACCTCGAGCGCCCCGGCTAGTCCGTCACCTCGAACACCCCCGTCTGGCCCTTCTCGGCCAGGGACAGGGCGTGGTTGACGAAGGTGTAGTGGCCGGCCTCCAGCGGAGTGAACTCGACGAAGCCGCCCTCGGCGGCGCCCAGGGCGAGGACCTGGCCCCAGCCGCCTCCGCTGCCCCCGCCGCGGATCACGTAGGCGCCCTCGCGCCACACCGTGTCGAACTGGGTGCCCACCACGTGGTAGGTGAGGGGCAGGTTGGGGCCCGCGTCCATGACCCACACGCGCACGCGCTCGCCGGTCTTGACCTGGATGGGGTGCGCCTTGTACTGGAAGGGGGTGCCGTTGAACGCCATGGCGTTGGGCTGCAGCGCGGACAGCAGGGACGCGTCGGCGCTCTGGCCGTCCTGGCCGAGGTAGAGCTCGTTGGCGATCATCACGTACTCGTGGTCGACGGCGCCCAGGTCGGTGGGGTCGATGACGACGGCCCCGAACATGCCGTTGGCGATGTGCATGGACATGGGCGCGGTCGAGCAGTGGTACAGCCAGATGCCCGCGTTGGCGGCGGTGAAGGTGTACTCCAGGGTCTCGCCGGGGTCGATGGAGCGCATGTTCTGATCCGGGGAGACCAGTCCCGCGTGGAAGTCCAGGGAATGGCTCATGGTCCCGTTGTTGACCAGGGTGATGTGGAAGGTGTCGCCGATGCGCCCGCGCAGGATGGGCCCGGGGGAGGTGCCGTTGAACGTCCAGTGGGCGCGGGTGAGGGTGTCGGTGACGTCGATGGTGCCCTCGGTGGCCGTGAACGTGTAGTGGCGCTCGGTCGCCGGGTCCGCGGGGGGCAGCACCGGGTCGCGCGCCTCGACGGCGGCGGCGTGCTCCTCCAGCTCCTGGGCGGTGGCGGGGCCGCCGGTGGCCGCCTGGTGGCCCGCGTGCCCGGAGTGGTCGGCGTGCCCGGAGTGGTCGCCTCCCCCGGCCGCCGAGGGGGCCCCGACCGCGGTGATGGTGAGCGTCATCCCGTGCTCGCGGTGGGCGGGGATCGAGCACCAGCCCTCCATGTCGGCGGAGACGACGCCCGCGTCCAGGGTGGCCGAGGCGCCGGGGGCCAGTGCCCCGGATTCGGCGCCGTTGGGGAGCACGAGGTCGTGGCGCTGGTCCCCGGTGTTCGTGAAGTTGATGACGAGGCGGTCGCCCGCGGGCACTTCGATCCTGTTGGGGGTGAAGGCGAACCCGGAGACCCCGACCGCGACCTCGGTGGTGTGCCCGGTGGGCGCCACCTGGGCGGCGCCCCCTGCGGCGGTGCCCGTGCCCGCAGCGGTCTGCGCCCCGGGGGACGACGGGTTCGACAGGAACACCGCCAGGGCCAGGGCGGCGACGCAGACCAGGCCCATGACGCCCATCGCCGTGCGGCTCAGGGGGTCGGCGTCGCCTGCGGGGTTCTTGGGGCGGGGCTTCTGGTCAGCCACGGGGACCTCCGGTGTTCGAGGGGGACGGGGACGGCGGCGCTGTGCGGGCCCTGGCCTGCGCTGTGCCCGCCCGCGCCATGAGGGCGATGTCCGCCAGGTAGGTGGCCAGGACGACGGCCCAGCAGGCGGTGGCCAGGGGCGCGGCAGCCGGGGCCTGCGAGGCGGTGGCCGCCGCCAGGAGCACCAGGGCGGCGTTGCGGGCGGCCTCGCGCATGGGGGCGGCGGCCTCGAGGGCCCCCACGCCGACGCGCACGGCGCGGGGCCCGCCTCCGATGACGACGGGCATGAGGTAGGTGAGGGCGCCGATGAACACTTGGCCGAGCCCTCCCGCTCCTATGATCGGCAGCCACGGGAGGTTCGCGGCGCGCAGCTGCTCGCCCGTGCCGGTGGCCCAGGCGTGCTGGGCGACGACTGCGACGCCGACGAGGATCCACGCGGTGCCCAGGCACATGGACCAGCTGCCGTACTCGGAGGGGCCTTTGCGCATGGCGGCGCGCGCCAGGGGGTAGGCGATCCCGGCCGCAGCCGCCAGGCCCACCACGG
>NZ_CP017298.1:1387973-1400468 GCF_001746855.1 Pauljensenia hongkongensis | reverse complement strand
GACCAGCTACTGCGGCGCGGAGGCCGCGAACGCGGCGGTCGCCACCAGGCCGGCCAGGACGGCGGCGAGGACCAGGAACGCGGCGGCGGCCGCGTAGTAGCGCAGGACCACTGCGAAGCGGGAGGCCAGGCGGGTGCGCGCGGCGACGACCAGTGCGAGGCCGTGCCAGGCGGCCACTGCCCCGACCCCCGTGGCGCCGACGACGGCTCCGGGCGCCCACTCGGCCCACATGGAGGCGATCAGGACGACCAGGGCCGCGTTGAGGGCCAGGATCCTGCGGGTATTGTCCCGCCCGGAGTGGCGGTCCCCGGGGGGCAGGCGCAGCAGGGCGCGCGCGAAGTACCAGGACCATTGGAGGATGCCGTTGGTGAGGACGCCCAGGGTCACCAAGTGGATGGTGGTCCACAGGGGCTGGGGCAGCGCTGTGCGGAAGACGGTCGTGGCGCCGGCCGCCAGCACCGCCAGGCACAGCCACACGGTGGTGAGGCGGTCGGTGCGGGCCACGCGGGGGCGGCCCTGCGCCCCCGGGCGCTCACCAGCGGAGCCGGGGGAGTCGGGGGAGCCGATGGGGATGGTGCCCCCTTTGGCGGTGGCGCCGGAGGGGGCGTGCGCGCTGGTGGCCCCGGGGTCCGGGCGCTCCCCGCCTGGGGGCGCGGGGCTCCCGGGGGGCGGGCCGATGGTGGGGCTCATGCGTCCTCCCTGCTGGAAGGGGCGGGGGCCGTGCCGGTGGTGCCGTTGGCGGCCTCAGCAGTGTCCCTGGCCGCTCGGGCGGTGCCGGAGGGCGCGTCGGCAGGATGGTGGTCCCCTCCGGCAGCCCCCGCCTCGTTCGACGGGGATGGGGCCCGGGCGGCCCGAGTGGCGCTCCTGGCAGCGCGGATGGTGACGGTGAGGGTGGTGAGGACGAAGACGAGCATCCCGACCACGCCGAGGGCGCCGCCGAAGCGCCACGCGCCCGCTGCTCCGCGCGCCCCGGCCAGCAGCCGGACGGCCAGGGAGGCCTGGAGGAGGGCGAAGGGGATCCACATGGCCGGGTGGTAGGGGACCGGCCGCTTCGCGACGGCGGGGATGATGACGGGGGCGTGGGCGATCACCATCGAGACCACGAAACCGATGGTGAGGGCGTGGACGGCGGCGTCGTAGCCGTAGCCGTCGAAGACCGGAGGGGCGACCACCCACATGAGCGCGGGGACCAGTGCCCAGCCGTAGCCGCACAGCATGGAGGCGGCCGCCAGGCGCGGCACTCCTGGGACCCTGATGGTGCGGCGCGCCACATCGTGCCAGGCGGTGTCGGCGGCCACGGCGCCCAGGGCGAGGCCGAGCACCGGGTAGCCCGCCCCGGGGGCGAAGAGGGTGAGCGGCAGGGCGAGCAGGACAGCGCAGGCCTCCGCGGTGATCCGCCGCTCGGTGGAGCCCGCCAGGAAGTTCAGGCGCGCCAGCTCCAGGCGCTCCCCGATGATGGTGACGACCAGGAACATCAGCCACCAGGGGACGATGGCGGCCACTTCGAGGCCGCGCCACCACGCCAGGGCGCCGCCGAGGCCGATGAGCGCCCCGAGCATCTGGACGAGCACCGCGTAGGAGGCCTGGCGGCGCCGCCACACGTGCGCGTAGACGCAGACCAGCAGGACCATTCCGGTGGTGATGAGGAGCCCGGGTGCCATGCGGGCGCTCTGGAACCCGGCGAGGTGGGCGGCCAGGAGGCGGGGGACGGGCAGGGCGGCCATCGCCTCGCGCAGGCCCGCGTTCAGGGCGAGGACGACGGCGCAGGCGCCTCCCGCGCCCGTGGTGAGGGGCGCCAGGTAGGCCCACTTCGTGGGGCGGTCCGAGCCCGTGCTCACGGCGACTGCGCGCTCCAGGCAGATCGCGGTCCCCAGGAAGCCGTACACCATGAGCAGGCCGTGGACGGCACCCAGGTCGGTGGAGGGGACGGGGGCGGTGGCGGCCAGGCGGACCAGGGCGGCGTCGAGGCCCGCGAGCAGGCAGATCCCCGCGAATAGCAGGAAAGCGAGCCGCCCGGCTGGCAGTCGGGGGTTCTCGGATGGAGCCTGGGGGCGGGTCACGTGGCCTCGTTCCTCTTCTCGTCCTCCGCTGGGTGCGGGCGCGCGCTGGCGCTACTCCAACGGTAGGTGAGGCTTGCCTGAACGGCCACCGGAAGAGGGGTCCTGGTGGAAGCGGGTTCGAGGCGCGGGCCCCTCCTTCCGGGGAAACGGGTCGACGGGGCTGATGCCGGGGTCGTCGAGGGGCCCGGACCGGTCGGCGGCTCGCGTATCTTCCTGCCCGTCCCCGGGGTCGCGGTCTGCGGGGCGGTGGGCATCGATCCACGCGAGGAGGAGCGCCCACGCCGCGCCTCCGATCGCGTTGATGACGGCGAGCTGGATGACGTAGGGCGTGACGGTCACCCGTGATACCCCTCGGGTGAGGTGGATCGCGAGGGCGGTTATCGTGTAGCCGCCCATCCACCACGCGAGGACGCACAACTGGGCGACGAGGGCATGGGCGAATGGGGGCCGGGCAGGGGGCCACAAGTGGCGCGCGCGCAGCCAGGTCGGCGGATGCGCCTGGAATCCTGTCATAACGGGGATGGGGAGTACAGCTCCGATATACAGGGTGAAATAGGATAGCGTCCCGCCCGACACCGATGCGGCGATGGCGGCGATGAGCACGAGGACCGTGGTTCTCGCGGCGACTACGAGCCCTTGCGCACGGGTCCGGCGAATGTCCATGGTCCCTCAGCGCCCTCCGGTGGTCGTTGTTCCGGCGCCCTCCGCCGTGCCGACCGCGGGTGCGTTCGGCACTGCGGCGGATTGGGGCGTGGCGTCGGACTGGGGGGTGGTGGGTGGTGCGCCGTTCCGGGGGGCTGGCGGGGCAGTGGCGCCCGAGGCGGGGCCCGGGTCGTTGTAGGGCGCGTCGTCCCGGCCGCCCCACAGGTGGGGCGGTTCTTCAACGTCGGGGATCAGTTTGTTGCGCCAGAGAATGGGGGGATCCACCGTGAACCCGGGTTCTGGGGTGAAGCAGAAGACCGCCCAGGGATCTTTGGGGCCGAAGACCACGCCGACGGGCCGCACGTACTCCAATGAGAACGTGCCGACTCCAGGGGCCGCAGCGCTCTCGTGGGCGTTCGTGAAATGATGGACTGTCTTGGGCTGTGCGGTAGTCCCGCTTACACCTACGACAAGGGTGGATGATTGTTGTCCGAATTGGATTGCGACGCTATCGACCTCGAGCCAGACATCGTCGCCGCCGTTCGTTCGGCCAATCCGTGGTTCTCCTGAGCGTGTATCCACCCGTGTGATGTGGATGCCGCTTGGGCACGACTGCGCCCCCGGCGGCGGGGAGTCCAGGCGCAAGTGGGTGCACAGGAAGTCGTTGAGCAGGAAGAGCGACACGCAGGCGGCGCACGTTCCCCGTCCGAGGAGTCTCCTGGTGTTCATGGTATCTGCTCCCCGCCGGTGGGTTCGGGCGGATCGGTGTCAGCCGTGGGATTGGTACTGGCGGCGCCTTGCTCAGGCGCGCTTGGTGGTGCTGTGTCGGACTGGGGGGTGGCGCCGGACTGCGGCGTGGTGGCGCCCGGGCTGGGGTCCGGGGCGTCGTAGTAGGGGGGTGCGTCGTCCTGGCCTCCCCACAGGTGGGGCGGTTCCTCAACGTCGGGGATCAGTTTGTTGCGCCAGAGGATGGGCGGGTCGACGGTGAAAGCAGGGGCGGGGGAGAAGCAGAATGTTGCTCGCGAGATCGCCGGGCCGAAGACGAAGCCCGCAGGCTCGACCTGCTCCAATGTGAATGCGCCGATATCGGGTGCGGTGTAGGTGTCACCGATGTTCAGCAACTTCGCTGGGCTCTCCTGATGCCCTCCGTTCCCTCGAAAATCCGCTCTAGCATATGCGCGCTGATGGCCGAATACGATTTCCATATCGGCGACATTCAGCCACGCGTAGTTCCCGTTGGAATCACTGCCAATGGGAATGTTTCCAAATGGGTCATGAGAGCTATGCCCCGCTTTTCTGATGTGGATGCCGCTTGGGCACGACTGCGCCCCCGGCGGCGGGGAGTCCAGGCGCAAGTGGGTGCACAGGAAGTCGTTGAGCAGGAAGAGCGACACGCAAGTGACGCCCGCGCCGTACCCGATTAGCTTCCTCGGGATCATGGGATCCGCCCATACGTGTACGACATGAAGCAGCGCCTGTAATCGTCCCATGACATCCGGAACGTGCCGCCGACTTGCGGTTCGTTGTTCGAGGGGTTTCCTGAGCCGTCGGCCTCGTTGTTGTGCCCCAATGGGTTGGAGATTGTGATTCCTCCATCATCCGCTGCGATCACCGTGTACGCGTGTGCCGCCTCGATAGTGATCGTCTTACGGGTTCCATCGACTTCGACCTCCGCGGTGTGATCCGCCCAGAGGGCACCGTCCTGGTGGCGCTGCCGGCCCCCGTTCAACAGCACACCTATCGCGTCGTCGATGTGGAACCCGCTGCTCACGGCGCCTCCCCGCAGTGTTTGGAGTACCAGGTGCGCTCCCAGGCTACGCCGGAGGCCGCGCATGTGGGAAGACCCCGGCGCTCAGATCCGACCGGTCCACTCCTTGAGCGCCCCGATCCCCTCCGGGCTGGCGAGGCGCCCGCGCTCCCCGGGGTGCCGGGCCACCTGGATGATGAGGGCGATGACGGCGTCGCGGGAAGTCGGCCTGTCGAAGTGGGCGGGCATGACCTGGGCCTCGAGCGCCTCCTCGAGCGCCGCGGCCGCTCTCCTGTCCCCGGGGGCCACGGTCGGCAGGTCCGACCACCTCGCTGTCCACGCGTCCCCGCGCGCGGGCAGGATGGTGATCCGCGTGTCGTTGACGAGGACGCGCGGCCTGAGGTGGGACTGCGACAAACGGAACACGAGCCCGCCGATGCCGGATGGCACGGCGCAGGCGCCGAACACGGTGATGTGGATCCCCGTTCCCGGAGCCCATGCGGGCGGGAGGAAGGCGGCCGCGCCCAAGGCGGTCAGCAGCAGGGTCGCTCCCCAGTCGGCCACCACCAGTGCCCACGGCGAACTCATGTGGAAACCGTCCGCGCCCCACCGCCAGTAGCGTTCGGGGTGCACGTTCATGCGGCGGGTCACATGGTTGCAGGCGAACGCGATGAGCGCCCACACCGTGACTCCCACGCGGTAGCACGTGTCGTAGCGCGCTGCTGGTCCGGCCCCGTCGGACAGGAAGAAGGGGAAGGCGAACGCGAGCAGCAGCAGCGACCCCTGGTACAGGCAGCTCGAGGCCCAGTCGTTGGAGAACACCGCCGCCACCTCCCGGATCAGAGGATCTTCGCGAGCACGGCGGCGCCTTCGGCGGTTCCCAGCGCCCTGCGCTCGATGGGATGGCGGGCGAGCAGGGACACGGTCCGCTGCAGGTAGCTGTGCCCGCAGGGGGCTCCGTGCATGCCGATCAGCCACCCGCTGTGGACGCGGTTGTCCATGTGCACGCAGGAAAGGCCCCGGGAGTCCGTGATCTCCGTGCGCTCGTCCCATTCCGCGGTCCACTGGTGCGCACTGTTGCACCGCACGCTCAGGAGGGCGGGGGACACGAAGATCTCCGGCAGGAACGGCCGGAACAGGAACGGCCGTACCACCGCCCCCGCGGACTTGAGGAACAGCGTGAGCAGCCCTGGAGTAAGCATGACGCGCACAGGCGGCGTCACGACGCGCGTTAGGGCCATGAACCACAGAAGCGCCGGTGACAGGACGACCAGGCCGAGGCCGGTCACGGCGTGGGTGACGGCCAGGGACCCCGGTGTTTTGAGCAGGTATCCGCCTTCCACGCGCCGCCAGCGCCGGGGCGCGCTGTTCTCGACGACCAGGGTGTGCCAGTCGTCGATCGTTATGAGGAGCGTCATGGCGCCCAGCAGTGCGAAGAGGACGCCGCGCTGGAGCGAGCCAATGGTGAACATGACGGCGCAGACCAGCGCGCACACCACGGACGCCCCCAGAGAGGCGCGCGCTCCAGCGCGCCGCAGGTCGTCGGCCGTGCCGCACAGATGGTTCTTACCCACTACTGCTCCCGTTTTTCATCCTCGCGGGGCGGTCCTGACCCCGTGGCATGGGCGGCCTCGGAGCGGTTCCCCTTCCTCGGCCGCGCGGAGCGGACCCGCTCAAGAAAGGGACCCGGCGGACGGGGCGCCGCAGAACAACAGGGCCCCGTCAGGCGGTGCCCCCGGCGGATAAGGGACCGACGACGCGCTGGCCGAGGACGTCGGCCCCACCATTCGGCGCCCCCGGCGGATAGGGGACCGACGGAGTTCATCGGGGTCGTCTCCGCGCCGCCCTCCGGCGTCCCCGGCGAAGGGACCGAGTGGAGGCGGAAGGGCCGCCGGGGCGCCCACTGGAGGGGTTCCCGGCGGCCCTGACACGGTTCTGCCGCGCTGCCGCTGCGCCGCTACCGCGCGGGTGCGGCGGTCGCGGGGCTCACGGGGGCGCGCTCACGCCCCCAGTGCGTCGGACACCAGCTTCTTCGCGGCCTTCTGGACCTCGGCCAGGTGCTCGGCGCCCTTGAAGGACTCGGCGTAGATCTTGTACACGTCCTCCGTGCCCGACGGGCGGGCGGCGAACCACGCGTACTCGGTGGCCACCTTGAGGCCGCCGATGGGCGCGTCGTTGCCGGGGGCGCGCACCAGCTTCGCCGTGATCGGATCGCCCGCCAGTTCGGTGGCGGTCACGTCGTCGGCGGACAGGGCGGCCAGCTTCGCCTTCTCCTCGCGTGAGGCGGCGGCGTCGATGCGGGCGTAGGCGGAGGCGCCGAAGCGCTCCACCTGCTCGGCGTGCAACTGCGACGGCGTCTTGCCAGTGACCGCCAGGATCTCCGAGGCCAGCAGCGCCATGATGATGCCGTCCTTGTCCGTGGACCACACGGTGCCGTCCTTGCGCAGGAACGATGCCCCCGCGCTCTCCTCGCCGCCGAAGCCGACGGTCCCGGACAGCAGGCCGGGCACGAAGTGCTTGAAGCCCACGGGCACCTCGACCAGCTCCCGGCCCAGGGAGGCCACGACGCGATCGATGAGGGCAGAGGACACCAGGGTCTTGCCCACCGCGCAGCCCTCGCCCCACCCGGGGCGGTGGCTGAACAGGTACTCGATGGCGACGGCCAGGAAATGGTTCGGGTTCATCAGCCCGTCGGGGGTGACGATGCCGTGGCGGTCCGAGTCCGCGTCGTTGCCGGTGGCGATGTCGTAGGGGGTGTTGCCCTCGGCGTCGGGGGTCATCGCCTGGCGCAGGGAGGCCATGGCGTAGGGGGAGGAGCAGTCCATGCGGATCTTGCCGTCCCAGTCCAGCGTCATGAAAGGCCACGCGGGGTCGACCTTCGGGTTGACGACGGTGAGGTCCAGGCCGTAGCGCTCGCCGATGGCCGCCCAGTAGTCGATGGACGCGCCGCCCAGCGGGTCGGCGCCGATGCGCACGCCCGCCGCCCGGATCGCCTCGATGTCGACGATCTGGTCCAGCTGGCCCACGTAGAAGTCCAGGTAGTCGAAGGGCGTGATGCTGGGATGGTGGAGCAGGTCGGAGCCCACCACGCGGGGCACCTCGCGCCACTGCCCCGACTCCAGCAGCTCGTTCGCACGGGCCGCGATCACGCTGGTGGCGTCCGTGTCGGCGGGGCCGCCGTGGGGGGGATTGTACTTGAACCCGCCGTCGCGCGGCGGGTTGTGGCTGGGGGTGACGACGATCCCGTCGGCCAGGCCGTCGCCGCTGGTGCGCAGCTGCCCGGGGGCGCCGTTGGCGCCCAGGATGGCGACGGAGACGGCGGGGGTCGGCGTGTAGGATCCGCGCGAGTCGATGCGCGCGTCCACGCCCGCGCCGGCCAGCACCTCGAGCGCGGTGCGCCACGCGGGCTCGGACAGGGCGTGGGTGTCGCGCCCGATGAACAGGGGGCCGTTGATCCCCTGGGAGGCGCGGTACTCGACGATCGCCGCGGTGATGGCGACGATGTGCGCCTCGTTGAACTTCCCGTCCAAGGAGGCACCGCGGTGGCCGGAGGTGCCGAACACCACCCGCTGGTCCACGTTCGCGGGGTCGGGCTCGACATCGTAGTAGGCCGAGATGACATCGTCGACGTTGATGAGGTCTTCAGGAAGGGCTGGTGTGCCTGCTCGTTCATGCATACTCCCAGTGTGACATTGCCCGCCCTCGTTTCGGAACCCCCGTCCCACGCCGTGGAATGAGAAGGGTGTCACAGCGTGTCGCCGCCGGTTCCCCGGGCCCGCGCCGCGCCGGCCTCGTGGGCCGGAACAGAGCCGACGGCGCGGCGCGAGCGCCCGTGGGGAGGCCGCCCCGGCCTCGTGGGCCGGAAGCCTGCGCGAACGAGGTGGGCGGGCGCTACTCTGGTTCCACGCCGATGCAGTGTCGGCTCCCACAGACGAAGAAGTCAGGAGGAACGCCAATGGGCTGGTTCGACTCGCTCGAGCACAACAGGTGGCTGTCCACGCAGATGCAGGCCCTCATCGCCGAGGCCGAGGGCGCGATCGTGCCAACCGGGTTCGCGCACTTGGACGCCGAGGGCAAACCCGATCCGACCAGGTCCATCGACCTCGCGGTCACGGGGCGCATGGCCTACGTGTTCTCACTGGGCGTGCTCATGGGACTGCCCGGGACCCGCCGCTACGCGGACCACGCCGTCAAGGCGCTCTCCACCTACTTCACGGACCCCGTCAACGGCGGCATGTGGGTGTCGATCAAGCCCGAGGCCGGCGCCGACGGGCACGGCGTCCCCTGGGACGAGGACGGGCGCGTGAAATCCCAGTACCACACCGTGTACGCGCTGCTCGGCGCGGCCGCGGCGGCCGTCGCCAACCGGCCCGGGGCGCACGAGCTCCTCAACTCCATGCTCGACGAGCAGAAGGAGCGCTGGGCCGACGACTACGGGCTCGTGTGGGACCAGTACGACGAGGCGTTCACCGCGCCAGTCCCCGTCCACACGCTGGGCACCCTGATCCACACGATCGAGGCGTACATGGCCGCCGCCGAGGCCACCACGGAACCCGAATGGCTGGACCGCGCCGAGAAGATGGCTGCCTTCGCCCACAAGATCGCCTCCAAGAACGGCTGGCGCGTCCACGAGTACTACGACGAGGAGTGGAACCCGAGCCCCGGGGCCGGCAAGCTCCTGAACGACGGGCGCCGCCACTACGACGGCTACGTCACCGGGCACTCCATGCAGCTGGCCCGCTTCGCCCTGCAGGTCCGCTCCGGCCTGCGCTCGATGGGGTGGAAGGTGCCCGACTACCTGCTCGAGATGGGGACCGAGCTCTTCGAGCGCGCCCGCGTCGACGGGTGGCGCCGCACCGACGGCTGCCCCGGGTTCGCCACCGTCGTGGACGACGAGGGCGACCCCGTGCCCGGGGAGGACGAGCACCAGCAGTGGGTCGTCTGCGAGGGCGTGTGCGCGACCGTCGCGATCCGCCGCGCCATGCTGGACGACGGCGCCCGCGTCTCCGAGGTCGAGCACTTCGAGCACTGCTACAGGTCCTTCGTCGATTACATCCACGACTACCTGATCGGCCAGCCGGGCCGCTGGGTGCGCCGCCTCGGCCCCCGCAACGAGAGCGTCCAGCCCGCGAAGTCCTCCCGCTGGGACGTGTACCACGCGATCCAGGCGACTCTGGCGATCCGGGTGCCGCTGTGGCCGCCCACGGCCCCCGCCCTCTTCCGGGGCCTCCTCGACCACCCCGAGGAGCCGGCGCCCGACAAGAAGTCCTGGAACTTCTTCGGCCTGCGCGGTTAGGGCACTCCCCGCCCGCCCCGCGGCGGCGGAGTTCCCGCGCCCGCCCGCTCTGCAGTGGTGGGTTTCCGCGCACGCTCCGCAGCGGCGGGCGGGCCTGGGAGGCGGCGGAGTTCCCGCGCCTGCCCGCCGTCCTGTAGGATCGAGCCGTCTGGAGGGCTGTCCGAGCGGCCGAAGGAGGCGGTCTTGAAAACCGCTGTGCCAGCAATGGCACCGGGGGTTCGAATCCCCCGCCCTCCGCGGCCGACCGCAGATCACACGGCCAGCGCCTCGCGCGGGGCGGCGAAGTGTTCTAAAGTGGTCGGCACTGGAGACGTCGCATAGTCCGGTCGAGTGCGCCTCCCTGCTAAGGAGGTAGGGGTGCATAGCCCCTCGCGGGTTCAAATCCCGCCGTCTCCGCCCACAGCCCCGGGATCCCATTGGGATCCCGGGGCTCCGCATTGGGGTCCCTCGCAGTCCCGACGGCGCTGCGGTGCGATCCTCCTCCGGGTCAAGGGGTACTCCTCGTGGCCCTGGGCGCGGGCTCGCTGGCGGCGCGGTCCCCCGGGGCAGGGGGCACCGCCCACTGGAAACCGCAGGATCCCAGGAACACCCGGCCCTACCCGGGGCAGGCGGAACCCGCACGGCCCCATCCGGGTCCCACGGCGCCGGGGCGGGGACCCTGATGGGCGCAGCCCAGCCCTTCCCGTCGAGGAGGGGACCCAACAACGCCGGGGCGGGGACCCTCCCGGAGGAGCCGGCCCCCGCCTCGTCGGCAAGGTGGACGGGGCGATGCGGATCGCCGCGCGGACGCGGTCCGGCCCCCGCCTCGCGGAACGGATCAGTAGATCGTCACGTAGGTCCCCGAGGGGATCGTGTCGTGGAACCACTTGGCGTCCTCGTAGCGCAGGCGCACGCACCCGTGGGAGACGTGCCCGCCCAGGGTTCCGTCCTTCACCGTGTAGGTCCCCTCGTAGTACAGGATCGAGTGGAACAGGTAGTCGCCCGAGAACTGGGTCCACCAGTACGCCGTGTACCCGTGGCCGAAGGACGGGCCCCGGCTCTTGATGGTGAAGGTCCCCTTGATCGTGGGAGTCGACGGCTTGCCCACCGAGCACGGCATGTCGGTCAGCGGCTGCCAGGAGTCGTCGGCCCAGTAGAACGTCATGCAGTGCGGGGCGCCGGTGTCGACGACCACCAGGTAGTTCGTGGGGCTGTACAGGGTCTTCGCGTAGTTCCAGTCTGCCTCGAAGTCGGCGCGGCCCGAGACCCAGAAGCCCTTCCACCGGTCGAAGTAGTTCCACGACCCGGAAACCACCGCCCACCCGGTGGACATCGCGCCGGAGTCCGGATCGAGGTAGTACCAGCTCGCTCCCTCCTGAAGCCAGCCGGTGCCCAGGGCCCCCGAGGGGTGCAGGTAGTACCAGCGGCCGCCGTCGGCCACCCAGCCTGTGCGCATCGCGCCGTCGGGGCCCGCGTAGTACCACGTGCCGTCCGCGATGAACCAGCCCGAGGCCATCGCCCCGCTGCCGGTCAAGTAGTACCAGGCGCCCGCCCAGACCCACTTCGCCGAGGCCATCGCGCCCGAGGACTCGAAGCAGTACCAGGTCCCGTCGACCTGGAACCAGCCGGTGGCCATGGCGCCGCTGGAGGTCATGAAGTACGAGGAGCCGCCGGTGGAGAGCCAGCCGGTGTCCATCGCCCCGTTGTCGGCGAAGTGGTACCAGGTGCCGCCCTCCCGGTACCAGCCGGTGCGCACGCCGTTCTCGGTCGACATGTACCACACGCCGTTGGGATCCTTGTACCAGCCGACTGGGACGTACCCGTCGGCGGTGAAGGCGTAGCGGCGTCCCTCCACGTCGAAGACGCCGTTCTTCAGCAGCGTGCCGTCCGGCAGCTCGTAGCTCCATCCGGCTCCGTGGCGCACCCACTTCCCAGTGGCCGGGGTCGGCGGCCCGGGCTCCCCCTCCTCCTCCGATGAGGCGGGGGCTCCGTCAGCGGGTCCGGCGTCGGAAGCGTCAGGGGCCTGCGGGTCGGCGCCCTGGCCCTGGGGGCCGGTGGTTGGGCCCTGGGGATCTGTGGTCTGGTCTTGGGGCTTGGCGGTTGGGTCCTGGGGGGCGGGCCGCGCCTCGTCCCCGTTCTGCGCCGCAGGGGCGGACTGGGGGGCGGACTCGCTGCTGGGGGCCGAGGCGCCCGCCGTGCTCACCGCCGGACCGCCGGATGCTGCTCCGCTGTCCGGGCTGTCGGCCATCGCGGCCAGGGGGGACAGGCCGGCGCACGCGAGTGCGGCCGCGGCTGCGCCGATGCAGCGGAGGAAGCGGATGCGGATTCTACTCATGGTTGCACCTCACTCGAATGGGATAGGCCAATCCTATGCGTTATGAGGAACCACGGGGCGGGGATGGCGGTGCGTTCCCCTTTTTCGTTGCCGTCTTGTTGCCTTCGAGGCGGGGGGCGGAGGTAGGGCACCTTATTGGTGCCGGTTGTGAGGTTGCTGCCGGTTGTGAGTCGGAGGTGGAGGCTGGGGCGCCCAGCTGCTGCGGGTCGGGGCTGGACGGGGACGGAGACGGGTGCCCGTTATTGCGCCGCCCCGGGTTCAGGTGCTCGCGGGCAAGGTGGTTCCACTGTGGAACGCGGATCCTGATGGACGGGCACTGCGCGTTCCGTGTCCGAGGGGCAGACCAGCGCCGCCGCATTCCCCTCCCCGGGTGCGCCGGGCGGAGCGGTGGGCTGGCCGGGCCCGCCATCGGCGCGCCCGCAGCTGCCACGAGCGG
>NZ_CP017298.1:1385192-1387923 GCF_001746855.1 Pauljensenia hongkongensis | reverse complement strand
GCCACGAGCGGCCCCGTTCCCAGTGACCGGGCCGACCGGCCGCGCCTGATGACCGGGCCGACCGGCCGCCAGCCCCACCGCTACCAGCCTTTCCGAGTCCAACCGCGGCATCGGGGCAGGAAACCACCTGTGGTTAGCCCCCATCGGGGCAGGTTAATCCCCATTGGGGCAGGAAACCACCCATTGGGGCAGGCTAATAACCTACCCCAATGCACCGTAACCTACCCCAATGCGACAACGCACCCGCCCCAGCAGCGCCCGGCCACGGAGAAGCTGCCCCATTGCCTACCCCAATGACCCATTGCCCACCCCAATGCGGGCCTGCACTCTCCCCCAAACGACCCATTGCCTACCCCAATGACCCATTGCCTACCCCAATGCGGGCCCGCGCTCCCCCCAAATGTCCCATTGCCTACCCCAATGCGGGCCTGCCCAGCCCGGCGGGGCCCGACGCGCCCGCCCCGTGCCTCGGGCGGGAACGTTCCCGTCCCCCTTATCACGCCCGCGTACCGCGTTCGCTGCGCCGGGCCCTTCCTGCGCACGGCCCCGACGATCAGCCGGTCACGAGCCGATCACGCCCCTTTGGCCAATCGCACGAGCACTGAGGCGACGCGGTGCTGCGCGGTGCGGTCGTCGCGTCCGGTGAGTGGGTCCGAAGCGACGACCCACAGTCCCGTGGCCGAGGGCGGCAGCGCGGTGCCCGCCTCGACCAGTGGACCGACATGCGGCCAGGCGGGTCCGTTCGCGGGGAAGAACCACGCTTGAGGGGCGTAGGCGAGCGCTCGCTCGGCGTCGGCCGCGACGTGAGCGGGCACTGGGACTTCCGCTTCTTCGCCGACTCCGGCGTATGCTGCTCCGAGGCCGATGGCGAGTTCAGCGGTGACCGCCCGGGCTTGCCGCCACCTCCGCGCGGCACGCGACGCCTCGGCGCGCGGCCGCAGGCCGAGGGGCACCCCTAGCGACAGCGCTGCGAAATCCACGTCGAGCACCCACCACGACGGGTCGTCCCCCTTCATCTTCCTGACTGTGGCCTTCCCGATCCCCGGGCGCTTCCGCGCGCCCTTTTGGCGCCTCTCGCGGGGCGCCAAGAGGGCCAGCGCCTCGTCCTCGCCCACGTCGATGTGCTGGGGGAGGACGACGCCGATGCACATGCTGGTTCCGAGGTGCGCCATGCGGTCCACTCCTGCCGCGATGAATAGATAGAGGGAGCACAGCGCCCCCTTGCCAGGGTATCGCCGGCAGGCCGTGGGCGCCTTCTCTGGCGTGCCATGAACGCCTTCGCGCCGCCTGTCCAGGGCATCCCGCGCCCCCCGCTTTCCGGGGCGCCCCACTCCGGCGGGCCGGAGCCGGGGGCAGGAGCACGACCAGGGCTGCGTCGCGTTGCCCGCTCCGCTCCGGCGGGCCGGGTCCGGGGGATGCGGGCCCGTCCTCGGCGCACGGATTCCCGAATCCCTGGGGGAGGGCACGCGAACGCCCCCGCCACCGTTTACCCTGGAGGGGTGACAACAGCTTTGTACCGCAGGTACCGCCCCGACACTTTCGACGAGGTGATCGGCCAGGAACACGTGACGGAGCCGCTGAAGGCGGCGCTCCGGGCGAACCGCGTGACGCACGCCTACCTGTTCTCGGGCCCGCGCGGCTGCGGCAAGACGACGTCCGCGCGCATCCTGGCGCGCTGCCTCAACTGCGCGCAGGGGCCCACGGACGCGCCGTGCGGCCAGTGCGCCTCGTGCAAGGAGCTGGCGACGGGCGGCTCGGGCTCCTTGGACGTCGTCGAGATCGACGCGGCCTCCCACGGCGGCGTGGACGACGCCAGGGACCTGCGCGAGCGCGCCACTTTCGCGCCCGTGCGCGACCGCTACAAGATCTTCATCATCGACGAGGCCCACATGGTGACGAACCAGGGCTTCAACGCACTGCTCAAACTGGTGGAGGAGCCCCCCGAGCACGTGAAGTTCGTGTTCGCCACGACTGAGCCCGAGCGCGTCATCGGCACGATCCGCTCGCGCACCCACCACTACCCCTTCCGACTGGTGCCGCCCGACGTGCTGGGTCCGTACTTGAAGGAGTTGTGCGCCCAGGAGCGCGTCCGCGTCGGCGACGGCGTGCTGCCGATGGTGATGCGCAGCGGCGGGGGGTCGGTGCGCGACACCCTGAGCGTGCTCGACCAGCTCATGGCGGGCGCCATCGACGGCGAGGTCTCCTACGCCACTGCGGTGGCGCTCCTGGGGTACACGGATTCGGCGCTGCTCGACGAGTCGGTGGACGCCCTGGCCGGTGGCGACGGGGCCGGCGCGTACAGGGTCGTGGAGCGCATGGTCGAGTCCGGGCACGACCCGAGGCGCTTCGTCGAGGACCTGCTCCAGCGCTTGCGGGACCTGCTGATAATCGCGGTCGCAGGCGACGGGGCGCGCGATGTCCTCTCCGACGCCCCCGCCGACCAGTTCGAGCGGATGCAGTTGCAGGCGAAGAACTGGGGTCCCAAGGGCTTGTCGCGCGCCGCCGACCTGGTCGACGAGGCACTGCGGTCGATGACTGGCGCGACCTCCCCGCGCCTGCAGTTGGAGCTCCTGGTGGGCCGCATCCTGGTGCCCGTCGCCCCCGCGCAGCCGGAGGGGGCGCTGGAGGGCGCCGTCGGCCTGGTCGGCGGCGGTTCCCCCCACGAGGCCGCGCCGGTCGGCTCGGACACCGCCGCGGGCGCTTCGGGTGGGGGCGCCCAGGGCAAGGGGCG
>NZ_CP017298.1:1383751-1384810 GCF_001746855.1 Pauljensenia hongkongensis | reverse complement strand
CAAGGCGGGCTCGCGCGCCGATGGCGCGGACGGCGGCGGGCAGCGCGGCGCCTCCAGCTCCGCGGACGCCGACATGCTGCGCGGCCGGTGGACCGAGGTGGTGGAACGGCTCGCCTCCATCAGCCGCGTCACCTGGTCGATGGTGGGGGGCAATGGCCAGCTCGGCGCCGTGGACGGCTCCCGCGTGGTGGTTCTCTTCCCGGTCGAGGCGATGGTCGCGGCGTTCACGCGCGGGAACCGCGCGGGCGATGTCGAAAGGGCCGTCCGCGAGGCCACGGGACTGACGGTCACAGTGTCCGCCCAGGTCGGCCAGGCCGGCGGGGGCCAGACCGTGACCGGGCCTTCGGCCCAGGCGTCCCAGTCCCAGGGCGGAGCGCGCAGATGGGTGTCCCAGCCGCCCCCTTTTGACGGTGCCGCCCCCGGGGCGGCTGAGCGGAGCGACGCGGGCGCCCCCACGGCGACGGGTGCTCCTTCCGCGATGGAGGAGCCAGCCCCCCGGGCGTCCGATGGGTGGCCCGAGCCCGCGGGGGTCCCCGGCGGAGAGGCCCCCAGCGGGGGCGGGATCACTGGCGGGCGGCCCGCGCCCACCAGAGCGCGACCCGACGAAGGCGCCCCCAGCGGAGGAGGGCCCGCAGGGGGAGGCACGGCCGCCGATGGCGCTCCGCAGCGGTCCCGGCGCAAGCGCGCCTTCACGGTCTTCACCTATCCCGGCGACCAGGAGGTGCCCGGAAACACCCCCGGCGCACTGGACGGTGGGAGTCCAGCACCAGCCCCCGGCGCACTGGACCGGGAGAGTCCGGCACCTGCCCCCGGCGCGCGGGACCAGGGGGCTCCCGCCCCCGCCCCGCAGTGGAGCGGACCCGCGCGCGACGGTGCCCCGGATGCCCCGCCCGTTTCGGCCCGGGCCCCGCAGCCCGCCCCCCGCGACCCGTCCCTGCCCGACGAGCCCGCTTTCGTCGACGGCCCGGACGACGACTGGGCGGACACGACCCCTTCCCCTGAGGCCCCCAGTGGCTGGTCCGAGGCGGTGGCGGTCCCCGGCGGAGCCAGCGTATCCTT
>NZ_CP017298.1:1355040-1383701 GCF_001746855.1 Pauljensenia hongkongensis | reverse complement strand
GCGGCGCTCCGCGAGCGGGCCCTGCGCGCCCCGTCGCCTGGGCCGCGCGTGGGCGCCGCGGACGACGACTCCGCCAGTATCGACGACGAGGACATCTCCGACTCCTCGGTCGTCGGCCTCGCCGCGGTCCTGGAGGTGCTAGGCGGGCGCGTGATCGAAGAGAAGACCACCGAAGGGACCTACTGAATGTACGAGGGCGCCCTCCAAGACCTGATCGACGAGTTCGGCCAGCTGCCCGGCATCGGCCCGAAGTCCGCCCAGCGCATGGCCATCCACGTCCTGGAGGCGGACGAGGACGACGTGGCGCGCCTGGTCGATGCCATCAACGCGGTCCGCACCCGCGTGCGCCACTGCGAGATCTGTGGCAACGTCACGGAGGAGCCGACCTGCTCGATCTGCCGGGACGCGCGCCGGGACCCCACGAAGGTCTGCGTCGTCCAAGAGCCCAAGGACATCCAGGCGGTCGAGGCCGCCCGCGTCTTCCGGGGGCGCTACCACGTGCTCGGAGGGGTCATCGACCCCATCCACGGGATCGGCCCCGAGCAGCTGCGCATCGCGGCGCTCATGAAGCGCTTGGGCGAGGGCGAGATCGCCGAGGTGATCCTGGCCACTAACCCGAACGTCGAGGGCGAGGCGACCGCCGCCTACCTGGCGCGGATGCTCTCCACCATGGGGATCGAGACCTCGCGCCTGGCGATGGGCCTGCCCATGGGCGCGGACCTGGAGTACGCCGACGCGGTGACACTGGGCAGGGCGCTGGAGGGCCGCCTGCGCGTGTGAGGGCCCGCATGCTGACGGGGGCGGGGGCCGCTGGTCCACGCGCCCGCGTGTGAGCTGCGCGGTGCTCCGCGCGCGCCGCACGGACCCGGGTTAGGCTTGCTCCCCGTGGAATCGGACGCTCCCCTGAACAACTCCCCCGCCTCCGGCGGCGCCCCCACCGCGCGGCCGGAGCCCTTCACCCCCCGGCAGTGGGGGATCCTCGGCGTGCTCACGATGGCCGTCCTGCTGCTGGCGATCGACGGCTCCATCCTCTCCCTGGCGGTGCCCTCGCTGAGCGCCGACCTGGATCCCACTGCGAACCAGATCCTGTGGATCGGTGACATCTACTCCTTCGCCATCGCGGGGCTGCTGGTGACGGTCGGCAATATCGCGGACCGCTACGGGCGCAAGAGGACCCTGCTGGTGGGCGCCATCGGTTTCGCGGCGGCCTCGCTGCTGTGCGCCCTGGCGCCGGACGCCAACGTCCTCATCCTCGGGCGTTTCCTCATGGGCATCTTCGGCGCCGCGGTCATGCCCTCGACCCTGTCGATCGTGCGCGACACCTTCGACGACCCGGGCCAGCGCACGCGGGCCATCGCGATCTGGTCGATCGGCACGACGGGGGGCGCGGCCATCGGCCCGCTGCTGGACGGCTTCCTCATCGAGCACTTCCGGTGGTCCAGCGTCTTCCTCATCAACCTGCCGATCATGGTGCTGGTCCTGACGGCGGGCGTCCCGATGCTGCGCGAGTCCTACGGGAACCGCCGGGCCAGCGTCGACATCGCGTCGTCGGTGCTGTCCATCCTCACGGTCGTGCCCATCGTCTACGTCGTCAAAGAGGCGGCCCACGGCGGCTTCGGGTGGCCCCAGGCCCTGGCCCTGGTCCTCGGCGCCGCCAGCGGCTGGGCGTTCGTGCGCCGTCAGCGCCGTCTCGACCACCCCCTCCTGGACCTCGGGCTCTTCCGCATCCCCGCCTTCTCCGGCGCCGTGCTCACCGCGGGCATCGCGATCTTCGCCCTGGTGGGACTGCTGTACTTCTTCTCCCAGTACCTCCAGCTCGTCCGGGGCATGGCCCCCCTGACCGCGGGGATCGTCGAGATGCCCGCGACCGTCACCGGCATCCTGGCGGCGCTGGCGGCCCCGCGCCTGCTGCCGAGGCTGGGGCAGGGAGGGGCCATCGCATTGGGCACCGCGCTGCTGGGGGTGGGCATGGGCATCGTCGCGGCCGCCGAGTCTGTCCCCGGCATTTTTCTCATCCTGGTCGGCGTCGGGGTCCTCGGTTTCGGCTCGGGCCTGTCCATGACGCTGACCACGGACGCGATCGTCGGGGCCGCCCCCGCCTCGCGCGCCGGAGCGGCCTCGGCGATCTCCGAGACGGCCTACGAGTTGGGGGCCGCCTGCGGGATCGCCGTCCTGGGGTCCGTGCTCTCCTCCTACTACCGGTGGTTCGTGGCGCTGCCCGACGACTTCGAGTCCACCCACGGCGCGGGCGCCTCGGACTCCCTGGCCCGGACCCTGGAGGCGCTGGGGGCCAGCGGGACAGCCGCAGCGGACGGGGTGCCCCCCGGCGGCTCCGACCCCGCCCTGGCTGAGGCGGTGCGGCTCACCTTCGCCCACGGCATGCAGGCCACCGCGGTGTTCGCGGTCCTGCTGTGCCTGGCCGCCGCGCTCGTCGCGTGGCGGGCCATCCCGTCGGGGCCCGCGCGGACGGGGGAGTGAGGACTCCGGGCCGGAACAGCGCGATCCCGCGTCCAGGGCCCCGAGCCTACGGGGGCTGCCCGGGCAGCCCGGGCCGGTTCGCGCGCCCAGTGGAGGGGTGTGCGCCTCGGGATCCGTTCGACCAGTGGTCCGCCCCCGGGCTCGGCGCCCGCCCGGGCCGGGGGCGGCACCGGTGAGCTTTCGCACCAATTGGAGGGGAAGCCCGCCGAACTGGGAATTGTGGCGCCGACCAGTTGTTAGACTCGAACGGCCACGCACCCCTTCGACGGAAGACCACTATGCCTGTTCAATCCTCGTCGCAGGCGTTCACAGGGCGCCAATGGGGCATACTCGGCGTGCTCACGATGGCCGTCCTGCTGCTGGCGATCGACAACTCCATCCTCTCCCTGGCGGTGCCCTCGCTGAGCGCCGATCTGAACCCCACTGCGAACCAGATCCTGTGGATCGGCGACATCTACGCCTTCACCATCGCGGGGCTGCTGGTCACCGTCGGCAATATCGCGGACCGCTACGGGCGCAAACGGGTGCTCCTGGTCGGGGCGGCGGGTTTCGCCGCCGCGTCCCTGGTCTGCGCGCTCGCCCCCACTGCTGAGATCCTCATCCTGGGCCGTTTCCTCATGGGCATCTTCGGCGCCGCGATCATGCCCTCGACCCTGTCGATCGTGCGCAACACCTTCGACGACCCGGGCCAGCGCACGCGTGCCATCGCGATCTGGTCGATCGGGACGACGGGGGGCGCGGCGCTGGGCCCGCTGCTGGGCGGTTTCCTCATCGAGCACTTCCGGTGGTCCAGCGTCTTCTTCATCAACCTGCCGATCATGGTGCTGGTCCTGGCGGTGGGCGTCCCGATGCTGCGCGAGTCCTACGGGAACCGCGAGGCCAGCGTCGACATCGCGTCGTCGGTGCTGTCGATCCTCACGATCGTGCCCATCGTCTACGCGATCAAGCAGATCGCCCACGGCCTGTTCGACACGACCCTGGCCATCGGCCTCGTGCTCGGCCTCGTCTCGGGCGTCCTCTTCGTCAGGCGCCAGATGAGCATGGAGCACCCGCTGCTGGACCTGTCGCTTTTCCGCATCCCCGCGTTCACGGGCGCGGTCCTGGGCTCGGCGGCCTCAGTGTTCGCCCTGGTGGGCCTCGTGTACTTCTTCTCCCAGTACCTGCAACTGGTGCGCGGCCTGTCCCCCCTGGCCGCCGGGCTCGTCGAGATGCCCGCGACCGTCACCGGGATCCTGGCCGCTCTGGCGGCCTCCCGCGTGCTCGCGAGGCTGGGGCGGGGCCACGCCATCGGCTTCGGGGGCGCGTTCATGACCCTCGGCCTGGGCATGGTCGCCGTCGCCGCGTCCGTGTCGGGCGTCATCATGATCATGGTGGGCGTCGGGGTCCTGGGATTCGGCGCGGGCATGGCCTCGACGCTGACCACGGACGCCATCGTGTCCGCCGCGCCGCGCGAGCGCTCGGGGGCCGCCTCGGCCATCTCGGAGACGGCCTACCAGCTGGGCGCCGCTTTCGGGATCGCCATCCTGGGGTCCATGCAGTCGGCGCTGTACCGCTGGTTCGTGGCGCTCCCCGCCGACTTCGACCAGGTCCACGGGAGCACGGCCGGCGACTCCCTGTCGGGCACGCTGGGGGTCCTCGACCTGGCCGACCCCGCCGATGCCGCCGTCGCCGAGGCCGCGAAGACGGCGTTCACCCACGCCATGCAGATCACCACGGTGTTCGCCCTGGTCCTCATCGCGGCCTCGGCGGCGGTCGTGTGGAGGGTCATCCCCTCGCCCAGGCCCGACAGGGGCTCGCCCCGGGACCACTGAGCGGCGGTCCCGGGGGCGCTCACATGAGGCCCAGCGCCCGGCGCGCCCGGTAGCGGCCCTCGCCGCCGTCGCGCGCGCCGACGACCGCCCTGGCCGCCGCCTCGCACTGGTCCATCGTCACGGTGGCCAGCATCGCCCCCACGCCCGGGATCGCCCCGGACGCCATGGACAGGGACGACACCCCCATGCCGACCAGGACGCAGGCGAGCAAGGGGTCCGCCCCGGCCTCGCCGCACACGCCGACGGGCTTGCCCGCGCGGGCGCCCGCCCGGGCGACCTGCGCGACCAGCGACAGGGGCGCGGGCTGCCACGGGTCGGCGTACTCGGCCAGGTCCGCGGAGGCGCGGTCGGCGGCCATCGTGTACTGGGTGAGGTCGTTCGTGCCGATGGACACGAAGTCCACGGCCTCCAGGAACTGGTCGATGAGGATCGCCACGGAGGGGACCTCCACCATGATGCCGGCGCGCAGGTCGACCCCGTAGGTCTCGCGGCGCTGGCGGACCATCGCTGAGAACCACTGCGCCTCCGGGATGGTGGAGACCATGGGCGCCATGACCCACACCCGCGTCTCCGGGGCGCTCATAGCCGCGATGGCGATGGCGTCCAACTGGTTCGCGAGTATCGAGGGGTAGGGGCCGGAGGTGCGGATGCCGCGCACGCCCAGAGCCGGGTTCTCCTCGCCCGGCAGTGTCGCGTAGGCGACCGGTTTGTCCGAGCCGGCGTCCAGGGTCCGCACGACGACTTTGCTGCCGCGCCACGGGGCGATCACCTGGGCGTAGGCGCGCACCTGGTCGGTGACGCCCGGCTCGGCCGTGGACTTGAGGAACGCCAGTTCCGTGCGGGCCAGGCCGATCCCCTGGGCCAGTCCGCCCTCGTGGGCGGCCTCCGAGGCTGCCGCGTCGCCCACGTTCGCCAGGAGCTCGACCGCCCGCCCGTCACTGGTCGCGGCGGGGCCGCGCCACTCCTCGACCAGGGCGCGGCGCTGCAGGTCCGCCTCGACCAGGGAGTGCGCCACCCGCGGGTCCACGCCCGTCGTCAGCAGGCCGTCGGCGGCCTCGACCAGCACGGGCTCCCCCTCGGGGATCTCGCGGAGCCTGCGGGCGGCCACCACGCAGGGGATCCCCAGTTGGCGGGAGATGATCGACGTGTGCGAGGTGGGCCCGCCCAGGCGCGTCACGATCGCCTGGCACAGCGAGGGGTCCAGCCCGGCGGTGTCAGCGGGGCTCAGGTCGTCGGCCAGCAGCACGAAGGGCTCGGACACGGCGGGGATCCCGGGTTCGGGCATGCCCTGCAGGTGGGCGATGACCCGGTCGCGCACGTCCATGAGATCGGTGGTGCGCTCGGCCATGACGCCGCCCGCCGTCTCGAACATCACGACGAAGCGCGCGGTCGCCGCCATGACCGCCTGGACGGCGGGGGTCCCCTTGCGGATGCGCTCGGCGACATCGCGCGTCCAAGCCCGGTCGGTGGCGATGGAGGCGGTCACCACCAGGACGTCCGCGGCCTGCTCGGTGGCGCGCAGGGACTTGTCGAAGAGGGAGTCGGCGACGGCGCTCTGAGCCTCCATGAACCGGCGGACCTCGTCCTCGCGGTGCGGTGCGGGCAGTGCCGGGGCGCTCTGGGGCGGCAGCGGCGGCCTGTGGACCCACACAGCCGGGGCGTAAGCGACTCCGTGCACGACGGGGGTGCCATACAGTGCCAGTGATTCGGTCATCGCGTCTCCTTCGTGTGCCCTGCCCCCGGATCGTGCGCGGGCATGCTCCAACTTTAGGGACTGCGTGTACCCCATGCACGGGTTCGGCGCGGATCCGCGTCCATGGGGCGGGGGCCGTCCCTCTGGTCGCGCCCGGCGCTGCTCCAGTCCGTCGGCTGTCGGTCCCGCCCAACCCGCTGATTGCTGGTGCGCGGCCCGCCGACGGGCAGTGGTGACTTCCCACATAACGGTCGGATCGGGGAAGAGGGCGTGGGAGTCATAGGATTGTGGGCGGCGGCTCAGGGCCGCCCACGGGCCGCGCCCGTCGCGCCGCACCGTGACGCCTGCAGAAATGAGTAACACGTGGCACTGATCGTGCAGAAGTACGGCGGGTCCTCCGTGGCCGACACCGCGGCCATGAAACGGGTGGCCCGCCGCATCGCCGACACGCACAACGCCGGCCACCAGGTGGTGGTGGTCGTCTCCGCCATGGGCGACACGACCGACGACCTGCTCGACGCCGCCGCGGAGCTCAGCTCCGAGCCCCCCGAGCGCGAGATGGACATCCTGCTGTCCGCGGGGGAGCGGATCTCCATGGCCCTCCTGGCGATGGCCGTCGGGGAGCTCGGCGTCGAGGCCCGCGCCTACACGGGCGCCCAGGCGGGCATCCGCACGGACTCGCACTTCGGCGCCGCCCAGATCATCGGCATGGTCCCCGAGCGCGTCGCCCGCGCCGTCAGGGACGGCCAGGTCGCCATCGTCGCCGGATTCCAGGGGGTCTCCAAGGACGAGGACGTCACCACCCTGGGGCGCGGGGGCTCGGACACGACAGCCGTGGCCCTCGCCGCCGCCCTGGGCGCCGATGTGTGCGAGATCTACACCGACGTCGACGGCTTGTTCTCCGCCGACCCGCGCATCGTCCCCAAGGCCCACCGCCTGCGCACCCTCACCCAGGAGGAGACCCTGGAGATGGCGGCGCACGGAGCGAAGATCCTCCACCTGAGGGCCGTCGAGTTCGCGCGCCGCTACGGCGTCCCCCTGCACGTGCGGTCCTCGTTCTCCGAGAAGAACGGCACGTGGATCTCCGACGCCCCCGCCCACCCCGACCTCAAGGGCCTCGTGCCCGACGCCGCACTGGCACACCCCGAGGAGCCCACCATGGAAAAACCCATAATCTCCGGGATCGCGCACGACCGCTCCCAGGACAAGATCACGGTCACGAACGTGCCCAACAACCCCGGTGTGGCCGCCCGCGTCTTCGCGGTGGTCGCCGAGGTCGGCGCGAACATCGACATGATCGTCCAGAACATCCCCGTCTCGGACCCCACGAAGGCGAACATCACCTTCACCCTGCCCGAGGACCACGCCCGCGCCGCCCTCGACGCCCTGGGGGAGGCGCGCGCCGAGATCGGCTACGACGAGCTGCGCTACAACCCGGACATCGGCAAACTGTCGCTGATCGGCGTCGGCATGCGCACGAACCCGGGCGTGTCGGCCCGCCTGTTCTCCGCGCTCTCCAACGCGGGCATCAATATCGACTTGATCTCCACCTCCGAGATCCGCCTCTCCGTCGTCACGCGCCTGGAGGACCTGGACCGCGCGGTCCAGGCGGTGCACACCGCCTTCGGCCTCGACGCCTCGGAGACCGAGGCGGTCGTCTACGGAGGCACCGGCCGCTGAACGCCGACCGGGCCCGGGGCGCCCGGCCCCGCGGAGGCCAGGGCCCCACCGGGGCGGGCGGGCCCCGTCGCCACAGATCCCACCCGCGTCCGCCCCGTCGTACGGGCGCGCGCACAACAACAAGGAGAACACCATGAGCGGACTCAACGTCGCCGTCGTCGGAGCAACGGGGCAGGTGGGGCGCGTCATGCGCACCCTGCTGGAGGAACGGGACTTCCCGGTCGGGACGATTCGCTTCTTCTCGTCCGCGCGCAGCGCCGGAACGGCCTTGCCGTGGAAGGGCGAGGAGGTCGTCGTCGAGGACGTTGCGACGGCCGACTACTCGGGCATCGATATCGCCGTGTTCTCCGCCGGTGCCACGGCCTCGCGCGAGTACGCGCCCAGGTTCGCGGCCGCCGGCGCGGTCGTCGTCGACAACTCCTCGGCGTGGCGCAAGGACCCCGATGTGCCGCTGGTGGTCTCCGAGGTCAACCCCGAGGACACCGCGGACCGCCCCAAGGGCATCATCGCCAATCCCAACTGCACGACCATGGCGGCCATGCCCGTCCTGGGGCCCCTCGCGGACGCGGCGGGCGGACTGGAGCGCCTCTTCGTGTCCTCCTACCAGGCCGTCTCAGGCTCGGGGCGCGCTGGCGTCGCCGAGCTGACCGGGCAGATCGAGGCCGGTGTCAAGCAGGATCCGACCGGCCTGGCGCTGGACGGCCGCGCGGTCTTCCTGCCCGCCCCGGTCGTGTACGCCGCGCCCATCGCCTTCGACGTGGTGCCCCTGGCGGGCTCGATCGTGGACGACGGCAGCGGGGAGACCGATGAGGAGCAGAAACTGCGCAACGAGTCGCGCCGCATCCTGCACATCCCCGACCTGGCGGTGTCGGGCACGTGCGTGCGCGTTCCCGTGTTCACCGGCCACACCCTGACGATCCACGCCGAGTTCTCCGGTCCGATCACGCCGGGCCGCGCCCTCGAGGTGCTGGCCGGGGCGCCCGGTGTGCGCCTCGTGGACGTGCCGACCCCGCTGGAGGCCGCGGGCCGCGACGAGGTCCTGGTCGGGCGCGTGCGCCAGGACCAGGCCGTCCCCGGCGATCGCGGGCTCGTCCTGGTCGTCTCCGGCGACAACCTGCGCAAGGGCGCTGCCCTCAACGCCGTGCAGATCGCCGAACTGGTCGCCGCCGAGCTGCTCGCCCGCTGATACTGACCGGCCGCGGACGCGCTGAGGGCCCCGGGATTCCCGGGGCCCTCGTTGCTCAGCCACGCCGTTGCGCGGGGGCGCTGTCCGACTGCCGCCGGGGCGTCACACCTCCTGTTCGGCCGCCGCGGCGATCTTCGCGCGCACGTCGTCCATGTCGAGGGCCCCGATCTGCCCGATGAGGTCGTTCAGCGCCGACTGCGGCAGGGCCCCGGAGTGGCGGAACACCGCGACCCCGTCGCGGAAGGCCATCAGCGTGGGGATGGACTCGATCTGCGCGGCCATGGCCAGCTGCTTCTCCTGGTCCGTGTCGATCTTGCCGAACACCACATCGGGGTGCGCCTCGGAGGCCGCCTCGAAAACGGGGCCGAACTGGCGGCAGGGGCCGCACCACGGCGCCCAGAAGTCCACGAGCACGATGCCCGGTCCGGCGATGGTCTTCTCGAAGTTGTCCTGGGTGAGGGCGACGGTTGCCATGCTTCTCCTTGTCTTTGTCGCTGCTGTGGTGTTCAACGAGGCGCTGCGCGGGACTATTCCAGGGACCTTGGTCCCTCGCTCGTTACCTCTGCCACCTTCTTCTCGGGCACGCCGACGGCCCGCAGGATGAAAGCCTCCGTCATGCGCAGCGCCGCCCCCCGCTCCTGCGGGTCCCGGGGCAGGCGCTGGCCCGCCATCGCGGAGTGGATGAGGTGGACCAGGCCCAGGGTGTTCTGCGCGGGGATCGCCCCCTCGGCCACGGCGTCGTCCAGGATCGACAGCAGCACCCCGCCCACGACGCCCGCGTGGTCGCGCAGGTGCGAGGAGTTCTCCTGCGACATGTGCTTGCGCAGGGCGACCCCGCTCATCAGGTGGTAGCGGTCCGTCATCTCCATGTGGGCCCGCAGGTAGACGCGCAGGCGCCGGACCGGATCGGGCTCCTCGTCGAGGCGGCGGCGGAGGACCTCCGTGAACCCGGTGGTCACCTGGCGCATGTAGGCCAGCAGCAGCACTTCCTTGTCGGCGAAGTGGTTGTACACCGCCGTGCGGCCCACCCCCGCCTTCTGGGCGATCCGTGACATGGTGATCGCGTCGAAGGGCTCCTCGGCCAGCAGTGCGCCGAGGGCGTTGAAGAGCCGCCTCCGGGTCAGCTCCCGGTGGTCGGCCAAGGTGGTACCGATGATCTTTGGCATGCCGTTATTCTGACAGACCGGGTCCGTCCGTCGCCAAAGGTGCCTCCCCGCACGCCCCCACCACGGCGCGCACCACGTCCAAGTCGTGGCCGATCCAGTCCAGGGCCTCGACCCGGTCCAGCGGAACCCACTCCAGGGAGCAGTGGGACCCGCCGGCCGTGGGGGCGGGCGAGCCGGGCGCCACCTCCGCCAGCCACACGCCCATCACCCTGCCCTGCAGGATCGGCCACCACGACGGCCCGGGGGAGGCGGCGCTGTCGGCTCCGGCGGAGGGGCCGTCTCCGGCCCCGTCAGCGCCGACTCGGCGGGCGTCCCCGGCACCGGGCGAGGGCGCCCGCACCTGCTCCCCGACCCTGATCGCGGTCGACAGCTCCTCGCGGATCTCGCGGGCGAGGCCCTCCAGGGGCGCCTCGCCGTGCTCGAGCTTGCCGCCGGGGAGCTCGTAGCGGCCGCGAAGCTGCGGCGGGTAGGCGCGCGCGGCGCACAGGAGCCTGGTGGGGGCGCGAAGGGAATCGACGATGGCGGCGGCGACGACTGGGCGCGGATTCATCGCCCCAGGATACGTCCCCCGCGGCTCCGTCCGGCGCGCGGGGCGCCACCGGGCGCGCGGGCGCACTATTCGGGCAGGGGTGGACGCGGGCTCCAGTTCCCGCTATAATCATTGAGTCTTCCTCAAAAGGGGGGACACCCGCGGGCGTAGTTCATCGGTAGAATGGAAGCTTCCCAAGCTTCAGAGGCGGGTTCGATTCCCGTCGCCCGCTCCGGGACGGGCCCCGGCACCGCGACAGCGCGTTGCCGGGGTTCTCCGTATCCCGGGTGCCGCCGACGGGCGCGTCCCCGGAGTCGTCGTCAAGCGCGTCCGGGTGCCGCCCAAGGGCCGCGGCGGCGCGGAGCCGCCCTGTGATCGCGTGTGGAGCGCCCGGGCGCTGCGGGCCCTGTCCGCTGCGCGCCGGGAGGGGACGGCCGGGGCTGGAAGCGTAGGACCGATAGTGCCGAGGGGAGGGCGCGTGGCTGGGGCGCGGTGGACTGTGGCAGTCGTCCTCTTCGAGGGCTTCGAGTTGTTGGACGTGTTCGGACCGGTGGAGTTGCTCAGCTTCCTCCTCTCCGACTACGAGATCACCTACCACGCCGACGAGCCGGGGGCAGTGCGCTCGGGCCAGGGCGCGCGGGTCCTCGCGCCCCTCCCCCTGGAGGGGGCGGCCGATATCGTTGTGGTCCCAGGGGGCCCGGGGACGCGGCGGCTCGTGGGCGACCGCGCCTTCCTCGACGTGTTCGCCCCCTGGGCTGCCAGGGCGCCCGTCGTCGCCTCCGTGTGCACGGGATCCGCGGTCCTCGCCGCGGCGGGGCTCCTCGAGGGGTACCGCGCTACGTCGAACAAGAGGTCCTTCGCCTGGGCGTCCGGGTTCGGCCGCGACGTGGAGTGGGTGCCGCGGGCCAGGTGGGTGCACGACCGCGACCGGTGGACCTCGTCGGGCGTCGCCGCGGGAATGGACATGGCCCACGCGCTCATCGCCCACTTCAGCGGGCCGGACGCGGCAGCGGAAGCTGCCCGTGCGGCGGAACTGGAAGTGAGGACGGATCCGCATTGGGATCCTTTCGCGGATCCCCACCACCCGGGTTGAGGCGCGCTCCGGTGGGTGGGACGGGCGGCGATTCGCGCCCCCGCATGCCGCTCAAGGCGCCCGCGGCGGACCGATGGCCCCGCGCGCCGCTGAGGGCGCCCGCGGTGGAGCGACCGCTCCGCGGGCTCGAACGGCGCGGAGCCGGTCCGAGCGGTGCGCGAGCGCCGTGGACCGCGCCGCTGCCACCCCGGCCGGCCTCACATGCTCCTGGCCTGGCGGCGCAGCTCCTCGGCCTCGGCCGCGCGGCCCTGCGCCTCCACGACTCCGGCCAAGTGCCCCATGCAACTGGCGCGGACCTCTTCGGTGCCCGGGACCGCGGAGAACAGGCCGATCGCGCGGCGGTAGCTCCGCTCGGACTCCGCCAGGCGCCCCATGGCGCGCAGCGCGAGCCCCAGGCCGAAGCAGCAGCTCGCGCTGTCCCGTTCGGCGCCGCCAATGGCCGAGTACAGGCCGAGCGCCTTGTGGAACATCGCCTCCGCACGCGACGGGCGGCCCAGGTTCGTGTAGGTGAGCCCCAGGGAGCTCAGGCAGTTCGCCCGCTCCCGCTGCGCGCCCTCAATGCCCTCGAACATGCCGAGCGCCTGCCGGAAGCAGTCCTCCGCCTCGACGAAACGGTTCATCGCGCGCAGAGCGTCCGCCAGGTCGAAAAGGCACTCGGCCCGGTCGCGGTCGCCCACGCCGAGGCCCCCGTAGAGGTCGAGCACCTGGCGGAAGAAGTCCTCCGCCTCCGACAGCCTGCCGAGCTCCTTGGTGGCCAGCGCCAGGTTGTACAGGCAGTACGCCCTTCTCAGCTCGGCGTCGGGCAGGCCCAGTTGGTCGGGCAGCGTGTAGAGCGGGAGCGCCTGCCGGTACAGGTCCACCGCCTCGTCCGCCCGACCGCCGTCGACCAGCACCAGGGCCAGGTTGTTGAGGCAGCGGGCCTGGTTGCGCGCCGTGCCCTCGATCCCCTGGTAGAGGGGCAGCGCCCGGCGGTAGAAGTCCTCCGCCTTGGAGCGGTCCAGGTTCCGGTGCGCGTCCCCCAGGCCCCGCAGGCAGTCGGCGCGGTCCTGCTCGGTGCCGCCGACACCCTCGTACAGGGCGAGCGCCTCCCGGTAGAAGGCCGCGGCCTCGGCGCAGCGGCCCTTCGCTCCGACCAGGTGGGCGAGGTTGTAGAGGCAGTCGGCCTTGTCGCGCTGGGCGGTGTCGTCCAGGTTCGCGTACAGCCGCAGCGCCTGGCGGTACATGTCCTCCGCCTCGTCGAGGCGGCCCACGGACGCGACCGTGTTCGCCAAGTCGTTGAGGCACTCGGCCTGGGCGTGCTCCGTGCCCTCGAAGCGGGTGTAGATGGCCAGCGCCTCGCGGTGCAGCCCCTCCGCCTCGGCGGGGCGCCCGATCCGTGCGAGCGCGCAGGCCCTGCGGTACAGGCACGTCGCCTGGATGTACTCGGTCCCCCGGTACTGGCGGTAGTACTCGAGCGCCTGCTGGTACAGCTCCTCCGCCTGCGAGTGGTTACCCAGGGACTGGGCGATCGTTCCGATGCGTTTGAGGCAGTCCGCCTGGAGCCCCTCGGCCCCCTCGAAGGACGCGTAGAGGCCGAGCGCGCGGCGGTAGTGGAACTCGGCCTCGCCCAGCCTCCCCAGGTAGTAGATGGCGGTGGCCATCGAGTACAGGCACCGGGCCTGCTCCAGTTCCGTCCCCTCGCGGGCCTCGTAGAGGGCGAGGCTCTGGCGCAGCAGTGTTTCGGCCTCAGCAAGGCGCCCCTGGTCGAGTTCCTCCTGGCCGCTGGCGAACAGGGAATCGGGATCGCTGTGGTCCGCGGCGCTGTCCGGCATGGCCCCTCCTTGGTGACGGCGACTGGTGCCCGGTCCCGATCCACGCGGTGGGCGCGACCCGAAGCGGTTCTTTCATTGTTGTGTGGCCCCGACGGGGGCGTCAAGTGGTCTGCGCGGCGCAGTTCCGCTCACAGCGGGGGCCTGCGGTATATGAGCTCGTGGTCCGCGTGGGAGCCGACCATGAACGCGTACTCGCCGACGCGGGAGAACCCGTGGCGCTCGTAGAGGCGCTGGGCGCCGGGGTTCCCGCTCCACACGCCCAGCCACACCGGGCGTGGGCCCTCGCGCTCCAGCCAGTGCAGTGCGGTGGCCAGCAGGGCGCTCCCCCTCCCGTTGCCCTGGTGCCCGGACAGCACGTAGAGCCGCTGGACCTCGCCGTCGCCGGGGCGGACGGCGGCGTGGGGCAGGGCCGCGGGGCGCGCGCTCGCGTACCCCACAGGCGCCTGCCCCGCCCCCTCCGGGCAGTCGGCGTCGTCCGGACCGCAGGGACCGTCGGGGCCGCTGGGCGCGGAGCCGGGGAAGAGCAGCCAAGTCGCCCGGTCGGGGTCGGCCAGCTCCGCTCGGAGCACGTCCGGCGCGTACGCCTCGTGCAGGAAGGCGCTCAAGTCGTCTTCCCTGTAGAGGTGGCCGAAGGTCTCGCTGAACGCCCGCGAGGCCAGGGCTGACAGGGCGTTCGCGTCGTCTGGGGTGGCGCGGCGGATCATGGTGCTCCTCGTGTAGGGTCCGGGGCCGGGGCTGGGCCCGGTGGATGGTCCCGGGTCTGCGGGGGGTGCTTCCACTATGCGCTCCGGTGGGCGGGGGCTCAAGGCGCGTCCGCGAGGACTGCGGCGCTCGTATGCTTTGCGCCACATGCCCTATCCGAGGTGGAGGTGCGACGTGTAAAATCGAACCAATCGAGCCCCGGCCAGGCCTCTGTTCCATGCCCAAATGGTCGGGGCCTATGTTGTCGGAAGGGCGGATCGTGGGAGCTTCGGGAAAGGACTGGCTCGATTTCGATCAACAGATAGACCTGCTCAGGGAGCGGGGACTCGAAGTTGAGGATGACGAGGAGTGCATCCGTTTCCTCCAGAACGTGGGCTACTACAGGTTGTCCGGTTACTTCAGGTATTGGCAGAAGGATCCTGCTCATCAGGGCAACACCTTCAAAAACGGGGCGACTTTCAACCAGGTGCGGGAGCTCTACCTCACTGAACGGCGGCTTGCCGATGGGCTGGCGGGAACGCTGCGCAAGGTTGAGGTCGCGTTGGCCACACGGTTCGCCCATGCGTACGGGCGCGAAGTGGCCGAGGAAGGTGGTCTAGCGCGCGGACAAGGATTCACCCTGCCTTCCAATCCTGAGACGCCACCCGTGGATTTTTTCGTTTGCAGGGATTTGGACCGGAGCAAAGAGCCATTTATCGAGCATTACCGTGATAAAATTCCAGGCGGGGTTCCGTCGGCCGACGCTTATGACAGGCTGCCTGTGTGGGTTGCGGTTTGCGTGTTGTCGTTCGGGACCCTGTCAAGGTGCCTCGCCGCGTCGGGGGAAAGCGGTGTGCTCAACGCGGTCGCCGAAAGCGTCGGGGTAAAACGACGGTACTTCGACAGTCAAGTGCGATCGTTGGTCTATCTGCGCAACAGGATCGCGCACCACGCGCGCCTCTGGAATCACATCGTGACGAATTCCCCAGGGATGGCGCCGAACATTAGAAGGCGGATGCAACAGAACAGGGGAGCCTACGCGCCTCAATCCGTGTACGAGGTGTGCGTAGTTCTCTCGATGCTGGCCGAGGGGCTCGGCGTGGTCGATGCCGGTTACTTGGACAGAATCGACGAGAGCCTCAAGAGTCATGATGAGCTCAATATGGGGTTGCGGCATCCGAAGAAGTGCTGACACGGTACCAGGTCGTTGCGCGTTTGGGCGGCGTAGCCGAACCAGTGGTTTCCACGACGAAGCCCCGGTGGCTCCTGCCCCGGTGGACAGCGGGTACCGCGGAACGCGGCCTTGGCCCTAGACTGTCGGTACTGTTCCGAGGCAATGATCCGTGCGGGAGGCATTGTGGCTGCTAGGAGCCGCGCCATGAGGGTGCTGGACGTCGTGAAGGTGCTCATATGGGCCGTGATCGCGGTCGCGCTGGTGAAGTTCGCGTTCTTCCCCGGCTCGTCGGCGGAGGAGGCCCAGTCGTTGGACCCCTCGGGCGCCTACGGGCAGATCACAACGGTCGTGGCCAAGGGGTCCGTGAAGAACACGGTGACGCTCACGGGCACCATCGAGGCCGATGAGGCCACCCAGGTGCGCGCCACGCTGGACGGGCAGGTCTTCAGGGTCCTCGCCGACGACGGCGCCGCAGTGGACGAGGGCGACCCCCTCCTGGAGGTCCGCAAGGAGGTGCCCGGCGAGGACACGCAGACGACGGATCCGGAGGGGAACACGACGACCCAGCCGGGCAAGCCGTCGTTCAAGTCGGCGGTCGTCCGGGCCCCTGTTTCCGGCACGCTGCGCATGAGCGCGCTGGTGGGCCAGTCCTTCGCGGTCGGCGACACCGTGGGCACGGTGTCCCCCGGCACCTTCTCCGCAGTGGCGTCCCTGGACGCCGAGCAGCTCTACCGCCTCCAGGATCCCCCTTCCACGGCCACCATCGCCGTGAAGAACGGGCCCGCCCCCTTCGAGTGCTCGGGCTTGGCGATCGGCGCGCCCCAGTCGCCCCAGGGCCCCCAGAAGGAGCAGGACCCCTCCTCGTCGGCCACGCCGGGCGGCGTGAGGGCGAAGTGCGCGATCCCCTCCAACCAGAAGGTGTTCGCCGGTCTGAAGGTGACGATGGACGTGACGGCCGGCGAGGCCACCGACGTCCTCGTGGTCCCCGTGTCGGCCGTCGAGGGCCGCTACCAGCAGGGGACGGTGTACCTGCCCTCCGACGACGGCACCCAGACCAAGGCCCAGGTCGAACTCGGCCTCACCGATGGGCGCGTCATCGAGGTGAAATCCGGTCTCAGCGAGGGCGAGGAGATCCTCGAGTTCACGCCCAGCGCCCGCAAGGAGGACGCGGAGCGGGGCGGCTGGGAACCGGGCCCGGGCGGCGATCACGGCAACGGCTTCACCGGCGGCCAGGGAGCGGGCGACTCCGGGGGCCGGGACTGATATGGCGCTCGTCGAGCTGCGGGACGTGACCCGCACCGTGTCCCTGCCCGACGGGGAGGACTTGCGCATCCTGCGCGGCGTGACGCTGGACGTCGAGGCGGGCGAGCGCGTCGCCATCGTGGGGCGCTCGGGCACGGGCAAGTCGACCCTGCTCAACATCGTGGGGATGCTGGACCGGCCGACTTCGGGGACCTACCGCGTCGACGGGGTGGACGCCGTGGGCCTGCGCGAGGGGCGCCGGGCCCGGATGCGCGGGGCCTCCTTCGGCTTCGTGTTCCAGCAGTTCAACATATTCGCGGCGCGCACGGCGGTGGAGAACGTCGAGGTCCCCCTGCTCTACGAGGCCGGCCCCGGTTTCTGGCGCAGGCGCCGCCTGGCGACCGAGATGCTCGAGCGCGTCGGCCTGGGGGACCGGGCCGACTCCTACCCCTCCCAGATGTCGGGCGGCGAGCAGCAGCGCATCGCGATAGCCCGCGCCCTGGTGCGCAGACCGAAGACGATCCTGGCCGACGAGCCGACCGGGGCGCTCGACCCGCACACGGGGGGAGCGGTCATGGACCTGCTGGAGAGCGTCGCGGAGGAGAACGACTCGGCGCTTATCACCATCACCCACGACATGGCGATCGCCGCGCGCTCGCACAGGGTGTTCGAACTCTTCGACGGGGTCCTCCACCGCCTGGGCTCCGCGGCCGACTTCGTGGGGGGCTCCCCGCAGGAGCCGCCACCGCCCCCCGACGACGGCCCCGACGGGGCGGGAACCTCCAGGACGGAGGCCCCCGGGGCCCGGGGCGATGGGGCGGATGGGCGCGACTGGGCGGAGGAGGAGCAATGAGGGCACTGCACCAGTTGTTCGGCGCCCTCGTGGAGGCGTGGAGCGAGGTCAAGGTCCAGCGGGCCCGCGTCGTCCTGTCCCTGGTGGGCGTCGTCGCCGCCGTCGCCGCCATGTCCACGGTCATCGCCCTGGGCGACCTCATCGTCCAGTCGAGCAAGGAGATGACCGAGGCCATGGACGGGCGCGCCACGACCCTCCACGTCACCGCCTCGAAATCGGGTACGGACGCCGGGGACTCCCCGGCAACGCCCGCCCCGGCCCCGTCCTCGTCGGACACCGACCCGGCGGCGGAGGACGGCCAGTCCCCGACAGCGGTCCCGGACCCGGTGGGGGACGCCATGGCGACCGTGGCCGACCGTCTGTCCATCCCCTACTGGGCCCGGGTGGAGAACGGGGGCGTCACCCTCGACGAGATCTGGCAGTCCCGTCAGACCGGTGAGTTCCGGGGGCACCCCGTGGTCGAGCCGGAGCTCGGATGGCAGGACCCGCTGGTCCGGGCCGTGGACCCGGCCTACGACATCATCTATCGGATCAAGCCCCTGCGGGGCAGGTGGGTCGAGGACGCGGACGCCGACCAGCGCCTGACACCCGTCGTCATCAACGCGACGATGTGGGACTGCTTGGGCCGCGCCCCCATCGACGAGCGGCCCATCGTCCTGCACTCCTCCGACTCCGACGCCCAGTTCCGCGTCGTCGGGGTCGTGTCTGCCAAGACCCCCTACGAGCCGCCCGTCATGTACGCCGCCTACTCGGCGTGGGCGAATGTGCGCGCCTCGGCCTCGTCCGGCCGGTCCGACGAGCCGGACCGCTCCTCGGTGGAGATGCTGGTGTGGGTGGGCCCCGACCAGGTCGACGAGGCGCGCCAGATCGTTCCGCGGGCGCTCGCGTCGGTGCTCGGCCCGGGCTGGGAGGGCACCGCCTCCGGAGGGGACCGGGACGGCATGGACAGCGGTTCCCTGGGGCAGATCCGGACGGTGATCATGGTGATCGGGGGGATCGTGGTCTTCCTGGGGGCGCTGGGGCTGCTCAACGTCGCGATCGTGACGGTGCGCCAGCGGGTCCGCGAGATAGGCATCCGCCGCGCCCTGGGGGCGTCGGCCGGCCGTGTGTTCTTCGCCGTGTTCATGGAGTCGGTGGTCGCGACGTTCTTAGCGGGCGTGCTCGGCGTGGCGGTCGCGATCCTGGTGGTGCGGTTCCTCCCGTTGGAGTCGATGGGCATCATCTTGCAGGACAAGCCGGCGTTCCCCCTGGGCGCCGCTTGCGACGGCCTCGCGATCTCGACGGGGATCGGCGCCCTGTGCGGGATCATCCCCGCTTTCGCCGCGGTGCGCGTCAAGCCCATCGACGCGATCCGGTACTAGGCCGCGGCGGGGCGCCCGGATCAGGGGAGCGTGATCCGTGAGGACGCCCCCGACAAGGCCAACTGTCGGCGGGGTCGACTGCGCCCGGCTGCACGACCGCCGTGGCAGGGCCACGATCCCCGCCGAAGCCAGCCAGGGCCAGTCGTCGGGCCGAAGGCCCTGTCGGCGCGCCCGCTCGCCCTCACCCCACCGCTGATCGCGACCGCAGCACCGCCGAACGCTGTTCCAACCATCAGCCCAAGCGCCACCGGGTTCCCACCGCCCGCCGCGGGCGCACTCGCTGCCCGGCACCAGGCCACCACCCGCGCAGCCCGGCATCGACCACCGGCTCGAACAGCTTGCGCAATACGCCCTGAGCCTTCGTCTGCGCCACTTAGGCATTGCCCGCACCACTTAGGCCGCCGACACGCCGGGAGGACCAGGGGCCGCTTGGACCTAAGTGGTGCAACGGCGGGCTAACTGGTGCCCGGGGGGCGGATTCCCCCGGTCCCGGTGCGTGCTAAGTGGCGCAACAGCGGGCGAATCCCGCAGCATGGTGCATGAAGCCGCGCAAAACACCGACAACGAACCGCACACGCAGCCCCTCCTCCCCCCCAACCACGCACACAAGGAACTGGGCACGCCCGTCCACGTGGCGGCGGCGGACACCTCCCCAACCACGCACACAAGGAACCGGAATCAGTCCACACGGCCAAGCCCGCGCGGCGGGGCGCCCGGATCAGGGGAGGGTGATCCGTGAGGACGCCTCGTCGTAGGCGACCAGCCGGTCGGCGATGAGCGAGGCGAGGGCGCGCTGGGCCTGGCCCTCCTCGGCACCGGGCAGGGTGGCGGCCCTGAGCGCTTCGGCGCGGGATATGCCCGCGCGTCCCCGGGGCGCGGTGGAGTGGGCAGCGCGCAGCGCCGCCAGGACGCGCCCCCGGGCTTGCCGGTCCGTTCCCCGCCACTGCTGGGTCCTCGGGCGTTTGGCGGCGCGCGGGTAGCCGCGCCCGGCCCACCGGCACCGCTCGCGGATGGGGCACGCGGGGCAGTCGGGCGAGCGCTGCGTGCACACGAGCGCCCCGAACTCCATGAGCGCCAGGTTCCACGCGGCGCATTCGTGGCCGTCCTCGGGCAGGACCGCCTCGGCGCGCTCCCGTTCTGCTTTCGTCGGGGCGGAGGACGCGGGCAGTTCGATCCCGTCGAAGACCCGCGAGGCGACGCGGCGGATATTGACGTCCAGCACCGCGATCCGCTGGTGGAACTGGAACGAGGCGAGCGCCGCCGCCGTGTACCCGCCCACGCCGGGCAGGTCGAGCAGCTGGGCGTGATCGGTGGGAACCGCTCCGCCGTGGGCGTCCCGGATGCGGGTGGCGCACTGCTGGAGGCGCAGCGCCCGGGAGGGGTAGCCCAGGGTCGACCATTCGACCAGGACGTCGGCGGTGGGCGCATCGGCGAGGTCCGCGGGGGCGGGCCACAAACGCATCCACCTCAGCCAGACCGGGGCGACGCGGACCAGGGGGGTCTGCTGGCTCATGACCTCGAACACGAGCGTTCCCCACGGGGTAACGCCGTCGGCGCGCATCGGCACGTCGCGCCCGTTGTGGTCGTACCACGAGGTGAGGGCGTCCAACAGGGCGGCTGCTTCTGCGGGTTCGGGGGTGCGGATCATCCGCCCCAGCGTATCGGCGGGCGCGGTTGCCGTCGCGCGCAGGACAGGGGCCGCCGCCGCGTTGTGGGCGCGCCGAGCGCGGACCGGGTGCGGGGCCGTATTGTGGGCGGGACACTGTATGGAGCCGCGGGTGCCCGTGGCGCCGTCAACACGCTGTGCGAGGAGACTGAACGATGACGACCCCCGATCCGCAAGCGCCCGCCTCCCCTTCGGATCCGCCGGTGGTGGAGCCCTACGCGCCCGACGGGGGGTCCTCCTCGTCGGCCGGTGGGCCCGGCGCGCCCCCGCAGGGAGGGACGATGAATCCCTACGCGGTGCCCTACATGTCCCCGCAGGGAGGGGCGACGGACCCCTACGCGTCCCCGCAGGCAGGGGCGGCGGACCCCTGCACGGAGCCGGATGCGCAGTACCGCGCCGCCGGGCAGGGGTACCGTGCTCCGGCACCGGCGAAGTCCTATGCCTCCGCGCTGCTGCTGCACCTGTTCCTCAGTGGTGTCGGCGCGGGCGACTTCTACATGGGTTTCAAGAAGACCGCCTTCGGCAAACTGGTGCTCAACATCGCGGGGATCGGTATGATCGTCGCATCCATCGTGATGGTCGGCATGATCATCGCGGATCCCAGTTTCGGCCCTTACAACGCCAAACTCCCGACTCTGGACCAGGTGCGGGCGCTGGAGGGGGCGTACCGGCTGTTCCACGTGGGCTGCTGGGCCCTGGGGCTGCTGGTCGTCTGGGCGTTGATCTCGGTCATCATGGTGGCCGCCCGCGTCGGGATGTACCGCGCGGACGCCAAAGGCGTGCCGTTGTCCTGACCCCCACAGAATATTACTGAGTAATCAGGGTTTTTGAGGGGGGAACCTGGATCGTTCCCTCTCCGCGCGCTGCGTATGCTGGAGGCGTCGTCAGTCGTTGCCACCAGGAGGAGGAAGCATGAGTTCGATCGACAGGCGCCAAGGCCCGGGGACGGCCCCGCGCGCACTGGGCCCCGCTTCCGATTCCGCGCACCCGTCCTCTTCGGAGCCCGGCGGGGCGGACGGGGGCGCCGGCGCCCGCGCCCAGGACCACGACTGGTCGAGGTCCTACTCCGCCGGGGGAGGCCCGCAGTACGGCCAGCCGGACGGGTACGGCCAATCCCGGTACGGTGCGCCCGATTGGTACACGAACCCCCAGTACGGCCAGCCGGACGGGTACGGCCAATCCCAGTACGGGGCGCCCGGTTGGTGCGCCAGTCCCCAGTACGGGGAGCCGGACGGGTACGGGCGCTTCGAGTACGGGCAGGGCGGGTGCCACCAGCCCCCCAGGCAGTTGCTCATCGTCGTGATCCTGGCGTTGTTCGCCGGGCTCTTCGGCCTCCACAACTTCTACCTGGGCCACACCAACCGCGGACTCGTCCAGCTGCTGGTCTCTGTGTGCACGCTGGGCTTCGCGGCCCCCTTCGTGTGGCTCTGGGCGGTCGTAGAGCTGATCCTGATCGTCACCCGCTCGGGCTCCTACGCTTTCGACGCGTTCGGCCGTCCCCTGGTGTGAGGCGCTCGCGGCGGCTCGTGCTGCCGTGGGGCGTCCTCCGCCAGTCCGCCACGATCGCACCCGGTCCACCACAATCGTTCCTGATGTGGGACAATCGTGGCATGCTGCTCAGTGACCGCGACATCAAGGCGAGCCTCGACTCCGGCCGGATCCGCTTGGATCCGCTTGACCGCGGCCTGGTCCAGCCGGCCAGCATCGATGTGCGCCTGGACCGGTTGTTCCGCCTTTTCGACAACCACAGGTACGCGGTGATCGACCCGCGTGAGGACCAGTCGGACCTCACCCGCCTCGTGGAAGTCGATCCTGAGAAGCCCTTCGTGCTGCACCCGGGCGAGTTCGTCCTCGGGGCCACGTACGAGCTGGTGAGCCTGGGCGCCGATATCGCGGCGCGGCTGGAGGGCAAGTCCTCCCTGGGGCGCCTCGGCCTCCTCACGCACTCGACCGCGGGCTTCATCGACCCCGGGTTCTCCGGGCACGTGACCCTCGAGCTTTCGAACACGGCGACGATGCCGATCCTGCTGTACCCGGGCATGAAGATCGGGCAGTTGTGCTTCTTCGACTTGTCGTCCCCGGCGGAGGTCCCCTACGGCAGTGAGGGGCTGGGCTCCCACTACCAGGGGCAGCGCGGACCCACGCCTTCGCGGACCCACCTGCGTTTCACGACCACGCGCATTGGCCGGTAGATGACGCCACTGGCCCCGCCGCCCCGCCCGAAACGCAGACCGGATGCGTTCACTCCTCCCAGCACTCGGAAGGAGGAGCCCCCGGCGCCGATGGAACCCCGTTCCACCAGGGAGCCGAAGACCGTGCTGGAACCTGCTGCGCCGGTCAGCGATCCCGTGGCGCTGCGCGAACCAGTCAGGCCGCCCAGGCCGCCGAGGCGCTCCCCCTCCCCGTCGCGGCGTTCTGGGGCCCCGCAGTCGCCGTCGTCGCCTGAGCGGGCGTCCGAGCGGGCTGGCGAACCGGAGTCGCGCGCTGTGCCAGCTGGTCCGCCGCCCGAACGCCAGCGGCGCGTTGTCCCCGTCGCGCCATCGACCAAGCGCGGGCGGCGCGCTGTCCCGATCTCCCCGGCGCCGCGGCAGCCGGAGCGCGATCCGCGTTCTGTTCCCGTTGTTCCGCCGTCTGAGCGCGGGCCGCGCTCTGCTGCGGCTCCTGTTCCGCCCAGGCCGTTGAGGCGGTCGCCCTCCCCGTCGAGGCGTTCCGAGCCGCCTTCGCCGTCTTCGTCCGAGCGGGGGGCGGAGCCGGGGCGCGGGCAGCGCGCTGCCCCGCCCTCCCCGGCGCCGCTCAAGTGGAAGCCGCGTTCTGGCTCCGTTGTGCCTCCGTCTGAGCGCGGGCCGGAGCGGGAACCGGGCTCTACCCCCGTTGTCCCTCCGCCCGAGCGCGGGCCGGAGCCGGAGCGCGATCCGCGTTCTGTTCCGGTCGTCCCGCCGTCTGAGCGCGATCCGCGCTCTGCTGCGGCTCCTGTTCCGCCCAGGCCGTCGAGGCGGTCGCCCTCCCCGTCGAGGCGTTCCGAGCCGCCTTCGTCCGAGCGGGTGCCCGAGCGGGGGGCGGAGTTGGGGCGCGGGCAGCGCGCTGCCCCGCCCTCCCCGGCGCCGCTCAAGTGGAAGCCGCGTTCTGGCCCCGTTGCGCCGCCGCCCGAGCGCGGGCCGGAGGCGGAGCGCGATCCGCGTTCTGTTCCTGTTGTGCCTCCGCCCGAGCGCGGGCCGAAGCGGGAACCGGGCTCTACCCCCGTCGTCCCGCCCTCCGAGCGCCGGCAGCGCGCCGTCCCCGCTTCTCCCGCCCCCGCCCGCCGGGGCGCCCCTGGGGCCGGGACCGTGCCCCAACCGGAACCCGTTCCCCCCGCCGGGGGGACTCCCGCATCTGGATCGCAGCGCCCCCGGTCCTCGGGCGTCATCCAAGGCGTCGCCCTGCCGGGGATGGTGGCCCGGGCAGGGGAGGGGCCTGCCCCCGCGGGGCAGGCGACACCGGAAAGGCGCTCCGTGAAGGAACGGCTCGCGGACGCCCAACCGAGCCTGGCGGACGCCCTGCCCACGGGAACGGGGGACAACCCGCTGACGAAGACCGCGCTCGGGATCTCCACCTTCACCACCACGGAAGGGGCGTTCACGATCGACTCCACCGGCGTGATCACCCGCTCCGGCTCGGCCTCGCCGATAGCCGTCTCCTTCGACGTGCAGGGCCCGGCTGCCGCCATCGACGTCGAACGCGTGCGCGACAAGCACGTGCTGGTCCTGTCCGACGAGGTCGATCCCGCCGAATTGGAGGCCCTGGCGGTGTCCATGTGGGACGACGCGGGCTGGGTGGGCCCCGGCGAGCTGCGCTTGTCCTCCTCGGCCACCCTGCGCGGCGCGTGGAGCGTCGATGCCGCAGCGCGCCGTGCCCTGGGGACACCCGAGGCCCTCACGCAGGCGTGGGTGCTGGACTGCCCGCGGACCCGTTCCGAGGAGGTCTCGGAGTCGATGGGGGAATGGGCCAGGGCCTTCCCCGACGGCCTGCCGACCGGCCTCGAGTACCGGATCCTCCAGGCGCTCGCGCGGATGGCGCGGCGGCTGGCGGGCGCGCTGCGCCTCGCCCCGTCGGGATTCGTCATGGAACCCGACGCGGAGTCCGCGGTCAACCTCACCGTGTACTCGCCCAGGTGGATCGCCCCGGAGGATCTGCTCAGCGCCCTGCGCGACAGGGGCGGCTTCACGGGCCTGGCCGACGCCCGCGACCTCTCGCCCGCCGGGCCCTCCCCGCAGATGGAGGACGCCGAGGCGGAGAGGATCGCCCGGCTCCGCCAGGACCTGGGGCCCATGCGCGAGGACATCGCGGCGCGGATCGAGCGGGAGCGCCAGGAGCTCGCGGCCACCGGGGAGTCCCAGAAGGTCGTCGAGGGCTATGCGCTCGTGGGCCCCATCGGGGGGCGCTCCGAAGTGATGATCGAGGTGCACGCGGTCCCCTCGCCGCCCCGCGTCCTGCGCTGGGAGCCGTGGACCGCCTCGACGATCATCGAGTACCAGGTGCGATGGCTGCCCGGGGGGTCGCTGGACGCGCCCGACGCCACCCTGTCGCGCTCGGCGCGCCGCGAACGCCTCCGCTCGGCGTCGGACATCGAGAACGCCGCGGGCCTCATCGCTACGATGGCGGGAGGCAACGTCATCGACGAGGACGGGTTCCTGGTGGGCCTGGAGGAGATCCAAGAGGCCGACGACCAGGAGCCGCAGGACTGAGGCGGGGCCGGTCCCCCTCCCAGACCGGGGGTGCGCCGGGCGCGTCCAGCGCCCGCACCCGCTCCGGTCAGTCCCCCTCCGGGGCCCGCCCGTCCTGGCCCCGGCGTACCGCCTCCAGCAGCATGACGGCCACGTCGCGCACCTGGGGCAGTCCACTGCCCGCAGCCCCCTGCCCGTCGGATGCGCCCGGGACGAGCCCCGCGCTGGACCCGGAGGCCGACCCCAGCATCTGCGAGCAGAACGGGCACGCCGTCGCCACCACGTCGGCGCCCGTTTGCGCGGCCTCCGCGATCCGGGCGTCGGCGATGCGCGTGCCCCGCGTCTCCTCGAACCACGCGTGCGCGCCCCCGGCGCCGCAGCACATCGCGCGGTCCCTGTTGCGCGGCATCTCGACCAGTTCCACCCCCGGCAGGGCGGCTACGAGCTCCCGGGGAGGCGAGTAGACGCGGTTGTGGCGCCCCAGGAAGCACGCGTCGTGGTAGGTGACGCGCAGGGGGGCGCCGCTGCCCGGGGCGGCGGTCCCTGTTCCCGCGGCCCCCGCCCCGTCGGCGCCGTCGAAGGGGGCGCCATCCGGTCCGCTGGCGGCCACGGGCGTGAGCAGCCCCTCGCGCACGAGGCGGTTGAGCAGCTGCGTGTGGTGGATGACCTCGAAGCGGCCGCCGAGCTCCGGGTACTCCCCGGCTATCGTGTTGAAGCAGTGGGCGCAGGAGACGACGATCCTCTTCGGCGAGGCCTCGGTGAGGGTCTCGATGGCCTGGGCGGCCAGCATCTGGAAGAGGACCTCGTTCCCGGCGCGCCGCGCGGGGTCGCCCGTGCACGACTCCCCCGATCCCAGGACCGCGAAGGACACTCCCGCGGTGTGGAGCAGTTCCGCGATGGCGGCGGTCGTCGCCTTCGCCTTGTCGTCGTAGGCGCCCGCGCAGCCCACCCAGAACAGGTAGTCGACGCCAGAGGCGTCCTCCACGTCCTCGCCCACGACGGGGACCTCGAAGTCGAGGCCCTTCGCCCAGTCCATGCGCTTGCGTGCGGGCTGGTTGTACGGGTTCGCCTTGGACTCCATGCCCCGGAAGGCGCGCGCCAGCTCGCGGGGGAAGGCGGACTCCATGAGGACCTGGTGGCGGCGCAGGTCCAGGATGTGGTCGATGTGCTCGATGTCAACGGGGCACTGCTCCACGCACGCGCCGCAGTTCGTGCAGTCCCACAGGACCTCCTCGGAGACCACGCCGGGCACCAGGGGGCCCGCGACGTCGAGGACCCCGCCCGGGCCGGTGGCGCCCGACGCGGCCAGGGCGGTGACCAGGTCGAAGGAGTGTGGGGAGGGGGCGACTCCCTTGTCGAGCAGGACGGCGTCCTCTTCCCCGGCTGCGCCGGCTCCGGTCGGCCCGGCCCCGGTACCGGAGTCTTCGCCGGACTGCGCGTCGCCGTCGGAGCGGGTGACGATCTCCTTGGCGGAGGCGGACTCCATGTGGTCGCGCAGACCCATGACGAGGAGTTTGGGGGACAGGGGCTTCTGGGTGTTCCACGCCGGGCACAGCTCCTGGCACCTCCCGCACTCGGTGCAGGCGTAGAGGTCGAGGCGCGCCTTCCACGAGAAGTCCTCGACGGTGCCCACCCCCAGGACGGCGTCCTCGGGGAGCTCGTCGAAGTCGTCGGGGGAGGTGGCGGGCACGCCGTCGACGAGCATGTGGTCGGCGGGCCCCAGGGACTTCGTCCCATCGGCGTTGCGGCGCGCGTAGAGGTTGAGGACGGCGACGAAGCGGTGCCAGGCGACGCCCATGCCGGTTTGCACTCCGACGACCATCAGCCACGTCATCGATGTGATGACCTTGACGGCTGAGACGACGACGACCGCGTTCGCCAGCGCGGGGGCCGAGGACGAGGCGGCCGACGCGAAGAGGGAGCCCAGCCACGCGGTGAGCGGGAAGTGGAGGGCGCTCGCGTGGCCCTCCAGGCCGGGCGTGGCGCCGAGGAGGGCGGACTCGAGGGCGCGCAGGGCGACGACGCACGCGCACACGATGAGGACGACCCACTCAACGAAGAGGGCCTGCCAGCGCGTGGACCCCAGGAAGCGCGAGGCCAGTCCCTGGGGGGAGGAGTCCCGCGGATGGGGCCTTGCGAGGCGCGAGGGCACCGCGGGGTCCTCGACGCCCATCGCCTCCGCCGCGGCGGAGGCCGCCCGGTCGGGGTCGTCGTTGGACAGGGCGGCCTCGGCGGGCGAGCCGCTGCCCGCGGCGCGGCGCACGGCCATGAGGACGACGATCCCGGCCAGCCCCGCCCACGCGAAGGCCTCCGTCACCCATTCCCAGGGGATGAAGTGCCCCAGGAGCGGCAGCGCCCACGTCTGGTCGCGCAGCTGCGCGTACCCGGAGACCAGGGTGAGGAACAGCAGGGGGAAGGACATCATGACAAGCCAGTGGGCGGCTTTGACCCACGGGCGCCCCTTGAACTCGCGGTGGGTCAGCGCGGTGGTGACGACGCCCCAGAGGCGCCGGCCGACGGGGCGCAGGCGCCCGGGGTCGGGCGTGCCCGAGGCCACGGTGCGCCACATGTGCGCCAGGCCCCGCGCGAACGCCACGAGCGCGATCGCCGTGACGAGCAGCGCGAACGCCCACATAATGGCGCTGAGCGTAGGATCGGCCACAGGGGTTCCTCCTTGCACGGCCGCTTAAGTCGATAGCCCTCCCATTGTCGCACTATCGGCCTGCCCGGCCCCGGCGAGCGGGCAGGGAGCCCGGCCCCCGCCTCGTCGGCGCCCGCGGGGCGGCGTGAGCGCGCGGAGGCGGACGGGGTGCCGTCGCCGACCCCGTTCCGGCCGCGTACGCGCGTGCCCGCGCGCGCAGGAGGGGCGAATCTCACGCGGACAGTTACCGTGTGACCGGGGAAACTGTGCGACAGTTGGGGTGTGCTTCCAGTCTCGCAGCAGATTGACCAGTCACTTCCCGGCCGCGGGGTCCTCGAGGACGACCGCCCCCACGACCAGTGCGGCGTTTTCGGGGTGTGGGCCCCGGGGGAGGACGTCTCCCGCCTCACGTACTTCTCCTTGTACGCGCTGCAGCACCGCGGCCAGCAGTCCGCGGGGATCGCCGCCTCCGACGGGTCGAAGATCCTCGTCTACAAGGACCAGGGACTGGTGAACCAGGTGTTCTCCGAGCAGTCCCTGCAGGGCCTGAGGGGGCACATCGCGGTCGGGCACGTGCGCTACGCGACGACGGGCGCGGACGTGTGGGAGAACGCCCAGCCCACGCTGGGCCCCACGCCCGACGGCACCGTCGCCCTCGCCCACAACGGGAACCTCACGAACACGGACGAGTTGCGCGCCCTCGCCGCCTCCATCGCGCAGGAGGGGGAGGACTTCCAGCACGGGGCCACGACGGACACGTCGCTGGTGACCGCGCTGCTCGGCATGGCGGAGGGGATGCCCGGGCCCCGTCCCTTCGTCGCCGCCCCCTCCGTCCTCAGCCCCGGCGGCGGGGCGGGAGCCGCCGGCAGCGACCGCCGCACTGCGCCCGCCGGCGG
>NZ_CP017298.1:1353955-1354990 GCF_001746855.1 Pauljensenia hongkongensis | reverse complement strand
CAGGCCGCGCCCAACGGTGCTGCCCAGTCCGCACACCCCACTCCTCCCGCTCCGCCTGTGGACCAGGAGGGGGCCTGCGCGCCCCTGGTGCCCGCCGCCCTCAAAGTCCTGCCGCGCCTCAAAGGCGCCTTCTCCCTGGTGTTCATGGACGAGGACGCGCTGTACGCGGCGCGCGACCCCCACGGCTACCGGCCCCTGGTGCTTGGCCGCCTCGACTCCGGGTGGGTCGTGGCGTCCGAGACCGCCGCTCTCGACCTGTGCGGCGCTGCCCTGGTGCGCGAGGTCGAGCCCGGCGAGCTCGTCTCGATCGGCGCCTCGGGCGTCCGCTCGTGGCGCTTCGCCGTGAGCCGCGCCAGCACCTGCGTCTTCGAGTACGTGTACCTGGCCCGCCCGGACACGACGATCGGGGGCCGTCGGATCGTGGCCGCGCGCCACGCGATGGGGGCCGCACTGGCCCGGGAGAACCCCGTCGACGCGGATCTGGTGATGCCCACGCCCGACTCGGGCACGCCCGCCGCCATCGGCTACGCGCAGGAGTCGGGCATCCCCTTCGCCCAGGGCCTCGTGAAGAACGCCTACGTGGGCAGGACCTTCATCGAGCCCACCCAGTCCCTGCGCCAGCTGGGCATCCGCCTCAAGCTCAACCCCCTGCGCGAGGTCATCGAGGGCAGGCGCCTGGTCGTCATCGACGACTCCATCGTGCGCGGCAACACGCAGCGCGCGCTGGTGGCGATGCTCCGCGAGGCGGGGGCCGCCGAGGTCCACGTGCGCATCTCCAGCCCCCCGGTCGCGTGGCCGTGCTTCTTCGGCATCGACTTCCCGACCCGTGAGGAACTGATCGCCTCGTCGATGGGCGTCGACCAGGTGCGCGAGTCCATCGGCGCGGACTCCCTGGCCTACTTGTCCCTGGAGGGGATGGTGGAGTCCACGGGCCAGGGCACCTCCTTGTGCCTGGGCTGCTTCACGGGGGACTACCCCGAACCGGTCCCCCCGGGCGCGCCCCTGCCCTCAGCGCCCGGCGCGGCCTCCTGCTAG
>NZ_CP017298.1:1351222-1353770 GCF_001746855.1 Pauljensenia hongkongensis | reverse complement strand
CGGCGGCGCCCGGCCGGGCGCGGGCGCCCCCAGACCCCATAACCCAGACACGGCGTCGTCGAGCGCCCCACCGCGAAAGGCACCACCCATGACCGACACCCCCCTTGACTACGCCACCGCCGGAGTGGACACCGCCGCCGGAGACCGCGCCGTCGAGCTCATGAAGGCCGCTGTGGCGCGCACGCACGACGACACCGTGGTCGGCGCGACCGGCGGTTTCGCCGGGATGGTGGACGCGTCGGCCCTGCTGGGCATGAGGCGTCCCCTCCTGGCGACCTCGACGGACGGGGTGGGCACCAAGATCGCGATCGCGCGGGCGATGGACGCGCACGGCACGATTGGCCAGGACCTGGTCGGCATGGTCGTCGACGACATCGTGGTGATCGGGGCGCGCCCGCTGCTCATGACGGACTACATCGCGTGCGGCCGCGTCGTGCCCGAGCGCATCGCCGCCATCGTGGAGGGCATCGCGCGGGCCTGCGAGGCCACGGGCACGCCCCTGGTCGGCGGTGAGACGGCCGAGCACCCAGGCGTCATGGAGCCCGACGACTACGACATCGCGGGGGCCGCGACGGGCGCCGTCGATGCGGACCGCGTTCTGGGGCCGGATCGGGTCGCCGACTCCGACGTGGTGGTGGCGATGGCCTCGTCGGGACTGCACTCCAACGGCTACTCCCTGGTCCGCTCGGTCGTGGCGCGCACGGGGGCGCCGCTGGAGGGGCGCGTCGGCGAGTTCGGGCGCACCCTGGGCGAGGAGCTCCTGGAGCCGACGCGCCTGTACACGCGCCTGTGCCTGGACCTGGTCGAGCGCTTCGGCGTAGGGGGCGACGACAGGCGGGGCGTGCACGCCCTGTCCCACGTGACGGGCGGCGGCCTGGCGGCGAACCTGTCGCGCGTGCTGCCCTCCGGGTCGGTGGCGTCGGTGGACCGCGGCTCGTGGCGGGTGCCCGCCGTGTTCGACTGGGTGCGCAGGGGCGGCTCCGTGTCGTGGGAGGCCATGGAGGACTCCCTGAACCTCGGGGTCGGCATGGTCGCCGTGGTCGGCGAGGCGGACGCCCCGGCGGTCGTCGGCGCCGTGCGCCAGGCGGGCGTGGACGCGTGGGTGCTGGGGGAGGTGCGTTCCACGGCGGCGGGGGTCGGAGCAGGGGAGCGCCTGGTCCGCGGCGCCAAGGGCGTCGACGCGGGAGCCGTGCGCCTGCACGGCTCCTACCGGGTGGGGTGAGCGCCCGGGGACCCTACTTGTCCGAGGGCTTGCCCGTCCAGAACGACTCGTCCAACTGCGCGGGGTCTATGTCGTCGGGCTCGTCCGCGACCGTGGCGAAGTCCGCGTACTTGGCGTAGAGGTCGTACTCTTCGTCGGGCTCGTCGACGTCGGTGTCCGCGCCGTCGCCGCCCTGCTCCTCGTACATGTCCTCGGGCGCCAGCTCACGCTGGAGCGCGTCCAGGTCGGTGTCGGGGCTGAAGTACTTCAGCTTCCGAGCGACTTTCATCTGCTTTGCCTTTTGACGGCCGCGCCCCATGGCGTCGACCCCCTCCGCGTAGTTCGGGTCCGCATGGCGCGGTTCCCTGGGTGTTCACAATGTTTCGTGGCTTCATCATAACCAAAGAGGCGCTACGAATTGAACTTGAGTCCGATTTTGCGCGCGTGGCTGAACGCGCCCGGGGCGTCCGCCCCGGGAACCGTCGGGCCAGGTGGGGGCCTGTTGGGCTCACCCCGCCCGGGGGTTCGTCAGCGCCGTCTGCGGGACCAGGCGAACGTGAGGAGCCCGATGGCCACCAGGGTCGCGCCCACGGCGATGCCGATCCGTTTGATGGCCTCGGAGTCGCCCTCGCGGGCGGCGGCGGCCGTGTCCCGAACGCTCTTGCGGGCGCCCGCGATGGCCTCTGCCGCGGCGGCCTTCGTGTTCGCGACGATGGCAGCGGGCTGCAGCTGCTCGTAGAGGTCGTCGACGGAGGCCGCCAGGGCCGCGCGCGTGGCCTCCAGGTCGGCTCGGATCTGCGCTTCGGTGCGGGGCGCGGCTGCGGGTTCCGTGGGAGTGCTCACTTGGTAAGTCCGTTCTTCACAATGTGGACGGCCTCGGTGATGCCGGCCTTGGGATCGGGTTTGCTCTCCTGGGCCTTGCGCAGTGCCCGGCTGCCCAGGAGGGCGAGGACCGCTACGACGACGGCCAGGAGCCCGACGACGATGAGGGAGGCCGCCCATACGGGCAGGACCGTGGCCAGTGCCGCTTCGATGGTGTGCAGGATCCAGCCGAGCAGGAAAAGGGCGAAGACGGCGGCCGCGGCCATCAGGACGAGGCCGGTGCGGATTCGCGCGAACATGGTCGCGGTCTGGACCTTCGCCAACTCGATCTCGCCGCGCACGATCGAGGAGAACTGGCTGGTGACATCGGCGATGAGTTTGCCCACCGACGGCTTGCGCCGCGCCTGCGGGCCGGTCTGGGGCTGCGCGCCCTGCCCGGCCCGGGGGCCCGGGTCGGGAGCGGCCTGGGGGCCGGGTCCCTGCCGGGCTGGCCCTGCCTGCGCCGGAGGTGCGTAGGCCCGGGTG
>NZ_CP017298.1:1333373-1351172 GCF_001746855.1 Pauljensenia hongkongensis | reverse complement strand
CAGGTGGGTGCTCTGGGCGGGCGCGGCTCCGGTGCCGGGCCGCTCCTGGGCGGGGGGGCGCTGCGCTTGGGGGGCCGCCGGTGTCGGTCCTTGGGCGGTGGGCCTTTGCGCTTGGGGGGCCGCTGGGGTCTGGCCCTGGGGGGCGGGCCCCTGCGTTTGGGGGGCCGCCGGTGTCGGCCCTTGGGCGGCGGGCTTGCGGTCCCGCGTGATGGGCGTGGGGGCGGACTGCGCCGCGGGTGCCTGCTGGACGGGCTGCCCAGGGGCAGAAGCGCGCTGAGGAGTCTGGGACGGCGATGCCTGTGGCGCGGACTGCCCCTCGGGGACACCCGGGTTGGACGGTTGGGTCATCTGAGCGACTGCCTTCCTGCGTGGCGGAGCCTGGTCGACTACAGGCTATGTCACACAGTTAATCACGAAGGCGGCTCGGCGCGCAGCCGCCCGGCATGTGGCCTCAGTCTTCACCCGCGCGCCCGGGGGCGGCCTCAGTCAGGGCGACGTTGCCACCGCCCTTGGGACTTCACCCGCGCGCCCGGGGGTGGCCTGCTCCTGCGGCGCGCGCCTCGTCGATTCCTGGGCGTCAGGGGCGAAGCGGGTCTGCTCGCGCGCGGCGGCGCCCGCCTCGTCGGCGCAGGGGGCGGACCTCAGTCCTCGGGGGCGATGGAGCCGGGCAGGTCGGAGAGGATCCTCTTGGCCTGCACGATCAGGTCGTCGACGTCGGTGTCCTCCCCGGTGGCGGTGGTGGCGGGGATGGCGCCCGTGTACGTGGCCGTTTCGTCGATCTCGTCGTAGGTGGCCACACTCGACAGCGGCGCCGGATCCGCCGGATCCACCACGTTGAGGGAGTGCCACGCGACGGAGCCCGGGTCCTCGTCGTCGGCCCCGGCGGCGCCCGCCTCGTAGAAGAGGGGGGAGGCGGAGGGGATGGGGCCCAGGAGGTTCTTCGGATCCTCCGGGGAGCGCTCGAGCGACGCGTCGATGGCGTCGAGCGTGGGCGGCGCGGCGTCCAAGGAGACGGTGCCGTTGGCCAGCATGATGACGCGGTGCGCGCGCAGCGCGGTCTCCGGGTGGCGCGTGGCCACGACGACCGCGCACCCGGCGTCGGCCACGGCCCGCAGCAGCCCCACCAGCTCTTCGATGTCGTGGGCGGGCAGGACCGGAGGCTCCGTCACCAGGAACGCCTCCGCGCCCGACACGATGGCGCGCGCCACCGTGGCTTTGAAGCGCTCCAACGGCGCCAGCTCGGCGGGGCGGGCGTCCACCTTGGTGCGCAGGCCCGTGAGCTCCAGCGCGCCCACCAGGTTGTCCCAGTCCGCCACCGATCCCGTGGCGGCCAGCGGCGCCAGGATGTTCTGCCGGATCGTGAGATCCCTGTCGAGGGTGTCGCGCGCCCCCAGCAGGGCGACGGCCCCGATGCGCCCCGCCCACCGCTGGCGCGCCGAACGGGGCTTGGCGGACACCACGCGGCCGGAGTCCGGGTCCTCCAGGCCCGCGAGCACCAGGAACAGGGCGCGGGAGCGCAGGCCGGACGGATCCAGCACCGCCGTGATCCGCCGGGCCCGGAAGGCGACATCCACTCCGTCCAGCAGGGGAGCGCCCGACGACGGATCCCTGTAGGACAGGCCGAGCCCGCCGAGCAGCACCCGCCCGCCGCCCCCGTGGGCGGCGTGCGCCTTCCTGGAGCGCCACCACGGCTTGCGAGCCGGACGAAGCGACGCCCTCTCCTGGGCCTCAGAGTTCGACATGCTCCCATTCTGGCAGCGGATACCCAAAAACGCTCAGGGGCGCGCGGGGGGAGGTGTGAGAAGAGATCGCGTTGATTCATGGGATACTGGGGGCGCGAGCGAGGGAGCGGCTCTGTGTCTCGCATTGTTTTCCCCGGGGCGCACGGGGCTTGAACGCCCACCAGCGCTGCCAACGCTCGTGGCGGCGCCCGGCATCTCTGTGCGCGCGGGGGTGAGCCGTTGGATTTGCACAGTCATCCGACTGGTTCTTCATATTCCCCGCCTCCGCGGGGCTCTAATTTACTGAACTTGGATTTGCAAGCAGCCCTCATAGTGGTATCCTGGGGTCTGTCGGGCAACCGCCCGGCCTGGAAAACACAAGGGCCCACCGTCGGCAAACGGCGGGCCCTGCGGAGCCGGGACGGCTCGTGCTTTGAGCAAGCGCCCCCAGTCTATCCCGGCTCCTCGTCTGGTGTGGGTTGTGCAACCCGCAGAGAGGAGTAGCCATGAGCTACTGGATTTCGTCCCCCATCGGTCGTGTGGTCGTCGGGAACCGTGAAACCCGCGAGTACCACCGCGTCGCGAACGTGAACGCGAACTGCCAGTTGCCCGAGATCGTCCGGTCGCGGCGGCTCGTCGGTTTCACCCCCGATTCGGTGGCCCAGGCGGTGGCGGAGGGCTTCGACCCCTGCTGGTACTGTTCGCGCTGAGCCGTCTTCGCCCGGAAGTGTGAGGAACCTCTCCCGCTTCCGGGCGTCGAGGGTTATTATGGAACGGATTTCGTCTCAGGGCTGAGAGGGAGAGCAATATGGCCCGGAAAGTCGATGGCAAGGTCGTGGAGGCACCAGTAGTGGCCGCTGCGCCGCCGCCCCCGGAGTTCCCGCGGGCCGAACCCGGTCTGACAGCCGAGGGGCTGTCCGGGCTCACCCGCTCCTTCTGGGCGAAGAGCGGCAAACGGAACCCCGCGGACTGGCTGTCCGTCCCGCAGCACCTGATGGACGCGGCCGACGTGGCGGGCAGGCTCTTCGACTCCTACCTCAGCGAGCACCACCGCGCACTCCTGGCCTCCGTGTGGGGCGCCGACCAGGCGAAGGCGCGCGCCAGCCTCGTCTTCCTGGCGGGCGTCCACGACGTGGGGAAGGCGTCGCTGCCCTTCTGCTGCCAGCACGGCCCGCTCGCCGACTTCGTCCGCGCCCACGGCGTCCGCGTCCCCCAACGGCGGGACGTGCCGGACCGTGCGGACCTGCCCCACGGCCTCGCCAGCCGGTTCGCCTTCGTCAATGCGATTGCGGAGGGTGGCGGGGACCGGAGGCGCGCGTCCAAATGGGCGACGATCATCGGCGTCCACCACGGGCGCTACCCGGACGGCGCGCAGATCAAAGCAGCGCGCGACGCCTACAACGGAGAACTCGGCCGCCCACAGAAAGAACCTCGTTGGGAGCAGTCCCGCCAGGAACTCATCGAGTGGATGGCCCGTCGCAGCGGCTTCCCACTGAGGCCCCAAATTCCGTCGGCGCTCCCCCGGCTGCCGATCGCGGTGGCCTCGGCCTACGCCTCGGTGGTCGTCATCGCCGACTGGATCGCCTCGAACGAGGACTACTTCCCCCTGCGCCCCCAAGCCGGACGGGAGCGGGAACTCATCGCGGACGAGCAGTGGGAGCGCGTCGAACGCGGGTGGGGGCTCGCCGACATGCCCCGCCCGATGACGGTGCCCCCCACGGCAGGCGGATCCCCCGAGTCGTACTACCGCCACCGCTTCGGCTGGGGGCCGGCGATCACCCCCACCGACGCCCAGATCGCAGCGGTGAGGCTGGCCGAGGAGGCCGACCCCGACCTCATGATCGTCGAGGCGCCGCCGGGGTCGGGGAAGACCGAACTCGCCTTCGCCGTCGCCGAGCGGATGGTCCGCTCCCGGGGACTGCAGGGCGTGTTCATCGGGCTGCCCACGCAGGCGACCACCAACGCCATGTACGAGCGCGCCACGAAATGGCTGACGAACCTGCTGGGCGACAGCCCGCAGCGCCTCGGCATCCACTTGGCCCACGGCAAGAACGACCTCAACGACGCCTTCGTCGAATTACTGGACCGCGACCGCGGGTACCCGGTGCAGGTCCACGACGAGGAAGAGGAGCGTTCTGGGGAGGACCACTCCTCCCTCCGCGCCAGTGCGTGGATGGCCGGTCGGTGGCGCGCCACCCTGTCGCCCGTCGTGATCGGCACAATCGACCAAGTCCTGCTGACCGCGCTCAAATCGCGCCACGTCCTGGTCCGCCACCTGGGGCTGATGGGGAAAGCCGTGATCCTCGACGAGGTCCACGCGGCCGACACCTACATGGGAACCTACTTGAAGGCCGCGCTCACCTGGCTGGGCATGTACGGGATCCCCGTGGTCCTCCTCTCGGCGACCCTTCCGGCGGAGCGCAGGATCGAACTCGCCGAAGCGTACAGGCGGGGCCGGTGCCGCCGCGAGGTCGACGACAGTGCCCGCCTCGACGGCAATATCGGGTACCCCGTGCTCACGACGGTTCCCCGGGGCGGGCAGGAGGTCGATGTCCACGTCGTCGGAGGCGGGGGCCCCGAGGCGCGCAGAACGATACTCCCGTTGGTCGCGCAGTCCCCGCAGGACCTCGTGCCCGCCCTCGACGAGGCGCTCGCCGAGGGCGGGTGCGCCGTCGTCATCCGCAATACCGTGAAGGACGCGCAGGCCACTTACGACGCCCTCGCCCCGCACTTCGGCGCGGACGGGGTGACGCTGCTGCACTCCCGCTTCATCGCGAGTGACCGGGCGGCGCGCGACGAACGGATGCTGCGCCTCTTCGGCAAGGACAGCGCTGCGCGACCCCGCAAGCACGTGGTCGTCGCCACCCAGGTCATCGAGCAGAGCCTCGATGTCGATTTCGACGTGATGATCACCGACCCGGCGCCAATGGACCTCGTGCTGCAGAGGATCGGGCGGCTCCACCGCCACCCCGGCAGGGAACGCCCGTCTGGGCTGCGGGAAGCCCGCTGCCACGTGATGGTCGCCGACACGGGATCAGCGCCGTGGGCCTACTCGGGCGGCACCGACGTCGTCTACGAGCGCTCCCACGTGCTCCGCGCCCTCGGCATCCTGGCGGACCGCGGACGGATCGGAGTCGAGCGGCCCGGGGACTACGCGGAACTCACCCAACTCGCCTACTCGGACGAGGCAGTCGGCCCCGCCACCTGGGCCGGGGCGCTCCAGGAAGCGGAGCGGAAGGCGCGGAATAACGCGAATACCGCGGTGGATCGTGCGAGAACGTGGTGCCTCACCGGCCCCAGGCTCCCGCAATGGAACGCGGACAGACTCGAGGAGTCGTTCGTCGGCAACGCCTCAACCGGGGACGGCGCCCCCAAAGGCCGGCAAGCCGCCGCACAGGCCGCCGTCAGGGACTCCGAGGACCAGATCCCCGTTCTCCTGGTCGCAGTCGATCCCGGCATGGGTTGCGTCCCCATCAAGCCGCCCTGGCAGCTCGACGCCGATGGGGAGACCATCCCCATTGACGTGAGCACCTGGCCCAGTTCCGGCCTCGTGCGGGAGATGCGCACGTGGAGCCTCTCGCTGCCGCCGTGGCCGTTCCGCGAGAACGGGAAAGCGATCGACGAAGTGGTGGACGCAGTTGCGTGCGCCATCTGGGACGATGAGGCCACCAGGGATTGGGAGTGCCTGGAGCACCCGCTGCTCCGCGGCGAACTGGTCCTGGCGATGCACAAGACCGACGAGGGGTCCACCCGGTTGGAGCGGGACCTGCTCGGATGCCACCTCGTATACACCCAGGAGAGAGGATTGGAGGTGCGGGGCCGATGACTGACCCTGATTACAACCTGCTGGACGAGGCGTGGATCCCCGTCCGGCTGCTTGACGGGAGCGTCGAGAAAATGGGGTTGCTCGACGTGTTCCGCAACACGAACGAGATCACGGATCTCGCCTGCGAGTTGCCCACTCAGAAGATCGCGATCCAAAGGATCCTGTTGGCGGTCTGCTACCGCGTGAAACCGTCGCATGATGATGCGGAGGGGGAGCCTCTCAACGCGGACGAGGACTGGCTCGTTCAGTGGCGGGCCGGTGCCCCCACCGACGAGGCGCTCGTCTACCTGGAACGGTGGCGCGACAGGTTCTTCCTCTTCGGTGGACAGCGTCCCTTCATGCAGGCTCCGGACCTGCGCACTGCGAAAGACGCGGTGTCCGGGCTGGAGAAGATCATCGCTGATATTCCCAATGGAGAGCAGTTCTTCACGACCCGGCACACCCGGGCCATCGCGCGCATCCCCGCCGACGAGGCGGCCCTCTGGCTGGTCCACGCCCACGCCTACGACCCCTCCGGCATCCGGTCGGGCGCGGTGGGCGATCCCGATGTGAAGGGCGGGAAGGGCTACCCGATCGGCCCCTCGTGGTGCGGGCAGACGGGGACGGTTCTGCTCAAGGGCAAGAACCTCGACGAGACGCTGGTCCTCAACCTCGTCCCATTCGATTCGGGGCCGTTGCAGGGCCCGGATCCCGCAGGGGACAAGGGGGCGTGCACGTGGGAGGCCGAGGACATCGAAACCGCGCAACGCCGGGACTTCAGCCGGGACGGGGACCCCGACCCTGCGGGGATCAGCATTCCGCGGCTGTTCACGTGGCACTCGAGGCGCATCCGCCTGGTCGGCGACAGGAGCGGGGTGACGGGGGTCGTCCTGGCGCAGGGCGACAAACTGGCTCCGCAGAACATGCAGCGCTTCGAGCCGATGAGCCTATGGCGCTACTCGATGCCGCAGTCGAAGAAGTTCCGCGAGCACACCTACATGCCGAGGAAGCACGAGCCGGGCCGGGCGCTTTGGCGGAATCTGCCAGGGATACTGCCCGGACTGGGGGTTATTGAGGGATTCGACAAGGGGAAGCAACGGGAGTTCCTCCCCGCGCAGACGCTGGGATTTCACGAGGGGATCGAGCAAGGACCTGGTGCGGAATATCCCGTGCGCGTTCGGGTCGAAGCCGTTGGCGTCACCTATGGGCCGCAGGAGGCGACCTTCGAGGACCTGTACCACGACGAGCTCAGTTTTTCGACGGCGCTCCTCAAAGAGAAGGGCGAGGAGCTTCCGCATCTCATCGACGGCCAGGTGAGGTGCACAGAGCAGGTGGCCTCGCGCGTCGGCATTTTCGCTGCGAACCTGGCCAGGGCAGCCGGCCAGAGCGGTGACGGCGCGGGCGACGGGGCGCGGGATAGTGCGAGGGAGCAGTTCTTCGCCCTCGTCGACGACCCGTTCCGCCGGTGGCTCGCCCGACTCGATGGGGACTCCGACGTGGACGCGGTGCGCGGCGAGTGGCACGGGGAAGTGAGGCGCATCGTGAGGCTCCTCGCCAAACGCCTGGTGGATGAGGCCCCGCCCAGTGCGACGATCGGCCGTGAGACGAAGGGCGGCTTTATGAGCGTTGGCATAGCGGAGAACATCCTGTGGGCGGCCGTGAACAAGACGATGCCCAGAACCGAAGACCAATTGAAAGAAGGCGAGAAATGACTGGTGAAGAGGCCGACGCCCGGCAGGCGGACTCCGCATCGAAGCCGTGCCCCGAGACTGCCGTGCTCAACCGTTCTTGGGAGAGTGCTGAGAAAGTGAGGAAATGGGTGGAGTGGGTGATCCCGCGCCGACTCAACGGGAGGGAAGCATCGGCCATGGCCGCCCGCGCCCAATTGCGGCACGGCGCAGGCAAGGAGGTCGGAGCCGTCCCATCGATCTGGGCTTACACGCTCGAATCCCAGAGGCCGGAACTGAGTGATCAGAGACCGTCCTGGGGGGAGAACGCGGTCCACACGGCCCTGACGCTGTGGGCCAGGCACCAGGGCTCCAACGCAGCGCCCATGCACATGGTCGACGCCAAGGAGACTCCCCGGTCGTTCGGCTCGGCGGTGCGCGCTCTGGCCGAGAAGGGAAGGGGCGACAAACGCCCCGAGGAGACCCCCGTGTACCGGCGCCTGTCCTCCGTGGTCGCCGCGCAGACCTTCGGTGCCCTTTCCCACCACCTGCGGGGCATCGTCGATCTGCTCGAGGCGGCGGAGATCCCCATGGACTACGGACTCCTCGCCGCCGACCTCTTCGAGTGGCAGATCCCCCGACGTCGCAGTGCAGTCACCCGCCGATGGGGGCGGCAATTCGCGCGCGCCCCCATTCCCGCCGAAAGCGCCGAGGATGAGGCCTCGGAGTAACGACACCCCCCATTTGTTAGCAACGACGCACACCGAAAGGAACACCTTCAATGTCTCGTTTTATCGATATTCACGTCCTGCAGACCCTTCCCCCCTCGAACCCCAACCGCGACGACACCGGGGCGCCCAAGACCGCGACCTTCGGAGGAGTTCGACGGATGCGCATCTCCTCGCAGGCCATCAAGCGCGCGACGCGGGAGGACTTCGAGAAGCTCGCCCCGGAGGGGAACCGCGGGATCCGCACCAAGCTCGTCGTCGAACTGGTGAGGGCGGCGATCGTCGAACGTGCCCCCCAGCTGGCCCAGAGCGCCGCGGAGCTCGCGGAAATGGGCCTGGTCGAAATAGGGTTCAAACTCACCGAGCCCAAGCGCAAGAAGAACGAGGAGACGACCGACCAGAAACTCAAGGAAGCGGGTTTCCTCGTGTTCCTCTCGGCGAAGCAGATCGAGCACCTCGCCGAGGCGCTGGTCTCCGTGGCGGACGCCGAGGACCGGAAGAAGGCGTTCAAAGCCCTCAAACCGAAGACCCTGGTCGACACGGACCACTCGATCAGCATCGCGCTCTTCGGGCGGATGGTCGCCGAACCCAATTCCCTCAACGTCAACGCCGCCTGCCAGGTCGCACACGCCCTGGGAGTGGGCGAGGTCGAGTCCGAGTACGACTACTACACCGCCGTCGACGACGAGAAGAAGCGCGACGACGAGGCCGATGAGGGCGCCGGGATGATCGGCACCATCGAGTTCGCCTCGGCCACCGTCTACCGCTACGCGACGATCAACGTCGACCTGCTCGAGGAGAACCTCGGCTCCGTGGACGCCGCTGACGACGCGATCAGGCTGTTCATCGACAGTTTCGTGCGCGCTATGCCCACGGGAAAGGTCACGACCTTCGCGAACCGGACCCTCCCCGACGCCGTCGTCGTCCAAGTGCGGGACGACCAGCCGATCAACCTCGTCGGCGCGTTCGAGGAGCCCGTTCCCGCAAAAACTGCGGGCGACGGTACGAAGAAGGGTTTCGCGGGACCCGCTGTCAAGAGGCTCGTTGCATTCGAGAAGGACATGCGTGCGCTGACCGGGATGACGCCGAAGGCCTCGTTGGTGGCGTGGACCACGCACAAGGCCGAGTCGATCGCCGAACTCGGCCAGCAAGTCCGCCTCGTCGACCTGGGCGGCGCCGCCGTTGACGCTCTTCGAGGGCAGCAATGAGTGAAGTCCTGGTACTGAGACTGGCGGGCCCCTTGCAGTCATGGGGCTCCTCCAGCCGGTTCACACGGCGATCGACCGAGGCGTTCCCGACGAAAAGCGGGATCGTCGGGTTGCTCGCCGCCGCCCAGGGGCGCAGGAGGACGGACCCGATCGAGGACCTCGCGCAGCTGCGCATGGCCGTGCGGATCGACCAGCCGGGCGAATTGCTGCGCGACTTCCACACAGCCCATAGGGGGAAGACCGCGATGCCGCTCTCCGACCGCTTCTACTGGTCCGACGCGGTGTTCGCCGCCTTCGTCGAAGGCCCCGACGGACTGATCAACGCCCTCGCCAACGCGATCCGCCGACCTGCGTTCCCGCTGTACCTCGGGCGCAGGGCGTGCCCTCCTGCGCTTCCGCTGTTCCTCGCGGTGGAATCCGATCCGATTTGGGAGGTCGTCCGGAGCACTGGGTGGCTCGCTTCGGGATTCCACCGAAAGCGCCAGCGGGCCAAGCGCGAGGTCCAGGTCCGGGTGGTCGCCGACGCGGGGATCGTCCCCGGTGCGGACGAGTCCACGCCCGGGCGCACCCTCCAGGACGTGCCGGTCAGTTTCGACTCCGAGCGGCGGCTCTACACGTTCCGCCAAGTCGAGGAGGCGAGTGTGCCCTTGCAGAACCCCGAGTACGATGAGTCGGCGCATGGGAGTGCGCTGACGGGCGGCCACGACCCCATGGAGGTGCTCTGAATGTTCCTCACCCGAATCTTCCTCAACCCCGGCAGACGGGGGTGCAGGGAACTGATCTCGAGCAGGCAGCGCCTCCACGCGGTGGTGCTCAACTGTTTCCCCCCGGGCGCCCTGGACGCCCCCGAGGAGGGCAGGCTCCTGTGGCGGCTCGACGGGTCTGGCGCGGCGCGGGCCTCCAGGCGCGCAGTCGGCGGTCGCGCCCACGAGGCGCTGATCCTCTACGTCTCCAGCCCGGTGCCGATGGACCCCTCGCTGATCGTGGAAACAGCGGGGTACGCGACGGACGAGGGTGTCACGGTGCGCGACACGGGCGCCTTCCTCGAAGCGCTGAGCCCCGGGCAGCGATGGGGTTTCCGTATCACCGTCAACCCCACGTTCCGCGACACCAAGCAGCGCAACGGGAAGGGGAAGAAGAAGACCCTCGCGCACGTCACGATCGCCCAGCAGACCCAGTGGCTGCTGGACCGGACCGAGGCGAACGGCTTCTCCATCCTCACCTCCCGCGAGATCGGCGGGGACCTGCCGGTCCTCGAGGACGAGGCGGGGGAGCGCGTCGACGGCGCCAACCTCGTCGTCGACTGCGTCGGCCGGGGCATCGAGAAGTTCCAGCACGACGGCACGTATGTGACGATCCAGATGGCGACGTTCCAAGGAGTCCTGGAGGTGCGCGACCCCGCGAGGCTCCGCGCCTGCCTCGTCGGCGGGATGGGGCGGTCCAAAGCCTACGGCTGCGGGCTGATGACGTTGGCGCGGCCATGACGCCGATACCGGGAGCGCGGCCCCCTGACCCGAAGGATCTCGTTCGGGTCAGGGACCGCCTCACGTTCCTCTACGTGGAGCGGTGCGTCATCCACCGCGACTCCAACGCGATAACCATTACCGACAGCAGAGGGGTGGCGCACGTCCCCGCCGCAGCGCTGTCGGTCCTCCTCATGGGGCCTGGTGTCAAGATCACGCACTCCGCCATCTCGGTGCTCTCCGAGAGCGGATCGACTGCGGTGTGGGTGGGGGAGAACGGCGTGCGGTACTACGCCCACGGGAACCCGCCGTCACGCTCCTCCCGGCTCCTGGAGGCGCAGGCCAAGGCCGTCAGCGACCCCGCGCTGCGCCTCGCCGTCGCCCGCCAGATGTACCTCATGCGCTTCCAGGGCGAGGACGTCGCGAAGCTCAGCCTGCAGCAGTTGCGCGGGCGCGAAGGGGCACGGGTGCGGCGCCTGTACAGGCACAACTCCCAGCGCACCGGGATCCCCTGGGACAGACGCGAGTACGACCCGGACGACTTCGAGGGCGGATCGGTGGTGAACCAGGCGCTCTCGGCCGCCAATTCCGCCCTTTACGGAGTGGTCCACGCGGTGATCGTCGCCCTCGGCTGCTCGCCAGGACTCGGATTCGTGCACAGCGGCACCTACAGGGCGTTCGTCTACGACATCGCGGACCTGTACAAAGCGGACCTGTCCATCCCCGTTGCCTTCGACGTCGCCGCCCTGGGAGGCGAAACGCCGATCGGCACGGAGGCGAGGCGGCGCGTGCGCGACGCCGTCCGCGAGTGCCGCCTGCTCGAGCAGGCCGTGCGGGACATCAAGGCCCTCCTGGCCTTGAGCGGCGACCCCATTGACGCCGATGATGACGACGAGGCCCTGATCGTCGACGACTTGCACCTGTGGGACGACTTCGAGGGGACCGTCGCCGCGGGGGTGTCCTACGAGGAAAGATCCGTGACATGATCGTGCTCGTCCTCTCGGCCGTGCCCGAAGGGCTGCGCGGGCACGTCACGCGCTGGCTCCTTGAGATATCTCCTGGCGTATTCGTGGGGAACCTGGGCAGCCGCGTTCGAGAGCGGCTGTGGGAGATCGTCATCAAGACCATGGGGAGCGGTCGGGCGATCATGGTCTACAGGGCGCGCAACGAGCAGGGCCTCGAGTTCCTCACCTGGGGGGACCCCTGGCGCCCAGTGGACTTCGAGGGCATCCGGCTCATGATGCGCCCAGCGCTCGCCCAAGGGCGGGGCCAGTACACAGACCCCGCCGACGCGCCCGACACTGCCCGCCGTTTGCGCGGGCGCCCGGGAATGAGTAACTTCCAGAAAAGGCGGAAGGCTCGAGGGTTTCCAAGATCCGACCGACCCGAGCGGTAAAAGCCCAGGTCAGGAAGCGTTTTCCCCGCACGCGCGGGGATGAGCCGAGGCCGAGGACGCCCCCATGTGGGACGACGACGTTTTCCCCGCACGCGCGGGGATGAGCCCGCGCGCTCGTACTCGCCGGCGCTCATGGTCTCGTTTTCCCCGCACGCGCGGGGATGAGCCGCGGACTTCGAGTTCAAGGTCGTGGACAAGCCCGTTTTCCCCGCACGCGCGGGGATGAGCCGTCCGTGATCGGCTCACCACACAGATGGCACACGTTTTCCCCGCACGCGCGGGGATGAGCCGCTCACCGCCTCCAACGACCTGGTGCCCGCACTGTTTTCCCCGCACGCGCGGGGATGAGCCGAGAGGGTGAGTGAACTCACGGTCGCGGGGCTGGTTTTCCCCGCACGCGCGGGGATGAGCCCGCGGGCGAAGAACGCTTTGATCCTTCGCACGGGTTTTCCCCGCACGCGCGGGGATGAGCCGCCGGGCATGCGCTTCGACAAGTTGAGCCAACTGTTTTCCCCGCACGCGCGGGGATGAGCCCTCGTTCAAGGCATCGACCGAAATCGACTCCAAGTTTTCCCCGCACGCGCGGGGATGAGCCCAACTCCATTTCCATAATGCACACTCCCTACTCGTTTTCCCCGCACGCGCGGGGATGAGCCCCATCATGGGGACCGCCGTCCATGCCGTCACCGGTTTTCCCCGCACGCGCGGGGATGAGCCCCTGGTTCAACGCGCGGGGCATCGCAGACCAACGTTTTCCCCGCACGCGCGGGGATGAGCCCAGGGTCAGTGCGCTAACGGAAAGGAACAGTCAGTTTTCCCCGCACGCGCGGGGATGAGCCCGATAGTATGACGTTGGTCTGCGATGCCCCGCGGTTTTCCCCGCACGCGCGGGGATGAGCCGACAAATGTGTGTTTGTAGCAAGGAAAAATGCTGTTTTCCCCGCACGCGCGGGGATGAGCCTACCAGGATGCCAGTGTGATCGCCCCGTCCCGGGTTTTCCCCGCACGCGCGGGGATGAGCCGGGCGCGGCGCAGATGGTCCAAGCCCTGCAGGAGTTTTCCCCGCACGCGCGGGGATGAGCCGGTTCGGGTCGGGTCCGAGGACGCGCTCGGCGCGTTTTCCCCGCACGCGCGGGGATGAGCCGATCGCCGATATCAATACCCGCATGGGCCTGACGTTTTCCCCGCACGCGCGGGGATGAGCCCGGCGGCCACCTGGTCCCTGACCTCGACGCCGAGTTTTCCCCGCACGCGCGGGGATGAGCCCAAGCACCAAGCGGCGCAGCGCCTGAGTGCGCCGTTTTCCCCGCACGCGCGGGGATGAGCCCACCACGCGAACATGCTCATCAGGGAATGCTGGGTTTTCCCCGCACGCGCGGGGATGAGCCATACTCAAGTACCGCCGCATAGCGTTCCCCTTCGTTTTCCCCGCACGCGCGGGGATGAGCCCGCGAGCCTGCGCGGCGCCGACGATGACTCCGGGTTTTCCCCGCACGCGCGGGGATGAGCCTGTCCTCGTAGGGGCGGGTCTCCCACTCGCTCAGTTTTCCCCGCACGCGCGGGGATGAGCCGGCCAGACGCTGCGCAACATATGGCCCGTCGAAGTTTTCCCCGCACGCGCGGGGATGAGCCCCCCGAGGGGAACGCACACAATCACCATCCGAAGTTTTCCCCGCACGCGCGGGGATGAGCCCCCGTTCCTCAGCCTCGCCGCCCAGGACACCGAGTTTTCCCCGCACGCGCGGGGATGAGCCGCCGGCTTTCGAGCCATGCGTAGTGGCCAGAAAGTTTTCCCCGCACGCGCGGGGATGAGCCGAAGGGCCTGGAGGAGCAGATCGGCGCCCTCGAGTTTTCCCCGCACGCGCGGGGATGAGCCCGTGGCTGGGGGTGCGCCCCTCGGCGACCTGGCGTTTTCCCCGCACGCGCGGGGATGAGCCCTGTTTCTGCGCCGCGTCGGCGAGGTCCTTCCAGTTTTCCCCGCACGCGCGGGGATGAGCCGGTGAGCAGGCCCTCGTGCGGGCCGTCGATGCGGTTTTCCCCGCACGCGCGGGGATGAGCCGCCCGAGAAGAGGGTCTTCACCCACTCATACGCGTTTTCCCCGCACGCGCGGGGATGAGCCGGGCGGGCGCGACCGTCTGGTCCCGCTGACCGAGTTTTCCCCGCACGCGCGGGGATGAGCCCCCAACCATGGATCAAGCCTCGCCGACGCCGTGGTTTTCCCCGCACGCGCGGGGATGAGCCCGGCGTGGGTAGCATCCGGGCGAGTTCTTCCTTGTTTTCCCCGCACGCGCGGGGATGAGCCCAAGGTCCGAGGCGTCGGGGCCGGGCGGGTTTGTTTTCCCCGCACGCGCGGGGATGAGCCCATGAGCTCCATCCTCGGCGCGCAGCTCAAGAAGTTTTCCCCGCACGCGCGGGGATGAGCCGGTCGCCCAGAGCGTCGGGGCGGCGGTGGGGTCGTTTTCCCCGCACGCGCGGGGATGAGCCCACCGTCATGCCCGTACCGGACAGCGCCGACGAGTTTTCCCCGCACGCGCGGGGATGAGCCGGGCCTCGGCGACGTCGAAGACAGGAGCAAGGGGTTTTCCCCGCACGCGCGGGGATGAGCCGTCGTCGTGCAGGAGGGGGTCGGTGTCGAATCGGTTTTCCCCGCACGCGCGGGGATGAGCCGCGGTCCCGGCGGGGACGGTCTTCGCCGGGGACGTTTTCCCCGCACGCGCGGGGATGAGCCCGCCAGGTCTTGCAGCTGTTGGGAGGAGCCGCCGTTTTCCCCGCACGCGCGGGGATGAGCCGCTGAGCCAGCTCATGCCGGTCTGCCGCGCGCTGTTTTCCCCGCACGCGCGGGGATGAGCCGCGTCAGGGCGCGGGCAGTACGAGATTCGTACCGTTTTCCCCGCACGCGCGGGGATGAGCCCGAGGGACCAGCCCGCCAAGTCGCGCACCAGGTGTTTTCCCCGCACGCGCGGGGATGAGCCGCGCGCGCACGGGCTCCTGGGCCCCGAGCACGCGTTTTCCCCGCACGCGCGGGGATGAGCCGCGGGGGCGCCCGACCTCGGGCTGGCGGATGAGGTTTTCCCCGCACGCGCGGGGATGAGCCGTCGGGGTCGCCGTCGTGATCGACGGTGCGGCTGTTTTCCCCGCACGCGCGGGGATGAGCCGCCCGGCCTGGTAGGCGGCCTCCAGGATGCAGGGTTTTCCCCGCACGCGCGGGGATGAGCCGGCAGAGCTTCACGCGGCCGAGGTCGTCGGGGAGTTTTCCCCGCACGCGCGGGGATGAGCCTCCGCGCCGGAAGAATCCTGCGCCAGGCGTTCGGTTTTCCCCGCACGCGCGGGGATGAGCCTCCGCCGCACCGCCGACCGTGAACACGCCGACTGTTTTCCCCGCACGCGCGGGGATGAGCCGGGCCGCCTCGGCGGCCCGCAAGGAGGAACTCGGTTTTCCCCGCACGCGCGGGGATGAGCCGAGGGCAGCGGGAATCTCGTCGGCGAACGCGGCGTTTTCCCCGCACGCGCGGGGATGAGCCCCGGCCCCGCAGGTCGGGGACCCGGAACGTGAAGTTTTCCCCGCACGCGCGGGGATGAGCCCCAGCAGGTCACCTACGCCAACCCGCAAGGGGAGTTTTCCCCGCACGCGCGGGGATGAGCCGTTCTCGCTATTCGTGCCGTGGGTTTTCGTCTCGTTTTCCCCGCACGCGCGGGGATGAGCCCTCCTTTCCTCAGATGGCGACGGGCCCGGCGAAGTTTTCCCCGCACGCGCGGGGATGAGCCCGCGAACCAGTGGGTCATCAGCGACCTATCCATGTTTTCCCCGCACGCGCGGGGATGAGCCGCGGGGGCGCCCGGCCTCGGGTTGGCGGATGAGGTTTTCCCCGCACGCGCGGGGATGAGCCTCACCCTGGCCCTCCGCGCCGACCGCGCCCTGCGTTTTCCCCGCACGCGCGGGGATGAGCCGTCTTGGGTCGTGGCGCCTGTGCGGCGCAGTGCGTTTTCCCCGCACGCGCGGGGATGAGCCGAATGCCTTGATCCTTCGCACGCTTGTGTCCTTGTTTTCCCCGCACGCGCGGGGATGAGCCCGAAGCGAGCGAACTCACCCGGATCATCGGGAAGTTTTCCCCGCACGCGCGGGGATGAGCCCCATCCGATCCCGGAGTCCGCTCCGGCGGCGGTGTTTTCCCCGCACGCGCGGGGATGAGCCGATCGCCTGCCTCCTGCGCGAGGCCGCCGACGCGTTTTCCCCGCACGCGCGGGGATGAGCCGTTGCGCGGGTGGTCACCGAGCGCAGCGCGGACGTTTTCCCCGCACGCGCGGGGATGAGCCCGCGCGTTCGGGAACCGGTGGACCACGGCGAAGGTTTTCCCCGCACGCGCGGGGATGAGCCGATGGGCGACGCCGTGTGGCGCACCTTCGTCGTGTTTTCCCCGCACGCGCGGGGATGAGCCCATGACAGAGTATTTACCCGGGATGAGCCCCGGGTTTTCCCCGCACGCGCGGGGATGAGCCCGCCGTGAAGATCCTCGTCGCCGTCATCGGCGCGTTTTCCCCGCACGCGCGGGGATGAGCCGCCCTGGCCCTTGTCGTCGGTTGTGGTGATGTCGTTTTCCCCGCACGCGCGGGGATGAGCCCGCGTGCAAGTCGGAGGGCTGGCAGCGCCAGCAGTTTTCCCCGCACGCGCGGGGATGAGCCGGCGTTGCGGATGGGCTCGAGAACGTTCCAGACGTTTTCCCCGCACGCGCGGGGATGAGCCCTGATGGCGCGCAGCGGCATCTACCGGGTCGAGGTTTTCCCCGCACGCGCGGGGATGAGCCCATCTGTCGCCGGGCTCTACTGTTGCCACATGAGTTTTCCCCGCACGCGCGGGGATGAGCCCCACCGCTGTGCGCACCTGCGGACCGCTCGCGCGTTTTCCCCGCACGCGCGGGGATGAGCCGTGGTCCCACGTCCACCTCTTGCGGTCCAGGTCGTTTTCCCCGCACGCGCGGGGATGAGCCCCCGCTCCGCATCAAGGGCGCCGCCACCGAGGTGTTTTCCCCGCACGCGCGGGGATGAGCCCCAGCGCAGCCGAGACATCCGACCAGGTCACCGGTTTTCCCCGCACGCGCGGGGATGAGCCCCGGGCGCCGCAGATTGCGACGGCTGCCCGCCAGTTTTCCCCGCACGCGCGGGGATGAGCCGGTCGATGGGCACCTGAGCGCTGCGACGGTCGGGTTTTCCCCGCACGCGCGGGGATGAGCCCGTCGGGGATGCTCAAGTCCGAACGCATGTAGAGTTTTCCCCGCACGCGCGGGGATGAGCCCTACATCACCTATGAGCGGTCGCTAGTGCACCGGTTTTCCCCGCACGCGCGGGGATGAGCCAGAGTGGGCGCGCTTGTGCCCTGACTACCACGTGGTTTTCCCCGCACGCGCGGGGATGAGCCCAGGCGCCTACGTAGTGTGGTTTAGATTGTTTAGTTTTCCCCGCACGCGCGGGGATGAGCCTGAGAAGGAACTCGAACAGGCACGGGACGCGCAGTTTTCCCCGCACGCGCGGGGATGAGCCCTGCAGAGATACGAAAGGGTGTTGCATAAGTTTGTTTTCCCCGCACGCGCGGGGATGAGCCTGGGAGCAAGAAATGAAACCCACAACCACCGTTGTTTTCCCCGCACGCGCGGGGATGAGCCGCCATCGGCGGCCCCTGTGATGGCGCCGTAGCCGTTTTCCCCGCACGCGCGGGGATGAGCCCGCCCTTCTACCCCCCTGCCTAGGCCAGGACACGTTTTCCCCGCACGCGCGGGGATGAGCCGGCGTCGAGCTCGCGGTCCATGCCCTCAGCC
>NZ_CP017298.1:1327683-1333323 GCF_001746855.1 Pauljensenia hongkongensis | reverse complement strand
CCGGGCCCTGACCTCGTCGACGGACATGAAGCCTTGTTTTCCCCGCACGCGCGGGGATGAGCCGACTTTTGGGGGGTTACGTGAGGGGATTTTTTCGTTTTCCCCGCACGCGCGGGGATGAGCCGGCCGTTAGAGTGGCTTAGCGGAAATGACATGAGTTTTCCCCGCACGCGCGGGGATGAGCCGGCGGAAAGCCCTGACGGCCCCCTCCAACGAGGGTTTTCCCCGCACGCGCGGGGATGAGCCCAGGCGCCTAGGTACGTCGTATTAGATTGTTTAGTTTTCCCCGCACGCGCGGGGATGAGCCCGTGGCCCCCGATCCCCTGCCCGCGATCACGTTGTTTTCCCCGCACGCGCGGGGATGAGCCTTAGTCATTTTTCCACTACCGTAGACACATGAGGTTTTCCCCGCACGCGCGGGGATGAGCCCCACGCTGAACGAATGGCTTGGCGTGTAGTTGAGTTTTCCCCGCACGCGCGGGGATGAGCCTGTTCATGAATATGCTCGACCCATTCCACTTATGTTTTCCCCGCACGCGCGGGGATGAGCCGAGCTCGTCAAGCGCACCCGAAACGGCGTCCCCGTTTTCCCCGCACGCGCGGGGATGAGCCCGTGCCAGTGATCTTCCCCTTCCACGCCCCCTCGTTTTCCCCGCACGCGCGGGGATGAGCCGAGCCCCGTCGGCCCGCGACTGGCGGCCTGGATGTTTTCCCCGCACGCGCGGGGATGAGCCCGCGGGGCGTGCGCGCCCAGTCGACGCCGGTGAGTTTTCCCCGCACGCGCGGGGATGAGCCGGGGTCTAGGAGGCGATTCAGGAGGGTTTCAGGGTTTTCCCCGCACGCGCGGGGATGAGCCCGTCGGGTTGATGGCGGCGGTGAGCGCCGTCCCGTTTTCCCCGCACGCGCGGGGATGAGCCCGCCTCGCACCCCACGACGATGCGCCGGATGAGGTTTTCCCCGCACGCGCGGGGATGAGCCGGCGCTCAGAAGGGCTTAGGTGAAATGACATGAGTTTTCCCCGCACGCGCGGGGATGAGCCCATTGGGACCTCCGGGGCCTTTCGTTTGGGTTGGTTTTCCCCGCACGCGCGGGGATGAGCCGGCAGCCGCTTGTCGACGAAGACCTGCCGTACGGTTTTCCCCGCACGCGCGGGGATGAGCCCCGTCCTTTCTGGACACGCCCCGGCCGACCACCGTTTTCCCCGCACGCGCGGGGATGAGCCGAGGCCGCGCCCTGCGACCTGGATAAATCCTCGGTTTTCCCCGCACGCGCGGGGATGAGCCGGGCGACCTCAACAACGAGGCGGGCGGCCTCGTGTTTTCCCCGCACGCGCGGGGATGAGCCCTAGTTTTCGAAGGGGAATTGCGCGGTGCGCTCGTTTTCCCCGCACGCGCGGGGATGAGCCCCGTCGCCAACATTAGCGAAGACCTTGGGACACGTTTTCCCCGCACGCGCGGGGATGAGCCCGTTGGAACCGCAACGATGGTGATGCAGGTCATGTTTTCCCCGCACGCGCGGGGATGAGCCTGAGAAAGTCCCAGCGATGGGCGACGGCTCACGGTTTTCCCCGCACGCGCGGGGATGAGCCGCGGCGCACGAGCTCCCGGTGGCGGGGGTCGTAGTTTTCCCCGCACGCGCGGGGATGAGCCGACGTGTCGACCCGGCCCTGGCCAGTGGCCCCCGTTTTCCCCGCACGCGCGGGGATGAGCCGTCCCGAGGGGAACGCACGCAGTCACCATCCGAGTTTTCCCCGCACGCGCGGGGATGAGCCCTCCGCCGTCAGCATCGCGCTGGCGGGCGCCGAGTTTTCCCCGCACGCGCGGGGATGAGCCCACCAGCGTCTCGCCCGTGTCGGCGACAAGGCGGTTTTCCCCGCACGCGCGGGGATGAGCCCGGCGACCGCCTCAACCTCTCGACCGCGACCGGGTTTTCCCCGCACGCGCGGGGATGAGCCGCTGATCCAGTCCTGTTCAATATTGCTGTAGGTGTTTTCCCCGCACGCGCGGGGATGAGCCCCAGCGACACCATCCTCGGCGTCGGTAAAGAAAGTTTTCCCCGCACGCGCGGGGATGAGCCCACCAGGCTGGGGCTCACCGGCGACACCCTCCAGTTTTCCCCGCACGCGCGGGGATGAGCCGGACCTTGCTGGCGTCGGTATGCGGACGCTCAGGTTTTCCCCGCACGCGCGGGGATGAGCCGTCCTACGACGGGTACATTCCTGCTGTCGCCCGGTTTTCCCCGCACGCGCGGGGATGAGCCCTGGTGGCCCGCGGCCTCCAAACCACGAAGAGCGTTTTCCCCGCACGCGCGGGGATGAGCCCGCGCACGTCACCGCGCCCATGGGCACGCGCGCGTTTTCCCCGCACGCGCGGGGATGAGCCCCCCGGACAGCGGGGATAGCACGGGACAGGGCGTTTTCCCCGCACGCGCGGGGATGAGCCCGAGTGGCCCACATCTCAAAAGGTACTCTGTAAGTTTTCCCCGCACGCGCGGGGATGAGCCGCGTGGATCGACGGCCAAGGCGATATCGGCGGCGTTTTCCCCGCACGCGCGGGGATGAGCCCCTCGGGGCGCTGGCGCCGTGGCCGCACACGAGGTTTTCCCCGCACGCGCGGGGATGAGCCGTTGAGTCGTCCATCGACGACGAAGGGGATGAAGTTTTCCCCGCACGCGCGGGGATGAGCCCGCGGGGATCGCGACTAGGCTCACTTCCTGGACGTTTTCCCCGCACGCGCGGGGATGAGCCGCGGTTGCCAGGGCCTTGCCCGCCTCGATGGCCGTTTTCCCCGCACGCGCGGGGATGAGCCGGACGGCCGGCCCATCGACGCCGCCGCCAACCCGTTTTCCCCGCACGCGCGGGGATGAGCCCTCGGATCTGGCCGTTCCTTTGGTCGAGACCATGTTTTCCCCGCACGCGCGGGGATGAGCCGGAGTTGCGCGAGGCCCTGGCGCTCATCAACGAGTTTTCCCCGCACGCGCGGGGATGAGCCGCGGTTGCCAGGGCCTTGCCCGCCTCGATGGCCGTTTTCCCCGCACGCGCGGGGATGAGCCCGCCGCCGACGGCGTCATATCCTTCGTCTCCGAGTTTTCCCCGCACGCGCGGGGATGAGCCGGCCCGCCCTGGAGGGGCGCCACACACGCGTACGTTTTCCCCGCACGCGCGGGGATGAGCCCGTTTCCGCTTCGGAACGGTGCCGGGCACGGTGGTTTTCCCCGCACGCGCGGGGATGAGCCGGTCACCACGAAGGACCGGGCGACCCCCATCAAGTTTTCCCCGCACGCGCGGGGATGAGCCCGTTACGTAGTCGAGGTAGAGGTTGCCGAACTGGTTTTCCCCGCACGCGCGGGGATGAGCCGCGGCGGCACGGAGTCGATACGTCCGTGAGCATGTTTTCCCCGCACGCGCGGGGATGAGCCCTCGAAGTCCGCTTCGTTGGTCTTCTTGGGGTCGTTTTCCCCGCACGCGCGGGGATGAGCCCCGCCCTGACCCTCATAGAAGAAGAAAGCAGGTGTTTTCCCCGCACGCGCGGGGATGAGCCCAGGCGCGCCATGAGGGCGCTCAGCAACCGCCGGTTTTCCCCGCACGCGCGGGGATGAGCCGTACGAGGCGAGCCGGGCGCGCATCGTCCTGCGGTTTTCCCCGCACGCGCGGGGATGAGCCCGTTTCCGCTTCGGAACGGTGCCGGGCACGGTGGTTTTCCCCGCACGCGCGGGGATGAGCCGGTCACCACGAAGGACCGGGCGACCCCCATCAAGTTTTCCCCGCACGCGCGGGGATGAGCCCCTCACGGCTGATGGTTGCCTGCGATGTGCTCAGTTTTCCCCGCACGCGCGGGGATGAGCCCACGGAGCCCAACCACGGCGGGTCGCTCGCCGAGTTTTCCCCGCACGCGCGGGGATGAGCCCGCCGCGAGCTGCTTCTTGCAGACCCGCACGAGGTTTTCCCCGCACGCGCGGGGATGAGCCGATGCGCGGCATCGTCATCGGCGGGTCCCTCACGTTTTCCCCGCACGCGCGGGGATAAGCCCAGTCGCGGGGGGATTTGCTGGTGGAGGGGCGGTTTTCCCCGCACGCGCGGGGATGAGCCGGTCGGTGTAGCTGGGCACTACGTACAGCCTCTGTTTTCCCCGCACGCGCGGGGATGAGCCGGTCGCGGTCTGCATCTACGACGAGGCGCAGATGTTTTCCCCGCACGCGCGGGGATGAGCCCATCCACATGGACCCGCGCACAGGCGCGACCACGTTTTCCCCGCACGCGCGGGGATGAGCCGGCGCCGAGGACGGCGAGGTCGTGGTGGTACTCGTTTTCCCCGCACGCGCGGGGATGAGCCTCGGCGGGGATCATCGTCCGCCAGCACCTGGTGGTTTTCCCCGCACACGCGGGGATGAGCCGGTCGCCGACGCCTGGACCGACCTCATGGACGTGTTTTCCCCGCACACGCGGGGATGAGCCCCAGGCCGTCATGGCCCATATCGCCGTCACCGAGTTTTCCCCGCACGCGCGGGGATGAGCCGGCGTTGCGGATGGGCTCGAGGACGTTCCAGACGTTTTCCCCGCACACGCGGGGATGAGCCGAACTTCGTGACGGCCCCGTAGGGCCCATCTACGTTTTCCCCGCACACGCGGGGATGAGCCGGCCGCGTACTGGTAGACGCTGAACGTCTCGGTGTTTTCCCCGCACACGCGGGGATGAGCCGGAGACCCCCAATGACCGCCCCCGGTGAAATCCGTTTTCCCCGCACACGCGGGGATGAGCCCCCGGCGAGGACACCGCCGCGGCATTCAGGCGGGTTTTCCCCGCACGCGCGGGGATGAGCCCCACTGGGCCGCGAAGTCGCGGACCTCCCTGGCGTTTTCCCCGCACACGCGGGGATGAGCCTCGTGGTTTGGGTCACTTGTTGGGCTTGGTGACGTTTTCCCCGCACACGCGGGGATGAGCCGTGCCGTATCGACCCGGGTGTGACGTTCCTCCCGTTTTCCCCGCACACGCGGGGATGAGCCGCTCAACCCGAAAAAAGTCGCGGCACTGGGCCTGTTTTCCCCGCACACGCGGGGATGAGCCGGGGCCTAGAAGGGGGGTAGGAGCGATTTTCAGGTTTTCCCCGCACACGCGGGGATGAGCCCCCCCACACGGCCTGCGCGCCGGATTTGATGGTGTTTTCCCCGCACACGCGGGGATGAGCCCGACGCGGGCGTGTGCTGGCCGTCGCAGGCCGAGTTTTCCCCGCACACGCGGGGATGAGCCCTATCAGGAGGAGTTGTGACTACGCATACTTTCGTTTTCCCCGCACACGCGGGGATGAGCCGTCCGGGTTGCCCTTCGGCGTGCCACTGGCCCGGTTTTCCCCGCACACGCGGGGATGAGCCCAGCGTAGAGGCGCCAGCCGCAGCAGCAGCCAAGTTTTCCCCGCACACGCGGGGATGAGCCGGTGAGTCCGAAGTCGCGGATGCCCGCGCCGGTGTTTTCTCCGCACACGCGGGGATGAGCCCACCGACGCCGCGGCCCCGCCGGCCGCGAACCCGTTTTCCCCGCACACGCGGGGATGAGCCCACGGCGAGAATGGATAGTCCCGGGTTTTGTGGAGGGTTGGTTATACGGTGGTCGGTGGGGTGGTGGTGTGGTTGTGATTGTAGCGGTG
>NZ_CP017298.1:1322801-1326434 GCF_001746855.1 Pauljensenia hongkongensis | reverse complement strand
TATACCCGGGATAATCCAAGAACGTGTTGATGCCCGAGTGCGACGTTTTCCCCGCACACGCGGGGATGAGCCGTCGTCCACCCCCACGGCCACAACGCCCTCCGCGTTTTCCCCGCACACGCGGGGATGAGCCCGGCCGAGGCGGCGCCCCCCGCGTCCAGAGGGTGTTTTCCCCGCACACGCGGGGATGAGCCGGCCGCGACCCACTCCCCACCGGAAACGAGAACGTTTTCCCCGCACACGCGGGGATGAGCCCCGGTCTCGCCCACCTCCTGCGCACCATCGAGGGTTTTCCCCGCACACGCGGGGATGAGCCGGAAACGCGGCATGAGCGAGCGCAGCATGTCGCGTTTTCCCCGCACACGCGGGGATGAGCCGCCAACGGCGTCGCGGCCATGCGCCGCCGCCTGGTTTTCCCCGCACACGCGAGGATGAGCCCGTCGCCGCCGTCGCGGCGGCGCACGCGCACGTGTTTTCCCCGCACACGCGGGGATGAGCCCGGCCCTCGACAGTACCGACGAGGCCGGGGCCGGTTTTCCCCGCACACGCGGGGATGAGCCCCGGACGGGCGGAAACTGGCGCCCCGAGGAGGGGTTTTCCCCGCACACGCGGGGATGAGCCGAGCGCCGCAGGGGTGCGCGAGGTCGTCGTCCCGTTTTCCCCGCACACGCGGGGATGAGCCCGCGGCGTGCAGCGACCGCTTGGTCGCCCTTCAGTTTTCCCCGCACGCGCGGGGATGAGCCACGGCGGGCTTGGTCAGCGCCCCTTCGACAGGGCGTTTTCCCCGCACACGCGGGGATGAGCCCCCGCACAGGCGGGCCCGCACGTTCACGCGGCGGTTTTCCCCGCACGCGCGGGGATGAGCCGGGAATCCTGCGGGGAGCCGCTTCCCCGAACAGGGGTCGGCTTAGTGTTCACCCCGGCCGCTGCGTCTAGGAGACCAGCCAGTGAGCACACGAAGTACTCACAGTGCTGAGCCTCGCGGAAACAGGAGCAGAGGTGCACCTCCACGTCGATTCCCACGGCCCGGGAGTGAAGGATCCTGACGCGGAGACAGATGGGCGGATCTGGGGGTTCAAGGCGCCCCAGGATACGAATCATACCGTTTCCAGCCAGTTCGAATGAGTTGGTAAGCAGGTGTTGTGATTGACGCTCGGCCTGCGAAGGTGCGGTCTTGATAGTGAACCCGCTTTTGTGCAAGCGGAACGGAGGTTCGCTGGGTAGTCAAAACCGTGGATTTGGTCGTCATCACGAAAGGTGGAAAGGCTCATAGGTTCTCGAAGCAGTGATATCTTAAGGGACGAGGGTGGTAGCCAGCCCACCTGGGAGTGATCCCCGGGCAGGCGGGCCACCCTCGTCGCGTGTGGCTCAATTCCTCAACCATGGGCGCAACGTCTGGCTCGTATGGCTGAGCCCCCACCTACCCCGTCCGGGGCGCGACGACCGGGGATCGGCGGCCCCGGCCCCCGCTTCGTATGCACAGTGCCCCCGCCTCGTGCGCACAACCGCACAAAAAATCCCCGAAGCCCAAGGGACTTCGGGGAAGTGGTGGCTCCGACCGGCGTCGATCCGGTGACCTTTCGATTTTCAGTCGAACGCTCTACCAACTGAGCTACAGAGCCAGGACCGGGACCGTTACGGTCTGGTCGGCGACCCCGACGGGACTTGAACCCGCGACCTCCGCCGTGACAGGGCGGCGCGCTAACCAACTGCGCTACGGGGCCTTACAACAGGTAAGACCTATTGAGTTATTGCGCTTCCACGATTGCGGGAGCCGTACCCCCAACGGGATTCGAACCCGTGTCGCCGCCGTGAAAGGGCGGTGTCCTAGGCCGCTAGACGATGGGGGCCGTTTGGCCGCCGGACTGGCGCCCGAAGACGAGGATTACTTTAGGCAGAACATGCCTTCCAGGTCAAAACGCCCGCCCGTGACCCCTAACACACCTTGCGCCTTTCAGGAAGCAGTCAGGCACGGGGCATACGCTTCCGCCATGCGCACTCTTCCACCCCAATTTGCACATGTTCTGGCGGCGTCGGGCGACTCGGGGCAGTCCGACGGAGCCTCCGAAGTGGTCACCCACGCCCTCGACCTCGCGTCGCTGCTGCTGGGCAGCGCCGTCGGCGCCTTCGTCGGACTGGTCATCGCGGTCCTGGTGCACGCCATCGCACGGGGCGCCCTGGCGAAATCGGCCATCGCCTCGGCCCTGCTGGGCCGCACCCGCTCCGCGTCCTACGGCTCCTTCCTCACGTGGGGCGGGTGGATCGGCCTGCAGGTGACCCTGTCCAACATCGACCTGATGGACTGGTCGAACGGCACCACAGTGTCGGTCATGTCCCACCTGCTGCTCATCGCCGCGCTCGCGTGCTTGACATGGGTGGGCTACTCCGCCGCGTGGCTGGTCGAGGACGCGGCGAAACTGCGGCAGAAGCAGGACAAGGGGCGCTCGCGCCGCTTCGAGACGCAGGCCCAGGTCATCCGGCGCCTCATGCAGGTGGTGATCAGCGTCGTCGGCCTGTGCGCGGTCCTGGGCACTTTCGAAGCCGCCCGCCAGGCGATGACCACGATCCTCGCCTCCGCCGGCCTCGTCTCGGTCATCGCGGGCCTGGCGGCCCAGCAGACCCTCGGCAACGTGTTCGCGGGCGTCCTGCTGGCGTTCACCGACGCCATCCGCGTGGGCGACGTGGTCGTGGCGGGTCCGAAGGGCGAGAACGGTTCCGTGGAGGAGATCACCCTCAGTTACGTCGTGGTCCGGGTCTGGGACGAGCGCCGCCTCATCACCCCGTGCACCTACTTCACGTCCACGCCCTTCGAGAACTGGACGAGGCGCGCCGCCGCCCAGTTGGGCACCGTCGAGCTCAAGCTCGATTGGAGCGCCCCCGTGAACCTCATCCGCCGCAAGGTCGAGACTCTCCTCACCAGGACCGATCTGTGGGACGGGCGCACGTGGACGGTGCAGGTCACCGACTCCGACCAGGACACGGTCACGGTGCGGGTCCTGGTCTCCGCGAAGGACTCCGGGACCCTGTCCGACCTGCGCACCTTCCTGCGCGAGCACCTCATCGCGTGGATCGTCGCCGAGCACCCCGCCGCGCGCCCGGCCCGCCGCCTCGAGCCCCTCAGGACCGTCACTGTGACCCACGACCCCACGGGGGAGAAGGCGGCCTCCCTGGCCGAGGAACTCGCCGGCATCGCTGGCACCGGCGTGAATGAGGCAGGGGCGGCGCTCGTGGCCCCTCCTGCTTCCGCGGAAGCCCCGGCCCCCGTGTCCGACGCCTCGAAGACCCCCAGGGACGCGGCGCACGCCGCCCGCATGGTCGCCGCCCGGCGCAAGCACAAGCTCGCCAGGCGCCGGGCGATGGCCGAGCGCCAGCGGGAGCTCGCCCACGGGGGGCCGTCCCAGGGCGAGGAGACCCAGGTGATGAGCGAGACCGCCGTCGGCCGCGTCCTGAGCGAGGGCAGGGTGGGGGTGCGCCCGAAGAGCACCGACGGGCCGGCCACCGCCGTCCACGGGATCGATCGGACGCGGATCCTCGAGGCGGTCGACGGCGGTGGGAGGGGGCGCCCCGCTCCCGCCCCAGCCGGGGCGCCCGCTCCGCGACCTGCTCCCGCCCCGCGCCCTGCCCCGGCGGCCT
>NZ_CP017298.1:1299686-1322751 GCF_001746855.1 Pauljensenia hongkongensis | reverse complement strand
AGTCGGCGCCCGCCGCCCCCGCGCGGCCTGCGGCAGAACCCGTCGAGCGGGGCGAGCGCTTCTACTCGGGCTCGCCCGAGGCCGACGAGCGCAACGCGGCCATGGCCGGACGCGGGTACGACGACAAGAAGGGCAAGCGGCGGCGCTGAGCCGCACAGCCCGGGCGGCGCGCCATGGGAGGCGGGAAGGGCCACAATAGGGGCATGAGCGATTTCCCCAGCCTCGACGAGGCCTCCGCCCTCACAGACGCCCAGTGGCGCTCCCGGCTCACCCCCATGCAGTACCACGTGCTGCGCGAGGGCGGCACCGAGCGGCCCTTCACGGGGGAGCTGCTCGACGAGCACCGCCAGGGCGCCTACCACTGCGCCGCCTGCGGGCAGCGGCTCTTCGACGCGGACGCCAAGTTCGAGTCGGCGTGCGGCTGGCCCAGTTTCTACGAGGCCGACGAGGGGGCGACCAGGGACCTGGTCGACACCAGCCACGGCATGGTCCGCACGGAGGTGCGCTGCTCGCGCTGCGGCTCGCACCTGGGCCACGTCTTCCCCGACGCCCCGGACCAGCCCACGGGGATGCGCTACTGCATGAACTCCGCGGCGCTGGTCTTCACCCCGGCCCAGTAGATGGCTCTCGCCGACCGGCTGCCGCCGCAGCTCTTCATCGTCGGCTCCGGGCTCATCCAGTACGTCGGCGCGGCGGTGGCGGTCGTCGCCTTCGCGGCGGTCGAGCCCGCCTCGGTCGCATGGTGGCGGGCCGCCACGGGCGCGCTCGTCCTGTGCGCGTGGAGGCGCCCGTGGCGCGACGGGCTCAGCCGCCGCGACCTGGCGGCGTCCACGCTCTTCGGGGTGGTCCTGGTGGCGATGAACTCCTCGTTCTACGAGGCAATCGCCCGTCTGCCCCTGGGCACCGCCGTCTCCATCGAGTTCGTCGGTCCAGTGGCGGTCGCCGTCCTGCGCGGGCGGGGGTGGGCGCCGCGCGTCGCGGCCCTCCTGGCCCTGGCGGGGGTCGCGTGCATCGGGGGCCTGGGACTCGACCTGTCGCAGGGGCGGGTGCGCGCCGGCCTGGCGTGGATCCTGGCCGCCGCCCTCGCCTGGGCGCTGTACATCGTCCTGGGGCAGCGGGTCGCCTCCACACGCTCGGGTGTGACGAACCTGGCGCTCGGGTGCTTCTTCGGGGCGGTGCTCTTCGCGCCCGTTCTGGGACCGGGCGCGTTGGTGGCGCTCACGGACTCCGGCTTGCTCGCCGCAGTGGTCGGTGTGGGACTGCTCTCAACGGTCGTCCCCTACTCGCTGGAGGCCCTGGCGCTCACGCGCCTGCCCGCGGCCACTTTCGCGCTCTTCACGGCGCTTCTGCCCGCCTCGAGCGCAGTGGTCGGCGCTCTCATGCTCCGCCAGATCCCCGCTCCTGCGGAGCTCGCCGGGCTGGTCCTGGTGTCAGTGGCCGTGTGGATCGCCTCGGGCAAGCACCACTCGGCGCGGCGGGGGGAGTGACGCCCGCTGCGGGCGCGGGCCCGCAGCGTTCCCGTTCCCCGCGGGCCGCCCCTCGTCCCTTCTGGCGTCCGTTCCTTCTTGGCGCCGCGCACGGCGTGCGCCTACTGCGCGGCCCCGTCGGTGCGCGCGCCGCGCCCGCCCCGGGCGACCACCCAGAACGCCAGCCACGCGCCGACGGAGCCCACGACCATGACCACGATCATCGGGGTCGCCGACGAGCCGCCGGAGGTCGCCAGCGGCGCGGAAACCGCGTTCGCCAGCGACTGGGCGACGCCGAGGACCGACGAGGCGGTTCCCGCCAGCTCGCGCGACTGCCCGAGCGCCAGCGAGGCCGCGTTGCCGAAGATGAAGGCGTTCGCGCTCATGATGAGCATGAACCCGGCGCACGTGGGGACCAGCGCGAGGCCCAGTGCAGTGGCCGACACCACCAGGGTCACGACCCCCAGGGCCGCCAGCGCCAGGCCCACGGCGATGAGGGCGCGGGGTTCAAAGCGCGCGATGAGGCGCACGTTCACCAGTGCCAGCAGCGTGGGCACCAGGGCGTTGAAGGCGAAGACCAGGGAGTACTGGAAGGGGGAGAGCCCCAGGGACTCCTGCAGCACGTAGGTGGCGTTCGAGATGTACCCGAACATGCAGAAGCTCGACAACGCGTTCGTGAGCATGAAGCCGACGAAGGGCCGGATCCGGACCACTTGGGCGAGGCCGCGGAAGAAACGGGGCACTCCGCCGTCCTGGCGCTCCCCGGGCGGCAGCGACTCGGGCACGAAGCACCACGCGAGGACCGTCATCAGCAGGGTGAAGGCCGCGAGCGCCCAGAACACGGTCCTCCAGGGGGCGCGGGTGACGATGAAGCCGCCGAGCACGGGGGCGACCATCGGCGCGAAGCCGACGACGGCCTGCAGCAGCGACATGGCCCGCGCCAGCATTCTCCCGTGCGCGACATCGACCAGGACGGCGCGCCCCACGGACGAGGCGACGCCGCCCCCGAAGCCCTGGAGGACCCGCCCGGCGATGAGGACGCCCGCGTTCGGCGTGAAGACGCACACGAGGGATCCCACCAGGGCCGCCAGGCAGCCGACGACGACGGGTCCGCGCCTGCCCAGCTGGTCCGAGACGGCACCGCCCAGCACCTGGCCCGCGGCGTAGCCGATGAAGAACGCCGTGAGCGTCAGCCCGACCATGGTCGAGGTGGTGGACAGGGAGGCCGTGATCTGCGGGAAGGCGGCGGAGTACATGTCGGTCGCCATCGGGGGCACGGCGTTGAGCGCCGCCAGTGTGAGCAGGAGGGCGGGGGTGAGGGGGCCCCCGATCAGGGAGGCGCGGGGGGCGTCCGCGTTGCGTGGCATGCGTGTCCTAATGATGGGCGAGGGCGCGGGAGGCGGCCTCGATCTCGGTGCGGGACGGGCAGGTGGCCGGGCCCACCCGGGTCGCGGCGAGGGCGCCCGCGCAGTTCGCCAACCGCAGGGCTTCGAGGATGTCCGCGCCCTGCGCCAGGGAGGCGGCCAGCACCCCGGAGTGCGCGTCCCCGGCGCCGTTCGTGTCGACTGCCGTGATCTGCGGGGTGGGGATGCGGACCGCTGATGGGGGGCGCCGCCTCCGGGGCCGGTCGTCCGTGGATGCGGGGGGCTCGACCGCCCAGCGGGGGTCGGCGGGCTCACCCGGGGCGTACCACGCCCCGTGGGCGCCGCAGCGCACGACGACGGGGGAGCCCAGGGCGTCGGCGAGCGCGGCCGCGAGTCGCGCGGCGTCCCCGGGGGCCGCTCCGGCCGGTGGCGCCGCCTCCCCCTGGGGAGCGCCTCCGTGCGGGGGCGCGGCGGACGCCCGCGCGAGGCGGCCCGCGAGGATCCCCGCCTCGCGCTCGTTCATGGACCACAGGGGGGCCAGGGCCCGCAGGGCGAGCAGGTCGTCGAGGTCGACGTCGCCGACGACGGGGGACACGTCGACGATCGCGCGGAGCCCGGCGGGCAGGGGCGCCAAGAGGAACTCCCGCAGCGCGGCGGTGTTGGCCGGGTGGGCCAGCGCGTAGCCGTCCACGTGCACCACGTCGCCGCTGCGCAAGCGGGCCGCGTGGGCGGACCACGACCCGCGCGGCAGGCGGGCCTCCGCGCCCCTGGTCGAGACGAAGGTGCGCTCGCCGTCGGCGTCCGTGATGGCCACGCAGTACCCCGAGTCCGTTCCCGCGATGCGCGGTCCCTCGCAGGCGGCGCCGATGCGCTCCAGCGCAGCGGTGATGATCGAGGCGAATCCGCCGTCCCCGACGCCGGAGAGGCTCACTGCCTGCGCTCCCATCCGGCGGGCAGCGGCCAGCACGTTGAAGCCCCCGCCCGCGTGCATGCCCGCGTCCTCTGCGAACACGTCGCCGCCGGGAGCGGGCACGCGCGGCGCCAGCAGTGCGAGGTCGACGACCACCTGCCCGAGCAGGACGACCCTGCCCTCCAGCGGTGCCGCGACCGGCTCCCCGTGGGCGGGCGGTCGTGAGCCGTGGGCGCGCAGGCGGAGCAGACCGTCGGCGGTCTCGCGCAGCCGCAGCCCGGAGACTCCCTCCACCCGTTCCATCTCCTGGGCGGGCCAGCACCGGGCTCCCAGGGCGGCGCCGAGCACGGCGCCGGCGATAGCGCCGATCGTGTCGGTGTCACCGCCGAGGTTGGCGGCGACGCACAGGCCCCGCCACGGATCGGCGGCGTAGCGCCACGCGATGGCGAACGCTGCGGGGATGGACTGGGCGGCCTCCACGGAGGCGCCGACGTGTGCCCGCAGCGCCCCGGCGAACGCCCGGTCGTCGTCGGCCGTACCGGGGGCGCGGTCGCGGGAGCGCGCGAACCGCAGCGCGTAGCGGGTCCGCTCGCACACGTCCGGCTGGGGCGTCCACGCCCCCCGGCGCCCGAGTCCCTCCACGAGGGCCAGGGCGCGTTCCAAGGAGGCGCGGGCGGAGTCCGAAGGGCTGCCCACCCCTGCTCCGTCGATGCCGAGGGAGACCGCTGCCGCCACGAGCGCGGCGGCGTGGAAGCCCTGTTCGGTGGCGTGGGTGACGCGGCACGACTCCCACACGGTGTCGGTGAAACGCGGATCCCGGGTGGAGGAGGCGATCCCGACGGGCGCGACTCGCATCGCTGAGCCGTTGGTGGTGCCCGCGCCGCCCACGTGGAGGGGGTCCTCCCCGGCCCGCACGCGTTCCAGGGCGGCCTTCGTCGATGGGCCCAGCAGGTCGAGGGAACCGCGGGCCGCCATCGAGTCCTCCCAGTCCAGCAGGGCGCGGGAGAAGGCGTGGGGGTCGATGCCGCCCCCGCCCGACACCAGCAGGTCGGCGACGAGCAGCGCCTGCTCCGTGTCGTCCGTGACGCTGCCGGCGGGCATGCCGGGCGCGTAGGGCTGCGAGGCGTCGGCTGGCACCAGGGCGTCCACCCACCCGTAGGTCCGCGTGATCTGGTCGGCGGTCATCGCCTGGGTCGGCATGCCAAGGGCGTCCCCCAGCGCGAGTCCCGCCAGGGCGCCGTGGGCCCTGTCCGCTTCGTCGGACATGACGACCTCCATCCGTCGGCAGCGCGTTCGTACTGGCGCGGTGCGGCAACCGCCCCAGCCGACGGGGCTGGGGCGGGCGAGTAGGCCCAGGGGGACTCGAACCCCCAACCTACGGATTAAAAGTCCGCTGCTCTACCATTGAGCTATAGGCCCGTCGCACACCATTGTAAGAGGATGATGCCAAAATGGCCGAACCGACCAAACCGAGGCGTCCCGCGATGCTCTCCGCCTCCCGAGCCGAGGCGATCATCGGGGACGAGGACCCCGCCGAGTCCGCCGCCGTCGCGCACACCGCGGCGTGGGCGCTCATGGGCGTGGGCGACGACGAGTTCGACGACGAGGCGGTGGCCCGTCTGCGCGCCCACGTGCGCGGGCACGGGGCCGACGCCATCGCGCACGTGTGGGCGCGCAGCCCCGCGTTCACGCTTCCTGGCGCGCTGTGGCGCGCCTACCTGTTGAGCGAGTGGTACCACCGGGATCCGGGGGCGGTCGCGCGGCGTTACGAGGCGGGGGCCGCTTCGCCCCGCATCGATGGACTCGAGGCCCCCGTGGATGTGAGACCCCTCCCATTCGTGATCGAGGAGGTCGATTCCCTGTTGCGGGGGGACCTCACCGATGACGACTTGGACTTCGTCTTCGCCCAGGCCGCCCGGGCCTGCCGCGTCCTGGCGGCCGCCGACGCCACGTGGATCGACGACCCCGACGACCCGTTGGCCCACGCCGTCACGACGCGGAGCCGGGCGCTGGTCCGCACCGCCGACGAGCTCGACGCGGCGGCCCGCGAGGCCGCCTCCGGCGCACTCGACTAGGGCGTGCCCGCGGAAGGGCCCGGTCCGCACCGCGGACGGGCTCGACTAGGGCGCGCCACCTCGGAGGACGAGGCGCTGCGGATGTCCCGCGAGGCCGCCTCCGGCGCGCCCCCGGAAGGGCTGGGGGGTGAACGCGCGCGGTGCGCCGACGCGCGTTGTCGACACCGTGAGGGGGTCGTTGACACCGCGAGGGGGTTGTCGGCATCGCGAGGGGGTTGTCGGCATCGCGAGGGAGTCGTTGACACCGCGAGGGGGATATAACGCGCGCTGGTGCGAACAACGCGCGTCGGCGCAGCCTTCCCCTTCGGGGCCTGCGGGCCGCGGCGCGTGGCCCGTCACCGCCCGTCCTTCTCGGTGTCGCACACAAGGGCCGGAATCAGGCAACACGGCATCGCACACAAGGGTCGGAATTAGGCAACATGGCATCGCACACAAGGGCGGAATCAAGCCCTTGTGTGCGGCGGGTGTTTCGTAAATCGGGGTCCTTGTGTGCGCAACCCGGGGACTGCAACCCAGGGGCATAGTGGCGCAACCCCGGGACTGGGGCTCGCGCAGCGCACAGGGCGCGGGCGCAACGCACGGGGCGCGCGGCGCATGGGGCGGGGGTGCGAAACCCCGGCCACCGGTCCGGCGGTGCCCGACGCGGGCCGCTACCCTTGAGAGGTGACTCCCACCCCTTCCCCCAGGCCCCAGAAGCTTGTGCGCTCCGCGGGGGCGCTCGTCTGGCGCTTCGCGGACCCCGGACGGGTGGACGTCGTCGGCGAGGCGGTCGATCCGGCTGACATCGAGGTCCTCATGGTCCATCGGCCACGGTATCGGGACTGGTCGTGGCCCAAGGGCAAGGCAGAGCCGGGGGAGCCCATCGTCGTCGCCGCCGTGCGCGAGGTGGAGGAGGAGACGGGGATCGCCGTCATCCTGGGCGTCCCACTGGCCACACAGAGGTACCGCCTCGGCTCGGGGCACACCAAGGAAGTCCACTACTGGGTCGGCGCGCCAGTGCCCGCTGGATCCGTCGCCGAGAGGCTGCGCGCGCCGGTGGTTCCCGCTCCGCGCGGCGAGATCGACCAGATCCGGTGGGCCCGGCCCGACGCCGCCGAGGCGATGCTCACCCGCAGGGGCGATCGGCGCCTGCTGTCCGAGCTCGCCTCCCACGCCCGTGCGGGCACTCTGCTCACTACCGCGGTCGCGCTCGTCAGGCCCGGGGACGCCGCCGGCCCCGGCGCGCCAGGGCGGGGGGGCACGGCCCAGGGCACCGCAGCACTGGTGCGCGCGAATACGGACGAGGAGGCCCTCGTTCCCCCCGGCGCGTCCACCGCTGCCTCCGGGGCGGGCGCTGCTGCCCCCACTGCGGGCGCCGCTGCCCCCGGGGCTGCCCTTGTTCGTCCAGCTGCGGGCGGGGAGCCCGCCACGAGTGGCGAGGGGATGCTGAGCCGCCTCGGCGTGCGCCGCGCCTTCGACCTCGTCGAACTCATGAGCGCCTTCGGTGTCGACCGGGCCTACGCCGCCCGCGCCGACCACGCGCGCAGGACACTGGCGCCCTGGGCAGCGGCCGGGGGCGGGCAGGTGCTTGTCGCGGAGGGGGAGGCGCCCCGTGGGCCCACCACTGCAGCGGGGCCTTCCCACGGGGCGGCCGCGGGAGCGGAGGCCGCGCGGACGGAGGAGGAGCGGCACGGCCCCGCGGCAGTTGCCGCGGCCAGTGGCCTCGTCCCTCCGGGACGGCGCCGCGCGACCGGTCCTCCGGCACAACTGGCCGCAGCAGCGGACGACCCGCGGTCCCCGCAGTGCGCGGAGGGAGGGGACGCGGACCCGCAGGGCGCTTCTGCTTCCGGTTCCGTTCAACGGGACGCGGGCGCGTCCACCGGCTCCGGTTGGGCGGGCGCCCTCGTGCGCTCGCTGCTCGGACGGAGACGGGGGGCGTCGCTGGTGTGCGCCCCCGGCGAGGCGCTGGAGCGGGGCATCGGAGCCCTCCGCGGGGCGATGGCGCCGAACGCGCAGGGAACGCTCCCGCAGGGCCTCGACCGCGCCCAGGTCGTCGTCGCCCACGTTGCCCACCACGACGGCGGGCACGCCGTCATCGCCGTCGAGTGCCACGCCCTGCGCACGAAGCGCACTGCGGTTCCGGCGGAAGGGCCGGGGGAGGGGCGCCCTCGTGCCCACAACCGGTCGAAGCGCCCTGCGGGCCCCCGCTGAGAGGGGCCGGTGCGGAGCTGAGAGGGACCAGTGCGGGCCCTCGCTGAAAGGGGCCGGTGCGGGGCTGAGAGGGGCCGGTGCGGGCGGCTGACCGCTGGACGGAGCCGCGTTGGAGGGAGTCGTGGGGCCCGGCGCATTGCGCGCCGGGCCCCACGGCAAGCCCTCAGGCTCAGAAGCCGGAGTTCTTCACGGACTGGTTGAGTTTGCCGTTCTGCATGTCGGTGGCCATGCAGACGATCTCATGGTCGTTCTGCGGCCATGATTTGCTGGTGGGGACGAACCAGGTGGCGTTGAGCGAGCTCTCCTCAAAACTCTTGCCGACGTATGCTTCGAAGGCCGCGATGCAGACCTGTTCGGCTGTTGAGTTGAGAGAGTCCTCCCCCGGGTAGTTGGTGCCCTCGACCTCGTATAGGAAGAACACTTCGGCGTCATGCGGCTTGGAGCAGTCGACTGTCTCGACGGTGGAAACCTGGGTGCTCTCAGGATCCTGGATGCACTGGCCGATGCTCATGTGCATCACGGACGAGGTCGAGCAACCCGCCAGCGCCATGGCGCTGAGGGAGGCTGCGGCGGCGCATGCGGCGAGCGCGCGCAGGGGGGCTCTGAAGGAGCGGCGGTTGCCTTGAAGGTCGGGGGTGGTGATGGACATTGTCAGACTCCTACGATCCAGGCGGCGACCCAGTACAGGACTGCCGAGACTGCCGCGGCGGCGGGGAGGGTCAGGAACCATGCGACCACGATGTTCCCCGCCACGCCCCATCGGACCGCGGAGAACCTCCTCGTGCAGCCGACGCCCATGATAGCGGTGGAAACCACCTGGGTGGTAGAAATTGGGGCGTGGACGACATAGGAGCACAGGTACAGGATCGAGGAGGACACGGCTTCGGCGGTGAAGCCGCGCGCCGGATCCAGGTCGATGATCTTGCGGCCGATCGTGCGCATGATGCGCCCGCCCCCGGCCATCGTGCCCAGTGAGATCGCCAGGGCGCCGGAGATCTTGACCCACATGGGCACCGTCATGTCGCCCGTCACCGGGTCGTAGATCTGGTGGGTCTGGCCGTAGCCCCCGGCCACCAGCGCCATGATGATGATGCCCATCGTCTTCTGCGCGTCCTGGATGCCGTGGCCCAGGGCCATGGCCGCCGATGAGAAGCGCTGCGCGGCGCGGAAGCGGCGCATCGTGCGGTGGTACTGCGCGTTGCGCAGCAGCCGCAGGACGCAGTGCATGACGAAGTAGCCGACGACGAAGCCGATGATCGGGGAGGCGAACATCGGGATGATGACGTGGTCGAGGATGCCCTGCCAGTGGACCGCCGTGCTGCTCACGATGCCGGCGCCGACGAGGCCGCCGATGAGGGCGTGGGACGAGGAGGAGGGCAGGCCGAACCACCACGTGATCAGGTTCCAGACGCAGGCGCCCAGCAGCGCGGCGAGGATGATGACCAGGCCCTTGTGCTGCATCTCCGCCTGTGTCGATTCGGCGTAGCGGCTGATCGAGATGATGCCCTGGCCGACCGTCTTGGCGACGGCGGTGCCCATCATGGCGCCTATGACGTTCATGGCCGCCGCCATCAGCAGGGCGGCCCGCGGCGTCCAGGCGCGCGTGGACACCGAGGTCGCGATCGCGTTCGCGGCGTCGTGGAAGCCGTTGGTGTAGCTGAAGAACAGCGCGACGGCGATGACGACGCAGACGAGGATCAGGTTGAGATCCACGGCTCAGGATTCCTTCAGCGCGAGGGACTCGATGACGTTGGCCAGCTCCTCGAACGCGTCGGCGCAGGATTCGAGGCCCTGGACGATGTCCTTGAGCTTGATGATCGTGACCGCGTCCAGGCCGGAGTCGAAGAGGGCCGTCAGCGTGCGGCGGTAGGCCAGGTCGCCCTCGTTCTCGAGGCGGTTGATCTCGATCCAGTAGTCGCGCATGTCCACGGGCGACTTGAGCTTGGGCATGTTCTCGGCGGTGAGGTCCGCGCAGTTCTTGATGACGTCGATCTGCGCGTCCAGCAGGGAGTCCAAGGAGGAGGGGATGTCGGCGATCCCGTAGACGACCAGCAGGTCCCCGGCCTCGTCGATGAAGTCCAGGCAGTCGTCCAGGTGGGAGGCCAGGGACTGCAGGTCCTCGCGGTCGAAGGGGGTGATGAACGAGGAGTTGACGCGCTGGATGATCTCGTGGTTCAGTTCGTCGCCGCGGTGCTCGACGGCGTGGAGCTGGTCGCGCAGCGCGACCCTCTCCTCCGGGGAGGCGGCGTAGATCTGCGTGAGGAGCTCGACGCCTTCGACGAGGTGGTTGGCCTGCTGGCTGAAGTACTCAAAGAAGTCGGGGCCCTGGGGCTTGCTGCGGATTCCCACGTTGTTCCTCCGGTCTGTGTCTGGTGGCGGAGCGCGGTGTTGCGTCCGACACCAATCGTCCGCTAAGGCGGGACCGTTCTTCAACTTCAGGGGCGGGCGGGGGGCCGCAGGGCCGGGTGTTCTCCACCACACGAGGGGGCGGGATCCGTTAGAATCAGCTGTTGACCGGGACCAAGCGCCCGCATTTCGGCGCTCCTGGTCCGGCATGATTGACCCTGTACGACGAGGGCGCGAGAGGCGGCCTCGGAAACTGAATGCCCAGGAGGCAAAATGTCCGTGACTGAACAGGACGTGCGCGCGGCGGCCCCGTCCAACACTCCCGAAGACGTGCTCGAGTGGGTCGCGAAGATCGCCGAGCTGACGACCCCGGACGCAGTCGAGTTCACTGACGGCTCGCAGGAGGAGTGGGACCGCCTCACCGCGCAGATGGTGGAGAGCGGCGTGTTCACGAAGCTCAACGAGGAGAAGCGCCCCAACTCCTTCCTCGCCCGGTCCCTGCCCTCGGACGTCGCCCGTGTTGAGTCCCGCACCTTCATCTGCTGCGAGAAGGAGGAGGACGCCGGCCCGACCAACCACTGGGCGGATCCCACGGAGATGAAGGCCACCCTGAAGGAGAAGTTCACGGGCGCCATGAAGGGCCGCACGATGTACGTGATCCCCTTCTCCATGGGCCCCCTGGGCGGCCCGATCTCGCAGCTGGGCATCGAGATCACCGACTCCCCCTACGTCGTGTGCAACATGCGCATCATGACGCGGATGGGCACGGCGGCGATGGACCTGATCGCTGCGGGCAAGCCGTGGGTCCCCGCCGTCCACTCGGTCGGCATGCCCCTGGCCGAGGGCCAGGAGGACACCACGTGGCCCTGCAACGATGAGAAGTACATCACCCACTTCCCGGAGACCAACGAGATCTGGTCCTTCGGCTCGGGCTACGGCGGCAACGCCCTGCTGGGCAAGAAGTGCTTCGCGCTGCGCATCGCCTCGACCATGGCCCGCCGTGACGGCTGGATGGCCGAGCACATGCTGATCCTGCGCCTGACCCGCGAGTCCACCGGCCAGCAGTTCCACGTCACCGCCGCGTTCCCCAGCGCCTGCGGCAAGACCAACCTGGCCATGCTCCAGCCCACGATCCCCGGCTACAAGGTCGAGACCGTCGGCGACGACATCGCGTGGATGCGCCCCGGCCCCGACGGGACCCTGCGCGCCATCAACCCCGAGGCGGGCTTCTTCGGCGTCGCCCCCGGCACCTCCTACAAGACCAACCCCATGGCCATGGAGACCGGCAAGGCCAACTCCATCTTCACGAACGTCGCCCTGACCGACGACGGCGACGTGTGGTGGGAGGGCATCGACGGCGACGTCCCGGCGCACCTGATCGACTGGCACGGCAAGGACTGGACGCCCGAGTCCGGCGAGAAGGCCGCCCACCCGAACAGCCGCTTCACCGTCCCCGCCTCGCAGTGCCCGATCATCTGCCCCGACTGGGAGGCCCCCGAGGGCGTCGCGGTCGACGCCGTCCTCTTCGGCGGGCGCCGCGCCACCAACGTCCCGCTGGTCGCCGAGCAGTACGAGCCCGCCCACGGCGTGTTCATCGGCGCCTCCGTGGCCTCCGAGGTCACCGCGGCCGCGACCGATGTCAAGGCCGGCTCGCTGCGCCACGACCCCTTCGCGATGCTGCCCTTCTGCGGCTACAACATGGCCGACTACTGGGGCCACTGGATCGAGATGCAGAAGAAGGTCGGCGACAAGTTCCCGAAGGTCTACCAGGTCAACTGGTTCCGCAAGGACGAGGACGGCAACTTCATGTGGCCCGGCTACGGCGACAACGCCCGCGTCCTGGACTGGATCGTCCGCCGCGCCGCCGGCGAGGTCGAGGCCATCGACGGCGTGACCGGCCGCTACCCGAAGTTCGAGGACTTCAACCTGGACGGCCTGGACATCGACGAGGCCGTGTGGGCGAAGCTCTTCGCGATCGATCCCGACGCCTGGGCCGCCGAGATGGACGACACGGAGGAGTACTTCTCGCAGTTCGGCGATAAGCTCCCCGCCGCCATCACCGAGCAGCTGGCGAAGTTCCGCGAGCGCATCGCCGCGGCCAAGGCCTGAGCGCCAACGGAGTCCGCGCTTTCGCGCGGGCTCGGCGGGGCGGGGCCCGACCCTGAGGTCGGACCCCGCCCCGCTTTGTCTCGCGTCGCACATCGAGAGGCGGCGTGGCGCACTTCTCCGCGTTGTTCCGCCCTTGGCTCGTTCGGTAAACTTTCGTGTGATCGTCATTCTGGTCTGCGGTGACGCCTTCGTAAGGACATGCTCATGAGTACTCCGCAATCGGGCAGGGGCGCCAGGCGTTCGCGCCGGGGCGTACGCGCGGCCCTGTTCGCGGTGCTCGCCGTCGTCCTCACCGCACTGGTCCCCGTCGGCGGGGCCCCCGTGGCGCGCGCGGCGGACAACGACAGCATCCAGGTCGTCCTCAAGGCGCTGCGCAGGACGACGCCCGCCAACGCCGACCTGCCGGGCGGTCTCAGGGTCTCCGACACGGTGGCCCTCGACTTCGAGTGGTCCCTGCGGCCAGGGGCGGAGGCGTCTTTGAAGACGGGCGACTCCTTCACGGTGTCGCTGCCCGAGCCGTTGCGGTCGCGGGTGCCGGGGCACTCCTCCGAATTGAGGGTGCTCCACGGCGGCGAGTCGGTGGCCGTGGGCGTGTGCGTCGCCGCCCCTGACTCCTTCACCTGCGCGCTTAGCGACGTCCTGCCCTCGAAGATCAGGGAGGGGTGGCGGGGCGTCGGCGGCACCGCGAGCTTCCAGATGTCCGCGGCGGCCGCCACGCAGGACGCCTCCCTGGTCTTCGGGGTGAGCGGCTACCCGAACGGGCAGGCCCTGGGGCTGCCCGGCGGTGGCGGCATCGCCGCGCTGCAGCGTGGGCCCTACAGCCCCGAACCGCTCGCCGTGGGGATGACGGGCATGAGCGAGTATTCGAAGAACACGCACTACCACTTGGGTTTCGACACCGACAGGATCTCCGAGTACTACGCGGCGGCGGGCGCCTCGATGGCGTTCGACGGCGCTGCGGAGCGGACGATCACCCTGGTCGATGCCCTCGGCCCCGGGCAGCGCTTCAGCGACCCGGGCGAGTGGGTGCTGCGCTTGAAGTACTCGAAGGGCTCCTACCCGCAGGTGGCGGACACTGTCCTGGCCAAGGGCGACGGCCGGGCGGCGGCCAGCGCCGAGGGCGGGTTCGCCGTCAAGGCGGTCCTGGGCGAGGCGGGCGCCGACGGGCAGGAGGCGCGGATCGAGCTCACCGGGCCGTGGGACCCGTCGACGAAGTACGAACTGGAGTACTGGGGGAGCCCGGTCGGCTCCGACTACCTCGAGCCCGGGCTCACGTACTCGAACAGGGTCAAGCTGGTGGACGACGCCAACGGGGACGGAGTGGAGGAGGTCCTGGTCGAGAAGCAGGTGGAGCGCTCCTTCGTGCCCTCCTTCTCCTCGACGGTGAAGACCGCGCCCGCCTACGGCTCCTTCCAGGTCCAGAAGTCCGTGGCCGGCCCCGGTTCGGCCCTGGTCCCCAAGGACCAGGAGTACACCATCAAAGTGGACTACGAGCTGCCCCTGGACGCGAGCGCCTACCACCCCGACGAGCAGGCGTACCCGGGGGGCTGGGCGGCCTACGCCCCCGGCGCGCTCAACCCCGACGGGCGCAGCGGGACCGCGACCATGTCGGTCACCCAGGGCGCCGCCGCCGTGTTCACCGGGAAGGAGCCGTCGATCACCTTCCCGAAGGGGACCAGGGTGACGCTCAGCGAGGTCGGCACCGACTCCCAGGCGCCGACGGGCTACCGCTGGTCGGCTCCCCGTTTCGAGGTGGGGGGCGCGGCGACGAACACCATCGAGATCGGCGACGGCACCCTTCCGGTGGTCCAGGTGACGAACCGCCTGGAGCCGACGTGGGGCACCTTCACGGTCTCGAAGACCCTGGCGGAGGGCAGCTCGGCGGGTGCGGAGCGCGCGTACACCTTCGCGTACTCGTGCGACGACCCGGCGGCCTCCTCGGGGACGATCACGGGCGTCAGGCCGGACGGGGCCCCGGTGGCCTCGGGCGCCCTGGTGCGCGCGGGCTCCTCGTGCACGGTGAGGGAGGACGCCGCGGAGGCCGCGATCGACGGCCACACGCTGGCCCCGCCGGCTGAGCGCACCATCACGATCAGCGGGGCGGGCCAGGCCAGCGCGAACGCGTCCTTCGAGAACGCCTACGCCCCCGACACGGGCTCCTTCCGCGTCAAGAGGGCCATCACCGGCGACCGCCCTGCTGGGGCCGGGCCCTCCACCGTGGCCTACTCGTGCACGAACGGCGTGGCGGGGGAGCTGGAGCTGGCCGGGGACGGGGACGAGGCCCGCGGCCCTGCCCTGCCCTCGGGCGCCTCGTGCACCATCGAGCGGGCGCCGCGGACCGTGGACGGCTACGCGGTCGCGACCTCCTACTCGGCGACGCGCACCACGATCACGAAGGGGTCGGACGAGCTGCTCACCGTGACCGACGACTACCGCGCCCTCAAGGGGGCCTTCACCATCGCGAAGAGCGTGGACGGCGACGGAGCGGCGCTGGTGGGGGACCAGGAGTTCTCCTTCGAGTACACGTGCGCGCCGACGGGCGGGGATCCCCTCACCCGTACGGTGTCGGTGAAGGCCGGCCAGAGCATCCAGGTCGAGGACGTGCCCGCGGGGACGTGCACGGTCAAGGAGGCGGCGGTGGACGTGCCGAACGCCTCGTCGGCCCGGTCCTTGACGGTGAACGGCTCGGCGGAGGCGGTCGCCGACGGGGCCGCGACTGTGCGCGTCGCCGACGGCGCGAGCGCCGTGGTCGCGTCGACCAGCACCTACACCCTGGACGCCGGGTCGTTCTCGGTGACGGGGAGGGCCGCGGGCGGCGCCCTGGAATCAGCGCCGGGGGCCTTCGCCTTCGACTACGCGTGCGCGGACGCCTCCGGGCGGAGCGTGGGCGCGGGGACGCTGCGCGTGGGCGCGGGCGAGACGAGGACCGCCGGCCCCTTCCCCGTCGGCTCCTCCTGCGGGATCGCCCAGGAGGACGCGCGCGTGGGCGGGGCGGGCCTGGCCACGTCGTGGACGGTCGACGGCGCAGCGGCGCAGGGCCAGCGGGTGGTCGTCGGAATCGGCGCCAAGGGCTCGACCGCCGCGGTCGAGGCGGTGAACACGTACACGCGCGAGACGGCCAGGTTCGCGGTCGTGAAGAACGTCGAGGCGAACGGCGCCCCCGTCCCGCAGTCCTTCACCTTCACCTATGTGTGCGGCGCGGGCGGCGAGTCGAGGGTCCTCACCGTTCCCGGCGACGGCACCCCCGTCGAGTCGGAGGAGCTGCCCGTGGGCACGCAGTGCGCCCTCGCCGAGCAGACGGACGCCGCCTGGGTGCCCGGCCACTCCCTGTCCGCGCAGATCGCTGACGGCGGGGTGGTGGAGGTCGGCCCCCAGGGCTCGGTGGCGCGGGTCGTCGCGACCAACACCTACACGCCCATCGAAGCGGAGCAGGGGGATCCGGGGCCCGACGCGGGCCCGTCGGGGGGCGCGGGCCTGGCGCTCACGGGTTCGAGCGCCCCGGTGCTCCTGGGCGGCAGCCTCGCGCTGGCGGTCCTGGGCGGATCGATCCTGGTGCTGCGCCGCCGCGGGGCGGCCTCCGACTGACCGGCGCCGCCAGATGGGCCCCGACCGCTGCCGCGCCCCGGATCCGGCGCGCCCCGGCTCCGCCGGACGGTGGGACCGGCCACACGGCCCCCAAAACGCGCCCCGCGCATTAAACTAACCACAGCAACACTTTTCACCCGTGCCCACTAGGAGACTTCGTGGCCGCTTACCTGACCGACGCGGAACTCGCGCAGGCCAAAGACCTTCTGAACCGCATCGCCGTGATCTACCAGGCGAAAGTCGTCGGGCAGGAGGATCTGCGCAGAGCGCTCACGGCGTGCTTGCTGGCGGACGGGCACGTCCTGGTCGAGTCGGTCCCCGGCCTGGCCAAGACCACCGCCGCGCAGACCCTGGCCTCGGCCGTCTCCGGCTCGTTCCACCGCATCCAGTGCACGCCGGACCTGATGCCCAACGACATCGTGGGCTCGCAGATCTGGAACCAGGCCTCGGGCGAGATGGTCACCCAGCTGGGTCCGGTCCACGCGAACCTGGTCCTGCTGGACGAGATCAACCGCTCGAGCGCGAAGACGCAGTCGGCGATGCTGGAGGCGATGCAGGAGGGGCAGACCACGATCGGCGGCGTCAACCACCGCCTGCCCAGGCCGTTCATGGTGATGGCGACCCAGAACCCCATCGAGGAGGAGGGCACCTACGTGCTCCCCGAGGCCCAGATGGACCGCTTCCTGCTCAAGGAGGTCATCACCTACCCGACGCCGGTCGATGAGCTCGAGGTCCTGGAGCGCATCGACTCGGGCGCGATGAGCGCCCCGGTCGCCGCCAGCCCGATCTCCGTGGAGGACGTCCTGGTGCTGCAGGACCTGTCGCGCCGCGTCTACGTGCACAACACCCTCAAGGCGTACATCGTCGACATCATCAACACCACCAGGGGCGCGGGCCCGAACCCGCTGCCCGGGTGGGCCAAGCACGTGCGCGTGGGCGCCTCGCCGCGAGGCGGCATCGCGCTCATGCAGATCTCCCAGGCCCTGGCGCTCATGGACGGGCGCAACTACGTGGTCCCGGACGACATCAAGAAACTGCGCTACGCGATCCTGCGCCACCGCATCATCCGCACCTTCGACGCGCTGGCCGACAACGTCTCGGTCGAGGGCCTGATAGACGCGGTGTTCAACGCGGTGCCGGTTCCGTGACGGCCGCGGTTCTTTCCCGACGGGGCGGAGGGGGACGGACATGCCAGTGAGGTCGCGTGAGATCCACGCATTGTCGACGCGCATCCAGCTGCCCGTCATGCGCAAGCTCCTGTCCGTCATGGACGGGCAGCACTCGGCGCTGAGGTGGGGGCGCGGCTGGGAGTTCATGGATCTGGCCCCCTACCAGCCCGGCGACGACGTGCGCGAGATCGACTGGGCGGCCACTGCCCGCACGGGGACCCCGACGATCAAGCGGCACGAGGCGACGGCGAACGTGCAGGTGATCCTGGTCGTCGACACGGGGCGCGAGATGGGCGCCCTGGCGCCGTCGGGGGAGCCGAAGGAGGACGTGGCGCTGACGGCGTGCGAGGCGATCGCCTGGTTGTCGGTGGCCAGGGGGGACCAGATCGGCCTGGTCGCCGGGGACTCGCGCAGGGTCCGCTTCATGCCCGCCCGCACGGGCAACGGGCACGCGGAGACGATCATGCGCCGCATCGCGGAGGACATCACCCTGGGGTCCCCGCGCTCCGACGTGCCGCGCCTGCTGCGGCGCGCGCTCACGACGACGAGGCGGCGCTCCCTCATCGTGATCGTCAGCGACGAGACGCAGCCGCTGCCGTCGAAGGAGGCGGACGACGTCATCAAGTCCTTGAGCGTGCGCCATCAGGTGATGCAGATCTCTGTGGCCGATGTGGATCCGGCGGAGCTCGACGCGGAGATGACGGTCATCGACGTCAATGAGGGCGTGCTGCCGGACTTCCTGCGCAGGGACGAGCAGCTGGCCAAGGAGGCCCGCAACGTCGCCGAGCAGCGTCGCGCGGCGGTCGCGCGGATGCTCGACGCCCGGGGCGTCACCCAGGTGAGGGTGGGGTCCTCGGAGGAAGTGCCCCGTGCGCTCATGCGCGCGTTGGAGCGGTCGAGCCACCGCAAGTGAGAGCGCTCCCGTGCAGCGGCGGCGCCCCGTTTTCGAGCGGGGCGCCGCCGTTTTCCTTGTCGGCGCCGCTGGTCAGTGTTCGGGCGCGGAGGGGGAGCGGGGGTGATGGGGGCCGCAGAGACTTCCCCGGTTTCCCGCGTGAAAGTAACGTCCGCGTCACATTTTCCGGTAAATATCGTATTGCCCTAAAGGTTCCTCTATACTCATTACCGAATCACCCAATCCCGTCACCACACAGAGTGCGGAAGTATTGAGAGGAAGACGAGTGAGCAGGAAACACGCGCCCCTCGGGCGGCGGATGATCGCCGCCGCCGGGGCCCTGAGCATCGGGGCGGCGGGCGTCATCGCGACCAGCGCCGCGGCCCTCGCCGCGGACCCGGCCTACGGCACCATCGATCAGAGCGCCATCGGCTCGATCATCGTCCACAAGCACCTGAAGAACGATTCGGGCACCATGGGCAAGGTCGACGGCACCGCCGACTCCGGCGGCGACGGCGTCGGGGGCGTCACCTTCAAGGCCTTCAAGCTCTCCGGGCTCGACCTGTCCAAGCCCACCGACTGGGACAAGCTGTCCGCCCTGGCCGGCAACGTCCCGGCCAACGCCTGCGCGGATCCGACGGCCCCGACGCTCGGCGCCGGCGCGCCCGCGGTCAATGCCACTGCCGCGGCCGAGGGCACGACCGATGGCGCGGGCGTGACCACGCTGGCGAACCTGCCGGTCGCCGCCTACCTGGTCTGCGAGACCGCGGCGCCCGCCGACATCGTCGAGAAGGCCAAGCCCTTCGTCGTGACGGTCCCCTTCCCGAACACCACGAACGACGGCGACGGCAAGTGGCTCTACGACGTGCACGCCTACCCGAAGAACCAGAAGATCGAGATCGACAAGACCATCGCCGATCAAAGCGTCAACGGCTTCGGCCTGGGCTCGGTCGTCGAGTTCCCCGTCTCCACGACCACGCCGAACCTGGACGCCGAGTCCCAGTTCACCTACTTCTACCTGCGCGACAAGCTGGACTCCCGCCTCACCGAGGGCAAGGTCACCAAGATCACCCTGGGCGACGACACCCTGGTCGAGAACACCGACTACGAGCAGACCAACACTGACAACCTGGTCGTCGTCTCCTTCAAGCGGGCCGGCCTGGCGAAGCTGAAGGCCAACCCCGGCAAGAAGCTCGTGGCGGTCTTCGCCGGCAAGGTGAGCGCCATCGGCGACGGCACCATCAAGAACAAGGCCGACCTGGTCCAGGACACGACCTACGGCGCCATCCCCCCGAACGAGCCGCCCTCGGTCCCCCCGTTCGAGCCCGACAACCCGCCGACCTCCCCCGAGGTCTCCACTGACTGGGGCAACGTCCAGCTCTTCAAGTACGACGGCGACACCGAGAACGCCACCAGGGTCGGCGTCCGTGGCGCGAAGTTCAACGTCTTCAACGCGGCCGACCCCTACGCCGCCGACTGCTCCACCGCGACCAAGACCGGCGACCCCATCCCGGTGAGCATCAACGGTGGCGCGCCCCAGACCGACTTCGTCTCCGACGTCAACGGCATTGTGAAGATCGACGGCCTCTACATCGGCGACTCCGTGGGCTCGGCCGGGGCCGGCTCGAAGGACGCCGCCAAGCGCTGCTACGTCGTCGAGGAGATCGAGGCCCCCGCCGGCTTCGTCCTGCCCCAGACGGCCACCACCCCCATCGAGGTCGTCAAGGGCGCCCAGGCCCTGGCCTCGTACAACGCCCAGATCCCCAACACCAAGCAGTCCGTGCCCCAGCTGCCCCTCACGGGCGCCAACGGCCAGCTGCTCATGACCATCGGCGGCGTCTCCCTGGCGCTCATCGCCGTTGGCTCCACCCTGGTCATCCGCTCGCGCAAGCGCGGCGAGGCCTGACACCCCCGGGGCCGCGGGGCAGCGCCCCGCGGCCCGGACCCCATGCGGGTCGGCACGGCCGGGAGACCGGTTCCACGGTCGTGCCGACCCGCGGTGCGTCCCCCCACAGTATTTGCTTAATAACGCTTTCTGTAAAACCTAGTCATTGGAGTTGAAGTGTCCCAACACGTCCGTCCACAGCCCCGCACCAGGCGGCTCGCGCGCTTCGTGGTCGCGTTCGTGGTCTGCGCGGCCATCGGCGCCACCCCTGTCCTGGCCAACACGGAGCAACCGGCGCAAGCGGCAGGCGAGGGGGTCCCCAGCAACTCGCTGCCCGCCACCTTCGCCACCGGCGGCTCCGGGCGCTTCAAGGAATCCATCCAGTGGCTCCAGTGGGCCGACTACGACAAGGACTTCAAGGGCAAAGAGAAGCCCAACGTCCCCGTCCTCGGCGTGGGGGAGGGCCCCAAGGACTTCGTCAACCACCGGGATCTCGGCGACGCGGGCTCCCTGGTGACCACCTGCACCCTGTCCAACCTCACCCACGACACCCCCGCGCCCGGCACTCCCAAGCAGCAGACCGAGGGCCCCCTGGTCGCCACCATCCCCGGCACGTGGGCCGGCGACGCCCTCGACAACCTCTACAACGTCGGAGGGCCCGGCTCGTGGAGCGACGGCTCGGAGGTGTGGCACCCCGGGCTGACGTACCCGGCGAACTACGTCAACAAGAACCAGATGGTCATCGGCCTGGCCAACGGCTACGCCTACAACGGCGGCAACGCCTGGGACGGCAAGCCCTGGAACCAGAGCACCGACCACCGCCCCACGGGCTACAACGCCCGCGTCAGCGTCGACTACACCTGCAAGGCCGAGATCTACGGCAAGGACGGCTCCATCACCAACGTGCCCGTCCAGGGCCTCGTCTTCGCCGACGCCGAGGCCTCCTCCAGGCGCTTCGGCATCAAGAGCTGGGCCACCAGCGAACGGCAGGACGAGTGGGTCCAGGCCACCGTGAAGACGACCGCCGGCAACAAGCCCCCGCGCTGGAGGGTGCTGGACACCATGCGCTCGCAGAAGTGCATCAGCAAGAACACTGGCAAGCAGGTCACCACCGACGGCATCCTCTCCAACGGCTCGCGCACCCTGCGCCTCATGCCCTCCGACGACGAGTGCGTCTACCAGTCGGGCGGCAGCTACAAGAACCCGAACGGCTACGGCGGGCCCGACGCCGTCATGTTCATGGAGGGCGCCACCTCCGCCACCATCACCATGCAGGGCGCGGGCTACTCCGCCGTCGCCCTGGGCCTGGTCGTCGCCACCGACTACGGCGACGCCCCCGCCTCCTACGGCGTCGCCTCCTCCCTCTTCCAGCCCTCGTGGCGCGGGGGCGAGGTCAGGGCGACCACCGACCTCTTCAAGGTCTCCCCGCAGGCCGAGATGTACATGGAGAAGGGCTCCCCCCGCCTCGGCGAGCGCATCGACGCGGAGCCCATGCAGTCGTTCAGCGCCGACGCCAAGGGCGACGACATCGTCGGAGAGCCCAACGACGAGGACGGCATCACCGTGCCCGCCGACGGCATCCGCACCCAGCCCGGCGCCACCCACACCCAGGCCGTCAAGTGCGAGGGCAACGGGAAGGTGGCCGGCTGGGTCGACTGGAACCGCAACGGCGTCTTCGACGACGCGGAGAAGTCCGACGAGGTCGCCTGCTCCGCCTCCGGCAGCGCCACCCTGTCGTGGACCGTGCCAGGTGACGTCGTGCGCTCCGTGGACGGCGAGGACGGCACCGGCGCGGAGACCTTCATGCGCCTGCGCATCACCGCCGACAACAACGGCGACGGCCAGAAGCCCACTGGCGGCACGGCCACCGGCGAGGTCGAGGACTACCGCATCGCCGTGCGCGTGCCCACCCTGCAGCTGGTCAAGCAGGTCGATGACAAGTACTCCTCGAACGAGGTGGGCGGCCTGGCGGCCGACCAGTGGGCGCTGACGGGCGGGGCCAACGGCTTCACCCTGAGCGGCAACGGCACCACGGGCGGTCCGACGGTGGTGCGCACCGGGAACAACGACATCGCGGAGACCACTGCGAACCCCGGCGGCGCCGGCTACGAGTCCGGGCAGTGGAGCTGCCAGGAGGCGCCGGGGACCCTGGGCGAGAACTACTCCTCGTCCGTGGCCGGGGCCACGGTCGACGGCAGGGCCCAGGTCCTGGTCCAGAACACCGACCGCGTCCTGTGCGCCATCACGAACACCGGCAAGCCCGGATCCCTGACCTGGCAGAAGGCCGACTCCGACGGGACCACGCCCCTGGCGGGCACCAGCTGGCGCCTGACCGGCCCGGACGTGCACGGCAACGCCACGGTGGAGGACTGCACCGCGGGCCCGTGCCCCACCGGCCCCTACAAGGACCAGGACCCCGTGCCCGGATCCTTCAAGGTCGACGGCCTCAAGTGGGGGACGTACACCATCCGCGAGGCCAGCGCCCCCGCCGGGTACGAGCTGAGCAACGCGCGGCTCACCTTCCCGACGATCACGCCCGCCGCCCTGGACGCCGCCCTGGACAAGGCCGTCGTCAACGATCGCAAGACCGGGTCCGTGACCTGGAAGAAGGTGGACGCCTCGGACGGCGCCTCCCCGCTGGCCGGCTCGGAGTGGACGATCAGCGGTGGCGCCCTGCAGGACTCGGTGGACATCGCCGACTGCCAGGCCGCCTCGGCCGCCCAGTGCCCCAAGTCCCCCGGCGCCACGTACTACGACGCGGACCCCGCAGCGGGATCCTTCACCGTGAAGGGCCTGCCGTGGAGCGGCACCGCCTACACCCTCACGGAGAAGAAGGCGCCCGCCGGGTACCGCCTGGACACGACGCCGCACGGCTTCACCATCGGCAAGGACGCGCTCGACCACGCCCTCGCGCCGATCAGCAACCAGAAGCAGACGGTTCCGGGCATTCCGCTCACCGGCGGATTCGGGGCTGACGCCTACCTGATCGGCGGCATCATCGCGGGCCTGGGCGCCGCCGGGGCAGGCGCGGCCATCAGGCGCCGCAAGAACCGGCAGTCCTGACGCGACTGGGG
>NZ_CP017298.1:1292956-1299558 GCF_001746855.1 Pauljensenia hongkongensis | reverse complement strand
CCCGCGCCCCCGCCCCCCGAGGGCGCAGGTGGAGGTTCTCGCCCCTGTCGCTGATCCCCTCCCTGCTCGGCCTCGCCGGATTGCTGCTCTTCCTGTACCCGTCGATCTCCGCGTGGATCGTCCAGTACAACCAGTCGCAGGTCATCGCCCAGTACGAGGGATCCGTGGGCCGCGCCGACCCCTCCGCGGACGAGCAGCTCGCCCTGGCCCGCAGGTACAACGACGCGCTCAGCGCCGGCGCGGTGCTGGAGGCGAACGCGAACGTCCCCACCGGCGACGGCACCTCGGGGGATGACAGCCTCGACTACGACTCCATCCTCACAGCGGACGGGACGGGCCTGATGGCCCGGCTGAAGGTCCCCGCCGCCGACATCGACCTGCCCATCTACCACGGGACCTCGGACGACACCCTGCTCAAGGGGCTGGGGCATCTGGAGGGGACCTCCCTGCCCGTAGGCGGCCAGGGGCAGCGCACGGTCATCACCGGGCACCGGGGGCTGGCCGAGGCGCGCATGTTCACCGACCTGGACAAGGTCGAGCCGGGCGACACCTTCACCTTCGAGGTCTTCGGCGAGGTCCTCACCTACAGCGTGATCGACAAGAAGGTCGTCGAGCCCGAGGAGACCGAGGCGCTGCGCGCCGAGCCGGGGCGCGACCTGGCGACGCTGGTGACGTGCACGCCGCTGGGCATCAACACCCACCGCATCCTCATCACCGGGGAGCGCGTCTACCCCACTCCCCAGAAGGACGTGGACGCCGCGGGGGCCGCTCCCGAGATCCCCGGCTTCCCGTGGTGGGCACTGGGCCTGCTGGGGGGAGTGTCACTCATCGGTGTCTACGTATGGCGCTCCGGGTACCCGTCCCGCTCGGGAAACCGCGCGAACACAGAATGATTCGTAAAAAACCCTGTTGAGCAATTCCGATCTCTCGGGGCGGCTGCCCCGCGAGGCGTCCGCCCCCCGGCGATAGCACTATCGCCCCGGGCGTGGCACAATCAGGTGAACGCGGCGCCGGTACCAGCACATGACCGGGTGGTCGGCCACCGGCGCCCCAATGGGAACAGGGAAGAGAATCGGAATGGCACTACGAGTGGCGGACGCGCCCCGCACCGCTCCCGTCCGCACCGCCCTGCCCGCCCGCGCGGGCGAAGGGGGCGGCTATGTCCGGTGACGCCACCGATTACCTCCGCGACCCCGTCATCTACCCGCACTGGATGTGGGTCGCGGGCGCTGCGATCCTGCTCCTAGTGGTCGGCTGGGTGGCCTACAGCCTGTGGAGCTGGTGGCACTCGCGCGAGCGCACCGTCACCGACCTGCAGAGCATCTCCGACGCCCGGCGCTCGCGCTACTACGAGTTCATCGACCAGATCGCCCAGCGCAACGCCAGCGGCGAACTCGACGAGCGCGGCACCCACCTGGCCATCGCCGGCCTCATGCGCGCCCTCGGCACCGAGCGCTCCGGACGCGACCTCGAGGTCGCCACAGTCGCCGAGATCCGCGCACTGGTGCCCACATGGCCCCAGCTGGCGGAAGTCCTCGAGGCGTGCGAGGAGCCCAGCTTCGTCGGCGACGAGCAGGAGGGGGCCGACCAGGGCCGCGGCGAGCGCCCTGACAACCCCCTCCTGGCTGCCGGTTGGGACATGGCGCCCCCGCCCCCGCCCCGCCGCCCCTCGGTGGACGGCATCCTGTCCCTCGCCTCGCAGGCGGTGGGCGCATGAGGTTCACATGGCTCGTCTTCGTCGTCATCGGCGTCGTCCTGGCCGCCACCGTCATCGGCTGGTGGCTGGCCCGCGACGCGGGCAAGCGCGCCGACAAGAAGGGGTGGGTGGCCAACACCGGCTACCTGAGGTCCCTCCCGAAGTACCAGGCGCTCGTGAGGCGGACCCGCCTCGTCTTCGCCTCCGTCGTGGTCTGCTTCTTCCTCACGGTCGTCGCCGTCGCCATCAGCGCCGGGGCCCCGGTGGACCGCCAGGTCAAGCACGACAAGCTCTCCACCCGCGACATCGTCCTGTGCCTGGACGCATCCGGGTCGATGATCCCCTACGACGGCAAGATCGGCGAGGCGTTCCGCCAGATCGTCCAGCACTTCTCCGGGGAGCGCATCTCCCTGCAGCTCTGGGACGCCCGCTCCATCACGAAGTTCCCCCTCACCGACGACTACACGCTGGCCGACGACGTGCTCAAGGAGATGAGCGAGATCATGGAGAACGGCTTCCAGGGCAAGAGCGCCTCCGGAGTGTACGTCTCCAACGAGCTGCTGGAGTACCTGGAGGACACCTTCGACTCCCAGGGGGGCAGCTCCTCCCTGGCCGGTGACGGACTGGCCTCCTGCGTGCTCGGCTTCGACCACTACGACCAGGAGCGCTCGCGGATGATCCTGCTGGCCACCGACAACGAGATCCTCGGGGACCAGATCTACACCTTGAAGGACGCGATCGATTTCGCCAAGCGCCAGAACGTCGTCGTCACCGCGCTGTACCCCTCGGACGGGTCCACGTTCCTGTCCAGCGAGGGACGGGAGCTGGAGACGCTGGTCAAGGAGACGGGGGGCGAGTTCTACGACGCCTCCAACCCCGCCAGCGTGCAGGGCGTCATCGCGGCGATCGAGGAGCAGCAGAAGGTCGACCTCGAGGGCTCGGGGGAGATGCTGGAGACCGACAAGCCCGCCTCCGCGCTCGCGTGGACGGTCCTGGGCATGTTCGCGCTCTTCGGCATGATCGCCCTGGGGAGGGTGTGACATGGTATTCCGGCCAATCGCCCACATCGCGGTCATCATCGCGATCCTCGTCATCGGCACCGCCATGGTGTTCCTCATGTGGAAGCGCTCGGCGCGCCCCCACCTGAACGACGCCGTGCGCCGTGCCCTGGCCGTGGTCGTCGTGGCGCTCATCTGCGCGGGCCCCTCCGTGGAAGGCGAAGCGACCCAGGTGAGTTCCTCCGTCGAGGTCTACATGGTCATCGACCGCACCGGCTCCATGGTGGCCGAGGACTGGGACGGCAAGAAGCCCCGGATCGACGGGGTCCGCCAGGACGTCGCGACCATCCTCGAGAAGATGGCGGGCTCGCGCTTCTCCATCATCAGCTGGGACTCCGGTGTGCGCACCGAACTGCCGCTGACGACGGACTCCACGGCGGTGACCTCGTACATGGCCACCTTCGTCCAGGAGCTCTCCGAATCCTCGCAGGGCTCCTCCCCGGACCGGCCCGCCTCCCACCTGGCGACGATTCTGGAGAAGAACAAGCAGAAGCACCCCCAGAACCTCCGCACCCTCTTCGTCTTCACCGACGGGGAGACCTCCAACCAGGACCACTGGTCGGCCAACAGCCCCGGTGAGGAGAGCGACTGGGACCAGGTCAAGCCCTACATCGACGGCGGCCTCGTCATCGGCTACGGCTCCAAGGAGGGGGGGCCCATGAAGGTCCGGCGCATCGGCGGCGACCCCACCACGGACGCCCAATCGGGCTCGGGCGGCGACTCCGGACAGGACGAGTACATCCACGACCGCTCGCAGGCCGGCGACCCCGTGGCGATCTCGAAGATCGACGAGGACAAGCTCCAGGCGATCGCCTCGCGCCTCGGGGTCGACTACATCCACTCGCCGAGCACCGCGGACATCGAGGGCAAGTGCTCCTCGCTCATGGACGGCGCCTCCGACGTGGCCGAGACCCGGAACCTGCTCTCCACGTACCGGTACGTCGTATGGCCGCTGGCCCTCGTCCTGGGGGCCCTCATGGCGTGGGAGGGCGCCGCACTGGCCATACGCGCGCGCTCTTTGAGGAGGTCCCATGCCATCTGACGGCCAGTTCCCCCCCGTCGGCCCACCGTCCGCCGACCCCGATGACGTGCTCGTCCCCTTCGGCGCGCCCGAGGCGGACACGGGCGGCTCCTCGCCGAAGGCGAAGGCCGCGCACGGGCCTGCCGCCAAGCCCCGCAGGTCCCGCAAGGCGCTGCGCCCGCTGCTGTGGTCCCTCCCCTTCGTGCTGATCGGCCTCGCCGCGTCCACGTACCTCATCGGCCTCACCCTGTGGTCCCGCGCCTCGCTGGGGCACTGGACCGACTCCGACTACGCGAGCGCCCAGGCCGGCTACGAGGGGCAGAAGACCCTCACGAAGAGCGGGGTCGAGCCCTGGGTGGCCAACTACAACCTCGGGACCACGATGCTGCGCGAGGGCGACACCGATGGCGGCATCGGCCTGCTGCGCACGGCGAAGGAGCAGGTCCCCACCGCCACGGAGGTCGAGCCCGGCCGCATCGAGACCTACTCCTACGAGTGCCAGGTGCGCATCAACCTGGCCCTGGGCATCGAGATCCAGGGCGACGCGAAAGCCGCGTCGGCCGACTGGTCCGGGGCCGCCACCGCGTACTCCGAGGCCAAGGACATCATCTCCCCGTGCCAGTCCCCCTCCTCCAGCCAGGACCAGTCCGGCGACGGCGAGGGCCAGTCCGACCAGCAGAGCGGCGGACAGGGCGGTGGCGGCCAGTCCGACCAGCAGAGCGGCGGACAGGGCGGTGGCGGCGGCCAGCAGGACCCCGGGGAGCAGGCGGACGACTCCACGGACCGCCTCGGCGACAAGGAACAGCAGGCCAAGGACAAGCAGGGCGAGGGCGGCCAGGACCAGCAGGACCAGGGCGGCCAGGGCCAGGACCAGCAGGACCAGGGCGGCCAGGGCCAGGACCAGAAGGACCAGGGCGGCCAGGGCCAGGACCAGAAGGACCAGGGCGACCAGGGCCAGGACCAGAAGGACAAGCAGAACAAGGGCGGCCAGGGCAAGAGCAAGAACGAGGACGAGGGGTACGACAACGAGAACTCCTCGGACCGCCAGAAGCGCCAGGACCTGCAGAAAAAGAACCGCGGCAACGAGAAGGACCGGCAGGACCGCTCCGACTCCAAGCGCTCCGGCAACCCGAACGGGGCGTGGTGAGCGTGCGGCGGCGGGGACTGTGACGTGCGACCAGGAACGGGATGGCGCCGCTGCCCCGCCCGCCACGGCCGCTAGAGTGGGACTGTGAAGATCCTCCTCGTCGGCAACGGCGGGCGCGAGCACGCGATCGCCCGCGCGCTCGCGCGCACGTCCACCACCGACCACCCCGTCGAGCTCGTCGTCCAAGCGGGCAACCCCGGCCTCGAGCGACTGGGCGACTCGCGCACCCTCGACCCCCTGGACCCCGACGACGTGCTGCGCCGCGCCCTGGGCGAGCAGGTGGATCTGGTCGTCGTCGGACCCGAGGCCCCGCTGGTCGCCGGGATCGCCGACGCCGTCCTGGAACGGGGCGTCCCCGTCTTCGGCCCGACCCGCGCAGCCGCACGGCTCGAGGCCTCCAAATCCTTCGCCAAACAGGTCATGGCCGCCGCCGGCGTCGCCACCGCCGCATCCCGCACCTGCCGCACCATCGACGAGGCCGGGGCCGCCCTGGACGCCATGGGGAGCCCCTACGTGGTCAAGGACGACGCCCTGGCCGCGGGCAAGGGCGTCGTCGTCACCGGGTCGCGGGATGAGGCGCTCGCGCACGCCGCGGCCTGCCTGGCCCGCCAAGGGGGCGCCGTCGTCATCGAGGAGTACCTCGACGGGCCCGAGGTCTCCCTCTTCTGCCTCAGTGACGGGGCCACCGCCCTCCCCCTGGTGCCCGCGCAGGACTTCAAACGCGCCGGAGACGGGGGCGCTGGCCCCAACACCGGCGGCATGGGCGCCTACAGCCCCCTGCCGTGGCTGCCCTCCGGCGCCGTGGACCAGATCGTCCACGACATCGCCCAGCCCGTCATCGACGAGATGGCCCGCCGGGGCACCCCCTTCGTCGGCCTGCTCTACTGCGGGCTCGCGATGACCTCGAAGGGCATCCGCGTCGTCGAGTTCAACGTCCGCTTCGGGGACCCCGAGACCCAGGTCGTCCTCGAGCGCCTCGACTCCCCGCTGGCGCCGCTGCTCCACGCCGCGGCGACCGGCTCCCTGGCCGGCGCCGCACCGCCCGTGTGGTCCCCCGACGCGGCCGTCACCGTCGTCATGGCCTCCGGCGGCTACCCCGGACCCGCGGACACCGGGCACGCCATCACGGGCATCGACGCCGCCGAACGGCTCGACGGCGTCCACGTCATCCACGCGGGCACCTCCGAGGAGATCACGGACGACCCCGCCGATGTGGCGGCCGGCTGCTGCGGATTCGAGCCCACCCTCGCACTCGTCAACTCCGGGGGCCGCGTCCTCGACGTCGTCGCCCGCGCCGCCACGGTGGAGCGCGCCCGCCAGCGCGCCTACGAGGCGGTCGGCCTCATCCGCTTCCAGGGCGAGCACCACCGCACCGACATCGCGACCTGGCCCGCCGGACTGGACGGCTGAGGCGCGGGGACCAGGAGGAACAATGGGCGAGCACGTCGAACTCACCGGGTGGACGCACCTGGCCTCCGGCAAGGTCCGGGACATCTACGCCCCCGACGGGGAGGACCCCGCAGGAGCCGACGCCCTGCTCATGGTCACCAGCGACCGCATCAGCGCCTACGACCACGTGCTGCCCACCACCATCCCCGGCAAGGGCAAGATCCTCAACCAGATGGCGATCTGGTGGATGGGGGAACTGCGCGGCATCGTCGACAACCACCTCCTCGCCGT
>NZ_CP017298.1:1284451-1292906 GCF_001746855.1 Pauljensenia hongkongensis | reverse complement strand
GCGCCGTGCCCGACGCCGTGGACGCGCGCGCCGTCGTGTGCCGCCGCCTCGACATGGTCCCCATCGAATGCGTGGTGCGCGGGTACCTCACCGGCTCCGGCCTGGCGGAGTACCGCCGCACCGGCGCCGTCTGCGGCATCGGGCTGCCGGGCGGGCTCACCGAGGGGTCCCGCCTCGACACCCCGGTCTTCACCCCCGCCGCCAAGGCCGGGGCGGGAGAGCACGACGAGAACATCACCTTCGAGCGCGCGGCCGCCATGGTGGGGCGCGAACTGGCCGACCGCCTCAGGGACGCCTCCCTGGCCCTGTACGAGAGGGCCAGGGGGATCGCCGCCGGGCGCGGAGTGATCATCGCCGACACGAAGTTCGAGTTCGGCCTGGATCCGGACACGGGGCGGATCGTCCTGGCCGACGAGATCCTCACCCCCGACTCGTCGCGCTTCTGGCCCGCGGACCAGTGGCGCCCCGGGCGCCCCACCCCCAGTTACGACAAGCAGTACGTGCGCGACTGGCTCGCCTCGGCCGGATCCGGGTGGGACCGCGCCTCGGGGGAGAACCCGCCCGCGCTGCCCGACTCCGTGGTGGCCGCGACCGCCGCCCGGTACGCCGGGGCCTACCGCCGCCTGACGGGCGCCGACCCCGTCCTCTAGCAGACCTGCCCGCCGGGCGAGGTGCGCGGCGGGATCCTCACCGACAACACAAGGAGGGACGCCGTGGGGCGAATCATCGTGGAAGTGATGCCGAAGCCTGAGATCCTGGACCCGCAGGGCAAGGCCGTCGGATCGGCGCTGCCCAGGCTCGGGATCACGGGCTTCCAGGCCGTGCGCCAGGGCAAGTGCTTCCACCTGAGTGTGGAGGGGCCCGTCACCGGCGAACTCCTCGCCGAAGCCCGCAAGGCCGCCGAAGAGGTCCTGTCCAACCCCATCATCGAGGACGTCGTGCGCGTCGAGGCCATCGACGAGGCCGACGCCCGGTACGCGGGAGGCGCCCGGTGACGCGCATCGGAGTAGTGTCCTTCCCCGGCACCCTCGACGACCGCGACGCCGCCAGGGCGGTGCGCCTGGCGGGGGCCGAGCCCGTGGCGCTGTGGCACAAGGACGCCGACCTGCGCGGCGTCGACGCCGTCGTCGTCCCCGGAGGCTTCTCCTACGGGGACTACCTGCGCTGCGGGGCCATCGCCGCCACCGCCCCAGTCATGGCCGAGATCGTGCGCGGGGCCGGGCGCGGCCTGCCCGTCCTGGGCATCTGCAACGGCTTCCAGATACTGTGCGAGTCGCACCTGCTGCCCGGCGCCCTCATCCGCAACGACCACCAGAAGTTCGTGTGCCGGGACCAGGAGCTGCGCGTCGAGAACCCCGGCACCGCGTGGACCCGGGGGTTCAGCGCGGGCGACCTCATCACCATCCCCCTGAAGAACGGGGAGGGCAACTTCCAGGCGTCCCCCGACGAGCTCGCCCGCCTCGAGGGCGAGGGCCGCGTCGTCTTCCGCTACGCGGGCCCCAACCCGAACGGCAGCGCGAACGGCATCGCGGGAGTCGCCAACGACGCCGAGAACGTGGTCGGCCTCATGCCCCACCCCGAGCACGCCGCCGAGGCGGGCTTCGGCCCCCTCGCCCACGACGGCGCCGCCGCCGCCCACCACGGCGGCACCGACGGCCTCCGGATCTTCCAGTCCGTCCTCGCCCAGCTGGCAGGCTGAGGGCCCCGGGTCCGCGCGAGGAGCGGACCGGCCCCCGCCTCGTGAAACAATGTACGAACGGAGCGAAGCATGACCGCCCAGGCCACCCCCACCAACCCCCGCGAGCTGCACGACACGGTCGAGGACGCCGCCGCCACCCCCGACAAGGAGATGCCCTGGAGGGAACTGGGGCTCAAGGAGGACGAGTACCAGCGAATCCGCGCCATCCTCGGCCGGCGCCCCACGAACGCCGAGCTCGCCATGTACTCGGTCATGTGGTCCGAGCACTGCAGCTACAAGTCCTCCAAGAAGCACCTGTCCGAGCAGTTCGGCGCACGGACCACCGACGCCATGCGGCGCCGCCTCCTAGTCGGAATGGGCCAGAACGCCGGCGTGGTCGACATCGGGGGCGGCTGGGCCGTGACCTTCAAAGTCGAGTCCCACAACCACCCGTCCTTCGTGGAGCCCTACCAGGGCGCGGCCACCGGGGTGGGCGGCATCGTCCGCGACATCATCTCCATGGGGGCGCGCCCCGTCGCCGTCATGGACCAGCTGCGCTTCGGCGCGGTCGACCACCCCGACACCGCGCGCGTCGTCCACGGCGTGGTCGCCGGAGTCGGCGGCTACGGCAACTGCCTGGGCCTGCCCAATATCGGCGGGGAGACCGAGTTCGACCCCTCCTACCAGGGGAACCCCCTGGTCAACGCCCTGTGCGTGGGGACGCTGCGCCATGAGGACATCCACCTGGCCAACGCGACCGGCGAGGGGAACCTCGTCGTCCTCTTCGGCGCCCGCACGGGCGGCGACGGCATCGGCGGCGCGTCCATCCTGGCCTCGGAGACCTTCGAGGACGGCATGCCGGCCAAGCGGCCCAGCGTCCAGGTGGGCGACCCCTTCATGGAGAAGGTCCTCATCGAGTGCTGCCTGGAGCTCTTCGGGGCCGGGGTCGTCCAGGGCATCCAGGACCTCGGCGCCGCCGGGATCTCGTGCGCCACCTCGGAGCTGGCCTCCAACGGGGACTCCGGCATGCACGTCGACCTGGAGAACGTGCTGCTGCGCGACCCCACCCTGACCGCGGGCGAGATCCTCATGAGCGAGTCCCAGGAGCGCATGATGGCGATCGTGGCCCCCGCCGACCGGGAGCGCTTCTTCACAATCATCGACAAGTGGGACGTGGAGGCCTCCGTCATCGGCCGCCTCACCAGCGATGGGCGCCTCACCATCGACCACCACGGGCACCGCATCGTCGACGTCGACCCCAAGACCGTCGCCCACGAGGGGCCCGTGTACGACCGCCCCTACGCGCGCCCCGCGTGGCAGGACGACCTGCGGGCCGCCACCTCGGAGCCCCTGCGCAGGCCCGCCACCCGCGCGGAGCTGGTCGAGGACCTCGAAGCGGTGCTCTTCGACGCCAACCAGGCCTCCAAGGCGTGGGTCACCGACCAGTACGACCGCTACGTGCAGGGCAACACGGCCCTCGCCCAGCCCGACGACGCGGGCGTCATCCGCGTCGACGAGGCCACGGGCCTGGGGGTCGCCCTGTCCACGGACGCGAACGGCTGGTACACGAAACTGGACCCCGCGGCGGGGGCCAGGCAGGCGCTCGCCGAGTCCTACCGCAATGTCTGCGTGGTGGGCGCCGAACCCGTCGCCATCACCGACTGCCTGAACTTCGGCAGCCCCGAGGACACGGACGCCATGTGGCAGCTGGTGACGGCCATGACCGCGCTGGCCGACGGCTGCGTCGAATTGGGGATCCCCGTGACCGGCGGCAACGTGTCGCTGTACAACTCGTCGGGGACGGTCAAGGGCCGGATCGGCTCCTCGATCAACCCGACCCCCGTCGTCGGAATGCTCGGGATCGTGCAGGACGTGGCGCGTGTGAACCCCTCCGGTTTCACCGAGGAGGGGCTGGCGGTGGTCCTGCTGGGCACCACCCGCGAGGAGTTCGACGGCTCGGCGTGGGCGCGCATCGCCCACTCGCACCTGGGCGGAGTGCCCCCCGAGGTCTCCCTGCCCGCCGAGGTGGCGCTGGGGAACGTGCTGCGCGCGCTGAGCGCCGCCGACGGCCCCGACGGGCGGCCGCTGGTCCGCGCCGCCCACGACCTGTCCAACGGCGGCCTCGCGCAGGCGCTGGTCGACTCCGCCCTCCGCTTCGGCGTCGGCGGGTCCTTCGACTTGGCCTCCGCCGCCCGGCGCGACGGGGTAGGGGACCTGGAGATGCTGCTCTCCGAATCCCAGGCGCGCGCCTTCGTGGCGGTCCCCGAGGCGGCGCTGCCCGCCGTGTTCGCGGCCGCCGAGGCCGAGGGCGTCGAAGCGGTCCGCATCGGCACGACCGGCGGCGACCTGCTGGCCGTGGCAGGCGTGGACCTGCTGGCGGCAGAGGGGAGCGGCGGAGGCTGGGTCGCCGACCTCGCCGGGCTGCGGGAGCGCTCCGAGGCGGTGCTGCGGGACCGGTTCTGAGCGGCTGGTCCCGGGGCGCAGTGGGCGGTGGTTCTGACGTGCCCGAGCACCCCTGCGCGTTCGGGTACCCCGGCTTCGGGGACGACAGGGAGACGATACGCCGACGAGCGCCCCTGCACAGTCAGGGCGGCGCGTGGCGCATTCGCTCCGAGCCCCGGCTGATCGGGTCGAGGCGCAGCGGGTGGTGTATTCCCCCGGCGGGGCCATAACTTTTGTTTATGGCCCCGCCGGGGAGTAGGAACGGTAACCGGCATTGGCGTCCCGATCCGATCCGGAGTCCCGCACGCCTCGGCAGTGCGTCAGGCAGTTACGGGGGTGCTTACGGGACAGTTATGAGTACTCTTGGTCTGTATGCGATTGGGGAGGCAGTGCAATCAGTTAGGTGAGGTCCCTTCAATTCTCCCAAAAAGGCAGGGAATGCCAGTCCTGAGGCGCGCCCATGGAGGAGGGAGAAAGCCGGCCCACTGGAGGGAATGCTGCAAGCGTCCTAGGCAATGTGCGCGCATCTCCCAGATCCGTCTCGTGTAGGAGGTACTGCACGAGAGTAAGTTGAAGAAAGCAGCGGTTCCCCCATCTGGGATGCGCTTTGTTGTTTACATACTCCTTTAGGTAAGCGAGGGGGTGAGGGGTGTTGGGCAGCTTTGGTGTTTTTCTGAAATTGCGGTTGAATAATCGTGCGTGATGCGCGCAAATGTTGCGGAGTATATTTAGGCAGCGAAGCCATGAATTCAGTTCCGCGGCTGTTATCCTGATCTTCTCGGAAATTGCCTCCTGCTGGTTCCGGGTTGCGAAGCTGAATAGTGTGCGTAATGCTCCCCAGTCAAGTACCTGTACAGCCACCCACAGCGGCAGGACTCCGCGGTACTTCGACTTATAGTGAAGAACCGAGTCCTCGTCCGAGGTGCTTAGCTGGGTCTGGTAGTGCTCAATCCACCGACGATATTCTTCCGTGGGCCTTGCGCGGTCCTTGTCCCAGGCTTTGGGGCCGAGTTCGTGGGGCATAAGGTGGAGGTGTGGAGCGGTTTTCCCGAGTTCGTGGCCGATCAATGCCCGGAAGGCGATTTCAGTTCGCGACAGCTCGTGAGCCGTTGCTTCGCGCAAGGTCTCGTCATAGATGTAAACGGCGAGCACTTGTTCGAAGGTTGTCCCTTCCGTAAACTCGTCAGCGATCTCATTGGTCCCCTCTCGTTTTCTTCGGAATGGGTAGGAATAGCCGGACAGCTTGTAGTATCCGATTGTCTCCAGGGCGTTTCTCGCACGACTCGCGTCATCGATGATCATTCCCCTCCTGTAAGATGCGGATTTGCTCGTCAATTGACTTGAACGGTTTGGGCTCCATTGCTTTCCTCTGAAATAAAGAGGACCGGCCCTGGACCCTTTCGGGCGGAACCGGTCATTGTGTGTTAATTTTAACGCGCGTGTCGCGCGTTATCTATGTGATTTAGACCACTAATGTGGTAGATGTTATGTTCTGGCATGTGGGGCGGCGGGCCGAGTACTCGCTCCGAGCCTCGGCTGATCGGGTCGGCGCGCGTTCGGCCGCGGGATCCTGGCCGAGCCTGATCCGCAGGTCGTCGGCATCGCCGCGGTCCTCGTGGAACGTGGTCCCGGCCAGTCGGGATAGGGGGGCGTTGGCGAGCCGTGCTGGTCCTCCACTCTCCGCGCGGTGGCAGAGCTCTGGCCGCGGCCCGTCAGCCTCGTGGCCCCGGCGGGGGCAGTGGTTCCCCAGGGGGTAGTTCCCCCAAGGGGGTGTAAACGTTGGTTATGGCCCCATGGGGGAAGGTATGGGCCGACCCTGTGAGCGCGGGTCCGTCGTGTGAACGCGCGTTGTCACTGTGAGCGCGGGGCCGTGTTGCCCCTGGTCGCTTGCGGACCGCGCTGCCCGCGGTCCTGGGCGCCGGGTCGGCGCGGTCCCGGGCGGCGGGCCGACGGGGCCTACTTGTCCTCGCCGGTGGCGGTGCGGATGAATCCGGAGATCATGAACCAGCCGCCGCCCACCCAGAAGACGATCAGGAGCCACAGGGGCTGGACGGGGTAGAGGACCACCAGGGCGCCGCAGGCGAAGAGCCACAGGACCACTGAGACGATGTTGATAGCGCGGAAGCGCTTGACCCGGGCCGGGTGGGTGTAGTGGATGGGCACCAGGGTGAGGGCGGCGAGGACGATGGTGGCGATGATGTTGACCCATGCGGGCGTCTGCAGGACGTACATGACGATGGCGACGCAGTTCCACGCGGCGGGGAATCCGACGAAGTAGTTGTCGTTCGACTTCTCGCCGTCGTTGGCGTAGCAGAACACGGAGGAGACGATGATGAGGATCATCATCAGCAGCGGCACGGGGGCGGGCCCGAAGGGGAGCGCCATGCTCATGAACAGCGCGGGCAGGAACGTCCACGTGAGGTAGTCGACCAGGTTGTCCACGACCGCCCCGTCGAACCACGGGATCACCTCGCGGACGCCGACCTTGCGCGCCAGGGTCCCGTCGACGCCGTCGACGATGAGGGCGATGACGAACCAGAGCCACATGAGGGCGATGTCGTCGTTGAGCAGTGCCTGGAGGGCCAGGGCCGCCCAGACGAGCCCGGAGATGGTCAGTGCGTGGACTGCCCACGCGGCGACGGTGCGTCCGAGGCCGGGGGCGGTCGTTGATGGGGGTTGTTGCGTTTGCTCGGACACGGGTGCTCCTAGTGCCATGCGGCTCGGGTGGACGGGGCGGCTGGGCCGTCATCAAAGTATGCCAAAGTTTTGCGCGGGCATGGGGGGCTTTTGGCTCAGATGGGATCCGCCGCGCCGTCACAGCGGAAAAGGGGTAGAAAATGAGAGCTGGGTCTCCTATAGTTGATTGAGGTGGGCCTATGTGAAGTTATGGGGCCCTGAAACAGTGGGAATAACAATGTCTGAAACTCCGAATGAAGCGCTCCCCGGCGCCGAGCCCGGGCCGACCAGCAGGGTCGTGCGCACCTCCGCCCGCAAGGGCCTCGTGGACTCGGTGCTCGGCACCCGCAACCTCATGACCATCGCGGCGCTGGTCGTGTGCAACTGCATCATCTTCATCCCCATCAACTACGTGTCCGTCATGACGGCGGGAACGCAGCGGGGCGTCTACCTGGGGGTCGGCCTCATCGGGCTGTGGGCGGTCGACTTCCTGCTGCCCGTGACCATCGTGCGCAGGCCCGGGGCCGCCATCGTCGCCGGACTGCTCTACGGCCTCATCGGGATGGTCGCGACACCGGTGGGCCCCGCCGCGATCGTCGGGTGCCTCCTGGGAGGCGCCTTCGTGGAGCTGCCGCTGCTGCTCACCTTCTACCGCTTCTGGGACTGGCGGATGTTCATGGCGTGCGCCACCTGCTTCGGCCTGCTCAACAGCCTTCTCTACGTGGCCTCGATGGGTGCCCTCATCGGCTCCGACATGAACGCGCTGCTGGTCGCCATCGGCGTCGCCTCGGGCGTGGTCGGCGGCCTGCTCGTGCTGGGGGCCACGCGACTGCTCAACATGGCGGGCGTCGGGATCGACCGAGATGCCCGCTGACCCCCTCGTCGCCTGCGAGTCCCTGTCCGTCCACTACATCGGTGGGGACGCGTGGGTCCTCGACGACGTGTCCTTCGAGCAACTGGCGGGCCGGGTGACGGCGGTCATCGGCCCGTCGGGATGCGGGAAGTCGACGCTGGTGCGCGCCTGCTGCGGGCTGGTGCCCCACTCCATCCCCTCCGAGTACTCGGGCAGCGTCGCGCTGCGCGGGCAGGAGGTGGCCGACGCGCCCGCCGACGTGCTCGCTGGGACGGTCGCCTACGTGGGGCAGAACCCGGACGCGGCCGTGGTGACCAGGAGCGTGCGCTCCGAAGTCGAGTTCCCCCTGCAGAACCTGTGCCTCGGGCGCGACGAGATCACCGAGCGCGCCGACGCCGCCCTCGCCGCAGTGGGCATGGCGGGACTGGGCGGCAAGGACCCGTGGATCCTGTCCGGGGGCCAGCGCCAGCGCCTCGCCATCGCGGTCGCCCTGGCGATGCGGACCCCCCTGCTGGTCCTGGACGAGCCGACGTCCACCATCGACGCCGAGGGGTCGCAACGGTTCTACGACCTCGTGGCCGACCTGGCGCGCCAGGGGACCGCGGTCATCGTCATCGACCACGACCTGGACCCGATCCTGCCCTGGGTGGACCAGGTCCTCGCACTGGACGCGCGGGGGAGGGGCATCGCTCTGGGCACTCCCCGCGAGGTGTTCGTCCGCCACCGGGCGGCGCTCGAGGCGGTGGGCGTGTGGATGCCCCGCGCACTGCGCGCGGACGCCGTTCCGGCTGCGGAGGGCGCCCGCG
>NZ_CP017298.1:1279499-1283904 GCF_001746855.1 Pauljensenia hongkongensis | reverse complement strand
CCGCACCGGGCGCCGCAGCGCCCCACCAGCGCGGCAGGCGCCAGGGCGGCGCCTTCGCCCCGTTGAACCCCCTGACCATGGGGCTGGCCGCGCTGCCCCTCATGGTGGCCGTGGCACTCGGCGGCACCACCCGGGTGAACCTCGTCGTCATGGCGGCGGCCACACTGGGCGTCATCGCCTCGCGCCCGCCCGCCCGGCGCCTCGTGGCCACTGCCCTGGCGCCGTGGCTCACCGCAGCGCTGCTCCTGTTCACGCTGCGCTACTTCGCCACCGCGCCCTACAGGAGCGTCGAACTGTACTACGTCGCGTCCCCGGCCTCGGGCGCCACCACGGTCGGCGCGGTACTGGCGCTGGTGCTCCTGGGAGGGGCGGCGGCCCCGGCGGAGGCGCAGATACGCGCGCTGACGACGACCCTGCGCCTGCCCTACCGGCTCGCCGCGGCGGGCACGGCGGCCGTGTCCTTCCTCAGGCGCTTCAGCCGGGACTTCGCGCTGCTGCGGACGGCGCGGGCGCTGCGGGGAGTCGGCTCGGGGTGGGGGCCGCTGGCGCCCGCCGTCCGGTGGACGGCGTCCGTGGTGCCGCTGATGGTCATATCGGTGTCGCACGCCGAACGGGTCGCCCTGTCGATGGACGCCCGCGCCTTCGGGGCGCACGCCCGGCGCACGGAAATGGTCGACGAGCGCTGGCGGGCGCGCGACTGGGCGGTCGTCGCCCTGGCGTGCCTGGCCGCCGCCGTGGTTCTCTACTGGAGGTACCGATGAGCGCATCGGAGAACAAGAACGCGGGCCTGAAGGAGCTGATCCGCCCCGCGGTCCCCGCGATGTTCGGGGCGGCGGCGCTGACCGCGCTCGCGGCCGTCCTGGGGATCGTCCCCTACGCGGCGATGGCGCGCCTGGCGGAGCTGTGGCTCGGCGAGGAGGGCGCCACGCCCGGGGAGCTGTGGCTCCTGGCGGGCGTGGCCGTGGCCGCGCTCTTCGCCGGGCAGACGTGCTACTCGCTGGGCCTGGGGGTCACGCACATCGCCGAGGCGCGGCTGCGCCACCGGTTGCGCGAGCGCGTCGTGACGACCATCGGGAACATGCCCCTGGGGGAGGTGTCGGCGCTCTCCGCGGGCGCGATCCGCAAGATGGTTGCCGACGACACCGCCGCCATCCACACGATGATCGCCCACCTGCCGGGCGACACCACGCACTCCCTCGTCGGCGCGGCGGCGGGATTCGCGTACCTGCTCTGCGTCGACTGGCGCCTGGCGCTCGCCCTGGCGGGGGTGTGGGTGGTGCTGATCGGCGCGATCGCCCTCGTCTCGATGCGCGGCTACGGGTCGATCGTCTCGGAGTTCTCCGAGCAGCAGACCGCTTTGGCGGCCGCCACCGTGGAGATGGTCGAGGGCATCGCGGAGATCAAGAACTTCCAGGCCGCCGACGCCACCCGGACGCGCTTCACCGCCGCCAGGGAGGCGTTCTCCGCCCTGTCCTACACGTGGACGAAGCGCTCGGGGGCGGCGGTGGCGCTCGTCAGCGCGATCATCCGGCCGTCCTCCGTGTTCGCCACCGTCGCCCCTTTGGCGGCGCTCTTCGTCTGGCAGGGCTGGACGACCCCTGCCCGGGCGCTGCCCTTCTTCTTCGTGGCGCTCGCCCTGCCCTCCGGCCTGCTCACGCTGACGCAGATGACCCAGCACGCCTACGAGGCCCGCCAAGGGGCGCGCGCCACGGCACAGCTGCTGGCGAGCCCCCTCATGCCCGAGGGCGCCTACGAGGGCGCGGCGCCCCAACCCGGCGCGGTCTCCTTCGACGGCGTCTCCTTCGGGTACTCGCAGGACGCGCCGGTCCTGAGGGACGTGTCCTTCTCGGTGGAGCCAGGCACGGTCACCGCGATCGTGGGGCCCTCCGGCGGCGGGAAGACCACCATCGCCCGCCTGGTCGGGCGCTTCTGGGACGCGGACTCGGGGACGGTGCGCGTCGGCGGCATCGACGTGCGCGAGGCCACCCACGCGTGGCTGCTGTCCCAGTTGGCGATCGTTTTCCAGGACGTCGCGCTGTGCCACGACACGGTCGGCGCGAACATCGCGCTGGGCCGCCCCGGCGCGACCCGGGAGCAGATCGAGGCCGCCGCGAGGGCAGCCTGCGTCCACGACCGCATCATGGCGCTGCCCGAGGGCTACGACACGGTCATCGGGGAGGAAGGGGGATTCCTGTCGGGAGGGGAGCGACAGCGCGTCACCCTGGCGCGCGCCTACTTGATGGACGCGCCGATCCTGGTGCTCGACGAGGCGACCGCATCAGCCGACCCCCGCTCCGAGCGCGACATCCACCGGGCGCTCAGCTCTCTGTCCGAGGGGCGCAGCGTCCTCGTCATCGCCCACCGCCTCTCCACCATCCGCGACGCCGACCAGATCCTGGTCGTGGACCGGGGCCGGATCGTCGAGCGCGGCACCCACGACCGCCTCATCGCCCTGGACGGCGCCTACGCGCGGCTGTGGCGGACGCAGAACCCCGGCCAGGGCGGCCCGGGTGGCCCGGGCGGGCCGGGCGACCCGGGAGACCCGGACGCCTCGAACAGCCCGGATGGTCCGGACGGGCCAGGCGGCCCCGGCAGTGGCGGGCGCCCGGGCACGAGCCGAAAGGAGAAATGACCGTGTGGGGCAAAATCATCCGCGTCGTCAACGCGCGCCAGATGCGCATGATCCGCAACTGGTTCATCGCGTCCGCCGTCCTCCAGGGCATCACCCTGTCGCTCCTGATCCCCTTCCTGCGGGCCTTCCTCGGCGCCGCGCCGGACCTGGGGATGTGGACGGCCCTGGTGGTGGGGGCCGGCCTGTGCGCCCTGGTGGTCGACACCGTCGCCATGTTCGTCTCGTTCCGGGTGAGCGTCTACGACGTGTGCGACTCCATGATCGACCGCATCGCCTCCCGCGTGCTCGCCCTGCCGCTGGGGTGGTTCGACGCGAAACGCGAGGCGCAGGTCGCCTCGGCGACCTCCCGCGAGGTGAACACCATCTCGCACGTCGTCTCCATCGTGCTCCCGCGCCTGACGAACGCCTTCGTGGTCCCCGCCGTCATGATGGCGGCCACGGCGTTCTACGACTGGCGGCTCGCGGCCATCATGGCCGCAGCGGTCCCGCCCCTGTGGTGGGTGCTCCGCCTCACCGGCTCCGCGACCGAGCGCGCCAACACCACCGAGTCGGGGGCCGCCACGGCCGCTGCCGGGCGGCTCATCGAGTTCTCCCGCCTGCAGACGGTGCTCCGCGCGACCGGCGCGACCAAGCGCGGGTGGACGGTCCTCGACGACGCCCTGGAAGCCGAGTCCAGTGCTGTGCTGTCCTCCCTGGTGGTCAGGTCGCGCCCCGCCCAGGGGTTCTCCCTGATCATCACGCTTACCTACGCGGCCCTGGTGGCCGCGGGCATGGCCCTCGTCATGGGCGGGGAGCTCGACCCGGTCGTCTACCTGGCCCTCATGGCCGTGTGCGCCCGCATCAGCGGGCCCATCGGCGAGGCGGCGCTCATCGCCACCGAGGCCAACAACGCGGGCGTCGCCTTCGACCGTGTGCTCGACATCCTCGAGTCGAGCCCGCTGCCCGAGCCCGACCCGTCCCAGGCGCGCACGCCCTCGGGGGCCTCCGTCGCCTTCGAGCACGTCTCCTTCTCCTACGAGCAGGGCAGCCCCGTGCTGCGGGACGTGTCCTTCGAGGCGGAGCCGGGGGCCGTGACCGCCATCGTCGGCCCCTCGGGCGCGGGCAAGTCGACGGTGCTGCGCCTGGCGGCGCGGTTCTGGGACGCGGGGGCCGGAGCCGTGCGAGTGGGCGGCGTGGACGTGCGCGACATGACGAGCGCGGAGCTCATGGCAATGACGTCGATGGTCTTCCAGGACGTCTACCTCTTCGACACGACGATCCGCGAGAACCTGCGGATCGCGCGCCCGGACGCCACCGACGGCGAGCTGGCCCGGGCCGCCCGGCGCGCGCGCCTCGACACGGTGATCGAGGCCCTGCCCGACGGGTGGGACACCCGAGTGGGGCCGGGCGGGCTGGCGCTGTCCGGGGGAGAGCGCCAGAGGGTCGCCATCGCCCGCGCCTTCATCAAGGACGCGCCGATCCTGCTGCTCGACGAGATCACCTCCGCCCTGGACGGTGAGAACGAGTCGGCGATCACCCACGTGGTCTCGGAGCTGTCGCGCGGGCGGACCGTCCTGGTCGTCGCACACCGCGTCTCCACCATCATGCGCGCCGACCGTGTCATCGTCCTGTCCCCGGACGGGGCGGGCGGCGGGGCGCGCGTCGCGCAGACGGGCGCCCCCGACGAGCTGGCGCGGGGCAGCGGACTGTTCCGGGAGTTCATCGACGCGAGCCAGGAGGCGTCGCGCTGGCACTTGCGAGGGGGCGGGCAGGCGCGCCGCTGAGGCGGCCGCG
>NZ_CP017298.1:1276974-1279315 GCF_001746855.1 Pauljensenia hongkongensis | reverse complement strand
GCGCGCGGAGGAGTCCTGCGGCGCGGCCCGCCTCACGGGCTGGTGGGCGCCGGCTCGTCGTCGGGGTCGGGGGCACCGGCGGGCGAGGCCCCGCCTCACCGCGCTGTCGCGCATTGTCCGGTAGACCTCCAGGAAGATCGCGGAGAAGAATATCGCGGCGACCACCAGCCACACGCTCAGGGGGGCGTGGCGCCCGTACATGAGGAAGTACACGTAGGGCGCGAAGAACGTGACCGCCGTGGTGATCGCGCCGATCACGCGGTGCCACAGCCTCTGGCCGGAGACCATCTCGATGATGCCCCACGTGTAGGGGATCGCGGTGATGATGTCGATGGCCCACAGGACCCGCCAGTTCCCCTTGAAATGCGGGACGTACATGACGGGCACGGCGCGGATGAGCGAGTAGGCGAGGACGACCACGTAGGCGATGAACTTCGGGTTGCGGCACAGTCTGAGGAAGAAGGAGCGCTCGATGATGGGGGCTCTCACCTGCCGCGCCGCCCACGTCGCCGTGGAGGAGGTTGTGAGGGTGTCCAGGCCGGCCATGGACTTGCGGATGAAGGCCCGTTGCCGGTCGGAGCCCTGGGACCACGCTTTGAGGAGCTCCAGGGGCGCCAGGGCGACCGGGGTGAGGCCCTCGTCGGGGGCCCCCGCGACGTGGACGATGCCCTCGCCCAATTCGGAGCGCAGCCGGTCGAGGTGCCCGGTGGGGATCCCCGCCATCCACAGGCGGCACCGGCGCTGGATGGCGTCGTGGAGTTCGTGGGAGAGGGCGCGCTCGATCGCCGATCCGGGGGCGATCCCCTGGGAGGCGATGTCGTAGAGGACACCGGGGTCCTCTGCGACGCGCGGGGAGAGGTCGCCGGGCCTGTCCACGCCGGACAGTTCGACGACCAGCGCCGCGTCCCACTCGAAGCGCCGGGCGATGTCGAGGTCCAGGATCGAGCGGAGCGTGATGAGGTTCGAATTGACGCGCACGTGGAGCCTCTCGTCGGCGGATGGAGCGAGTCCATTGTGCCCCAGGCCGGGGCGCCGCGGCATCAGCGCCCTCCCTGACCGGTCCCCGGGCCTACACTGGCGCCATGGCGAGAAGACGCATCGACCAGCGGGACGGCATGGCGGCGCTCGGGGAGTGGGCGGCCCAGGGGGAGGCGGCGCCCCGGCGCCAAGTGGCCACTGCGGTGCGTTTCACGTTGGAGGAGGTGGGCGCGCTGCACCCGGGGCGCGCGGTCGAGGTGCGGGTCCCGCCCGCAGGGGCCGTCCAGATCCTGGCGGGGACCACCCACCGCCGGGGCACCCCGCCCGCCGTGATCGAGACGGACGCGCACACGTGGCTGGCCCTGGCGACCGGGCGCCTGCGGTGGGACGAGGCCGTGGGGAGCGGCCGCGTCCAGGCGTCGGGGGAGCGCGCGGATCTGTCCGCGTACCTGCCCGTCATCGACCTCCCCGCGGTCCGCGCGGCGACCAGGTAGGCCCTCCCGCCCCCGGCCAGTGCGCGGGGATCAGCGCTCGGACTGCGGTCGCGGCGCGAGGGCCATCGCCCCGGCCCGCCCGCGCGGGGATCAGGCGGTGACGGGCGACCCTTTCAGCCGCGGGGCGATCCACTTGCGCGCGCCCTTGTAGGCGTAGCGCTGGGCGACGGCGGCGACCGCGGCGGATGCCGCGGCGAAGGCCACCAGGGTCGCCAGTGCGGTCCCCTCGTCGTCCTCGGCGGGGACGGGACGGCCGGTGGCGGCTTTCCACCCGTACTCGAAAGCGGTGCTCGCCACGAACGCGGCTCCTGCCAGCACCGCCGCGTTCGTGAGCTTCCAACCCAAGCCTTCCATGACTGCTCCTCATCGGTAGGGGACCGTGCTCCAATGATGCCCCACAGGGGCGCCCCCGCGCGCCCGAACGACGTGGATTCGACGCGGGGGCCCCTGCGCGGCCTATGCTGAGGTCACATGCACGACACTCATCCGAGGGGGAACATGACCAACGCGCGCGCCACCCGGGTCGTCCTGCTGGCGGTGTCAGCCCTCGCACTGGCGGCTTGCACCCCGGCCGTCTCCGCGAACGCACCCGCCGACCCCTTCGTGGACCCCATTGTGCCGCAGGGGGGATCCGCCCAGTCGGCGGATCAGGGGACCGGGTCGGCCTCCGCGCCCCGCAAGGGGTCCGGCGCCGTCGGCGTGGCACTGGTGGGCGGCGCGCAGCTGCCCGAGCAGGTGGTCTCGGCCTTCACCAAGGACACGGGCTTCACCGTGGGCACCGCGGCCTACGACGCGGTCGGCGACGTGCCCGCCCAGGGCACCGATGTCGTGCTGGGGCTGGACGGCGCGGACGCGCTCGCGGCCGCGGG
>NZ_CP017298.1:1252854-1276924 GCF_001746855.1 Pauljensenia hongkongensis | reverse complement strand
CGTGGCGGTCCCGCAGGTGCGGACCGCGGCCGGGACCGAGGTGGCGGGCGCCGAGGGCGCTGTGGCCTACGGGCGCGACGACGTGTGCGTCGTGGCGGACCGGGCGTGGATGAGCGCGAACATGCTGGCTGTGCCGTCGTCGATCCAGGAGCTCGCCAGCGCCTCCTACGCGGGGCTCCTGGCCGTCCCCGACCCCGCTTCGACCAGCGTTGGCCGCGCCTTCGTGCAGGCCGCCTCCTCGCAGGTCGGCCAGGGGCTCGGGGCGTTCGCCACGTCCCTGTCGCCGCGGGTGGGGGCCAGCACGGGGGAAACCCTTGCGCAGTGGAGCGCCGCCGACCGCGTCACCGCCTCCTACTGGTCGTCCCTGGCCGGGGCCCCCGCCTCGACCCCCTCGGCGGGCCTGTACCCGTTGGTCGTCGCGCCCGCTTCCCTGGCGTCGGCCGCCCTGACGAACACCGGCGCGGAGAGCTACGGGGCCCCGGTCGCCCCGACGTGCATCGCCCGGACCCTCTACGCGGCGGGGGTGCCCTCGGGGGGAGCCCTCTCCGACGGCGCCGCCTCCCTGATCGCGTGGCTGCAGGGCGGGGCCGCCCAGCGCGCGCTCGCCGAGGCGGGGGCCGCCGCGCCGCTCGACTCGGGGGCCGGCGAGGGAACCCGCGCCTCGTGGGCGTCGCAGGGCTCGGGCCGCGAGGCGGACGAGACCACTGCGGACCCGCAGTCGGTGGCCGCCGCCGTGTCGGCGTGGGGAGCCCGCTGAGGCCGCCCCGGAGCCGCTGCGCGCCCGTTTCGCGGCCGCGGCCTAGTCGTCGAGCATCCCCGGACTGACCTTGCACTCCTCGCCGATGGCCATGGGGGCGATGGCGCCCGCCTCGCGCAGTTCGAGCAGGCGCGGCACAGTCTTCTCGACGACGCGCCAGGGGTCGATGGTGTTGAGGTAGATGCGCGTGCCGCCCTCAAACCCGGCCAGGGTCGAGATCCGCCACTTGAGCAGGATGCGCCAGCGCATGGGGGTCGCCACGGCGGGGGGCCGGTGGTACCACTCCTCGTTGCAGGGCACGGAGGCGCCGGTGGCGGCGTGGGCGGCGTGGAGGAGGTCGGAGATGGCGCGCATCTGCTCCTGCCCGACCTCCCAGGGGTTGCGGGGGGTGTGCAGGGGCCACACGGCGATCCCCGGGAAGCGGTGCCCGAACCCGGCGAAGGCGACGGCGTGCTCATTCTGGGCGATCACGAGTTTGCGGGTGGCGCCGACCTTGAAGATGATGTCGTAGATGTCGGGCTGGGAGCGCAGGCGGTCCAGCTCGGCCTCGGTCTGGACGGCCAGGTCGTCGATGGCGACCAGCTGCTTGTGGAGGTGGTCGAAGGAGGCGCCGGCCGGTTTGAGCCAGTTCTGGAAGGCGGCGACGTAGCGCACCGCCGGGTCCAGGTGGTACAGGTCCTCCATGGTGCGGGCTGTGTACGCGGTGTACTGGTAGTGCTCCTCGGGGGTGAGGGAGCCCGATCCGGCGACCTGGGAGGTGTCGGTCGCGCCGTCGACGAAGTGGCGCCGTGCCACGATGAGGTCGTGCCCGCCGGAGAAGAACCCGTTCGCCGCCTGGAGCTTCTTGGTCTCGCTGATGGCGTCGAACTCCTCCGGCGTGGTGCCCGAGGCCAGCATCCGGGCGCGGACGACGGACATGATGTGGTCGTAGCCGGCGCTGGAGGCCAGGTACTCCGCCATGCGCCTGCGCGCCGCCTCGGAGGGCATGTGCCCGTGGTTGAGGTGCCAGTAGTTGTAGGAGACGATCTCGAAGAGGTTCGGGATGCGCCGGAACTCGGCCGTCGTCTCGGACAGGGCGTCCGCGCTCAGGCCCGTCAGCTCGCGCCACGAGCCGTCCGCGTCGCGCACCAGGCGGGACTTCTCGGGCGGTGTGTCCAGGTAGCGCCCGGAGCAGAAGGCGCAGTGGTGCCCGTCCGCCCCGTGGTCGATGGGGGTGCGGACCGCCGGCGGCAGGGACAGGGGCCTGTGCCCCCGCCCGGGGACTGTCCACACCTCCGTCCCGGTCAGCAGGTTCTGCTGTTTGACCGTGCCGTCCGCCAAGCGGACGATCGCCCGGTCTGCCCTGGAAAGATGACGGGCCATGTCACATCCTGTCCATTGTGGCGGGGTGGGAGCCGGTGCGGCCCTTCTCGCCCTCGTTGAGGGCGTTGATCGCGTCCATGTCCGCGGGCGCCAGTTCGAATCCGAAGACGTCGAAGTTGGCGGCCATGCGGTCGGGGCGCACCGATTTGGGGAAGACGACGTGGCCGCGCTGGATGGCCCACCGGAGGGCGACTTGGGCGGCCTCCGCGCCGTAGCGCGCGCCGATCGAGGCCAGCAGGGGGTCGCGGGCGGCGCGCCCGCGCGCCAGGGGGGACCACGCCTCGAAGACGATCCGGTGGCGCTGGGCGAAGCGGAGGATCGTGGAGTTGGGCATGTAGGGGTGGGACTCGACTTGGATGGCGTGGGGCTTGACGGCAGCGCGGTCCATGACGGCGCGCATGTGCGCGGTCTCGTAGTTGGACAGGCCGATGGCCAGGCACTCGCCCGCGCGGTAGGCGTCCTCCAGGGCCGGCCAGGGAAGGGCGACGTCGCCGTCGTAGAGGGTGGGCAGGGGCCAGTGGACCAGGAAGAGGTCGAGGCTGGCCAGGCGGAGGTCCTCGAGGGAGCGGGCGATGGAGGCGGCCGCGGCCTCGGGCCGGTGGTTCCCGTTGTCGAGCTTGGATGTGACGAATAGCTCTTCGCGGGGAATGCCGGACGCTTCGATGGCCCGGCCCACCTCCGCCTCGTTCCCGTACATCTGCGCGGTGTCGATGTGCCGGTAACCCGTGTCGAGGGCTGCGCGGACGGCGTCGTAGGCGTCCTCGGGCGCGATCTTGTAGGTGCCGAAGCCCAGTTGGGGGATTGCCCTTCCGGTGGGAAGGGTGAGGCTGGGGGTGGGGGGCTGTGGCGGGGCCGGGGTCGGCGCCGTGGGTGAGTTCATCGGTGATCCTCCTGATAGGGATCCTACCCGCACAGGGGGCCCGGCGGGTGGTGCTGCGTGCGGATGGGGGCGCTGGGTCTGTTGTTGCCCATGTGGTGGGCGTTGCGCGCTGGGGCCCGGGTCTGCCGACCGGTCGGGATCGGGGTGGTAGCAGAAGGGTGCTCGAAAAAGTGGTCTGCGCCATAGAAATGTCTGACCGATATGTCCGACTTTGCGGCGCGGGTCTCAGTAGGTGGCACAGAATCAGCGATTTTCAGCGATTTCTGGCGAAAACTAGCGTTTAATCATCCGGTCGGAGTATTGTTGAGTATTGTCAAGTAACCCGCTCGGATATGAGCCCCAGGTCTTGAGCTAGCGTAAGGTAGTTACAGATCAACCAAGCGGGACCGGATAAGACGAACGGAGAGCAGATGTCAGTCCGTAATGCCCTTCTGGCCCTCGTTGCCCAGCAGCCCGCCGGGGTCTACCGCCTCAAGCAGATGTTTGAGGAGCAGACCTGCGGCGCGTGGCCGTTGAACATCGGCCAGGTGTACCAGACCATGCAGCGCCTCGAGCGCGACGGCCAGGTCGTCTCCCACGCGGAGACGAACGCCGGCCGCGACTCCGAGGTCTTCGAGCTCACCGAACTGGGCCGCGAGGTCCTCGACGCGTGGTGGGCCACGCCCGTCCCCCGCGAGAACCCGGAGCGCGACGAGCTCGTCATGAAACTCGCCGTCTCCGCCGCCGACCCGACGGTCGACGTCGAGGCCATGATCCAGACGCAGCGCCGCTCGACCCTGTCCGCACTGCGCGACGTCACCCGCCTCAAGGCGAGTGCCGACGAGGGCGAGCTCGCGTGGAAGCTCATCCTCGAGCGCCACATCTTCGATCTGGAGGCCGAGCTCAACTGGCTCGACCACATCGAGTCCGGCGCGGTCTCCGAGGCCGCGCGCCGTGCCGCCTTCGCCGCCGCCAAGGGCCGTGCCCGTACTTGGGCCAACGTTCCGGAGCCCGCGACGGCGCGATGAGCGGTGGGCCGAATCCAGTAAGGATGAGCGGCGTCGGACATGATTTCGGCGCGAACGACGTCCACGTGCGAGCGCTCGACGGGATCAACCTGGAGGTTGAACCCGGCGAGCTTCTCGCTGTCATGGGGCCGTCCGGCTCGGGCAAGTCCACCCTCTTGTCCATCGCCGGCGGCCTCGAACGTCCCAATCGCGGTTCCGTTTTCATCAACGGCATCGACCTGGCCACCCTGGACGGGGTCCGTCGCGCCCAGGTGCGCAGGCGCCAGATAGGGTACGTCTTCCAGGACTACAACCTCATCCCCTCACTGTCGGCCCTCGAGAATGTGGAAATGCCCCTCCAGCTCGACGGCGTGCCGAACGCCAAAGCCCGCGCCCTCGCGATGGAGGCCCTCGACGAGGTCGGAGTGGGCGACCTCGCGGACCGCTTCCCCGAGCGCCTCTCGGGCGGCCAGCGCCAGCGCATCGCGATCGCCCGCGGACTCGTGGGCAACCGGTCGGTCATCCTCGCCGACGAGCCCACCGGCGCCCTCGACTCGAACACGGGCGAACAGATCATGATGGTGTTGCGCGACCATATCGACGCCGGAGCGGCGGGTATCCTCGTTACACACGAGGCGCGCATAGCCGCGTGGGCGGACCGCACGGTGTTCCTCAGGGACGGGCACATCGTCGACCGCTCGCGCACGGACTCGATCCGCGACCTCCTCCGCGATCCGACGGCAAGGGACTGATGGCACGACTGAGGCAGCGCTTGAGCCGGTGGGGGGTGGCCCTCCGCATCGCCACGCGTGACGCCCGCCAGAACGGCGGGCGCACCAGCGCTGCCATCATCCTCATCGCCCTGCCCATCATCGTGGCGATCGGCGCCGTCGCCGTCTGGGACGTCACGACCTCCCAGCGCTACGTCGCCTCCGAATGGCTCGGCCGCGACACGGGCGTGCAGGCCGTCGCCACGCACTACTCCTCGGGCCCCATCCACCAGGACGCCACGAACTCGCGCGCCGTCGCCGCGGACTCCGCCGAGGCCTCCGTCGACGCCTCGACCCTGTCCTCGTGGGTGCCCGACCAGGACTCCCTGACCCCTGTGGACAGCCTCTACCAGCTCACCCTCACCTCCTCCGGGGCCTCGACCACCGTCGCCACCGCGACCCAGACCCCCCGCCTCGACGTGCCCGTCCTGGCCGAACTGGGGCGCAGCGGGCCCCTGGACGCGGGCAAGATCGTCATCAGCCAGGACCTGGCCACCCAACTCGGGGTCGGTGTGGGCGACTCCGTGGAACTCGGCGTCACCGTCGAGCAGTCCCGCCTCACGAAGAAACTCACGGGGACCGCGGTCGTCGACGCGCTGGTCCCGGGGGAGCGCCGCGCCGTCGCGGGCGCGGGGACCCTGGGCGTCGACCCCTACGCCGTGGCGGGCAAGACCTTCACCTCCTGGTACGTGACCGGTCCCGTCCCCATCGGCTGGGACAAGGTGGAGGAGCTCAACGCCTCCGGGTTCCGCGTCACCTCCCGCGCGGTCCTGGCCTCACCGCCGCCCGCCTCGCAGCTCAGCCCCGACATCGCCGCCTACGCCCAGCCCTCGCGTTCCGTCAGCCCCTGGCAGTACCTCCTCATCGTCGCCGGGATCCTGCTGGTCCTCACCGAGATGATCCTGCTGGTGTCCCCGCTGTTCACCGTCACGCAGCGCTCCGTCATGCGGACCGCCGCCATGATCGTGGCGAACGGCGGCGACAACACGGACGGGCGCCGCCTCACCATCGCCCACGGCCTCACCGTCGGCCTCTACGCCGCGATGTTCTCCGTCCTGGGCTCCGTGGGCGTGCTCCTGGGGATCGGCCACTGGTCGCGCCTGGGGATCGGGATCATCCCCTGGTGGACCCTCGTCCTGTCCCTGCTGCTGCCGCTCATGCTGTCCATCATGGCGTCCGTCTCGCCGGCCCACACCTCGGCGCACATCAACACCTCCGCAGTCATCGGCGGGCGCACTTGGGAGCCCTCCCGCCTGGTCCGGCGGCGCCTGGCCTACCCTGTGGTCCTGCTCGCCGCCCTCCCGATCCTGGGGATCGCCGCGTGGCTGGGGCAGATCGGGCTGCTCATCCTGGGCATCGCCCTGCTGGAAACGGGCCTGATCGGGTCCATCCCCTACCTGTTCATGCGGTGGCGCTCCCCGAACCGGCGCTCGTCCATGAGCATGCGCCTGGCGCTGCGCGACGCCGTGCGCAACGGGCACCGCACCTTCCCGGCGATGGCCTCCATCCTCACGACGGTGTTCGTCGCCTGCGCGCTGCTCATCACGCTCAACTCGTCGAACGAGGCGGGCTGGAACGCCACGGCGCACGTCGGCGCGCGCGGGCGGGTGTTCGTCAAGGACGCGGACATGACCGAGTCCGTGCTGCGCACCCGCCAGGTCCACACCACCGCCCGCGACGCCATCGCCTCGGTCAACCCCGTCGTCTCCGAGGTCACCCTAACTGGCATGGCGTGGAACTCCGCCCCCGGCGGCCCCACGCGCTCCGTCGGCGCGATCTCCCCCATCGACGGGCAACTGATCCCGCAGATCACCGGCGAGGGCCGTCCCATACACGAGGTCGACCCCGTCTACATCGTCGACGACGGCACCTACCTGCGCGAGTCCGGCATCGTCTCCGGAGACGAGATGGTACGGGCCGTCACCACCCTCACGGCCGGGGGCGTCCTGGTGCCCGAGCCCTCCCTGATCGACGGAACGGGCCAAGTGCGCCTGAGCTCCCTGGATCTCTCCGAGATCGCCAAGGCGAGGGCCGCCGGCCAGACCTCGAACCTGCCGTTCGCCTCCGTCATCCAGACGGTCGCTTTCAAAGCCACGCCGTTCACCGACTTCAACGTCGTCGTCCTCTCGCCGCAGGCCGCCTCGCAGCTCGGCCTGGCCGCCCGGCCCCTGGGGCAGCTCCTCACCGTCCAGAACCCCATCGGCCCCTTCAGCGCGAGCGCCTTCACGACCCAGATCGCCCGCGAGGCGCCGGGGGCCTCTGTCACCGTCCTCGTGCCCTCCGTGCGCTCCGTGCTGCTGCCCTACATCGCGGCTTTCATCGCGGTCGTCGCCGCGGGCGCGACGGTGGCGCTCGTCGTCGCGCTCTCCGCCTCGGACATGCGCCCCGACCTCGACACCCTCGACGCCATCGGGGCGGGCCCCTCGATGCGCCGCCACGTCACCACTTGGCAGGGCCTCGTGCTCGCCCTCAACTGCATCCCCGCCGCCGTCCTGTCAGGGCTCATCGTGGGTGTGCTCGCCGTGCTCGCCGTCGCCAGGTCGCAGGTCTTCCCGGAGTTGTCGACACTGACCCCTGTGATCCCCTGGTCGGCGCTGATCGGCATGCTCGTCGGCATGCCCGCCCTGTGCGGAGTCGTCGCCATCGTCCTCACTCCGCGCGGGCAGAAACGGCTGCGCCGCATCGACTAGGGCGTGCCCGGGTAGGGGCGCGAGTCGTTGGCGCTGTGAGGGGGTTGGCGGCACCGCGAAGGGGGTATAACGCGCGCTGGCGCCTTGACCGTCGTCAGTGCCGGTGACCGCGGTCGGCACCGAGGGCGTCCCATCCGAAGATGGGACGCCCTCTCACGCCCGCTTCTGCCGCCATGCCCCGACCGGTTCGCGGCTATCCGGCCGATGCGCCAGCGGGACGTCCGCCGGGGGCGGTCAGCGGCCTCACTGGTCCGTCGGCCACCACGAATCGATCTGGACTCCGCAGTACTGCCCGTACGAAGGATCGTAAGAGACTGTTGCCGTGACCGTAGAGGAAGAACCAACGGAAACCGTGGTCGGTGTCGCGACGACCTCGGAATGGGTGAAGGGGGCGAACGGGAGTTTGTTCTCCACGAAGCCCGCTTTCACCCACAGATCAACGGAACCGATGCCGTCGAACTTGTCGTTCTGCGTTACTGCGAGCGTTGCCGTGATGGTGACTGTGGAGCCGCCCGCGTCGAGGACGCACTCGAACTCGCTGCTGTCGAAAACAGTCTTGTCGGTGGTTGGGATCCCGGCGACCGCCTTCGCCGTCTTGTACTTGTCGCCGCAGAGCCTCTGCATGGCGCTCGCGATGTCCTGATGGGCATCGGGGTAGGCGCGGAACAGTGACGCGGCCGTACTGCGGTTGTCGCGGGTGATCTCGTCGCACACCTTCTGCGCCTTGATCTCGACCGCCTGGTGCTCCAACTGCGAGGCCTGCGCGTCCAGGTTGCGCGCCTCGTCGTTGCGGTTGCGGGCGCCGACCACGAGGACGATGGTGACGACCAGCAGCACAACGCTGAGGGCCGCGCCGACGATCGTCGCAATGGCGAGTCCCCTGCTCTTCTTCGGGGCGGGCGCGGCGGGGGGCTGGGCGCCGACCGGACGCGGGTCCGTCCCGTAGGGGGAGGCCTGCGGGTCCTGGGCGCCGGGCGTGTACGGGGATCCGGTGCTGTTCGTGCTCATTCGTTCTCTCCATTCCCGCTGAGGTCGAGGCTGTTCGCGTCGTCGACGGCCTGTTGGGCGTCGGTGACGCCCTGCTGGGACTCCTCGACGGTTCTGCCCGCCTTGTTGAAGGCGCCCAGGGAGATGGTCATGGCCACGCAGAGGACGACTGCGACGGCCCATGCCGCGATGCAGGCGATCAGCATGCCCTTGCTGGGTGCCGGATCCTTGCGTCCGGCGCCGTCGGCGGCGGTGGCCGCGCCGAAGGGCTCCTGCTGGGCCGAGGGGGCTGCGGCGCTGTCCACCGCCTGCGGGACCGCGCCAGTGGCGAGCGGCTCGGCGGAGGGGGCCGCGGTGGCGGGGGCGTCTTGGAACTGCTCGGTCCATTCGGTGCCGCTCCACCAGCGCAGTCGGCCAGAACCTGCGGGGTCCGAGTACCAGCCTGGAACGGGTGTGCTCACAGCTTCTCCTTCACTATGTCGTGGAATACCAGGAGGATCCTACCGGATGCGCAGAATCGCGCGCATCGTTGTGAGACGGCTCCGATGCGCGGGATTGGTAGTCTTGGGCCATGATCGCCCTCCTCCAGACGCACCCCCTCCTCGCTCTATTCCTCGTGGTGGGACTGGGGGCGGCGCTCGGCGCGATCCGCTTCGGGCCCCTGCGCTTCGGAGCGGCCGGCGCCCTCTTCGTCGGGCTCCTCCTCTCCGCCTCGGTCCCTGAGACGGCGGGGGAGGACATGCGCATCGTCCAGCAGATCGGCCTCGCCTTCTTCGTCTACACGGTCGGCATCTCGGCGGGCGCGACCTTCTTCCAGGATCTGCGCAAGCAAACGGGCCTCCTGGCGTCCTGCGCCGCCGTGTGCCTCGCGGGGGCGGTCCTGGCGCTCGCTGGCGGGCGGGTGCTCGGCCTCGGCGAGGGCCTCACCACGGGGCTCTTCACGGGTGCGCTGACCGCCGCCCCGGCCCTCGACGCCGCGACCAGGGTCACCGGCGATCCGCAGGCGGCGGTCGGGTACGCGTTCGGCTACCCGATCGGGGTCGTCGTGGGGATCCTCGTCGTCACGATGACCGTGACCCGGCGGTGGGCGGGGGAGCGGGACACGCCCTCGTTGGCGGGCGGGAACCTGGAGACCGTGACGGTCCTGGTGGCCGACACGATCAACATGCGCCAGATCGCCGCCTGGCGCGAGCAGCGCATCCGCATGTCCTACCTGCGGCGGGGGGAGCGCACCCGCGTCGTCGCCCCCGGTGAGGACCTGCTGGCGGGGGACCACGTCCTCATGGTCGGCGACGCGGCCAGCGTCGAGGAGGCCGCGCGCGACGTGGGCGAGATCCTGGGGCACCGCCTCGAGGACGACCGCAGCGACGTCGCCTTCGAGCGGATCCTCGTGTCCAACCCCGACGTGGCCGGAAGGCCGGTGTCCCAGCTCAACGTCGCCAAGCGCTTCGGCGCGGCCATCACGCGGGTGCGCAGGGGCGACCTCGACCTGCTGGCCCGCGACGACCTCGACCTGCAGCTCGGGGACCACCTGGCCGTCGTCGTGCCCATTGAGGAGCTCGACGCCATCTCCGACTGGCTGGGCGACTCCGAGCGCCGGGTCGCCGAAGTCGACGCCATGGCGTTCGGGATCGGCATGGTCCTGGGGATGCTGCTCGGCGTCGTGTCCTTCCCCATGCCCGGGGGTTCCTCCTTCCAGCTGGGCTCCGCCGCCGGGCCCCTGATCGTCGGCATGGTCCTGGGCGCCCTGCGGCGGACGGGGCCCCTGGTGTGGACGCTCCCCGCGGCCGCGAACCTCACGATCCGCCAGATCGGGCTCATGCTCTTCCTGGCCGCCCTGGGGCTCAACGCGGGCCCGCAGATGGCGGCGCTGCTCCAAGGGGGCGAAGGGGGCAGGGCGGCGCTCCTCGCGCTCGTCATCGTCGCGGTGTGCTGCGCCGCCCAGGCCCTGGCCGGGCGCTTCCTGGGACTGTCCTCCGCGCGCGCCGCTGGGGGAGTGGCCGGGTTCCTCGGCCAGCCCGCCGTGCTCCAGGCGGCTGACGCGCGCGTCGTGGACGAGCGCGTCGAAGCGGCTTACGCGACCCTCTTCGCCTTCTCCATCATCGTGAAAATCCTGCTCGTCCCCCTCATCACGACCTTCATGTGAGGCTCCCAATGGCAACACCCGACTTCGTCCTCGAACTGCGCCGCCACGTCGGCCACGCCCCGCTGTGGATGCCGGGCACGACGGCGGTCGTCCTGCGCCGCGCGGAGGGCTCCCCGGCACCGGGGTGGTCCTCGGCCCGGGTGGATCCCCGCGAGGTGGAGGTGCTGTGCGTGCGCCGCGCGGACAACGGCGCGTGGACGCCCGTCACCGGCATCGTCGACCCCGGCGAGGAGCCGGCCGTGGCGGCCGCCCGCGAGGTCCTGGAGGAGACCACCGTGGTCGCCCGCCCCACCCGCCTGCTCTCCGTGGAGGTCGTCGGCCCGGTGACCTACGTCAACGGCGATGTCACGACCTACCTCGACGTCGCCTTCGCGTGCGAGTGGGCGGAGGGGCGCCCGGAGCCCGCCGACGGGGAGAACACGGAGGCGCGCTTCGTCCGCGCGGACCGCCTGCCGCCGATGAACACGCGTTTCACGCGGACGATCGCCCGGGCCCTGTCCGGCGAGCCCAGTGCGGTGTTCCTCACGGAACCCGTGTGAAACGCGGACGCCCCCTTGTGGGACTTGAGTCCTAGTGGTGAGATGGACGTATGAACACACCAACGAGAATCGCCTACTCCGTCACCGCGCAATCGACCGGCGGCCGCGCCGGGCGCGCCACCACCGCCGACCCCGAGCTCGCCCTCGACCTGCGCGCCCCCGTGGAGCTCGGCGGCCCGGGCGGCGGCTCCAACCCCGAGCAGCTCTTCGCCATGGGCTACGGCGCCTGCTTCCAGGGGGCGATGGGCCTGGTCGCCAAGGACTTCGGCCTCGACATCTCCGAGTCCGTGGTGCGCACGACCATCGGCATCGGCCCTGAGGGCAGCTCCTTCGCGCTGACCGCCGTCATCGAGGTCCTCGTCCCCGGCGCGGACACCGCGCGGGTCCAGGCCCTCGCCGACAAAGCGCACGAGCTGTGCCCCTACTCCAAGGCGACGCGCGGGAACGTCCCCGTCGAGGTCAAGGCCGTCTCCGCCCTCTGACGCCCCTGCGGCCCGCTCCGATCCGGCGGGCCCTCAGCCAGGCCCCCGCTGCCCGTGGGAACGGGAAGCGGGGGCCGCGTGTAGGACGAGGGGGCTGCTTGCGGGGCGGAGGCGTTCCGGGGCCGCGTGCAGGACGAGGGCACTGTCGGCGCTGCGGAACGAGTGCCGCCGCTCATGCCCTCCTGGCTAGGCGCCGCACCAGTAGGCCTCCAGCGCGCGCGACAGGGCGTGGAGGTCGCCGATGTGGCTCATCTCCCGTGCGGAGTGCATGGACAGCAGGGGCACGCCCACATCGACGGTGGGGATGCCCAGGCGCGCGGCCGTGATGGGGCCGATCGTGGTCCCGCAGGGCATCGCGTTGTTCGACACGAAGTCCTGGGAGGCCACGCCCGCGGCCGCGCACGCGCGCGCCCACAGCGCCACGCCCTCGGCGTCGGTCGCGTAGCGCTGCTTCGAGTTGATCTTGAGCACGGGCCCGCGCCCCATGACCGGGCGGGTCCGGGGGTCGTGGCGGTCGGCGTAGTTGGGGTGCACGGAGTGCGCCGCGTCGGCGCTCACGCACGAGGAGGACGCGAGCATCCGCTCGTGCCCGTCGGGGGTGCGCCCCAGCGCCTGGGCGGTGCGGCGCAGGACCGTCTCCAGGACAGGCCCGCCCGCGCCCGTGCGCGTCTGGGAGCCGACCTCCTCGTGGTCGAAGCACGCGAGGACGACGACGTCCCCCGCCTCGGGCGCCGCCCCGGCCAGGCGCTCCATGGCGACCAGGGCGGGGTGGACCGACGAGAGGTTGTCCTGGCGGGAAGCGGCAACGAACTGCCCGTCCTCGCCGAAGAAACTGGGCCCCTGGGAGGGGGTGAGGATCAGGTCGAAGGAGGCGACCTCGTCCGCGCCCGACAGGCCCGAGGCGCGGGCGATGTGGTCGAGCAGGCCCGCCGACGAGTCCACGGTCCACACGGGGTGGAGGTGGCGCTGGGGGTCCAGGGACAGGGAGTCGTTGACGGAGCGGTCCAGGTGGATCGCCAGCTGGGGGATGCGCGCGATGGGGCCGGTGCGCGCCAGCACGGCCCGCCCGGAGGTGGTGATGAGGCGCCCCGCGATGGTGAGCTCGCGGTCCAGCCACGAGTTCCACATCATTCCGCCGTAGATCTCGACGTCGACCATCCCCCACCCGTCGGGGGTGGTCGATTGGACGGAGGGCTTGACCGACAGGGCCGGGGAGTCCGTGTGGGCGCCGACGACGCGGAACCCGGCGGAGTCGCCGACGTGCGGCGGGACCATCCAGGCGGCGACGGCGCCCCCGCGCACCATGACGTGTCCGCCGGGGGAGGCGTCCCACGCCTCGCGCTCGTCCTGGAGGGTGAAACCCGCGTCGACGAGGCGCTGGGCGACCAGGTCGGCCGCGTGGTAGGGGCTGGGGGAGTCGAGGAGGAAGTGCTGGTAGTCGACCGCGTTCGCGTGGACGTCATCGAGTTCGAGTGTGGCCATGCCCCAATGGTAGGGCCGGCGGGGCGCGACGGCATGCGCGTGGCGCGGCCCGGGCCCACCGTCGCGGAAGCGGCCCGGCGCGGTGGCATATGCTTGGCGGATGAACGAGTTGACAGTGCCCTCTTACGTCCTCAATGACGGTTCCGATCTTCCCGCAGTGGGGTTCGGGACCTACGGCCTGCGCGGGAGCGGGGGAGTGGACGCCATGGTGAGCGCGGTGCGCACCGGCTACCGCTTGCTCGACAGCGCCTTCAACTACGAGAACGAGGGGATCCTCGGCGAGGCGGCGCGCCGCTGCGGCGTGCCCCGCGAGGAGCTGCGCCTCGTGTCGAAGCTGCCGGGCCGCTGCCAGCACTACGACCGGGCGGTCGCGACGGTGGAGGAGTCGCTGCTGCGGGCCGGTCTGGACTACTGGGACATGTACCTCATCCACTGGCCGAACCCGGGGCGGGGCCTGTACGTGGAGGCGTTCGGCGCCCTCGTCGACTTGCGCGGGAGGGGGCTGATCCGCTCGGTCGGCGTGTGCAACTTCCTGCCCGAGCACATCGACCGCCTGCGCGACGAGGTCGGCGCGCTGCCCAGCGTCAACCAGATCGAGCTGCACCCCTACTTCCCGCAGGCCGACGCCCTGGCCTACCACGCCTCGGTCGGCGTGCGCACGCAGAGCTGGAGCCCCTTGGCCCGCAAACTCAAGGCCGTCGAGGATCCGGCGATCACCGCCCTGGCGGACGAGGCGGGGGTCAGCCCCGCGCGGCTCATCCTGCGGTGGCACTACCAGCTGGGCACCATCCCCCTGCCCAAGTCGGCGACTCCGTCGCGCCAGGCCGCGAACCTCGATGTCTTCGGCTTCTCCCTCACCGAGGAGCAGATGGGGAGGATCTCGGCCCTCGGGCGCCCGGACGGGCGCCAGGCGGACCAGGACCCGGCCCGCTACGAGGAGTTCTGAGTCACTGCCCGTCCAGCGCCACCCTGTACACGTTGGTCTCGCGCTGGACGAATCCGGCGCGCCGGTAGAGGCGGTTGGCGGCCTCGCGGGAGGGGCGCGACGTGAGGTCGACGGTGCGCGCCCCGATGCCCTTGGCGTGCTCGAGGGCGGCCTCGACCAGCGCCAGGCCCGCGCCGTGGCCGCGCGCGCCGGAGTCCACGACGACGTCCTCGATCCAGGCGCGCACGCCCGTGGGGATCTCGAAGACCGCCAGTGAGAGCATGCCCAGGACCGGGCGCTCGCCCGAGGCGTCGGCCGAGTCGGGGCGGAACACGAAGAGGTGGACGCCCCCCTGGGAGAGCAGGCGCTCCACGTCGTCGGCGCCCAGGGGGGAGGCGCTGCGCGAGAGCTGGGGGAGCAGGCGCCCCATGGCCTCGACGAGTTCGGGTGTGGGGGTGGTGAGTAGCTCGACGGACATAGTTCTCCTAACGGTCGCGTCCATTTTATCGGGCGGGCCCATGGAGTCCACCCCTTGTTCGGGGCGGCCGCTCCTGGCGTCCCGGGCGGCCCTTCCTCGGCGGTCCGGGGCGCTGCGCCCGGCAAGAACGTCGTGGTGCTGGGGCAGGGCGGGGACGGCGTCAGACCGTGATCTCGACCTGGTTCCCCTCGACGGCCACGACGCAGCTCTCGTAGTAGCCGTCACCGGTCGTCCTGGGGCCGCTGACGACCGTGTATCCCGCGGCTTTCAGCGCTGCGGTCAGTTCGTCGACCGCCTTCCTGCTCCCGACGGAGAACGCGATGTGGGCGTAGCCCGTGCGATTGGGGTCTTTGCGGTCGTCGGCCATCCGCGGCCTCGTCATGACCTCGAGGCGCGGTCCGTCGTCGAAACTGATGAAGTACGAGCGGAAACCGGTGGTCGTGTTGTGGTAGCCGTCGTTGGAGCGGCCGCCGAGGTAGCGCACGAAGAAGTCGCGGGCGGCCTCGAGGTCGTTCACATACATCGCGACATGTTCGATCCTCATGGTGATGGGCCTTCCGGTCGGGGTTCTGGTTGACGTGCAATAGTCTAGGGTGCTTGTCCGTCCCGGTTGCCGAGCGCTTGTCGGCCTGCGGCTGTCGGGTGGATTGCCCGCACCTGCACCACTTAGACACTGCCCGCACCACTTAGGCCCCGACACGCCGGGAGAACCAGGACCCGCTCGGGCCCAAGTGGTGCAGTGGCGCGCTAAGTGGTGCAATGGAGCGCTAAGTGGCGCAGCAGCGGGCGGATTCCGCAGCGCGGTGCAGGGGGCCGCGCAAAGCGCCGACAACGAGCCGCACGCGCAGTCCCTCCCCACAACCGCGCGCACAGGGAACCGGAATCAGACCACACGGCCTGGTTGTGCCGATCTCCCTCACCGGCTGCCGCCAGTCCGCTCGAGCAGCACGGCGGCCTCCACGTGCGCCGTGTGGGGGAACATGTCGAAGACGCGGCCGTGGGTCGTGCGCAAAGAGGGCATGGCCGCCAGGTCTTTGGCGAGGGTGGTGGGGTTGCACGAGGAGTAGATGACGCGCGGGGCCGTGCAACCGTCCAGCCACGAGGCCAGTTCCAGGCCGATGCCCCGCCTCGGGGGGTTGACGACGACCACGTCGGGCGCCCCGGAGGCCGACTGGGCGCGCGCCCACGCAGTGGCGTCGTCGGCGACGAAGCGCGCCTGGTCGCGCGTGAGCCCGAGCGCCCTGGCGCGGCTGATCGCCGAGGCGATGGCGGCCTCGGACACTTCGACGCCCGTCACGGCTGGCACGCCCGCGTGGGAGGCGTGCAGGGCGAAGCCCCCGACGCCGCAGTACAGGTCCCACAGGGAGGAGGGGGCGGCGCCGCCGGGCAGGGGCAGTGAGGCCCACTGCGCGGCTTGGCGGTAGAGGCGCCCCGCGACCGCGGCGTTGGTCTGCGTGAACGAGCGCGGCCCCAGTTCCAGGCGGAGCCCGCCCGCGTCCAGGGGCAGGGTGCGTCTGCGCGTGAGGACGATCTCCTCGGGCCCTTCGACGCGCGCCTCGTGGGCGGGGTGGATGTTCGCAGTGACGACGTGGACGGAGGGGACCAACTGCCGCAGGTGGGGCAGGGCGCGCCGGATATCGGCCACGCGGTCGCGCGAGCGCAGGACGAAACGCACCATGAGGCGCTCGTCGGCGCCGACGGTGATGAGGATGTTCTTCAGCTCCCCGCGCCTGGTGGGCACGTCGTAGGGGGTCAGCGAGAGGGCGCGGATGAAGCGTTTGAGGCCGACGGAGGCGCGGTTGACCGCCGGGTGCTGGATGGGGCACCCCGGCAGGTCGACGCCCCTGCGGTCGGGTCCCAGGGCTCCCAGCGAGGGGCGCCGGGCGGTGCCGCCGACGACGAGTTTGGCCGAGGTGCGGAAACCCCTGGGCTCCGACGCGACGGGGGACAGCCACCGGATGCCCGGGGCGCCGGGGACGGACGCCAGGGCGGCGCGCACCGAGCGGGCCTTGTCGGCCAGCTGGTCCGGGTAGGGCGCCTCGATGAGCGCGCACGAGTGGCACGCCCCCGACTCCCAGTGTTCGCAGCGCACGGACCCATCCTAGGACGGGCCGTGGTCCGGGGCGGGGCGGGGCGGTCGACGCGCGACATGATGGCGCCCGTCGGGGCAGCCGGGGAGGTGGCCGCCGGGGCGCACGTGCCGGTCCGGGCGCTGGCCCCGTCGGCGCGGCCCAGGGCGCCGGTCCCGCGTGGAACAGCCGTGGAACAGCCGTGGAACAACGCGGTCCGGGGACCGCTGCCTCGTTGGAGGAAGCGGCCCCCGGGCGCTGGCGGGCCAGGGTCAGGAGCGCGCCCTGCGGCTGCGGCGCGTCAGGAGGGTTCCGGCCCCTGCGGCCAGGGCGGCGCCCAGGACGACCGGGAGCGCGCTGGAACCCGTGCGGGCGAGGCCGCTGGGCGAGGCCCCGTCAGCGGAGGGCACTGCGCCCGACTGGTCGGACGACTGCCCGGAGGGGTCGGGGACCGGCACCACCACGGCCAAGGGGGCGCTGGCCGACTCCCCGGTCCCGGAGTCGACGGCGACGACCTGGTGGTCGCCCCCGGCGGTGCCTGCGGGGACGGTGGCCTCGGCGGTGAACGCGCCGTCAGAGCCCGCGGTGGCGGTCCCGATGCCGACGGGGTCCGAGTGCAGGGTGAGGGCCACGGAGCCGCCCGGCGTGAAGTCCTTGCCCGTGATCGTCACCGTCCCGCCCGCGGTGACGGAGGCGGGGGAAACGGCGATCGAGGCGGGGGCCTTCACAGTGGCCGCGGTGACGGTGACCGAGGAGACCTTCGCGTCCTTCCCGAATCCCTTCATCGGGTAGTACGGGTCGTCGTAGGACAGGGTCGCCCGGTAGGTGCGGCCCGCCTCGAGTGTGAAGGAGCCGACCCCCTTGGCCAGGTCCGCGGTGGTCAGGCCGCGGACCTCCTGGTCGCCGACGGTGACCTTGTAGGCCGCGTAGTCGTCGGTGAGGCCAGTCGCCTCGAAGGCCAGGGAGACGCCCTCGGCGCGCTTGTCCCCGGAGGTCAGTGACGCGATGACCTGGGTCTCGCCCGTCTTGGGGGTGGGCGCCTTGAACTTCTCAAGCCGCGCGTCGGCGATGGTGGTCGTCCCCTGCTCCACGGCGGTCAGGCCCACGGGCACGTAGACGGGCGCCGTGGCGGTCTTCACCGCGATGACGGGCAGGTGGTCGTCGGGACGGGCGGGCAGGGTGACGACCAGGTCGTTGCCCTTGACCTCGTGGGGGAGCGCCTGGCCGGTGCCGTCCAGGGTGACGGACTCGATGGTGTTGGCGCCGGCGCCCCTGAGGGTGATGGCCGCGCCCTCCTCCCACTTCTCGACGCCCATGTAGATGTGGGAGTCGTCGACCATGGTCTTGCCCCAGTCCTCGATGGGGAAGTACGCGGGGCGCGAGTTCGTGAGGACGCCGGGGTGCGCGGCGTTCCACTCGCCGATGGCGCGCAGTACGGAGGCGTCCCACTGGTTGTAGGAGCCGTCGAACTTGGGGCCGACGTTGAACAGGAACTGGCCCCCCAGGGCGGCGGTGTTGAAGAGGTTGGTGAGGGTTTCGGTGGTCTTCTTGGCCACGCCGTCCGGGTCCTTGCGCAGTCGCGTCTCGTTATCGACGTCCACCATGTGGTCCCAGTCCTCTTCGGAGTAGTCCGGGTACCCGGTGTCCTTGAACTTCGGCGCGGCGTCGTCCCACTCGCAGTAGCCCCAGCACTTGGGGAAGATGGAGACGGCGGATTCCCAGGGGCCCTGGGTCTGCTCGGTCTGCAGCTCGTTGTCCCAGCCGACCTCGAAGTCCGCCCGGTCGTTGCCGACGCGCGAGTTGATCATGATGCCCGGCTGCAGCTCGTGGGCCCAGGCGCGCAGCTGGTCCGATTGGGCGGGGTTGGGCTTGCCCATGTCGTACCAGAGCTCGGCGATGTCCCCGTACTTGCCGCCCAGGAGCTCCTTGAGCTGGGCGTGGATGTAGTCCATGTAGCCCTCTTCGTCGAGGGTGTTGTCGTTCATCCACGGGTTCTCGGGCTGCTTCTCCCAGTCGATGTTGGAGAAGTAGAGGCCGAACTTGATGCCGACCTGCTTGCAGGCCTGCGACAGCTCCAGGAGGGGGTCGCGGTGGGAGGGGGACTGCTTGGTGAAGTTGTAGTCGGTCGTGGCCGTGTCCCACATGGCGAAGCCGTCGTGGTGCTTGGAGGTGATGAGCAGCATCCTCATGCCGGTGTCCTTGGCCTGCTGGCACCACGCGGTGGCGTCGAAGTCCGCGGCGTCGAAGGCCTGGGCGGTGGCCAGGTACTCGTCGCGCGGGATCCCCTGCAGGGGGATCCGCCGGTCCCAGGTCTGCTGGTGGCCCCAGGCCTTGATCTGCTCGGGGTAGCCGACTTCCTGCTTCTCGCCCTTGTACCACCCGGCGTAGTGGGAGTAGACGCCCCAGTGGATGAACATGGCGAACTTCATGTCCTGCCAGGAGGCGACCTTGTCGACTCCCGAGGCGGGGATGGCGGCGGGGATCGAGTACGCCGGATCTGCGGCGGGCACGGGGGTGGGATCGGCCATGGCGGTTCCTGCCATTCCTAGGGTGGCGAGGCCGGCCAGGGCTGCGCCGACCGCTCTTCGTGTGGGGAACATCAAGTCTCCGTTGAGTTGACGGGGTGCTCCGGTTTGGAAGCGGTCACAGTGTAGCGGAAGCGGAGTGACGGGCGCCATTCCCAGAGGCCGTGATAAAGGGCCCCCACTGTGACCAAGAGCATACGGCTGGATACCGGCTGCGTGGAAAGCGAAAAAACGGGAGCGGATCGTTGGAACTTCGACAAGCGGGTGCGGCCGCCCCCGGTCGCGCGCCCAACCCCTGTCCGCCGGTCAGTGTTCGTCGCCGGCCCAGTTGGCCCTCAATACGCTTTCCCACTTACTGTGTCCGGTAACTGTGATGGGCGCGGGCACTCGCGGCCGCACGTTCCGAATCGAACCGCACGGAGGAAGAACTGATGACTATGTTCCGCACGAGGTGGGCGAGGGCGGTGGTCGGCGCCTCGGCGCTGGCCCTCGCCGCGACCGGGATGGGGGCGCTCGGCGTCTACTCGGCCGCGCCCGCCGAGGCCGCCGCCAACCCGGACATCGAGGTCTCGATCAAGCCGCTGGTCCTCTCGGACAAGGACGGCGTGGAGATCCCGGGGGCGGGCGCCCAGGTCGAGGACCCGGTGAGGATGCGCGTCGAGTGGGACGCCACGAACGCCGACCCCCAGCCCGGCGACTCCTTCACGGTCGGCCTGCCCGCCACGGGCGCCGCGCAGCCCGACATCACCCACTACTACCGTTTCCGCGAGGTCGGGCGCTCCGACCCGCTGATGGTGGGCGATGTCCAGGTGGGCGACTGCGTGACCGCCGCCGATGTGATGACCTGCACCTTCAACGACGCGATCGCCGCCCAAACCGACGTGAAGGGGACGATGAGCCAGATGCTCATGGCCCAGAAGGAGACCCCGCTCACCAAGCTCCCCTTCAGCGCCAACGGCGTCGAGGCCCAGGTGCCCAACCCCAACGACGAGCCCATCGTCCAGCGCCTGTGGACGGAGAAGAACGTCGGCAAGTACGCCAACTCCCTTAAGCGCGACTCCACACAGATCAACTGGCACATCACCGGCTCGGGCCGCCGCCTCTCCGAGCGCTCGGGTATGCCCGCGGGCACCTACGCCAACAAGGCCGTCTTCAACGACGTCCTCGGCGCCGACGGGCAGGCGCTGCTGGCCGACGACTCCACCTGGTACGTCCGGGTGGACCCCAAGAGCGCCCCGAACCAGTACCCCACGGTCGCCCGGGTCGGCCAGCCCGGCATCAACACGGCCTACGGCAACTACGCCCTGGAGCGCACCATCTCCGAGGACGGCAAGTCCGCGACTGTGACGCTGACCCGCACCGACGGCGACTTCGACCCGGCGATCAACTACGAGATCGTCTACTCCTCGAAGATCGACGGGCCCGTCGTGCCCGAGAAGCAGTACACGAACAGCGCGACTCTGGTCGGCGACACGGAAGGGCCGATCACCTCGGCCATCAGCTACCACGATCCGATCACCTACACCGTTGAGATGAAACCCGGTTACGGCGCCTTCGGCGTGAAGAAGTTCGTCCTCGGCGCCCAGGTCGGCGCCGACGCGGGACAGATCCCCGCGGGCACCGCCGTCACCGTCAACGTCGCCTACGAGCTGCCGACTGGATGGGACCCGAACATCCACCCGGAGTGGACGGCGCCGGCGGGCGGGGCGAACCCCTACACGATGGAGGTCCCCGTCGAGCAGGGCGTGGCCGGTGCCGCCTTCCCCAAGGGCACCAAGGTGACGCTCACCGAGTCCCTCGACTCGGCCCAGCTGCCCGCCGCGCTGCGCTGGCAGGGGGATCCCGTCTTCAGCGCCGGCTCCCAGACCGCGGTCTCAGAGCTTGCCCTCAGCATCGTCGAGAACACGGCCTCGGCCGTTTCCCTGACGAACACGGTCGCCCCGGCCCCCGGCAGGATCTCGGTGACGAAGCAGGTCGTCGGCGGCATCCCGGCGGGCAAGACGTTCTCCTTCGACTACGTGTGCAACGACCCGGCCGGGACCTCGGGCTCGATCCTGGACGTCGCCGACGGCGAGACCAAGGAGTCCGGCGACATCCCCGCTGGTGCTGAGTGCCTGGTGACCGAGAGGGACGCCACGGTGGACGGCTTCATCCTGGAGCCGGCCGTGATCGACCCCGTTCCGATCGAGGCCGGCCAGGTCGCCGCGGTCCTCATGACCAACACCTACACCCCGGCCCCGGGCAACATCGCCGTGACCAAGAAGGTCGTCGGCGACATCCCGGCGGATAAGACGTTCTCCTTCGACTACGTGTGCGACGACCCGGCCGGGACCTCGGGCTCGATCCTGGACGTCGCCGCGGGCGACACCAAGGTGTCCCGTGACATCCCGGCCGGCGCGACCTGCACGGTGACCGAGAGGGACGCCTCCGTCGACGGCTTCGCCCTGCAGACTTCCGCGATCGGCCCCGTGGTGGTCGAGGCCGGTGGGGTCGCGGTGGTCGAGGTGACCAACACCTACACGCCCGCACCGGGCCCTGCCCCTTCCGAGTCGCCCAGCCCCAGCCCTGCCCCTTCCGAGTCGCCCAGCCCCAGCGGTGCCCCCTCTGACGGCCCTGGTGGCCCCGGTGCCCCCGGTGGCCCCGGCGCCGCGGAGGACTCCGCCCTGGCCAGGACGGGGGCCGATGGCCTCGTCGCCTCCCTGGCGGCACTCGGCCTGCTCGTGGCGGGCGGCGGGCTCATCGCGACGCGCCGGGCGCGCGGCTGAGCACTGACCGGTTGAGCGCACGTCCCGCGGGACGCACTGGACCCCCGGACCCTTCGAGGCCCGGGGGTCCGGCGCACCCGGGCGCGTGGCGCACGGCACTCCTCCATCGGGCAGGACCGGGAATAATCGGCGCCCGATGAAGTTGAGTACATCAGACTCAAGTTTGGGACGGTCGGGTTGCGCACCGAAAACCCCTCGCCTAAAGTTGAGCGCAAGAGACTCAAGGATGTTCGGACCCGCGGGCCCGGACCACAGACCACAAGGGGCGCGCGCCCAAGGTGCCGCGCCCGGACGAAAGGAAACACGAATATGGCACGCGCAGTCGGCATCGACCTCGGTACCACCAACTCCGCCATCGCCGTCCTCGAGGGCGGCGAGCCCACCATCATCCCGAACGCCGAAGGATCGCGCACCACCCCGTCGGTGGTCGCCTTCTCCAAGACCGGCGAGGTCCTGGTCGGCGAGATCGCCAAGCGCCAGGCGGTCACCAACGTCGACCGCACGATCTCCTCGGTCAAGCGCCACATGGGCACCGACTGGACCGTCGCGATCGACGGCAAGGAGTACACCGCGCAGGAGATTTCCGCCCGCATCCTCGCCAAGCTGAAGGCGGACGCCGAGGCGTACCTGGGCGAGCCCGTCACCGAGGCCGTCATCACCGTCCCCGCCTACTTCAACGACGCCCAGCGCCAGGCCACCAAGGACGCCGGCCAGATCGCCGGCCTGAAGGTCGAGCGCATCGTCAACGAGCCCACCGCGGCCGCCCTGGCCTACGGCCTCGAGAAGGGCAAGGAGGACGAGCTCATCCTGGTCTTCGACCTCGGCGGCGGCACCTTCGACGTGTCCCTGCTGGAGATCGGCAAGGACGACGACGGCTTCTCCACCATCCAGGTGCGCGCCACCTCCGGTGACAACCACCTGGGCGGCGACGACTGGGACCAGCGCATCGTCACCTGGCTGATCGACCAGGTCAAGGCGAAGACCGGCGCCGACCTGTCCAAGGACCCCGTCGCCCTCCAGCGCCTCAAGGAGGCGGCCGAGCAGGCGAAGAAGGAGCTGTCCAGCGCCACCAGCACGAACATCTCCCTGCAGTACCTGTCGATGACGGCCGACGGCCCCATCCACTTGGACGAGAGCCTCACCCGCGCGAAGTTCGAGGAGATGACCTCGGACCTGCTCGACCGCACGAAGCGCCCCTTCCACGACGTGATCCGCGAGGCGGGCATCTCCGTGGGCGACATCGACCACGTCGTCCTGGTCGGCGGCTCCACCCGCATGCCCGCGGTGAGCGCCGTCGTCAAGGAACTGGCCGGCGGGCGCGAGCCCAACAAGGGCGTCAACCCCGATGAGGTCGTCGCCGTGGGCGCGGCCCTGCAGGCCGGCGTCATCCTGGGCGACCGCAAGGACGTCCTGCTGATCGACGTGACCCCCCTGTCGCTCGGCATCGAGACCGAGGGCGGGTTCATGACGAAGCTCATCGACCGCAACACCGCGATCCCCACGAAGGCCTCCGAGGTCTTCTCGACCGCGCAGAACGGCCAGCCCGCCGTGCTCATCCAGGTCTACCAGGGCGAGCGCGAGTTCGCCCGCGACAACAAGCTGCTGGGCACCTTCGAGCTCTCCGGCATCGCCCCGGCCCCCCGCGGCGTCCCGAAAATCGAGGTCACCTTCGACATCGACGCGAACGGCATCGTCCACGTCTCCGCGAAGGACCGCGGCACCGGCAAGGAGCAGTCCGTGACCATCACCGGCGGCTCCGCCCTGCCCAAGGAGGAGATCGACCGCATGGTCCGCGAGGCCGAGGAGCACGCAGCCGAGGACAAGGCGCGCCGCGAGGTCGCCGAGACCCGCAACACCGCCGAGCAGGTCGTCTACCAGACGGAGAAGCTGCTCAAGGACGAGGCGGACAAGATCTCCGAGGAGACCCGCGCCGCCGTGCAGGCCGACGTGGACGCCGTCAAGGAGGCCCTCAAGGGCGACGACGTCGAGGCTGTGAAGTCCTCGATGGCCAAGCTCAACGAGACCAGCCTCAAGGTCGGCCAGGAGATCTACCAGGCGCAGCAGGCGGCCGGGGCCGCCGGCGGGGAGGCGAAGTCCGAGGACGACGTCGTCGATGCCGAGATCGTGGACGAGGGCGAGTCCAAGTGAGCGCCCCCGACGAACAGGGCGCGGACCCCATGCGGGACGAGGCCGGGGCCGGCTCCACCGGGTCGGCGCCGGCCCCCGG
>NZ_CP017298.1:1250644-1252686 GCF_001746855.1 Pauljensenia hongkongensis | reverse complement strand
GCCCCCGCCTCGGACGCCGGTCGTGGGACCGACGGGGAAACGGCCCCTGAGGGCTCCGCCCCCGCCTCGGACCCCGAGGGCGGGAGCACCGCCAGCGGATCCGGCGAGGAGGATGCTGTGGACGACATGAGTGCCTTCGAGGAGCAGCTGGGCGATTCTGAGTTGGCCAACGCGCTCGAGCGCGTGGCCGCGGTGGAGGAGCAGTTGACGCGCGCCAACGCCGACCTGTACAACCTCAACCAGGAGTACGCGGGCTACGTGCGGCGCTCGAAGGAGGCCGCCCCCGCGCACAGGACCGCGGGCCAGGACGAGGTCATCGAGTCCCTCATCGGGGTGCTCGACGACATCAGCGCCGCCCGCGACCACGGCGACCTGGACGGCGGCCCCTTCGCCGCCATCGCCACGAAACTGGAGGACACCCTGCGCAATCGCTTCGCGCTGGAGCGCTACGGCGAGGCGGGCGAGGACTTCGACCCCGCGCTGCACGAGGCGCTCATGGCCACCACGGACGCCGGTGTGGAACATCCCGTCATCGGGAAGGTGCTCCAGCCCGGCTACCGACGCGGCGAGAGGGTCATCCGCGCCACGAAGGTACTGGTGAACAACCCTGAATGAGCGTGGAACAACCGTGGAACGCCAAACCTGTGAAGGAGGTGACGTGGCGTGGGTGAACAAGATTGGCTGACCAAGGACTTCTACAAAGTCCTGGGCGTCGATAAGGGCGCCGACAAGAAGACCATCACGAAGGCCTACCGCAAGCTGGCGCGCGCGTACCATCCGGACCAGAATCCGGGGGACGCGGCCGCCGAGGCCAAGTTCAAGGAGATCGGCGAGGCCTACGCGATCCTGTCCAACGACGAGGACCGCAAGCGCTACGACGCGATCCGGGCGATGGGCGGCGGCGGAGCGCGCTTCGCCGCCGGGTCGTCGGGCGGTTTCGAGGATCTCTTCGGCGCCTTCAACGCCCGGGCGACGGGCTACGGTGGGGGCGGCGCCCGTTTCCAGACGGGCGGGGCCGACCTGGACGACCTGCTCTCCGGCCTGTTCGGGGGCGGGGGCGCCCAGGGGAGCGGCGCGCAGTTCGGGGCCGGTGCCTTCGGCGCCCACGGCGGCCAGGGGCGCGGTCCCCAGTCGCGGCCCCAGCCCACCAAGGGCGGGAACCGCAAGGCGAACCTGGCGATCAGCTTCCGCCAGGCAATCGAGGGCGCGACGCTGTCCATCAAGGTCGCGGGGAAGACCATCAAGGTCCGCATCCCCGCGGGCATCAAGGACGGGCAGAAGATCCGCCTGGCCGGGCACGGCAAACCCGGCGCCCACGGCGGCCCCGCGGGCGACCTCGAGGTGTCGGTGGCGGTGAAACCGCACCCGGTGTTCTCCCGGGAGGGCGACGACGTCGTGGTGACGGTCCCCGTCTCCTTCGCCGAGGCGGCGCTGGGGGCGAAGGCCGACGTCCCGATGCTGGACGGGTCCACGCGGAGTGTGAGGATCCCCGCAGGATCGGACGCGGACACGGCCATCCGCCTCAAGGGCAAGGGCTGCGCCCTCAAGAAGGGCCCCGGCGACCTGCTGGTCCGGATCCGCATCGACGTGCCCACCGATCTCACGCGCGAGCAGAAGAGGGCGGTCGAGGGGCTCGCCGAGGCGCTCGGCCCCGTCTCGCGCGAGTCCTGGCTGGAAGCCGCGAAGGAGTAGGCCATGGCCGGGCGTTCAGGGCAGGGCGGGGAGTCCGTGACCTTCGTGATCTCGGTCGCCGCCGAGCTGGCCGGCATGCACCCGCAGACCCTGCGCCAGTACGACCGCCTCGGCCTGGTGACCCCGGCCCGCACGAAAGGGCGGGGCAGGCGGTACACGAAGCAGGACATCCAGCGCCTGCGCGATGTCCAGCGCATGAGCCAGGACGAGGGCATCAACCTCGAGGGGATCCGCCGCATCCTGGAGCTCGAGCGCCGGGTCGAGGCCCTCGAGGCCGAGCGCGCCCGGATGAGGACCCAGCTGGCCGAGGCGGAGATGAGGCGCAACCGCGTCTTCGTGGCGTCGCCCAC
>NZ_CP017298.1:1249344-1250276 GCF_001746855.1 Pauljensenia hongkongensis | reverse complement strand
CCCGTACCGGGGACGGGCGGCGCGGCCCGGCCCGCGCCATGTGCGCTACCGTGTGCACATGACTCAGACTCCTCGATTCCCCTTGCGCTCGCGGGTCGCACTGGCGGCCGGAGCGGGCGCCCGGACGGCCTCGCGCCTGCTGGGACGCGGCTCGGGCGGCATGATCGGGGGCGAGGTCGCCCTGCGCCTGTCCCCCACGGTGCTCGCCGACCTGGCCGCCCGCATCCCCAGTGCCGTCATCACGGGCACCAACGGCAAATCCACGACGACGCGCATGGTGCGGGCAGCCCTCCAGACCCGCGGGAGCGTCGCCTCGAACACCAACGGCGACAATATGACCTCGGGGGTCATCACGGCGTTCATGAACGCGCGGACCGCCTCTGCGGCCGCGCTGGAGGTGGACGAGATGCACGTCCCCTCAGTGGCCGACGCCGTGCGGCCCCGCGTCTTCGTCTACCTCAACCTGTCGCGCGACCAACTCGACCGCGTCGGCGAGATCGGCGCCGTCGAGCGCAGACTGCGCGAGGGCGCGGCCGCCCACCCCGGAGCCGTCGTCGTCGCCAACTGCGACGACCCGCTCATCGTCTCCGCCGCCTGCAGCAACGACAACGTCGTGTGGGTGGCCGCGGGCGGCGGCTGGGGAGGGGACAGCGCCGCCTACCCCAGGGGCGGGCGCGTCGTGCGCGAGGAGGGTTCATGGCACCTCATCCCCTCCCGCCCCGGGGAGGAACTGCCCGCCCTCGCCAGTCGGCCCGAGCCCGACTGGTGGCTCACGGACGTCGATCTGCGCCCCGAGGGGCCGCGCGCGACCCTCAACGGCCCGAACGGGACCGCCGTCCCCCTCGCCCTCGCCCTGCCGGGGCGCGCCAACCTCGGCAACGCGGCCCAGGCGGTCGCCGCCGCCGTCGCCATGGGCGTCGACGCGGAGGCCG
>NZ_CP017298.1:1248103-1249294 GCF_001746855.1 Pauljensenia hongkongensis | reverse complement strand
AGGCGGTCGCCGCCGCCGTCGCCATGGGCGTCGACGCGGAGGCCGCGGCGCGCGCGGTGTCCGGGGTGGACGAGGTCGCGGGCCGCTACTCGACCCACGACGTCGACGGCCGCCTCGCCAGGCTCATGCTCGCCAAGAACCCGGCGGGCTGGCAGGAGGCCATGACGATGATCGACCCCCGCGTCGACCAGGTCGTCATCGCCGTCAACGGGCAGGTGCCCGACGGGCAGGATCTGTCATGGCTGTGGGACGTCGACTTCGCGGCGCTGGACGCCCAGGGGCGCCGAGTCGTCGCCTGCGGCGAGCGGGGCGCGGACCTGGCCGTGCGCCTGGAGTACGCGGGCATCCACTGCCAACTGGCGCCGCTGCCGATGGACGCCCTGGCGCTGTGCCGGCCCGGAAAAGTGGAAATGCTGCTCAACTACACGGCGATGCGGGACTTCAAAACGGTCCTGGGCGAGAAAGGGGCGAGGCGATGAGCGACTCCGCACTGACGATCGGCGTCCTCATGCCCGAGGTGCTCGGCACTTACGGGGACACGGGCAACGCCATGGTCCTGCGCGAACGCGCCCGCCGACGGGGGATCGACGCCTCGATCATCACCGTCGGCCTGACGGACGCCATCCCCCGCTCGCTCGACGTCTACACGCTGGGCGGTGGGGAGGACACGGCGCAGGCCCTGGCGGCGGAGAAGTTCCGCGCCGACCCGGGGCTGTCCGGCGCGCTCGAGGACGGGCGCCAGCTCCTGGCGGTCTGCGCCTCCCTGCAGGTCCTGGGCATGTGGTACCGGGACGCGCGCGACCAGCGCGTGGAGGGGATGGGCGTCCTCGACATCACGACCGACCCGCAGGGGCACCGCGCGATCGGCGAGCTCGTCACCGTGCCCCTCGTCGACGGCCTCACCGAGCCCCTCACCGGCTTCGAGAACCACGGCGGGGGGACCGTGCTGGGCCCGGAGGCGCGCCCCCTCGGGCGGGTCGTCGCCGGCGTCGGGAACGGCACCCCCCTGGGGCACGAGGCGGCCGCCGAGGCCTTCGACGGCGTCGTCCAGGGATCCATCATCGCCACCTACATGCACGGGCCGGTGCTGGCGCGCAATCCCCAGTTGGCCGACCTGCTGCTGTCGAGGGCGGTGGGCGGCCCGCTGGAGCCCCTCGAGGTCCCGGGCACCGCCGCCCTGCGCGCCGAGCG
>NZ_CP017298.1:1241351-1248053 GCF_001746855.1 Pauljensenia hongkongensis | reverse complement strand
GGCGCGGATCAGCGCGCGCGGGCCCTGGCCACGAGCTTGCGCAACTCGTCGACCCACAGGACCAGGGAGGCCATGACGACGACGACCGCCCAGTGGACCGGGTCCAGCGACGTCGTCGAGAAGGCCGCCTGGAGGAAGGGCGCCTCCACGACGGCGACCTGGAGCACCAGGGTCAGTCCGATCGCGCCCCACAGCCACTTGTTCACGAAGAGGTGGCTGAAGGCGCTGACCGTCTCGGAGCGGGAGTTGAGCGTGTTGAACAACTGCGCCATGACCAGGGTGGAGAAGGCCGCCGTGCGCGCGGTGCCGAGGCCGTCCGTGGACAGGGGGGTCTCGATGAGGCCGCCGGGCAGGAAGATGTCCAGCGTGGCCAGGGTGGAGGCGGCCATGACCGCGCCGACCAGCAGCACGCCGCTCCACATGGCGCCGTCGACCACCCGGTCCGTGGGCTTGCGCGGCGGGCGGGCCATGACGTCCTCCACCGAGGGGTCCACGCCCATGGCCAGGGCCGGCCCGGAGTCGGTGACCAGGTTGATCCACAGGATCTGGGTGGCCAGCAGCGGCAGGACGACGCCGGATTCGCTGTGCCCGCTCAGGCCGATGGCGCCCGACAGCACCACGCCGCCGAAGACGGTGAGGACCTCGCCCATGTTGGAGGACAGCAGGAAGCGCAGGAACTTCTTGATGTTGTCGAAGATGCGGCGGCCCTCGCGCACGGCGTCGACGATGGTGGCGAAGTTGTCGTCCGCCAGGACCATCGTGGCGGCCTCCTTGGTCACCTGGGTCCCTGTGACGCCCATGGCCACGCCGATGTCCGCGGCGCGCAGGGCGGGCGCGTCGTTGACGCCGTCGCCGGTCATGGAGACCGTGTGGCCCTGGGACTTGAGGGCGTGGACGATCCGCATCTTGTGCTCGGGGGCGACGCGCGCGTACACGCTGGTGGCGGCCACGGCCCCGGAGAGGGCGCCGTCGTCCATCCCCTCCAGGTCGCGGCCGGTCAGGACCGGGGCGCCGCGCTCGACGATGCCCAGGTCCGCCGCGATGCGCCCGGCGGTGGCCGGGTGGTCGCCGGTGATCATGAGGACGCGCACCCCCGCCCGGTGCGCCTCGGCCACCGCTGCGGCCGCCTCGGGGCGCGGCGGGTCGATGATGCCGACGACGCCCGCCAGCACCAGATCCCTCTCCAAGCCGGACAGGTCCGCCCCGCCGTTCGAGTCGGCGGCCCTGCGCGCCCGGGCGGCCTCCTCGTCGGTGAGGACCCTGTAGGCGACCCCCAGGGTGCGCAGCGCCCGGCCCGACATGTCCGCGATGTGTTCGACGAACCGGGCCCGGGCCTGAGCGGTCAGCTCAGTGTCGGCGTCGCCCACGCGCACCCGCGCGCAGTGCTCCATGAGGACGTCGGGCGCCCCCTTGGACATGATGACCGTGCCGTGGGCGGTGTCGGTGAGCAGCACCGACATCATCTTGCGCTCGGAGGTGAAGGGGACCTCGCCGATTCGCCCGAACCGGCCCTCGCGGTGCCCGTGTGTGCCGAGCTTCTTCTCCGCGACCAGGAAGGCCCCCTCCGTCGGGTCGCCGACGACGCTCCACACGTCCTCGGTGACGGTGAGCTCGGCGTCGGAGGCGAGCGCCCCGCCCGAGAGGACCACGGTGACCTCGTCGCGCAGGGGCCCTTCGAGGGGGTCGGCGTCGGGCCGGCCGTCGCGGTCGGCGTCGGGGGCGACCTCGCCGTCGGGCGCGTAGCCGATGCCCGTGACCACACAGGTGCCCGAGGCCGTGACGACCTCCTGGACCGTCATCTCCGAGCGGGTGAGGGTGCCGGTCTTGTCCGAGCAGATGACGGAGGCCGAGCCGAGGGTCTCCACGCTGGTGAGCTTCTTGACCACGGCCTTGCGGGTGGCCATGCGCTGCACGCCCAGGGCCAGGACCACCGACAGGATCGCGGGCAGCCCCTCGGGCACGGCGGCCACGGCCAGCGAGACCCCCAGCAGCAGGGAGTGGACGATCGTGTCGGGCGTGCGGTCGGCCGCCAGGAGCAGCAGGGTCCCCACCACGACGACCGCGATGACGACCACGACGATCCCCAGCATCTTGGAGACCGCGTGGATCTCCTTCTGCAGGGGCGTGTCCTGCTCCTCGACGGAGTCGAGCATCCGCGCGATCGCGCCCATCTGGGTGTCGGCGCCGGTGGCGACGACGACGGCGCGACCCGTCCCCTGGGCCACGGAGGTGCCCCGGTGGACCATGCAGGTGCGGTCGGCCAGGTCGGTGTCCGCGCCGACGGCCCCGGGGGTCTTGACGACGGCGTCGGCCTCACCGGTCAGGGAGGACTCGACCACGCGCAGGGCGGCGGCGGAGAGCAGGCGGGCGTCGGCGCCGACCTGGTCGCCCTCGCCCAGGACGAGGACATCGCCCACCACCAGCTCGGAGGAGGGGACGACCAGGAGCGAGCCGTCGCGCAACACGGTGGAGGTCGCTTCGGTCATTGCGGACAGGGCGGCGACGGCGTCGGCGGCCTTGTTCTCCTGGACGAAGCCGAGGACCGCGTTGAGGGTGACGACGGCGAGGATGACGATGGAGTCCACCGGCGCCCCCTCGGCGCCCTCCAGGATCCAGGCGGTGGTGGAGATGGTGATCGCGGCCAGCAGCAGGTAGACGAGCGGGTCGTTGAACTGGCCCAGGAAGCGCCTCCAGGCGGGCACTGGGGGCTTCGAGGGGAGCTCGTTGGGCCCGTCGGCGGCCAGGCGGTCGGCTGCGGACCGGGCGCTCAGGCCTGTCGAGGCGTCGGTGCCGAGGTCGGCGGCGACGGCGTCGGCCGGGTGGGAGTACGGGGACGTCGGTGCGTCGGCACAGGGTGCGTGGGGCGTTGGCATGGGCGCTATCCCATCAACGCCGGTGCTGCCCTGTCAAGGTACTGTTGTTGCGGTGCGCGTCCCACGGGGTCGCGCGGCGCGCATGGATTGGGGCTAACGGTGACGGGCCCGACAGAATCCACTATGCTGGCGCCAGCACTCCCGCTCTGATGAGCCCGTTCCGAGGAGGATCCATGTCGACTCCCACGCCCGACGACGGGAACCGTGCCCCGTTCGCGGGCCAGCAGCCCGACCAGCCCGCCACGCCCTGGCCGCAGTACGGGCAGCAGGCCGCCCCGGAGCAGTCCGGGTCCGCCTACGGGCAGCAGGCGGTCCCCGCGGCTTACGCGGCGCCGCCGCAGCTCCCCAGCCGTGCGCCGGGCGTGCTGTGCATCGTCTTAGGGCTAGTGCTCATGATCATCATCGCGCCTGTCGTCTTCTTCTCCACCGCTGTGTCCTCGATCACCGACGAGTTCTCGAACGCGGCCGCCGGGGTCCAACGGCTGTCCAATGGCGGTGGCGTCACCCTGGAATCCCAGGACGGGTACTTCCTGCAGGTCGTGCCGCCCGATACCGCGACGGCGTGCTCCCTGACCGACTCCGGCGGCCAGTCCTATGCGATGCAGAAGCAGGACAGCTCTGGGAGCCTGTTCTCCGCTGAGGGGCTGCGGCCTGGCTCGTACACGGTCGAATGCGCAGGCGCGTCCGACACCGCCACGTTCATCGGACTGCCCTTCTCCGGTGACATTCTGCAGAACAGCGCGCGCAGCAGCCTCATCTGGTCCACGGTGGTGGGGGTGACCGGCGTGGGCGTGCTGATCCTGGGCATCGTGCTGGTCGTGAGGGCGAACAAGCGGCGCCGCGATATCCAAGTGGACATCATGATGTCAGGAGTCCAGCGCCAGTAGCGCGGCGGAAGCTCGGCGCCGGGGATCCGGCGCCGACGCCCGCTGCGGGGCGCAGCGCCCAGCGCGGCGGGCGGAACTGAAAGGCCCTCATCCATGTCCTCCCTGTCCTTCACCGGCGGGCGCTCCGTGCGCTACCCCGCGCCCGATGTCGCGCGCGGCTTCATGCTGCTGCTCATCGCGCTCGCGAACGTCCCCTACTGGCTGCGGTACTTCCCCGCCTCCCCCGATGGCCCCTCCTCCGCGGACCGCTGGTGGATCCTCATCCGCACCGCGCTCGTCGACCGGCGGGGGTACCCGCTTTTCGCCCTCCTCTTCGGTTTCGGCGTCGCGACGATGGTGCGGCGCCGCATCGAGCGCGATGTCGAGGCCGCCCACCAGTCGGTGGATCCCCAGGTGCGCGCGTCGTGGGCGCCCCACGTGGCCGCGCAATGGGAGGCCCTGGTCCGCCAGGAGGCCACCGACGACGCGGCGCGCCTGGTGCGCCGCCGCGGATGGTGGATGATCCTCTTCGGATTCGTGCACGGCATCGTCTTCGCCGGCGACATCATCGGCGCCTACGGCATCGTCGCCGTCCTCTTCGCGGGAGTGGTCGCGCGCAAGAGGAACGTGTGGATGGCGGTGTGGGGGAGCGTCATCGCGTTGGTGAGCGCGTGCAGTCTGACCGGCGTCGGCTTCTGGAAGGCGGGCCTGGGCGATCTGGGCTCCGTGGTCCACCCGCACGCCTCCCTTTCGGTCTACTACGTGCCCAACTCCATCGTCCAGTGGGCGATGGCCGCCCTGATCACGGTGCTCATCTCGATGGTGGTCCCGGCGTTCATGATCGGCGCGCGCCTGGGGCAGACGGACATCCTGTCGCGCCCCGACCGGCACCGGGGCCTGCTGTGGGCGGTCGCGGGCGCGGGCGGGCTGATCGGCGTCGTCGGCGCGCTCCCCTACGGGCTGGGGGCGTCGGGGATGGCGCTGCCGGTGCCGGTGTGGAGCGTCGTCCTCTTCCACGTCTCCGGGATCGCGGGGGCGTGCGCGTGGCTGGCGCTGTTCGCGCTCTTCGCGGGGGTCGGGGAGCCCCGCGGGATCCGGCGGGTGCTCGCCGCGGTCGGCAAGCGCTCGATGACCGCGTACCTCAGTCAGACGATCCTCTTCGTCGTGGTCCTGGGCGGCATGGGGCTCGCTGGTGTCCGCGCGGTCCCCGACGCGTGGGGCGCCGTGATCGCAGCGTTCGTGTGGGTGGCGGCTCTGGTGCTGTGCTTCGGCCTCGAGACCGTCGGATTCCCGCGCGGTCCCTTCGAGGTCCTCCTGCGGCGCGCGGTGGCGCGGTCGGCGGGACCGCGGGCGGGGGTGCCGGTGCCGCCCCCCGGGGCCGGAGTCGTGGAGGCCCCGCCCGGCCTGGCCTTCCCGCCCCCGGGCGCGCGGATGGCTCCTCCGCAGGGCCCCCAGCCCCCGGCGGCTGGGACTCAAGGGGGGCCCCAGTCCCCGGAGGGCGCCCAGTCCGGGCCGCCCGGGTCATCGGAGGGCGAGGGGCCGGCGGGCCCCGGCGCCGAGCGGGGGGTAGCGGGAGGAGGAACAGGAGGAGAGTAGACGCGCCCTGCCCCCAACTCATCTGTGTTCGTCGTCACGTTATGCTCGGCGCGGCGCGGCGTGAACGCGCCCCGTCTGCGCTCGGGCACTGGCGCATTCCGCCCATGACCTGGGGTTTTGGCCGGCGGTCAGTGGCGGGGTCGTCGGCCGGACCGGGGCGGGTGTCCGCCTCGCATCCGCGAACCATTGGTTTTCTGCGGATTCTGGGCTACTGTTGATATAGGTGTATGAGGCGGATTACACCACTGAGGACAGGGAGGGGAAGTGATGCGACAAGAAGCCACGTCGGCGCGGCCCGCGGCATCCGCCGACCGCGTCCGTCCCGTCACCTACGACCGGCTCGAACGCCTCCTCGATTCCCAGGGGCTCGCGTGGAGCGTCGATGACGACGGCGAGCTCACGGGGACGTGGGGCGGCAGCCCCTACTTCCTGATCCTGGCCGGGCGCGACCGGCAGGTCCTCCAGATCGTGGCGATCTGGAAGGAGCCCGTCCCGATCAGCGCCCTCGAGGCCGTCCGCCAGTCGATCCTGCAATGGCACCGCACCAGGCCGTGGCCGAAGTGCTCCCACCGCATCGACGACGACGGGACGGTGCGCGTGGTCGCGGAGACCGTCGTCGGCTGGCAGTGCGGGGCGACCGATGCGCACCTGGTGCGCCAGATCGCGAACGCCATCGCGCTCGCACAGGACTTTTTCAGCGAGCTCGCCCGCGATATCGATATAGGGAGTTAAGAGGAAGAATCATGGGATGGTTTTGGAGAAAGGACGCTGATGGCGGCTCCGATCCCAACGACTCCGAACGCCCCGACGGCGCTCAGGGGCCCATAGACCCGTGGGGGTACGAGCCCAGTGCCTCCGGCGGCGGGGTGCGCACGGGCAACTCCGAGTTCGAGGCGCACCGCTTCGACATGGTCCGCCCGATCTCGCAGGAGAGGGTCGGCCTGCTCTTCGACGGCGAGGGGTGGGACTGGGAGATCGACCAGGACGGGGACCTGCGCGGGATGTGGGAGGGGCAGCTGTTCTGCTTCCGCTTCCTCGGGGACTCGCAGGAGGTCCTGTCGATCATCGCCTTCATGAGCGAGACGATCCCCGCCAAGTACGAGGCGGATCTGCTGCTGTTCCTGGAGGGCTGGCACCGCGAGTACCTGTGGCCGAAGGCGTACTTCCACCGCGAGGCGAAAGGCGGTCTGCGGCTGGTGGCCGAGGTCAACAGCGACTACGAGTACGGGGCGACCGACGCCCAGCTGGTCCAGCAGTGCATGTGCGCCCTGGCGACGACCCTGCAGCTCTTCCGCGCGGCCGGCGAGTGCTTCGGACCGCCCGGGGGCGGCTCGGCGCCCCCGGGGGACGGGGGCGGGGGGCGCCAG
>NZ_CP017298.1:1217230-1241301 GCF_001746855.1 Pauljensenia hongkongensis | reverse complement strand
CGCGGGTGCTCGGCGCGCCGCGCCGGGCGCCCTTCGCGCATCCGGCCAGGGGCGGGGTGTCGCCCGTGCCACTGCGGATCCGGAACTTGAGCGGAATAGGCTCAACTTTACGTTCGTTGACTTCAGCAGGACGCGCCGGAGCAGACCGGCGCACATGTGGATGCGGTGCATCCGAAGGAGACAACATGAGCACAGAGTTCACCACGAAGGCGCAGGAGGCCATCGCCTCCGCGCTCCAGTCCGCCGCCGCTGCGGGCAACCCGCAAGTGGAGCCCACCCATCTGCTCGCCGCACTCCTCGAGCAGCCCGAGGGGATCGCGGCCTCCCTGCTGGAGAAGACGGGCGCCGACCGCGCCCGGATCGGCGCGCGGACCAGGAACGCCCTGGTCGCCCTGCCCCGCACCCAGGGCGCCGCCGCGCAGCCCAGGACCTCGCGCGCCCTCATGGCAGTGGTCGCCGACGCGGGCGACCGCGCCGCGAAGGCCGGTGACCAGTACGTCTCGACCGAGCACCTCCTCATCGCGACCGCTGCCTCGGACAGCGAGGCCGGGCGCATCCTCACGGAGGGGGGCGTCGATGCCGGGGACCTGGCGGCCGCCCTGGCCCAGCTGCGCCCCGAGCCCCTGACCAGCCCCGACCCCGAGGGGTCCTTCGAAGCGCTGGCCAAGTACGGGCGCGACCTGACCGAGGTCGCCCGCGAGGGCAAACTCGATCCCGTCATCGGGCGCGACAACGAGATCCGCCGCGTCGTCCAAGTGCTGTCGCGGCGCACGAAGAACAACCCCGTCCTCATAGGGGAGCCCGGCGTCGGCAAGACCGCCGTCGTCGAGGGCCTCGCCCAGCGCATCGTCGCCGGGGACGTCCCGGAGTCCCTGCGGGGCAAGCGCCTCATCGCGCTCGACATGGCGTCGATGGTGGCCGGGGCGAAGTACCGCGGCGAGTTCGAGGAGCGGCTCAAGGCCGTCCTGGCCGAGATCCAGCGCAGCGACGGGGAGGTCATCACCTTCATCGACGAGCTGCACACCGTCGTCGGCGCGGGCGGCGGCTCCGAGGGCGCCATGGACGCGGGCAACATGCTCAAGCCCATGCTGGCACGCGGGGAGCTGCGCATGGTCGGCGCGACCACCCTGGACGAGTACCGCGAGAACATCGAGAAGGACCCCGCCCTGGAGCGCCGCTTCCAGCAGGTGTTCGTCGGCGAGCCCTCCGTGGAGGACACGGTGGCGATCCTGCGCGGCATCGCCCCCAAGTACGAGGCGCACCACAAGGTGACGATCTCCGACGGGGCGCTCGTGGCCGCCGCGCAGCTGTCGAACCGCTACATCACCGGGCGCCAGCTGCCCGACAAGGCCATCGACCTGATCGACGAGGCCGCCTCCCGCCTGCGCATGGAACTCGACTCCAGCCCCGTCGAGATCGACGAGCTGCGCCGCAGCGTCGACCGCATGAGGATGGAGGAGTCCTACCTCACCGAGTCCGACCCCGACGGGAAGGACGAGGCCACCGGCGAGCGCCTCGCGAAACTGCGCGCCGACCTGGCGGACAAGCAGGAGGAGCTCAACGCGCTCGTGAGCCGGTGGGAGGCCGAGAAGGCCGGGCACAACCGGGTCGGCGACCTGCGCGTCCAGCTGGACAACCTGCGCACGCAGCTCGACCTGGCCGTGCGCGAGGGGCGCTGGGACGAGGCGGGGCGCCTGCAGAACGGCGAGATCCCCGATGTCGAGCGCCAGATCCAGGCTGAGGAGGAGCGCGCGGCGCTCGCAGAGGCCTCGGCCGCCGCCCAGGAGCCGATGATCGCCGAGAAGGTCGGCCCCGCGGAGATCGCCGAGGTCGTCGAGGCGTGGACGGGCATCCCCACGGGGCGCCTGCTGCAGACCGAGACCGAGAAGCTGCTCCACATGGAGGCCGAGATCGGCAAGCGGCTCATCGGGCAGAAGGACGCCGTGAAAGCGGTCTCCGACGCCGTGCGGCGCTCGCGGGCGGGGATCTCCGACCCCAACAGGCCCACCGGGTCCTTCCTCTTCCTGGGCCCCACGGGCGTGGGGAAGACGGAGCTGGCCAAGTCCCTGGCAGAGTTCCTCTTCGACGACGAGCGCGCCATGATCCGGATCGACATGTCCGAGTACTCGGAGAAGCACGCGGTGGCGCGCCTGGTGGGCGCCCCTCCCGGGTACGTCGGCTACGAGCAGGGCGGTCAGCTCACTGAGGCCGTCAGGCGCCGTCCCTACTCGGTGGTCCTCCTCGACGAGGTCGAGAAGGCCCATCCTGAGATCTTCGACATTCTTTTGCAGGTGCTCGACGACGGACGGCTCACCGATGGTCAGGGCCGCACCGTCGACTTCAGGAACACGATCCTCATCCTCACCTCCAACCTCGGCTCGCAGTTCCTGGCGGATCCGGGGATGGACGCCGACCGGAGCAGGGAGGCGGTCATGGAGGCGGTGCGCGCGGCGTTCCGCCCGGAGTTCCTGAACCGTTTGGACGAGATCGTCACCTTCGACGCGCTGAGCAACGAGGACATCGGCCAGATCGTCGACCTCATGGTCGCCACAATGGCCCGCCGACTGGCCTCGCGGCGCATCTCCCTGACGGTCAGCGAACCGGCGAAGGGGTGGATCACACGGGTCGGCTACGACCCCGCCTACGGCGCGCGGCCTTTGCGCCGCCTGATCCAGCGCGAAGTAGGAGACCGACTCGCCACGTTGTTGCTTGCAGGAGGGGTCGTTGACGGGGACACTGTAACTGTAGACGTTAACGATGATCTCGACGGGCTGACCATGAATGTTGTGGAACCCTGAGAGTTCGCGTTAAGCTGGCAATAGTACGTAGTGGCAAGCCGTCCAAGGCGAAACCCGAAGATGGCAGGAGATGATATGACGGCGCAGAGGAAACCCCGCGGAGCCTACTCCGTTGGCCAGGCGACTCGCGAATCCATCCTCTCGGCGGCGATGGTGCTGATCGCGGAGCGCGGTTACAACGGGTTTTCTCTGCGGGACCTGGGGCGCAGGGTCGGGATCTCGCATCCCGCGGTCGTCTACCACTTCCCGTCGAAGGAAGCGATCCTGCGGGCGGCGATCCAGCGCCACGAGGACATGAACGCCCTTTTCAGGGTGTCCATCAACGAGGACGTGGAAGGGGGCTTCGAGGAGGGCGGCATCACCGCCGAGTCCTTCGTCGACTGGGCGGTCGGGGAAATGCGGTTCGCCATGATGCCAGAGGCGGACAACGCCATCGCCCTGGACTGCGTCCTGTGGGCCGAGGCCTCCTCGGAGTCCCATCCCGCCCACGTCCACTACAAGTACCGCACGGCCCAGATGGAGGAGGCGCTCACCTCCATGATCATCGCCTTCATCGAGGAGAGCCGCGTCGATATCGGGACCAAGCCGCGCACGCTGGCGAAGATCCTCATCCGCTACTGGTACGGGTCGGTCGTCTCGGCCCGCTACGCCGACGAGCCGATCGACGCCCGCGAGTTCGTCTCGGACTTCCTGGCGGTGTGCGTGCAACTGCTGCACCTGCCCGCGCACTACGTGCTGCGCCTGGGCGCTTCGGTGCCCGAGGAAGTGGCGGAGGTCTACGCGCGGATCCTGCGCAAGATCAGTGAGACCAACGAGATGAGCGAAGCCCCCGAGGCCACGGCGTGAGCAGCCCGGTGGACTTCCCCTTCGATGTCGCCCTCGTCCTGCGGGTCGGGGGCGACGTCGTTGCGTCGTGGGGGGACGTTTCGCGCGCCAGGCCGCTCGCCTCGGTGACGAAGCCGATCGTCGCCTGGTCCGCGCTGGTCGCCGTGTCCCAGGGCGCCCTCGCGCTCGACTCGCCCGGCGGCCCGGAGGGGGCGACCCTGCGCCACCTGCTCGCCCACGCCTCGGGGCTGCCCCTGGACTCGCGCGAGCCCGTGGCGGCCCCCGGGAAGCGGCGCATCTACTCGAACGCGGGCTTCGACGTCATCGGCGGCATGGTCGAGGAGGCGACGGGGATGCCGCTGCGGCGCTGGGTGGCCCGCTCGGTCTTCGGCCCGCTGGGCATGGCCAGCGCCGACGTCCCCGGATCGCCCGCCCACTCGGGGGTGTGCGGCGCCGCGGACCTGTCGCTCTTCGCCGCTGAGCTCACCCGCCCGTCCCTGGTCCCCGCCGACCTCGGGGCCGAGGCGGCCGCCGTCCAGTTCCCCGCCCTGGCGGGCGTCGTGCCGGGCTACGGGCGCCACTCGCCGTGCCAATGGGGCCTGGGCGTGGAGATCCGGGGGGAGAAATCGCCCCATTGGACGGCGCCCACGGCCAGCCCCGCCACCTTCGGGCACTTCGGCCAGTCCGGCTCCTTCGTGTGGGTCGACCGCGCGCGGGGGGCCAGCGCGGTCTTCCTGGGGGACCGCCCCTTCGGGCAGTGGCACAAGGACAACTGGGCGGCGCTCAACGAGCGCCTGCTCTCCATGGCCGATGGCCGCGCGGGCGGCCCCGCCGCGCGCTAGGGGCCCGCCGCATCAGTCAGTAGTGGGTGACCACCGCGGTCCCCAACTCGTCCCAGTCGTACATCCACTGCGCCTCTTCGACGGGCATGTTGATGCAGCCGTGGCTGGAGGCGTCAGACCCGATGCCGAAACGCGCCACCCACGGCGCCCCGTGCATCGCGTAGGAGCCCTCGAAGTAGGACACCCACGGGACGCCCCTCGCGCAGTAGGGCCATTCGGGCGTGCAGCCCATGTCCTGCGCCGCGTGCTTCTGGTAGACGTGGAAGGTGCCGACGACGGTCTCGTGCCCCACGCCCCCGTGGTTGATGTCCACGGGCCCGTGCACGACGGTCTGGCCCTCGTAGGCGGTCAGGGTGGAGCTCGCCAGGTTGATGTCCACCCACTTCTCTCCCTCGTGCGCGGGGTACGCGTACGACTCGTAGCCGGGCATGGCCGGCATTGTCTTGGTCGGGGCCGTGGTCTTCTTGTAGTCGAAGTCCCCCTCGTAGTCGGAGGACGACTCCAGCGCGCTGACGATCCCGGAAGTGACCTCGTCGGCGTTGTCGACCTCGAGGCCGTCCGAGCCCGGGAAGGAGCGGACCAGGACGTTGCCCTGGGGGTCGACGTTGTCGATGGCCTCCTTGGCCCCGACGTTCGTGGACTCCGCGGTCGCCTCCACCCACGCGGACACGCCCGCCCGGTCGATCGTGGGCGTTTGGAGGGCCCCGTTGCGGGCGGTGACCGACACCCACTTGAGTTTGTCCCCGACCTCGGCGGTGTACGTGTCGATGCCGTCGGTGACGCTCACTTCCGGGGAGATCAGCCGGTTGGCGGCGTCGGCGGCGGAGACGGCGTCCGCGTAGGCGATGGTCGGCTCGACGTCGGTGGCGGTGAACTCGGCGCTGGACGGCGCCAGCGTCTCGGCGAGCGCAGTCGCGGCCTCCTTCAGCGCCGCAGTGTCGATGCCCTTGCCGGCGTGGCCCCGTGTGGCGACGAACGCCCCCTGGTCCGCGTCGGGCGACACGCCCGATTCGACGGCTGCGGGGCCCGCGGCCAGCGCCAGGTCCGATCCGGTCCGGGCCAGCGCGTCCTCGTCCAGGGAGTAGACGAGGGGGGTCTGGGTCGTGTGGAAGGGCGCGGTCAGGCGCGCCATGATCGAGGCGTTGGCGGCCAGGGCCTGGTCCGCGCTCGCCTGCGCGTCGACGGTGACGCCCAGGTCCGCCAGCTGCAGCTCGGTGGTCGTCCCGGACACGGTCGCGGTGAGCACGGCCTGCGAGGCGCGGGCGTCGACGGCCTCGGCGATCTGGTCGTGGGTGAGGCCGCTGACGGAAACGCCGGCGACGGAGGCGCGGGGGAGCCCGATGTCCGCGTAGTGGGCCGCGTAGGCGGCGGCGCCCACTCCCGTCACGAGGACGAGCGCGGTGGCCGCTCCCGCGATCCACAGTGTCTTCTTCGATGGTCTGCCCATGAGATGAATCCTAGGGAACTATTTCCTGTTGCGCAGTTCCCCCGGCACCCGTATCCGGGGGGGCGGCGCCCGGGGAGGATCCCGGTGCGCTACTCCGCAGACTACCGCACGTCGAGGATCACTGGGACGTGGTCCGAGGCGCCCTTGCCCTTGCGCTCGTCACGGTCGATCCTCGCGCTGGTGATGCGGGCCTCCAGGGCGGGGGAGGCGTAGGCGAAGTCGATGCGCATCCCCTCGTTCTTGGGGAAGCGCAGTCTCTGGTAGTCCCAGTAGGTGTAGTTGGTGGTGCGGGCGCGGGTGGCCTCGATCCACCCGTCCTCCGCGAAGGCGGCGAACGCCTCGCGCTCGGGCGCGGAGACGTGGGTGGCGCCCTCGAAGGCCGCCATGTCCCACACGTCCTGGTCCTGGGGGGCGACGTTCCAGTCGCCGACCAGGGCGACCAGGGCGGCGGGGTCGGCGTCGAGCCATCCGCGCGCCTGGGCGCGCAGGGCGGCCAGCCACTCCAGTTTGTACGCGTAGTGCGGGTGGTCGAGCTCGCGCCCGTTGGGCACGTACAGGCTCCAGACGGTCAGCTCCGCCGGCGCGGGGGACCCGGGGGCGCCCTCGAGGGCGCCGGAGACGTCGATCACGACCCCCAGGGCCCGCGCCTCGACGACGGCGGGGTCGCCGAAGGCGGGCTGGCCGGGGAAGTGGTCGTGGACGCGCAGGATCGGGTGGCGCGAGGCGACGGCCACTCCGTTCCACTGGTTGAGCCCGTGGACGGCCACGTGGTAGCCGGCCTCCTCGAATGCCTCGGCGGGGAACTGCGCGGGCGTGCACTTGGTCTCCTGCATGGCGAGGACGTCGGTGCCCGAGCGCTCCAGGAAGGCGGTGGCCCGGGCGGCGCGGGCGCGGATCGAATTGACGTTCCAGGTCGCGATTCTCATGGCTCCAGGGTAGGGCTGGGCGCGCGCGGTTTGCGCGCGGGGCCCCCTATATAGATAATGATTCTCATTAACAATGTGATTGGAAAAGGCATCCCATGACACGAACCTCCCCAGCGGGGGCGATCGCCCTCGTGCTCGCCCTCGCCGCGTTGCCCCTGGCGGCCCCCCCGGCCTCGGCGGGCCCCGACCAGGACAAGGACTGGATCGTCTCCGGACAGCACGTCGACGCCCCCGTGCCCGTCTGGCACGCGGACACCAAGTCCTTCTCCCTCAACACCATCACCACGCCGATGGAGAGGACCGCCCTGTGGCTGCCCAAGGCGTGGACCGGTGACGCCGCGAGCGGTGAGGCCAAATCCCAACTCGTCATCCCCAAGGGCCGCGCGGACCTGGCCTTCCTGGGCGGGGAGGGCACCGTCCTCAACGCCGCGCCCCAGAACCCCGGCCCCGGGAACACCCCCATCTGGGCGGGCCTGGGCGCGGACGCCAGCGCCGAATGGGCCGCCCCCGACGAGTTCGACGGCGGGACCTACACCCTCGACCTCGTCAACGTCGACGGGCCCGGCCGCATGGAGATGTTCATCGACAACGGGGACTCCGTATACCGCTTCCTCTCCAGCCACGACACCGCCTACCGCAGCGTCTACAACCCCCGCCACACCCACCTGTACACGACCTTCACCCAGCCCGGGCGCTACACGGCCAACTTCATGGTCACAGCCAGGGCCGCCGACGGGACCGCGCTCTACACCTCGCCCATCACCCCCCTCGTGTGGCAGGTCGGGGGCGAGGACCCCAAGGAGGGGAGGATCAAGGACGTGCGCTCCGCCTACAGCGCGGCGCGCGCCGAGCGGTCGGACGGCTCCGACGCCCGGCCCTCCCTCACCCTGGCCCCCTACGCCGGGCGCGAGCACCCCGGAGACGAGCACCTCACCGAGATGTCCTTCTCCACGGGCGATCCCTCCGACACCGGACGCGTGTGGCTCACCGTCAACGGCTACTTCCTCACGGAACTGCCCGTCGAGGGGGGCGCGGCGACGGCGCGCGAGCTCCTCGGCAACGCCGACGCGAGCGTCCAGGCCGTCTACATCCCCGACGAGGCGGGGGCGGCGGCCCGCTGGATCTCCGCGCCCCAGGCATACTCCCAGCGCGACCAGCAGGCCGTCACGGTGACCGACGGCGCCGCGCAGATCGCCCCCGAGGACAATCCCGACCCCTCCCCCGTGTGGAACCCCGCCTCGATCGACGTCGTGGACGGCGCGGTCTCCGTCCGGTACACGCGCGCGGAGGGGGCCAAGGCCCACACGGTGGCCATCCGCGCCCGCGACCCGCAGCTCCGCGCCGCCTACAAGATCGAGTTCTTCGAGGAGAAGGGCGACTTCACGCCCTGGTGCGCCGTCGAGGGCACCCTGGGCGCCGGGGGCGCGGACGTCAAGGAGCAGGACCTGGGGGTCTGCAAGGACCAGCCCATGTACATGCGGGTCACCCTGCGCCCCCACCCCAGGTCCAACGCGACCCTCACCTCCGCCGGCGTCGAGGACCTCACGGTCTCTGACGAGTTCGGCACCGAGGTGTCGCTGAAACTGCGCGGGGCGCCCGAACCCGCACCGTCCCCGTCCCCGCAGCCCACGGCCGCCCCGGATCCGGCGCCCACGGCGGCGCCGTCCCCATCGCCATCGCCATCGCCATCGCCATCGCCGCAGCCCACCCCGGCCCCGGATCCGGCGCCCACGGCGCCGCCGACCGCGCCCCCTGTCCCGGCCCCGGATCCCGCGCCCTCGGATCTGCTCACCGTCCCCGTCACCCTCTCACGGGGGCACCTCGACCTGCGCGTCACCCAGGGCGCCGACGGGAACGGGATGCCTTCCTACGCGATGGCCGTCAAGGACGACACCCGGACCGCCGCGCGCGCCTCGGTGCTGCGCTCGCTGCCCTCCGTGACGCTGGCCGTCCACCCCAACGCCTACTACGTGCGCCCCCAGTCGCTGTCCGACCCCGGCTACGACGTGCTCGGCGCCGTCGGCGCGGGCTCCTACGTGCTGCCGCAGACCCAGAACTCCGACATCGTCTGGCCCGGGTTCTCCACCGAGGGCGTCGACTACACGGGCCTGCCCGACGGGGTGGACATCGGCGTGCGCCTGCTCGACGGCCCGGCGGGCGCCTACGCGGCGTTCTTCCAGAGCGGATCGCTAGGAGGGAAGCCGACCGTCCACTTCGACTCGCGCGACCCGTCGAAGTCGGCCATCCACACCACCTCGTCCACCCACATGCACGGGAACTGGGTGTTCTCCGCCCCGGGCACCTACCACATCGCAGTGGGGGCCTCCAGCGGGGGCAGGGTCCTGGCCGCCCCGCAGGCGCTGACCGTCACCGTCGAGGGGACCAGGCGCCCCGGTGGCGCCACACCCTCCCCGGCGCCCCCGCTGCCCGCCCCCACCGTGCCGGGCGCTCCGCCCTCGCAGGACGACCGGGCCCGCCCGGGGACACCGCCCTCGCAGGACGACCGGGCCCCGCGTGCGCAGGAGCCCTCCGGCGGGCAGGGGAGCGGGGCGGGGGGCACAGCCCCGGTGAAATCAGGGATCAAGCCCGCTTCCTCCACCACCCGGCGGGTCTCCCGCGCCGCCTCAGCCCCTGCAGCCGCGCGGCGGACGGCTGCGACGGGCGCAGCAGGCGCCACGGGGGCCCAGTCGGGCGCCCAATCGGGGGCGCAGTCGGGAGTGGACGGCCCCCAGAGCGGCGTGGACGCCGCGCACGCGAGTAGCGGATCCGGTTCCAATCCGGGCGGACCCGCAGCCGCGGCCGCAGCCGTGGGCCACGGCGGTGGCGGCTCGTGGAGCCCGTACTGGCTGCTGCTCCTCATGATCCCCGCCGCCCTGGCCGGGGGAGGGGCCGCCCACCTGATCGGACGCGCCCGCCGGTAGCGCGCTGGCGCAACGGCTCCGGTGGCCTATCGTGGTCCCATGGGAACAGCGCTGGTCACCGGAGCCACTTCCGGTCTCGGGGAGGAATTCTGCTGGCAACTCGCCGCCGGGGGGCACGACCTGGTGCTCGTCGCCCGCCGGGAGCAGGTCCTGGAGGCGCTCGCCGACAAACTCCGCAATGTCGCCGGGGTCGGCGCCCAGGTCATCGCCGCCGACCTGTCGACGCCCGAGGGGGTGGCCGCGGTGTCCCGGCGCCTCGACGTCGGGGGTCAGGACGGCCCGTGTGGAACGGACGGGGATCCAGGCGGCGCGCGTGGAACAGAGGGCGCCTGCCGTGGAACACGCGGGAGCGCGGGTGGAACCGGGGAAGGGCCGGAGCGGCCGGTGGACCTGCTGGTCAACAACGCGGGCTTCGGGCTGGGCAGGGCCTTCGTCGATAACTCCGTCGCCAACGAGGAGCGCGGACTCGATGTCATGGTCCGCGCCGTCATGGTCCTCAGCCACCACGCGGCGCGCTCGATGAGGAGCCGTGGGCGGGGGGCCGTCCTCAACATCGGGTCGGTCGCCTCGCGCACGGGCGGCGGGACCTACTCCGCGCACAAGGCGTGGGTGGTGGCCTTCACCGAGGGGCTCTCCGAGGAACTGGCGGGCACCGGCGTGAGCGCCACCGTCGTGTGCCCCGGCCCCGTCGCGACCAGTTTCTTCGCGAACGCGGGCATCGACCTGGGCGGGCGCCTGGCGGTTGCGACCCCCGAGAGGGTCGTCGCCGACGCGCTCCAGGCAGTGCGCGCCGGGCGCGTCCAAACCACCCCGACACTCACCTACAAGGCCGCGATGGCCGCCATGAAAGTGGCCCCCCGGGCGCTCGTCCTGCGCGCCATGCGCTTCCTGCCGCACATGTGAGCGCCGACGGCCCACCCGGGGGCGCTGCCCGTCAGACCCAGGGACCACGCGGTCGCGGGGGCAGCAGTGGCGGGCCACCGCGTCGGGGTCCAGGGCGCCGCCAGGGACCACGCGGGCGGGGGCAGCAGGCTCACGGAGGTGTCGTGCGCGCCCTTCCCGCAGGGAACCCGTTCGCCCCCCGAGGCGCTGCGCTTCGTGCCGAATATGTTTGAGGAAGCCGGAGGACCCGCTCGCGCGCGGCGGGCCCGTTGCGGCCTTCGCCGTCGCGGTGATGTGGTGGGTCGCCGTCCGGCTGTCGTAATGGTCCAAAATGCGTCTGGGTTTCGCCGTGTTTCGGCGGCGCGGGGGCGAGGTGTTCCATTTTGCGTCTGAGTTCGACGGTTTCGGGCCGATTCCCGCGATTTTGCCTAGACTCAGACGCATTTTGGAACAGCCACCCGGGAATCCCCCGGAAAGGCCCGAAACCCAGACGCATTTTGGACCACCCGGGGGGCACCGCCGCCCCCTTCGCCCCCCAGGTGGGAGTGCTGGCGCTGGCAGGTGCGCCGCCGCCCGTTGGCGCGCCTCCCCCCGGTCCCAATGGCGCTGGCGGGGGCAGGGGCGCCGCCGCGGACCTTCGCCCTCCGAGGCTCAGGCGCGTTGCGGGCTGCCCACCTGGGAGCCCCCAAGGGTGTGTATCCAAAAGTGTGCGGGCGCGGGGCAGGCGCGGTTCCCTGGAAACCCAGCCGTTCCTTTCCCCGAGGTTCCGCCCCTCGTCCCTCCTTGGCGCCCTTCCCTCCCCGGTGTCGCACACAAGGGCGGGAATAAGCAAACACCGCGCGGCACACAACGGCGGAATCAAGCCCTTGTGTGCGACAACGTGTTGCGTAAATCCGGCCCTTGTGTGCGTAACAGGGAGCAGTGGGCGAAAAGGAGACCGCACTCGTATGACAATAAACTGGTGGGCCGCTCCGCACGAGGAGCGGCCCACCGGTCCGCAGAACCAGGTCCTGGTATCCCGAACAGATTGGGGGGGCGGACGTCCCGCGCGGGGCGGTGGAGCCGTCCCGGATCCTGGGCGGACGTCCCGCGCGGGCCCGCAACCGGCCGGGCGTCAGGCCAGGCCGATGTCGCCCAGGCCCAGCGCGTAGAAGTAGGGGAGGCCTTCGGCCCTGATGCGCTCCGCCGCCCCGGTCGCCCGGTCGACGACCACGGCGACGGCGACGACCTCCGCGCCCGCCTCGCGCAGCGCCAGGGCGGCCTCCAGCGGCGATCCGCCCGTCGTCGAGGTGTCCTCCAGGACGACCACGCGGCGCCCAGTGACATCGGGGCCCTCGATGCGGCGCCTCATGCCGTGGTCCTTCGCGGCCTTGCGCACCACGAAGGCGTCCAGATCCAGGCCCCGCGAGGCCGCGGCGTGCAGCATCGCAGCGGCGACCGGATCCGCGCCCATCGTCAGGCCGCCCACGGCCCCGTAGTCCTCGCCCACGGAGAAGCCGGACTCCTCCAGCAGGTCCAGCATGACGTGCCCGATCAGGGGCGCCGCCTCGTGGTGCAGCGTGGCGCGGCGCATGTCCACGTAGAAGTCGGATTCGCGGCCGGACGCCAGCGTGACCTTCTCGTGGACGACGGACAGTCCGCGGACCAGGGCGGCCAGGCGCGCCTTGTGGGAGTCGTTGGTCATGGTGTCTCCAAATCGTGCGGGGGCGCTCGGGGCTCAGCCGATGGCCGCGCCCACCAGTTCGATGAGCTCGCCGATGCCCTCGTGGATGCCGAAGGGGCGGTACGGGTAGTTCTCGATCTCGTCGACCGAGGTCGAGCCGGACAGGACCAGGTGGGTGCGCAGGCCCGCCTCGACGCCCGCGCGGATGTCGGTGTCCATGCGGTCCCCCACCATGGCCGCGTGCTCGGAGTGGGCGCCGATCGTGTTCAGGCCCGCGCGGATCATCACGGGGTTGGGCTTGCCCACGAAATACGGCTTTTTGCCGGTGGCCGCGGTGATCATCGCGGCGATCGAGCCGCACGCGGGCAGGGTGCCCTCGTCGGAGGGGCCGGAGACGTCGGGGTTGGTGGCGATGAACTTCGCTCCCCCCTCGATGAGGCGGATCGCCCGGGTCAGGGCGTGGAAGTCGTAGGAGCGGACCTCGCCGAGCACCACGTACTCGGGGTCTGTCTCGGTCATGACGTAGCCCGCGGAGTGGATCGCGGTCGTCAGCCCGGCCTCGCCGATGACGTAGGCGGTGGAGTTCGGGGACTGCTGCTGCAGGAACGCGGCGGTCGCGTTCGCGCTGGTCCAGATGTTGTCCTCGGGGATGTCGAGGCCCGAGTGGGCGAGGCGGGCGGACAGGTCCCGGTTGGTGAACACGGAGTTGTTGGTGAGGACCAGGAACGGGTAGCCCTTGGAGCGCAGCGCGTCGAGGAACTGCGAGGCCCCGGGCAGGGCGCGCTCCTCCTTGACCAGGACGCCGTCCATGTCGGACAGCCATGCCGACACGGGAGGGAGGTCGGTCAGGGGCTTGGTGTGGTTCGCTGATGCGGTCATACTCCAAGTGTAGGCGGGCGCTAGTGTGGTGGGGATGAACGACAGGGAAAACGAGGGGCAAGTCGCAGGCCCTGCGACCAGGGGAGTCCCCCCGTGGCCGGGAGGCCCCGGGCAGTGGCCCGAAGGGGCGCGCTACGACCCGCGCCTGCTGGCCGAAGGCGATAGCCGCAATGTCGAGGACCGTTACCGGTACTGGACGATGGAGGCGATCCGCGCGGACGTGGCCTCGCGGGCGCTCCCCTTCGAGGTGGCCGTCGAGAACCTGGGGCACGACTTCAACATCGGTTCGATAGTGCGCACGGCGAACGCCCTGGGGGCGCGCCGCGTCCACATCGTGGGGCGGAGGAGGTGGAACCGGCGCGGGGCGATGGTGACCGACCGGTACATCGAAGTCGGCCATATGGAGGGGGCGGGGGCGCTGGCCGGGCACTGCCGCCGCGAGGGCCTGGCGCTGGTCGGCTTCGACAACGTCCCCGGCTCCGTGCCCCTGGAGGGCCTCGCCCTGCCCGCGTCCGCGTGCCTGCTCTTCGGCGAGGAGTCCGGGGGGCTGAGCGAGGGGGCGCTCGCCGCCTGCGCGGCGGTCGTCGCGATCACGCAGCGCGGATCGACGCGCTCGATGAACGTCGGCCACGCCGCGGCCATCGCCATGTGGGCGTGGTGCTCCCAGCACGGTTGAGGCGAAGCCGCCGGACCAACGCTGACCGGATGGTTAGAGGAGGTGGTACTATGGTCGCAGGCCCAGAACGACCACGAGGAATCTCGTTCCGGCAGGGGCTGACCGATGTGAATGGGATTCCGCAATGCCGCGCCCCGGGGCGCGGCGCCGCGAAGGAGGACCATGACTGCGCGCGTACCACAGCACCTCCCGCCGGGGGCGTCCCAGAACGCCCCGCTCGGCGCCGCCGTCGCGTGCCTTCTGGCGGTCGTCGTCGTGCTCGGCGGCCTGCTCGCGTGGGGGCTGGCCTCCGGTGGTCGGCTGGCGCCCGCTCCGGCCACGGCGGTCGTCGAGACGGCGTCCTCGTCCGAGTAGTGCCCAGCTCGGTGCCACTGGGACTTCCATCCTCGCGTGACGGGGCCCATGTGTGACACAATTGGCTACGACAGATCTGTCGCTTTGATTAGGAGGCTATACCGTGCCTATCGCAACCCCCGAGGTTTACGCCGAGATGCTGAATCGCGCGAAGGAAGGCAAGTTCGCCTACCCCGCGATCAACGTGACCTCTTCCCAGACCGTGACCGCCGCCCTGCAGGGCTTCGCCGAGGCCGAGTCCGACGGCATCATCCAGGTGTCCGTCGGCGGCGCCGAGTACGGCTCCGGCTCGACCATCAAGAACCGCGTCACCGGGTCCCTCGCCCTGGCCGCCTACGCCTACGAGGTCGCCAAGAACTACGGCATCACCGTCGCCCTGCACACCGACCACTGCGCCAAGCAGAACATCGACTCCTGGGTGCGCCCGCTGCTGGAGATCGAGGCCGGCCAGGTCGCCGAGGGCAAGCTCCCCACCTTCCAGTCCCATATGTGGGACGGCTCGGCCGTGCCCCTCGACGAGAACCTCGAGATCGCCAAGGAGATGCTGGCCCTGTCCGTCAAGGCCAACACGATCCTGGAGATCGAGATCGGCGTCGTCGGCGGCGAGGAGGACGGCGTCGTCGGAGCGATCAACGAGAAGCTCTACACCACCACCGAGGACGCCCTCAAGACCGTCGAGGCCCTGGGCCTGGGCGAGAACGGCCGCTACCTGACCGCCCTCACCTTCGGCAACGTCCACGGCGTGTACAAGCCCGGCCACGTCAAGCTGCGCCCCGAGATCCTGGGCACCATCCAGGAGGAGGTCGCCGCGAAGGTCGGTTGGAAGAACAACCGCCCCTTCGACCTCGTCATGCACGGCGGCTCCGGCTCCACCGCGGACGAGATCGCCCTGGCCGTCGCCAACGGCGTCATCAAGATGAACGTCGACACCGACACGCAGTACGCCTTCACGCGCCCCGTGGTCGACCACATGATGCGCCACTACGACGGCGTCCTCAAGATCGACGGCGAGGTCGGCGTCAAGAAGCAGTACGACCCCCGCTCCTGGGGCAAGGCCGCCGAGGCCGGCATGGCCGCCCGCGTTGTCGAGGCCTGCCAGCGCCTGGGCTCCGTCGGCACCCAGATGCGCTGAAACACCTCAGCCCTCCCAGCGCGCACGGCCGTGCCGGGAGGGCTCGGGGCCCATCGGGGCGCGCTTCCCCGGTGGGCCCTTCCCATACCGGCGCCCCGGCGCGCCGATCCCATGACAACATCCGCGCAAGCGGAGACAACCAAGGAGCTGATCCCAATGAAACGCGCACTCGCCGCCATCGGTGCCATTGCCATCGTCCTCGTCGCACTCGGGGGGTGTGCGGCTCCGCGGGCCAAGAAGCCGGTGTTGTATTTGTATCCGGAGCGGGTTGTGTCGTTGGGTGTGGGGTTGTCGTATGACGGTGTGGTGTCGGATTCGTATCCGGTGGCTGTGGGGGGTGTGGGCGCTGATGGGAGGGCGCTGGCGTCGTGGAGTGTGACGGCTGGGCCTGATGGGGTGCTGCGCGATGGGGGCGGGAGGGCGTACCCGTATTTGTTCTGGGAGGGGCCCACTCGCGCGGATTTGTCCCAGGGGTCGGGTTTCGTGGTGGCCAGGGACGATGTGGTGGGCTTCTTGGAGGAGAAGTTGGCGCTGCTGGGGCTCGATGAGAGGGAGGCGGCTGATTTCATCACGTACTGGGCGCCGCGGATGCGGGTCAATGAGTACACGCTGGTGTCCTTCGACTCGGGCGCCTACCGGGACGCGGCGCGCTACACCTTCACCGCTGATGACGGGTCGGTGGTGGAGCCGGACACGTTCATCCGGGTGTTCATGACGATCAGTGCGGCCAGCGCCTCCGCGGTGGTGCCCGAGCAGGAGCTCGTCCCCGCGCCCGCGCGCACCGGCTTCACCGCCGTCGAATGGGGCGGCGCCGAACTATGAGCCCGCAACCGTGAACAGCGGCGCCCGCGGCCCCGGTGAGAGGGACGCGGGCACTGCTGGCGTTGCGGCAGGCCCGAGAAGGGGCCGCGGGCCCGGCTCCCGCAGTGGCGGGCCGGGCGGAGTGGCCTCCGTCGGGCGGGCCGGCCCGCTCAGGCGCTCGGCGACGGATCCTGGGGCTCCGCCGCCCCGCGCACGCCCTCCTCCACCGCGTCGGCGATAGTGGGCGAGACCAGTTTCGCGCCCACGAGGGCCGAGAACAGTTGCTGGAGGTTCAAGCCCAGCGAATCACCCAGGCCGGCGTTGATCTGGGTGATCGACTTCGTGATGTCGCCGACCATGTGGGCGCTGTTCCCCTCACCGTACATCGTGATCGAGTCGACGTTGGCCAGGGGCTCGGCGACCGCGCGGGCCACCTCGGGGAGCGCCCGGAAGTACATCTCGAGGACCGCGGCCTGGTTCATCTTCGTCATCGCCACCGCCTTCTTCTCCAGGCCCTCGGCCTCGGCAGTGAGCTTCGCCCCGATGGCGGCCGCCTCAGCGCGTCCCCGCGCCTCGATGCCCTGGGCCTCGGCCAGCATCGCCTGCTTGTCGGCGTCGGCCTTCTTCGTGCGCTCGAATGCCTCGGCCTCGGCGTCGCGCTGGCGCGTGTACAGGGCGGCGTCCGCTTTCTTCTCCGCGGCGTAGCGGTCGGCGTCCGCCTTCGCGTTCACCTCCGCCTGCAGGGCCTGGCGGGCGACCACGACCTCCTTCTCCTTGATGACGGCCTGCTGCTCCTGCTTGACGATGTCGGCTTGGGCGGTCTCCCGCTCGATGTCGCGGCGCTGGATCTGGGACTGGATCTCGTAGGCGGCGTCCGCCTTCGCCTTCTCCGTGTCCGCCTCGACTTTCAGCGCGGCCTGGCGTTTGGCCAGGTCCGTCTGCTTCTGGGCGATCTCCAGCTGGGACGCGACCTGGGCGTCGTTCGCCTCCTTCTCGGCTACGGCGGTCGCCTGCGCGACCTCCTTCTGGGCGTTCGCTTTCGCGATGGCCGCGGTTTTGCGGATCTGCTCCGTGTTGTCGATGCCCAGGTTGTCGATGACCCCGTTCTGGTCCATCACGTTCTGGATGTTGAAGGCGACGATCTCCAGGCCCATCTCCTCCAGGTCGAGCTTCGCGTTCTCCTGGACGCGCTCGGAGAAGGCGGCGCGGTCCGTGATGATGTCCGTGAGCCTCATCTGCCCGATGATGGCGCGTAGGTGCCCCTCCAAGGTGTCGCGGACCTCCTCGGAGATCTCGCGCGTCTCCTTGTACAGGAAGTTGCGCGTGGCGGCGCGGAAGAGCGTGGGGTCGTCGGTCGCGATCCGGACTTTGACGGCGGCGTCGACGCGGACGTTGATGTAATCGTTCGTGGGGACGAAGTCCGTTGTCTGGGCATCGACCGAGATCATCGACGCGGTCATGGAATCGACCCGCTCCAACAGGGGGACCTTCCACCCCGTCTTCCCGTGCAGGACCCTCTGGCCGCGGGGCCCGGAGATCACCTTTATCTCGCCGGGGGAGGCGGAGACGAAGCTCGCCCACAGGAACAGGGCGACCAGGACGACACCGCCGATGACGAGCGCTGCGATCAATGGAATTGACATGGCGTATTGCTTTCATTTCGGGATGCGGCGCTCGTGCGTTGAGCGCCGCGCAACGGAGTAACATATCAGAACAGGACGCGCGCCACAATGATTGCTCAGAATGCTCGGTTCGTGTGACCGGTGCTCGGGGAGCACCGATGAAGAAGGCCCTGGTCGTCATCGGAGCGCTTGCGCTGGTGGGCTCCGCGGATGCGGGTCAATGAGTGCGCGCTGGTGTCCTTCGACTCGGGCGCGTACCGGCACGCGGACCGCCCGGCCCCGGATTATTCGTCTGACATTAGTTTCATGGTCCGAATCTTTCAGAAACTGTCCCACCTTGTGTCGGATTTGGTCCGCGCAAGTAGTCGCCAACCATGGGCGCCATGCGCCACAATAGGATCAACCGCGGCGCGATGAGGGCGCCGCAACAGCGAAAGGGATAGGCGCCATGACCCAGGAATGGACGCGCGTGGAAGGCATGATAATCGGCGACGAGCTGGATCCCAACGCCGTCCGCGAGGAGTTGCACGAACGCGGAGTGCTCGCCCAACTCGAATGGTTCGCCTCGACCCCGCACATGCTCAGTCTTACGGTCGCCACCGATGGGGAGCGCATCGCCACCGTCCCGGCAGGCTCCGAGCAGGTCGAGGCCGGCCCCGCCCTCGAAGAGCTCGCCGAGGACATCGCAGGCCTCTTCAAGGCAGAGGTGCGCATCGGCTCCGTCACCGCGGACCACCTTCCCCAGGGCGACTCCCCCCTGGGCCGCGCCGCCTCGGACGACGGGGCCCCCAGCGCCGATGGAGAAGGGGCGCCGACCCGCATCGTCGAGATAGGACGCACACCCGCCTCCTCCGTCCCGCTGCTCGCCGCCCTGGAGGGCGTCGACCTGGGCGACCTCGAACTCGACGACGGCCACCGCGCCCTCCTGGCCGAGCTCCCCCACGGGAAGGAGGGGTGGAACTTCGGGGAGCTCCCCCTGGTCACCCTCTCCGTGTCCGACTCTGAGTTCCAGGTCCTGCTGGTCACCGACGACCACATCGAGCACATCGTCAGCCACAACTGGGGCATGGAGACGGTGATCGTCCCCGGTGCCCGCGCCAAGGCCTCAGAACTGCCGGACGAGGTCATCGACCTGGTCGGCGACCGCCCCGACCTGGAGGCCATCGCGGCGGCCGTCCCCGGCGCCGACCCGGTTGCGCTGTGGGCCACCGCCACCACGCGCGGCGAGGAGTCCGTGTGGAAGGTCGTCAAGGCGCTCGGCCTGCCCGCCGGGGTCGCCGGATTCCTCCTGGGGGCCACCGAGGCCTCCGAGGTCGAGGGCGTCACCGTGCACTTGGCGCGCGGCATCTCCAACGCGATCGGGCGCAGCGTCGACATCATGCTCGGCGAGCCCGAATCCGCTGTGAAACCGCTGTGGAACTCCTACGAGTCCGTCGCCGTCCAGCGCCCCTGGCTGATCCACGCCGCCGTCGGCGCGGAAGCCATTATCGGCACGGGCCTGGTCGTGACGGCGGCCCGCGCCTCGTCACCGCGCTCCGGGTGGACCCGGTTCGCGGGCGTCGTCGGCGCCCTCATGCTGGTCGACTCCATCGCGGAGCTCTCCCTGGCCAAGCACGTCGCCAAGCGCTACCTGCGCCGCCAGGGCTGAGCGGGGCCCTCCCGGCCCCAGCACATGACCGCCCCGGGCCAGCCCCGGGGCGGTCGGCGCGCCCGGGGTGGTGGGCGGCGCCGGTCAGAGGCGCGCCAGGGCGTCGGCCGGGAAGTCCTGCGGGACGTCCGTGAATACGCCGGTCACGCCCCACTGGGCCAGCCGCTGGGCGCACTCGACGTCGTTGACGGTCCAGACGTTGACGTCGAAGCCCGCTGCGCGCATGCCCGCGACCTCCGCCTCGGTCAGCCCCTCAAGCGGAGGGTGCACTGCCGCGCAACCCAGTGCCTCGGCGCCCCCGCGCCACGAGGAGGGGCCCTGGCCGCGCTCGACGAGCCAGCCGAGGGCCACGTCGGGGCGCGCCTCGTGGAACGCGGCCAGCAGGTCGTGGTCGAAGGAGGACACGACGAAGTGCGCGGGGTCAGCCGCGGCGCCGACGGCGACGGCCAGTGCCTCGACGAGGCGCTCCCGCAGGAGCGGATTCCGGCGGCAGGGCTTGACCTCCAGGTGCATGCCCATTTGCGCGGTGTTGCCGAACTCGATCGCGTCAGCGGCCTCTGGGACGCGTTCGAAACGGTACGTGCTGGAGAACCAGCGCCCCGCGTCCAGTTTGCGGATGTCTGAGAAGGCGAGGCCGTCGTAGCGGCCCGAGCCGGTCGTCGTCCGGTCCAGCGTGTCGTCGTGCATGACGATCAGGGAGCCGTCGCCGATGGCGCCCACGTCGAACTCGAACCAGCGCGCGCCCACCTCCATCGCCTTGGCGAAGGCGGCGATCGTGTTCTCGGGGGCCAGGGACTTCGCGCCGCGGTGGGCGATGATGCGGGGCAGTGGCGTCATGGTTCCTCCAGGTCGTTTTGCCGGGCGCACCCATTGTGCGCCATCGGGTGCCGACGGCGCGGTCACCACAGGTCGGGGTTGGACGCCGCCGAGGCCGGGGCGTCGGCCTCTCCGGGGTCGAGCAGCACCGCCTCGTCGGGCTTGCCCGGCAGGACCGTGTCGATGTACGAGCGGATCACCTCGTCGCGGGGGAGGTCGTGGCCCGCCTGCTGCGCCAGGTACCAGCGGTGCTCGAGGAACTCGTGGTAGATCTGCGCGGGCTCGAGCTTCGCCGCCAGGGCAGGGGGGACCGCCGTGACGACCGGGGTGAACTCGTCGGTGAGCCACTCGTGGGCGGCCAGCTCGATGGGCATGGCGGTGCGTCCAGTCGTGGCCCGCCACGAGTCGATGTCCGCCAGAAGGCGCCTGGCCTGGTTCTCGCCGACGTCCATGCCGGTGAGGCGCATGAGTTTGCGGTGGTGGTGGCCCGCGTCGACGACCTTCGGCTGGATGCTGAGGTGCTCGCCCGAGGCGTCGGAGGCCATCCGCAGCTCGGCGACGTCGAAACCCAGGTCGTTGAGGCGGCGGATGCGTTCGGAGACCTTGTAGCGCCGCTGGCCCCGGCTGATGGTCTCCTCCCCGGTGAGCTCGTTCCACAGGAGGTTGTACTGCCCGCAGATCCGGTCCCCGATCTCGATGGGGTCGGCGTCGTCGGGGAAGTAGCCGCCGGCCTGCAGGTCCATGAGCTCGCCGATGATGTTCGTGCGGGCGAGGTCGACGTCGTACTCGCGCTGCCCATCGGTCAGCCGCGGGTGGAGCTCGCCGGTCTCCGCGTCCACCAGGTACGCGGAGAAGGCGCCCGCGTCGCGGCGGAACAGCGTGTTGGACAAGGACACGTCGCCCCAGTAGAAGCCCAGCAGATGCAGCCGCACCAGCAGCAGGGCCAGCGCGTCGATGAGGCGCGCGGCGGTGTCGGGGCGCATCCTCAACGAGAAGAGCGCGCGGTAGGGCAGGGAGAAGGTGAGGTGCTCGGTCACCAGTGCCGCGTTGAGCTCCTCGCCGGTCGGCGACTTGCGGCCGGTGACCACGGCCGTGGGGATCACGGACGGGGCGTTCAGGCGCGCCAAGTCGCGCAGTATGTCGTACTCGTGGTGGGCGACGGAGGGACCGATCTCCTTGACCGCCAGGATCCGGCCCGACAGGTTGACGAAGCGCACGATGTGGCGCGAGATGCCGCGCGGCAGGGCGGCCAGGATGGAGTCGGGCCATTCCTGGAGGGGGGTGTCCCACGGGAGGTCGAGGAGGGCGGGGTCGACGTTCGCCGCCGTGATCTCCATAGTTTCAGGCATGCCCGTATTGTCGCACTGGGCGGTGGCCCGGGTAAAACGTCCTGCGGGCCGCGGACGGGGTCGCGGCGAACACCACAACGGCGGGCAGCGGCACGGCGGCCCCCGCGCCGCACGGAGAAGGGCCCCGGCCCCGCTGTCCGCAGGGCCGGGACCCGACTCCCGTCAGCTCCCTCCGGTGCCGCTCACTCCGGCAGGCGCTCGCCGGTGGAGGCGGAGAAGTTGTGCTGCTGGCCCTTGCGGATGCGCACGTGGACGACGCCGCCGCGATCCGGAGCGGTGCGCGGGGGGACGCGGACGATCAGCTGCTTGCCGGTGCCCTCGGCCCCGGAGCCCAGGCTCTCGTCTTCCTCGGCGCCGGCCAGGTGGCCGTAGACGTAGGCGTCGGAGCCGAGCTCCTCGACGAAGTCCACCTCGACGGGGATGGTGCCCTCGGTGCCCTCGGGGACGACGTCCAGGCCCTCGGGGCGGAAGCCGATCTTGATCTTCCCGCCGTCCTCGTCGGTCAGCGCGGCGCGTGTCGCCTTGGACAGGGGGACGCGGGCGGGGCCGAGCTTGGCCCACTCGCCGTCCACCGTGAAGGTGCCCAGGTTCATGGCGGGGGAGCCGATGAAGCCGGCGACGAACTCGTTGGCGGGGCGCTCGTACATCTCCTGCGGCGTGCCGACCTGCTGGAGGAGGCCGCCGGCGAGGACGGCGATGCGGTCGCCCATCGTCAGCGCCTCGGTCTGGTCGTGGGTGACGTAGACCGTGGTGACGCCGAGCTCGCGCTGCAACGAGGCGATCTGCGTGCGGGTCTGCACCCGCAGCTTCGCGTCCAGGTTGGACAGGGGCTCGTCCATGAGGAAGACCTGGGGCTTGCGCACGATGGCGCGGCCCATGGCGACGCGCTGGCGCTGGCCGCCGGACAGGGCCTTGGGCTTGCGGTCCAGGTAGGGCTCCAGGTCGAGGATCCTAGCGGCCTCCTCGACGCGCTTGTTGATCTCGTCCTTGGGGGTGCCGGCGATCTTCAGGGCGAATCCCATGTTCTCGCGCACCGACATGTGCGGGTAGAGCGCGTAGTTCTGGAAGACCATCGCGATGTCGCGGTTCTTCGGGGGGACGTCCGTGACGTCCTTGTCGCCGATGAGGATGCGGCCCGAGTTCACGTCCTCCAGGCCCGCGAGCATGCGCAGGGACGTGGACTTGCCGCAGCCGGAGGGGCCGACCAGGACGAGGAACTCCCCGTCCTTGATCTCGAGGTCGAGCTGGTCGACGGCGGGCTTGTCAGAACCCGGGTAGACGCGGGTTGCCTTGTCGAAGGTGACGGTTGCCATATGCGATTCCTTCCCACCGGCAGGTACGTGCCGGACGATCCGTTGTGGGTGTCCGTGGAGCGTCTTCGCCCACGCGGCTCCGCCCCCGGACCGTTCCGGGGATGTCGCCACTGAGAAAATACCATGCGGTGCGGTGGCGTGTACAGGGGGTGTTCCCGCCGGGTCGGTCCGGCCGCCGCCGGGGAGCGGACGGTGATTCGCTGGAAACGTGTGGCGCCCCTTGTAATCTGGACGGGTGGAAGAAGGAGAGGACCTCGGCGGATACCGTTTGATCCGCAGGCTCGGCACAGGGGGCGCGGGCACCGTGTGGCTGGCGGAGGACGGCGGCGGCACTGCCGTCGCCCTCAAAGCGCTGCACCCGGCCCTGGCCTCCTCCGACGCGGCGCGCACCCGCCTGCGCCGCGAGACGCGGACGGTCAACGCCGTGCGGAGCCCGTTCGTCGCGCACATCGTCGACGCGGAGACCGACGCCTCGCAGCCCTTCGTCGTCTCGGAGTACGTCGCGGGCCCCACCCTGGCCGAGGTCGTCCAATCGGGTCCGGTCCCCATGAGGGGAGTCGCGGCGCTGTCCTACCACTTGGCATCGACGATCGCCGCCGTCCACCAGGCGGACGTCATCCACCGCGATATCAAGCCCTCCAACATCATCTGCTCCCAGCGCGGGCCCGTCCTCATCGACTTCGGCATCGCCATGGGCGCCGAGGACGAGCACCTGACCAGCACCGGCCTCGTCTCGGGGACCGCCGGCTACACGGCTCCCGAACTGCTCGCGGGGCGCCCGCCGAGCCGCCACAGCGACTGGTGGGCGTGGTGCGCGACCCTGCTGTCCTGCGCCACGGGCAGGCCCCCTTTCGGCAGCGGGGACATGAAGGCCACCATCCTGCGCGTCATGCAGGGCGAGCCGGATCTGGCGGGCTTGAGCCCGCGGATCGCTGCCGCCCTGGGCGCGGGCCTGGGAACCGAGCCGGAAGGGCGGCCCTCGCCCTCCCTGGTCGTCGCGGACCTCATGGGCGCCGTGGGGTGGGCGCCCGGCGAGCTCGACTACGTGAGCGTCAACTGGGCGGAACTGCTCAACACAGGGGAGCGCACGGTCCCGCTGTCCTCGGACCCACAGGAGATCGCGGCGCCCCCCCAATGGGACGAGGGGTCCGCCCGCCCGCCCGTCGGCGCGGCGCGG
>NZ_CP017298.1:1214994-1217180 GCF_001746855.1 Pauljensenia hongkongensis | reverse complement strand
CCTCCGGCGCCGACGGGGCGGGGGCCGATGGGGAGGACCCGTGGGAGTGGGACGGGGCAGCCGCTCCTGGCGTCTGCGCGAGGACAGGGCAGGGGCGGGGGCCGACTACGGGAACGGGGATCACGACGACGGGGCCACCGAGGTCTACCCCCCTTTGGATTCCGACGGGGATTACGATGACGGGGCCACCGAGGTCTACCCCCCTCTGGATTCCGACGGGGATTACGGCGACGGGGCCACCGAGGTCTACCCCCCTTGGGGCTCCGGCGCGGGCGGCGGGCCCGGGGGACCGGGCGGCTACGACGGCGACGCGACGCAGGTGTACCCGCCCGGGGCGCACGCGGGCGCCCCGGCCTTCCCCGTCCCCCCGCAGCCCTACGCGCCGCCGTCGGGCGCCGGATCCGGATACGCGCCCATGCCCGCGCACGTCCCCTACCAGACGGGGCCATGGGCGCCCATCGCCGGGCAGGGCCCCTACCCGGCGGCCCCGCAGGCGACTGGGTGGGCGGGGGCGGTCCCGGGCAGCGCCCAGCCGGTTCCCCCCTGGGGGGCCGCGCCCCGCGATCCCGGCCCCCCGAAGACCCCCTGGCTGACCGGGGCGGCGGTCATGGCGGCGTTCGCCGTGGCGCCACTGGCGATGGGCCTCGGCGGAACCCTGCTGGTGGGCGCAGTGCTCACCGCTGTCTCGCTGGGAGGGGCGCTGGCCGGATGGGTCGACGGCCGCCGCAGCAGGCACGGGGGGCCCCGCTCCAGCGACGGCCCCGCCGCCGTGCTCATGGCTCCGCTGCTGATGGTGCGCTGCCTCGCCCAACTGGCGGCGGGCGTCCTCCTGGGAGGGGCCGTCCCCTACCTGCTGTGGGGGTTCGTCTCCTACTCCATCGAGGGGAGGGCGCTGTGGGAGTGGCCCGTGCGGATGGCGACCGAGGCGGATCCGGTCGTGAGCGCCGATCCGTGGCTCACCGACCCCGACAGGGCGGCCATCGTCTGGGCGCTGGCGGCCTGCGCCCTGGTGCTGTGCTGGCTCACCCCCTTCACGCGGGATCTCAAGAAGGGGTTCGCCCTCGGCTGCGACCGGTGGCTGCGGCCCCCCTGGGCCCGGCTCGGCGTCGTACTGGTCTGCGCCGCCATCATGATCGGCACTTGGACGCTCGCCACAGGCGGCTGGGCGCATACGGCGTGAAGCCCGCTTACTAGGTAGTGTTGTCCCCGTATCGAGCGGTAGAAAGGTCATTCATGGGAAACAAGTCCGCCAAGAAGGACGCGGTGCGCCTCAAGGCGCAGCAGATGCGCCAGGCCCAGGAGCGCGCCGACAGGCGAACCCGCATCATTGTGATCTCCGTCGTCACGGTGGTGGTCCTTGCCGTCGTCGCCTCCGTCGCCTACGTGATCCTGCGCCAGCGCGCCATCATCGAGGAGGCCCGCAACGTCGATCCCGCTTCCGTCCTGGGCGACTACGCCGACGGGCGCCCCGTTGTGGTCGGGCCCAACGGCGTCGGGCAGGCCGATCCGTCCCTGCCCACCCTCACCGAGTACTTCGACTACTCGTGCCACGCGTGCGCCGACACGGACGCCGCCATCGGCGCCCAACTCACCCAGTGGGCCGAGCAGGGGCGCTACAACATCGAGATCCAGTCGGTGACGACTGTCGGAATGGAGTACCAGAAGGCGGCCACCAGCGCCTCCTTGGTCGTCGCCCAGAAGGATCCCGACCACTGGACCGCCTTCCACCACGCGCTGCTGGCGTACTTCCGCACTCAGTTCCAAGCGTCCAACGGAACAGTCGTCCAAGACCTGGAGGCCTCGTGGCGCCAGGTGAAGACCATCGCCTCCGAGACGGGCGTCCCCCAGGGCGTCGTCGACACCTTCCCCTTGAACGTCAGTGACGACTACCTGAAGGCGTCCACCGCCGCGTGGCAGGGCGCGAACGTGGCCGGACGCGGCTCCTCCTTGGGCACCCCCGAGTTCGTCAAGAACCACGCGCGGATGATCCCGCTGACCTCGGCGGCCGAACTCCAGCAGTCCATCGACCAGGCCTTCACGCCGGGCGCGGACGACTCCGCCCCGCAAAGCGCCGCCCAGAGCTCGGGGGGCGCGGGCCCCGCCGCCCAGAGCGGCGCCCAGCAGGAGGACGCGGCAGCGGAGGAATGACGCCCGGCGCGGGGCGGGCGCGGAGCCGAACGGCCCCC
>NZ_CP017298.1:1202787-1214944 GCF_001746855.1 Pauljensenia hongkongensis | reverse complement strand
CCGTGGCACACTAGTGCGTGTCGCGCGGACGCGCCCGCCCGTCCGCGCCTGACCAGTGCGACGGTCCTCGCACTGGCCCCGCCCCGTTGCGGGCGGCAGTGGTGGGGCGGATCCGGGGAGCCCGGACGCGCCCGCCCCGCGCAGCGCCGCCCAGTGCGGTCGCCGCCGGCTTAGCTCAGTTGGTAGAGCAGCTGTCTTGTAAACAGCAGGTCATCGGTTCGAGTCCGATAGCCGGCTCCACATGCGGAGCCCCTGGGTCCCAGGGCGCGTTCGGCAGGGGCTCCCCCGCGCCGTCGAGCGCGGGGCACGTCACGGAAGGCGCCAGTCCACCGGGGACGCCCCCTGCGCCTCCAACAGCGAGTTGGCGGTGGAGAACGGCTTCGACCCGAAGAAGCCCCGCCTCGCCGACAGCGGGGAGGGGTGCGGTGACTTCACGCACGGCGTCCGCCCAAGGCGGGCCTCGAGCGCCTGGGCGTCACGGCCCCACAGGATCGCGACCAGCGGGGCGGGCGACCCCGCCCCGTCGTGGCGGGAGACGAGCGCGTCAATGGCGCAGGCGGTGACCTCCTCCCAGCCCATTCCCCGGTGCGAGCCCGGTGACCCCGGGCGGACGGTCAGGACGCGGTTGAGCAGGCACACGCCCTGTTCGCTCCACGGCGACAGGTCGCCCGAGGAAGGGCGGGGCACCCCGAGGTCGTCGCACAGCTCCGTGAAAATATTGACAAGGGAGCGGGGCAGCGGTGTGCCGGGGGCCACTGAGAAGCTCAACCCCATCGCGTGCCCCGGGGTCGGGTACGGATCCTGGCCCACGATCAGGACCTTCACCTGGTCGAAGGGGTACGTGAAGGCTCGCAGCACGTCCGTTCCCGCAGGAAGGTAACCGGTTCCCGAGGCCGCGGCGCGCGCCAGCTCCTCTCCGATCCGGTGCACGCGGTCCTCGACGGGCGCCAGGGCGCGCGCCCAGCCCGGGTCGATCAGTTCTGACAGTGGTCGGGGGTTGTAAGCGTCCATGCGATCAGGGTAGCGCGCCAGTGCGGTGTGACACGTCGTTCGTCTTCACGCTGGGAAAGCGCCTCAAACGGGGTGTGGGAAGCGCCTCGCCCTGCGCAAACGTGCCGCTGCGGCAGATTTTTCGTTAGGCTGGCATCGTGAGCTCACAGTATCCTCGGGATGAATTCGATCGTGCGGGCGAGGACATGCCAATCGGCATGCACCGCCCGCAGCCGTCCAGGTGGAAGAACGTGTGGCCGTTCCTGGTCATCCTCATCGTTGTTCCGGCCCTGGGCTGGGCCGCTGCGACTTTTCTGGCGAACCGCCAGAACGGGCAGCCGGTCGGGACCGTGACGACGGGGTCGCCCACCACGCCCGCTCAGCAGAGCGGCACCGCCGCCCCCTCGTCCGCACCGACTCCGTCCCAGGAGCCCACGCCGTCCCCGTCCCCGACCACTACGACGGAGGCGCCGCCGACGCCCGACCACAACGCGGCGATCCAGGTCCTCAACGGGACCGGCACCCAGGGCCTGGCGGCCAGCAACACCCAGAAGCTCAACGCCGCGGGGTACGCGGGCACCTCGGCCGCCAACGCGACCGGCTGGGACACCCAGGTCTCCACCGTGTACTACGAGGATCCCAGGATGGAGGCCACGGCCAAGGACGTCGCGGCGACGCTCGGCATCGACAACGTCCAGAGGATGGACGGCATCGGGAGCCCCGACGTGGTCGTCGTCCTGCGCTGAGCCCGGTGAGGCCCTTTCCCGGATCTGCGCGGTGGGACGGCGCTGTTTGTCAATCGGTCGGACTTGACGGATACTAGTGCGCATTCCATAACACATTCGGGGGCCGCGTCCGGCGGCCTCGCGCACTACGGAGGTCAAGGCTTTGGATCCCTCGATGTACACGGCCGCGATGGCGGCCGATCCCACTATCACCCCCGAGACGATGCAGGACATCGCCATCAAGAGGCCGGATCTGCGTGGCGTGCTCGCCACGAATCCGTCACTCTACCCCGACTTGAGGAACTGGCTGGCCCAGGCGATGGCGCAGGCCGCCGGGCAGCAGGGGCCGGGCGGTCAGTACGCCCCGGCCACGCAGTTCTCCTCGAACGGCCCCGCCGGGAACGGGACGGCGCAGGCCGGGCCGGCCCCCCAGGAGCCGGGAGCGGCCCAGGGCTGGAGCGGAGGCCAGGGAGGCTACGCGCCGGACGGCTCGGCCCAGGCGGGCGGTCAGGGCGGGTACGCGCCGGGCGGTTTCGCCCAGGGGGCCGGTCAGGCGGGGTACCCGCAGGGTGGTTTCGCCCAGGGGGCCGGTCAGGGCGGGTACGCGCCGGGTGGTTTCGCCCAGGCGGGCGGTCAGGCGGGGTACCCGCAGGGCGCAGGCGCTCAGGGGGCTTACGGGGCCGGTGGCCCGGGCATGGTGGGCGCGCCCTACCCCGCGCCGAAGAACCGGTCCAAGGCCATCCTGTGGATCGCGATCGCGGCCGTGGTCGCGGTCGTCGCCGCAGGCGCCGGGATCTTCGCCTTCGCCAGGATGAGCGGCGGCCCGAAGGACTACGACCTCGCCACTGGCTGGAACAATGGGGGGCAGCAGGCGTGGACGCTCAACCTCTCGGGTTTGTTCTCGACCGGTTCATCGGTGGCGACCGCGTTCCAGCCCGTGGTGGCGGTGAAGGGCAACCGCATGGTGCTCCTGGGGGTCGAGAACGGGACGTTCACCGCCAAGGGCTTCGACGTCTCCGGGGACCAGCCCGAGCAGAAGTGGGCGCAGCCCGTGCAGGGCGGTGAAAAGGCCCTCTCGTCGTATGAGGATCCCACGGTGCGGTGGATCGGGAAGGACCACGTGCTCGTGGAGATGGGGAGGGCGTCGGTGCCCGTCCTGATCGCAGCGAAGGACGGCGAGCAAACACCTTTGACGTGGTACGACGCCAGTGATGAGAACAGTGCCGTCGTGGACGCGCCGCAGGGGCCCGGGGAAGTGGTCTCGGTGCAGTGCTCCGTGTCCGAGGGGGACAAGTGGAAGAGCTCTACCGAGACCCACCCCACCTGCACCCTCTACTCGAAGACGGGCGAGCAGACCACCGCCAAGATCGCGGAGGGGGCCACGTCGAAGTTCTGGATCCTCTCGCTGCGCGATAAGGCCCTGTACCCGCTCCAGACGGATGTGGAGCCCAGTCGCACCGCGGGCTGGCTCGCCTCCGTCATCGTCGGCGACAAGGACCCCCTCGAAGGGAAGGGGTTCGCGAAGGACACATCGACTTTCGACTACTACGACGTCCAGGGCCAGCTGAAGGGCACTGTGGACGTGGGCACCGGCATGCCGATGCCCTGCGGGAACGGGACGCGCTCCTCGAACAACTTCTCCAAGCTGTTCTACGACGCCCTGGAGGGGAAGCTCACGGACACGGTGCTCGTTCTCGAGTACAGCGACTCCCTGCGCTTCACCGGCATGCACATCGGTGCCGACACCACGAACAGGTTCGGCGAGGACATGCAGAAACTGGCGAACCTGGGTTCGCGCGCCAACGCGTCCCAAACGGGTTGCGTCGCCTCCGGTGACGGCAAGGCGCTGGCCATAGTGGCGCTCGGCGTCGAGGTCGAGGCGGGGATCTTGGAACCGGTCCTCGCGGGCGACGGGATCACGGCGATCATCGACCCGGCGGCGCACACTCTCAAACCGGTGTCCGAGATCCCCGGGGTGTCGGCCCCTCCGGCGAGCTACGCCCTGCTGGCGCGCTCCGACCTGATCGTCACGGTCGACGACTCGACGGTCACCGCTTTCAAACCCGCCAAGTGAGTGCCCGCGGTTTCGCCCTGAGCGCAGCCGGGGCGGCGCCGCGCCCCTCCCCTTGCACTCACAGGGGGAGAGTGCCAGAATCATTCCTGGCACTCCCGATGGGAGAGTGACAGAACCACCGGTCCGGTGAGGTCGGCGGCCCACGCCGCCGACCGTCCGTCGCGGGCACCGGCCCCGATCCGCGAAGCGGAAGGAAACACACCCAATGACCAAGATCATCAAGTTCGATGAGGACGCACGTCGCGGCATGGAGAACGGCCTCAACCTGCTGGCCGACACCGTGAAGGTGACGCTGGGCCCCAAGGGCCGCAACGTCGTGCTCGACAAGAAGTGGGGCGCTCCGACGATCACCAAGGACGGCGTGTCCGTCGCCAAGGAGATCGACCTGGAGGACCCCTTCGAGCGCATCGGTGCCGAACTGGTCAAGGAGGTCGCGAAGAAGACCGACGATGTCGCTGGTGACGGCACGACCACCGCGACGGTCCTCGCCCAGGCGCTCGTCCACGAGGGCCTGCGCAACGTCGCCGCCGGCTCGAACCCGATCGCCCTCAAGCGGGGCATCGACCAGGCCGTCGACGCGATCGTCAAGCAACTGCACGCCGACGCCAAGCCCGTCGAGACCTCCGAGCAGATCGCCGCCACCGCGTCGATCTCCGCCAACGACACTGAGATCGGCCGTCTCATCGCCGAGGCCTTCGAGAAGGTCGGCTCCGAGGGCGTCGTCACCGTCGAGGAGACCAACTCCTTCGACACCACCCTGGAGACCACCGAGGGCATGCGCTTCGACAAGGGCTACCTGTCGGCGTACTTCGTCACCGACCAGGAGCGCCAGGAGGCCGTCCTGGAGGACGCCTACGTGCTGCTCATGGACTCCAAGATCTCCAACGTCAAGGACATCGTCCCGGTCCTGGAGAAGGTCATGCAGACCGGCAAGCCCCTGGCGATCATCGCCGAGGACATCGAGGGCGAGGCGCTGGCCACCCTGGTCGTCAACAAGATCCGCGGGACCTTCAAGTCCGTGGCCGTCAAGGCCCCCGGCTTCGGCGACCGCCGCAAGGCGATGCTGCAGGACATGGCGATCCTGACAGGCGGCCAGGTCATCTCCGAGACCGTCGGCCTGTCCCTGGAGAACGCCGACCTGGAGCTGCTGGGCCGCGCCCGCAAGATCGTCGTCTCCAAGGACGAGACCACCATCGTCGAGGGCACTGGCGACAAGGACATGCTCGACGCCCGCGTGCGCCAGATCCGCCAGGAGATCGAGAACACCGACTCCGACTACGACCGCGAGAAGCTGCAGGAGCGCCTCGCCAAGCTGGCTGGCGGCGTCGCCGTCATCAAGTCCGGCGCCGCCACCGAGGTCGAGCTCAAGGAGCGCAAGCACCGCATCGAGGACGCCGTGCGCAACGCCCGCGCGGCCTCCGAGGAGGGCCTGGTCGCCGGCGGCGGCGTCGCCCTGATCCAGGCCGCCGAGAAGGCGCTGGCCTCCCTGGAGCTGGTGGGCGACGAGGCGACCGGTGTGAACATCGTCCGCCTGGCCGTTGTCTCGCCCCTCAAGCAGATCGCCGAGAACGCGGGCCTGGAGGGCGGTGTCGTCGCCGACCGCGTCGCTGGTATGCCTGACGGCCACGGCCTCAACGCCGCGACCGGCGAGTACGGCGACCTCATGGCCGAGGGCATCTCCGACCCGGTGAAGGTCACGCGCTCCGCGCTGCAGAACGCGGCCTCCATCGCCGGCATGTTCCTGACCACCGAGGCCGTTGTGGCTGACAAGCCCGAGCCCCCGGCTCCCGCCGGCGGCGCCGACGACGGCGGCATGGGCGGCATGTACTGATCGTCCGCCCTTCAACGGATGGGGGCCAGCCCGCAAGTGGGCCGGCCCCCATCCGTTTCCTCATCCGGGACCGCTTCCCCGCGCTCGGAACAGGGCTACGGGCCCCTTTCTGAGCGCGGGGAAGCGGTATTGGGGAGGACGGCCAGTCGTGTGTGTGCGGGGCTTTGGTGAGCGCGGGGAAGCGGTATTGGGGAGGAGGCCGCCGTTCGTCGCAGAAGGTGGCGCCGCATTGGGGTAGGAAACCACCCATTGGGCTGGCTGGGAAACCGCCCATTGGGGTAGGAAGCCGCCCATTGGGGTAGGCGAATTGCCTACCCCAATGCCCCGTTGCCTGCCCCAATGCGGATCCGTATCCGCCCGGGGCGGTGCAGCGGCCGCGTTCAGCCCGCGAAAAGGGCCGTGGAGCGGGCCTCGGCATCGGAATAGAGGGCGGCTGCGGTCTGGAGCTGTGAGGAGATGGCGTCCAGCGCCGCCTCGACCTGCGCCTGGGCGCCCTGCCATTGGGCGACCGCCCCTTGGAAGGTGGCTTGCGCGCCGCCCGACCAGGACTCGCCGAGGGCGACCAGCTGCGCCATCATCGCCTGGACCTCGGATCGGATCTGCCCCGCGGTCGCCGTGATCTGGGTGGCTGAGGCCGCGACTTGGGCGGAATCGACCATGTAGGTGCTCATTGTTCTTCCTATCGTTCGGCACCCCGGTTGGGTGCGCTAACGAAAGGTTATGATCCGCACGAAACCGACATGAAAAAGAGCTTGTAGCAATGTGGACGGGCGCGAGCGGTTGCGCGTGCCTGTGGATCTGCGGTGATGTGGACCGGCGCAGTCGCTGATGCTCGGCTTCGCGCCGGTGGGCGTGTGGATGGGCGCAGGCGCTGATGTTCGGCTTCGCGCCGGTGGGCGTGTGGATGGGCGCAGGCGCTGACACTTGGCTACGTGCCGACGGGGGTGTGGATGGGCGCAGGCGCTGATCCGCGCTCGTGGACGGACTGCGCGCCGGGCCTCGGCCGCTGCCCGTCAGCCCGCCCTGGTCCGTCAGTCCGCCGGGGTCGCGGGCAGGTCGAGGCTCTCCACGGCGCTCTCCAGGGAGGAGGTCGCCTCGGGCTCGTCGGCGTCCGGGGCGGGCTCGGGCGCTTTGACCGGCAGGATCCCGGTTCCGGTGGCCTCCTCGGGAGGAGGGGGGCACGGGTTCTTCTTCAGTGTGCGTCGTTTGATGACCAGAGTGCCGGTCGTCGTCACGCGGTCGGCGCCGTAGGGCTCGTCGTCCGCGTCGTCCGCGTCCGCCTCGTCGTCGGGGCCGGGGCACAGTTTCGCCTTCGCGTCCTCCAGCCGCGCCAGCTCGACCTCCAGGTTCGCCCGCGCCGCGTTCTCCCAGGTGTTGCCGAGGGGGGACTGGTAGATGCGGTCGTAGCCGAGCAGGCGCTTGACCAGGGCGCAGCGCGCCTTGAGGAACTGCACGTCATCGAGGTCGTGGAGCTCGAGGCGGAGCTTCTCCCGGAACTTCTTGTAGTCCTGCGGGCTGCACGCGAGCACCGCCAGATCCGCGTCGACGAGGACCTGCGCGTCGAAGTCGGCGCGGGGGGCGCGGTGGCGCGTGAGGAACGCGATGAGCTCGTCGATGCGCGCCACCACCTCCTCGGAGACGCCCAGTTCCGTGAGCCGGTTGTGGGCGTGGTCGATGCACCGGGCCGAGGCGAACTGCGCCTCGAAGCCCCCGAGTCTGACCTCGAGGGCCCTGTTCAGGAAAGCGCCGTGGTACCAGGCGGCGATCCGCAGTAGATCGGGGTCGTGGGCGGATAGGGAGATCTCGTCAATGTGCGTGAGGACCTTGATGAGCCGGTGCAGGTCGTGCAGAGCGCGGCCCTCGGCGGACCAGCGCTCAGCCAGGTCGCGCGCCTCCGCCGCGAGCTCGTCCGTGGGCGCGGTCGCGCCGATCTGCTGCATGGCCTCAACGAAGGACCCCAGCAGCCATTGAGGTGCGTGGGCACCCATGGACAGCCTCCTTGTCAGGGGATACCCGAGCCATGCTAGACCGTTGCGGCGCTGTCAGCATCTCCGGTGACCATTGCCTCGTTCTGGGGGCGCGGCAGCGGCAGCTCGATGCGGACGGTCAGCCCGCCGCCCTTCGTCTTCGTGAGGGCGGCGTTGCCGTGGTGGGCGCCCAGGATGCCCGAGACGATCGCCAGTCCCAGGCCGGACCCCCCCGACCTGCGGTTGCGGGAGGAGTCGGAGCGGTAGAAGCGCTCGAAGACCCTCGACCGGTCGCGGTCCGCGATTCCCGGTCCGTGGTCGCGGAACTCCACGACGGCGTAGTCGGCCGCCGTGCCGAGGGCGATCTCGACGGGCGAGCCGGCGGGCGTGTAGCGGACGATATTGCCGATGAGGTTGGTGAACACCTGCGCGATGCGGTCGCGGTCGGCGGAGACCACCAGTGACATCGGTGCCCGGCGGCCCTCCAGCGAGGACAGTCCGACGGTGCGCGTCGAGTCGAGGGCCTGCAGGTCGAACACGGCGTTGTCCGCCATCTTCACCAAGTCGATGTCCGTGAACTCCAGGGGGCGCCCCTCGTCGAGGCGCGCGAGGGTGAGCAAGTCCTCGACGAGGACCGCCATGCGGGTCGATTCGGAGGAGATGCGCCCCATGACCTCCTCGACGCGCTCGGCGGGCACCCCGCCCATCGAGTAGAGCTCGCAGTAGCCGCTGATCGCGGCCAGCGGTGTGCGCAGCTCGTGCGAGGCGTCGGAGACGAAGCGCCGTATCTTCTTCTCCGAGGCCTGGCGCGCCTCGAAGGACTGCTCGACCTGGGTGAGCATGGAGTTCAGCGACAGGGCCAGGGAGCCGACCTCGGTCGAGGGCGGGCCCGGGCGCACTCGCTGGGTGAGGTCCCCGGCGGCGATCTTGCCCGCGGTGGACTCGATGGAGCGCAGGGGGGACAGGGAGCGCCGGACCAGCCAGTGGCCGACCCACCCTCCCGCGAAGACGATCACGACCGCAGCGATGGAGAAGTAGGCGGCGGTCGTGCGCAGCGTGTGCTGGACGTCCGTGAGGGGGAGGGCGATGGTGAGGACGCCCGTGGACGGGGTGGCCCCTTTCACTTCGATCGTGGTGGCCACGACCCTCCACGGGTGCCCCTCCTTGCTCGAGGCGACCGTGACCGCCTGCGTGTACTCCCCGGTGCCCGCGCGCGCTTCCCCGGGTCCGAGCAGTTCGGGCAGGATCGGCGTGCCGGAGGCCGCGGTGGTCTCCGGGTAGAACGTGACTTGGTCCGGATCGATGCTGGGGTGGTGGAGCCGCAGGTAGTAGGCGGTGGGGACCGTGGAGGCCATGCCGTTGCTGGCGGCGGCCCCCGTCTGGTTGAAGAGGCGGAGGGCCGCGTCGGAGGTCAGCTGCGCGTCCACCTGGGAGATCAGGTGGCGCTGGAGGAGGCCGATCATCACGGTCCCGCTCATCGTCAGGCCCACCGCGAGCAGCCCGGTGATGAGGACGACGAGCTGCGCGGACAGCGGCCTGTTCGTCCACGCCCGCTCGATCCGGTCGGCCAGGCCGATCCTCTCGCTCAATCCTCGGCCCTCAGGATGTAGCCGACGCCCCGCTTGGTGTGGATGAGCTCCCCGGAGGCCCCCTCAACGGCGAGTTTGCGACGCAGGTAGGAGATGTAGGACTCGACGATGGCGACCTCGCCGTCCCAGTCGTACTCCCACACGTGGTCGAGGATCTGCATCTTGGACACGACGCGGCCGGCGTTGATGACCAGGTACCGCAGCAGCTTGAACTCGGTGGGGGACAGGTCGATGTCGACCCCGGCCCGCTTCACCTCGTGCGCGTCCTCGTCGATGACCAGGTCGCCGACGCGCAGTTTGCCGTCCTCGTCGTCGCCCCCCATCGTGCGGCGCAGGATCGCGCGGATGCGGGCGACCACCTCCTCGAGGCCGAAGGGCTTGGTGACGTAGTCGTCGCCGCCGACCGTCAGGCCCTGGATCTTGTCGCGCATGTCGTCGCGCGCGGTGAGGAACAGGACCGGCGTGGTCAGCCCGGCGTCCCGGAGCCGTCGCGTCACAGTGAAGCCGTCCATGTCGGGCAGCATGACGTCGAGGACGATGAGGTCGGGGCGCACGGCCTGCGCCTCGTGGAACGCGGAGGAGCCGTCCTCGGCGGTGGAGACGTCGAAACCGGCGAAGCGGAGGGACGAGGCGAGCAGGTCGCGGATATTGGGCTCGTCATCGACGACGAGGAGCTTTGCTTCGGGGGCGGGTGCGGTCATGGGAGTATTCTTCACGAACATCCTGAATATTTCCTGTGAGGTAGGTGGATGGTAGCGCCGTGGTGGATAATTCAGGGAGAGCACAACGCGAAAGGACTCCAATGGCCGATCTGATGGCCCCCGACTCCATTTCCTTCACCCCCGTGTCCAGCGCGCTGGCGAAGGTCCGGCTCGCCACCTGCGCAGTGGTCCTGGCCGCCCTCGCCGCCGGCATCGCGGTCGCGGCGCTCGCCTCGGACGAGGCGGGGCTGTGGCGGTGGGAGGCGGCCCCCGTGTGCCTCCTGGTGTGGCTGTGCTGGCTGGTTCCCCGGCAGGTCCGCGCCATCGGCTTCGCAGAGGGGCCCGACGAGTTCATCATCCGGCGGGGCGTCATGTTCCGCTCGATGACGATGGTCCCCTACGGGCGCATCCAGTACGTCGATATCGCGCAGGGCCCGGTGGCCCGCTTCTTCGGGATCGCGCAGATCAAGCTCTCCACGGCCTCGGCCACCACCGACGCCACCTTGGACGGCGTGCCGGCCGCCGATGCCGCGCGCCTGCGCGACGCCCTCGCCAAGCGCGGCAGCGCGGAGTTGATGGGCCTGTGAGCGCCGAGTCCCGTTCGATCACGGCCGACGGGGTCGCCGCCGACGCCTGGCACCGCGTCCACCCGGTGTCCCCCATCATCAACGCCTGGCAGGTGATCGCCGCGCTCGTGGCCATCATCACGTACCGGGGCGTGAGCGCCTACAGCAGCGGCGCGCCCTCGGGCTGGGAGATCCTGAACGGAATCGCGGAGGGGTTCCACCTGCGGGGCGTTCTCATGGCCGCGTTCGCCGTCGTCATCGCCGTCCTGGTGGTCAGCGGCCTCTACTCGTGGCTCCAGTGGCGGGCGACCGCCTACGCCGTCGACGGCGGCGCCGTCTGGTTCCGGTCCGGGATCGTCTTCCGCACCAACCGGCACGCCCGCCTCGACCGCATCCAGTCCGTCGACATCCACCTGCCGCTGCTCGGGCGGATCCTGGGGCTGGGGAGGCTGAGCATCGAGGTCGCCGGGGGCGCGGGCTCGAGCTTCACCATCGGCTTCCTGCGCGCCACCGAACTCGACGAGCTGCGCGCCCACATCCTGGCGCTCGCGGCGGGGCTGGAGGTCGGTTCGGCAGGGGAGGGCGCCCAACCGGGTGCCCCGGCGCGCCCGGCCGCCGAATCCCCCGGGCGCGTGTCCGGCGCCCTGGAGGCCGAGGCCGCCCGCGGCGCCGCCAGGCGCGGCGCCTTCACCTCCTCAGCCCCCATCGCCCCGGAGAACGTCCTCTACGAGGTCGGGGCCGGTCCGCTGATCGGCTCGCTCCTGCTGACGGTCCCGATGATGGTCCTGCTCGTCGTCCTCGTGGCGGTGGTAGCGGCGTCCGCGTGGGCGATCGCCGCGCGGGGGGCGGTGGCCGCGCCGTCGCTGTTCGCGGTGGTGCCGCTGGTGGTGGCCTCGGGGTCGGTGCTGTGGGGGCGCTTCAACGCCGAGTTCGCCTTCACGGCGGCCGCCAGCCCGGACGGGATCCGCATCCGCAGGGGCCTGACCGACTCGCGGAACCAGACGATCCCGCCCGGGCGCATCCACGCCATCGAGATCCGCCAGCCCCTGCTGTGGCGCCTCACGGGCTGGTACCGCGTCACGATGACCCAGGCGGGCAACTCCGTCAAGATGGGCAAGGAGAACAACGGCGGGAACAACGAGCTGGTGAGCGCCCGGGTGCTGCTGCCGGTGGGGAGCCGCGCCCAGGCGGAACTGGCCGTCTGGATGGTCGTCCAGGACCTGGGGGTCCCCGACCCGGCGGCATTCGTCGATTCCGTCTTCGCCCCGACCCACGCCGGGGCGGACGCCCACTTCACGCGAGTGCCCCACCGCGCCCGCCTCGTCGACCCCTTGGTGCGCCGGCGCCGCGCCTACGCGCTCACGGGCTCGCTCTTCGTGATCCGCGACGGGTGGCTCACGCGCCGCTGCGCGTTGATCCCGTTGGCGCGCATCCAATCCACGCACATCCTCCAGGGGCCCGTCGAGCGCCGCCTCGACGTGGCGACCGTGCGCGCGGACCTGGTCCCCGGGGTCGTGTCCCACACCGCCAGGCACGTGGACCGGCGCGGCGCCCAGCTGCTGTGGAAGCGCCTCGAGGACGCATCCCGGGTGCGCCGCGAGGCCGAGCCGCCGGAGAAGTGGATGCGCCGCGCCCTGGCCGCGCGCGACCACGCGGCAGCGCCCCAGGGGGAGGGGGCGTGAGCGCCCGGGCCGGCCGGCTGGGCGTCGGCGTC
>NZ_CP017298.1:1191442-1202737 GCF_001746855.1 Pauljensenia hongkongensis | reverse complement strand
ATGGGCCACGTCGGGCCCGTCATCGCCAGCGCGCTGCGCGCCGCGGGGCACTGCATCGTCGCCGTCTCCGCGTCCTCGGACGCCTCCCGGGAGAGGGCGGACGCGATGCTGCCCGGCGTGCCCGTCGAGGAGGTCCCGGTCGTCGTCGAGCGCAGCGAGGTGGTCGTCCTGGCGGTCCCCGACGACCAGATCCGCCCCCTCGTGACGGGACTGGCCCGGTCGGGCGCCTGGCAGACGGGGCAGATCGTCATCCACCTCTCCGGTGCCCACGGCGTCTCGGTCCTGGACGGGGCGGCCAGCCAGGGCGCCATCCCCCTGGCCATCCACCCCGCGATGACCTTCACGGGGACCAGCGTGGACGTGCGCAGGCTGGTGGGCGCCCCCTTCGCGGTGACCGGCGCCGCGCCCTTCCTCCCGATCGCGCAGGCGCTCGTCGTCGAGATGGGGGGCGAGCCCGTGGTGGTCGATGAGGAGCGCCGCCCGCTCTACCACGCGGGCCTCACGCACGGCGCGAACTCGATCGCCGGCATCGCGAACCAGACGATGCGGATCCTGGGCGTGGCGGGCGTCGAGGACCCGGCGCGCTACGCCAGGCCCCTGCTGGAGGCCGCCCTGGACAGGGCGCTCACCGAGGGCGTGGCGGGCATCTCCGGGCCTGTGCCCCGCGCCGACGCGGGCACAGTGGCCGCCCACGTGCGGGCGCTCGGCGCCAGCGCGGGCCTGCGCGGGGAGCTCGACACCTACGTGTCGATGACCCGGGCGCTGGTCGCCCTGCTCCAGGACGCGCGCCTGCTCGACGAGCGGCGGGCCACGGAGCTGCTGGCTGCTCTGCTCCAGTAGTGAAAAGCCGGACTCGATTGGCACCGGCGGGCCGCGCCGGATGACAATGGGCCTATGACTACCCGTCCACGCCTGGTGCGGACCCGCACCGAACTCGCCGACGCCCTGGGGGCGCTGGGGGGCGCCCGCGCCCTGGTGATGACGATGGGGGCCCTCCACGAAGGGCACCTGCAACTGGTCCGCGAAGCCCGCGCCCTCGCCGACCACGTCGTCGTCTCCATATTCGTCAACCCCACCCAGTTCGCGCCCGGTGAGGACTTCGACGCCTACCCGCGCACGCTCGACGCCGACATGGAGGCCCTGGCCGGAGTCGGCGCCGACCTGGTGTGGGCGCCCGGCCCCGCCGACGTCTACCCCGCTCCGGTGCGCGCCACCATCGACCCGGGTCCCGTCGCCCGCGTCCTCGAGGGCGCGTCCAGGCCCACGCACTTCGCGGGGGTGGCGCTGGTGTGCACGAAGGTCGTGAACCTGGTGCGCCCGGACGTGGCGCTCTACGGCCTCAAGGACGCCCAGCAGCTGGCGGTCCTGCGGACGGTGTTCGAGGGCCTCGACGTCCCCGTGCGCCTCCACCCGGTCCCGATCGTGCGCGACCACGACGGCGTCGCACTGTCGAGCCGCAACCGCTACCTGGCCGCCGATGAGCGCGCGCGGGCGCGGGCGCTGCCCGAGGCGCTGTCGCTGGCGGTCGCCGCCGCCCGGGGAGGGGCCGGGGCCGCGCTGGCCGTGGAGGCGGCGCGCGAGCGCATCGAGGCGGAGGGCGGGATCGCCATCGACTACATCGCCGTCGTGGACGACGGCACCTTCGACGTGCTGGCGGGCACGGGGAGCGCCGCCCCCCAGGTGGCGGCCAACCCGGGACCCGCCACCATCGTTGAGGGCGGACTGCGCGCGTGCCGCGTCCTGGTGGCGGCGCGCGTGGGGGGCACGCGCCTCATCGACAATATGGAGTTGCCCCTGGTCTGCGAGGAGGCGGGCGCGTGAGCGAGATGATGCGCGAGATGGTGGTCGGGAAGATCCACCGCGCCACGGTGACCGGCGCGGACCTCCACTACGTGGGCTCTATCACGGTGGACGAGGACCTGCTGGACGCCGCGGACATCGTCCCCGGCCAGAAGGTCGACATCGCGGACATCGACAACGGGGCGCGCCTGGCGACCTACACGATCGCGGGCCCCCGCGGCAGCGGCGTCGTCCAGCTCAACGGCGCGGCGGCCCACCTGGTGTCCGTCGGCGACCTGGTCATCATCATGGCCTACGCGCACGTCCCCGAGTCGCAGGCGCGCACGATGGCGCCGTCAGTGGTCTTCGTGGACGCGGACAACCGCGTCGTCGAGGCGGGGGACGACCCGGGGGCCGTCCCGGAGGGATCGGCCCGCGCGCGCGAGCTCGGCCTGCGCTCGTCGGGCGCGTGAGGCGGCGGCTGTGGCGCGTCACGGCAGTGGGGCCGGACGGGGCAGGGAGTCCTACCACGCCGGGCTGACCCCTGAAGCCGTCGTCGAGGAGGCGCTGGGGATGTCCCACGGGACGGGGATCCAGGGGTGGTCGATGCGGGACCTCGCGGCGCGCCTGGGCGTGTCGGCCTCCGTGGTCCACCACCACGTGGGGAACCGGGAGGCGCTGACGGCTCGCGTCGTCGGACGGGTCCTCGACCTGGTGGGGTTGCCGACGGAGGCGATGGAATGGCGCGAGTGGTTCCGCAGGGCCCTGCTGCCCGCGCGGCCCGTCCTGTCCGCCTACCCGGGGACGGCGCGCTGGCTGCTCATGCACTCGGCGGCGCTGCCGGAACTGGGGCCGGTCGTGGACTCGGGGATCGCCAGCGTCCAGCGGGCGGGATTCGGGGGGAACTCGGCCCTGGTCTTCGCCTGCGTCGTCAACGCCGCGATGATGTCGATCGCCACGGCGGACGACCGCGCCCTCCACGGGGACCAGGTCCCAGCCGACCACGCGCTGCTGATGGAGGGCCTGTCCGAGGCCGCGGCCGCCAGTCCGGGGATCGCCCTGCTGTCGGCGGACATGATCGCCCAGTTCGCCGGAACGCCCCGTGAGCGCGACATCGCCTTCGACCGCTACTACCGCTTCGTCGTCGAGGCGATGATGGACGGCCTGGAGCTGCGGCTGCTCGGCACGGTCCACCGGCCGCCGAACTCCCAGGTGCTGTAGGGGCCGCGCGGCTCCCGGCGCATTCCCGTGCGCGACAAGCCGCCCAACGCACCATGGGCGCCCTTGGGCGCGACGGCCCGCCCAACGCGCTTGCCGGGCGCTCCGTATCCGCCCACTGGGCCCGCTGAACCTCATCGGGGCAGGAGGCCGCCGATCCTGCTGAACCTCATCGGGGCAGGAAACCGCCCATTGGGGTAGGTGAATTGCCTGCCCCGATGATCCGTTGCCTGCCCCACTGCGGTGTTGCCTGCCCCGATGCGGACCTGCCTGACGGCGCTGTGCGCCCCGGAAGTCCGCCCATTGCAATTAGAACACTGTTCGAATAGACTTCGGTCACATGGTCCGCACGCACGGCGCCGGAAGTCGGCACCCCGGACCAGTCGAGGAAGTGACACTCATGGAAGCCGCAGAGGAAAACGGGGCACCGCCCGACGCACGGGCAGGGGAGACGGCCGGGGCAGGGGCCGGCGCGGCCGCTGGGACGGCGGCCGCAGACGGAGCGCGGAGCGGGGCGGACGGCGCGGGGCGCCAGGCGCAGGTCGGAGTCGTCCTGGCCGCCGTGTTCATCACCTACGTCGGGCAATCCACCCTCAACCCCGTCATCGCGCCCCTCTCGCGGCTGGTCGGGCTCAAGGAATGGCAGATCGGCCTCACCATCTCCGTCGCGGCGCTCATGGTGGTGCTGACCAGCCAGGCGTGGGGCAAGCGCTCCCAGTCGATGGGGCGCAAACCCGTGCTCGTGATCGCGCTCGCCGTGGCAGCCGTCTCCATGGGGGCCTTCGCCCTCGTCTCGCACCTCGGCGTCACCGGCGCCCTGAGCGGAGCCCCCTTGTTCGCCCTCTTCGTCATCGTCCGGGGCGTCGTCTTCGGCGCAGCGCTGGCCGCGGTGCTCCCCACCGCGCAGGCCTGCATCGCCGACGCCACCACCACTGAGGAGTCCCGCGTCCGCGGCATGGCCGGTGTCGGCGCCGCCCAGGGGCTCGCCTCGATCGCGGGCGCGCTCATCGGCGGAGCGCTATCGGGCCTGTCACTGCTGGTCTCCGTCGACGCCGTCCCCGTGTTCCTGCTCATCGGCCTCCTGGTCGTCGCGGCGGCCCTGCGCAAGGAGTCCCGCACCGCCTTGATCGCCAAGCCCGCCAGAGTCAGCCCGCGCGACCCGCGCGTGTGGCCCTACCTGGTCGCAGGCTTCGGGATGTTCAGCGCCCTCGGCCTCGTCCAAGTCGTCACGGGATTCCTGGTGCAGGACCGGCTCGGCCTGGACGCCGACACGACCGGGCTCATCACCGGGGGCGCCCTGCTGGCGGCGGGCGTCGGAATGGTCCTGGCCCAGAGCGTCATCGTCCCCCTGTCGAAATGGGCGCCGCCAGTACTGCTGCGCGCCGGCGCCCTGACGGCCGCCATCGGGTTCGGGCTGCTCCTCGTCGACGCCGGCCTGGCCGCCCTGATCGCCTCCGTCGCCATCATCGGCGTCGGCATCGGCACGGCGATGCCCGGATACACGGCCGGCCCGACCCTGCGCATGAGCCGCGACGAGCAGGGCGGGCTGGCGGGCCTGATCGGCGCGACCAACGGGCTCACCTACGTCGTCGCCCCCACCCTGGGCACCTTCCTCTACGGGGTGGCGCCCGCCCTGCCCATCGTCATCGGGGCGGCGATGCTGGTGGGGGTCCTCGTCTTCGTCTGCGCGCACAGCGGTTTCCGCCGGCCCACCGGCCAGGGCGCCGGGTAGGGCCCGGGCACCGCCCCCGCGGCCCCGACTGGCGCAGGGCCCTCCCCGCGGGGTTCCGCAGCGGTCCACCCCCTGAACCCCCGGTGGCGGTGACGGTAGCGGTGCCGAAGGCGGGGTTCCGCAGTGGCCCAGCCCCTGAACCCCCGGTGGCGGTGCCGAAGGCGGGGTTTCACAGTGGTTCACCCCCTGAACCCCCCTGGTGCGCCGCCCCTGGTCCGGCTAGCCTTGCGGTATCTGGACATCGAGGCGGGGGGACGCATGGCAATACGATCGCGCAGGCGCTTGCGCGACACCCTGACGGGATACGCGCTGCTCGCCCCTTCGCTACTGGGGGTCGTCGCCTTCATGGCGGTGCCCATCCTGGTCGTCGTCTGGCTCAGCGTCCACAAATGGGACCTCATCGGCGAGCCCTCCTACGTGGGCGCCCCCCAGATCGCCTCCGTCCTGTCGGACCCGGGCTTCCTCTCGTCGCTGGGCATCACCGCGCTCCTCGTCGTCCTCGTGGTGCCGGCCCAGATCGTCCTCGGGCTCCTCCTGGCGAACCTGCTCACCAAAGGCGTCAGGGGGACGACCGTCTTCCGCGCCCTCGTCGTCATCCCGTGGATCGCCCCGCCGCTGGCCCTGGGCGTCGTCTGGTCGTGGATATTCGCCCCCACGGGCGGCCTGCTGAGCGCCATCGCCGGCCAGCGCCTCGAGATCCTCGTGTCACCCACGTGGGCGCTGCCCGCCGCCGCCTTCGTCGTCATCTGGGGCAACGTCGGATACACCGCCCTTTTCTTCATCGCGGGCCTGCTGTCGATCCCCAAGGAGCTCGTCGAGGCGGCCACCGTCGACGGCGCCAGTTCCTCCCAGATCTTCTGGCGCATCAAAATGCCGCTGCTGCGCCCCACCTTCTTCTTCGTTTCCGTCACGTCCGTGATCTCGGTGTTCAACCTCTTCGACCAGATCTACGCGCTCACGAAAGGCGGTCCGGACGGCGCCACAGAAGTCCTCGCCTACAAGATCTACCAAGAGGCGTTCGAGACCGGGAACCTCGGGCGCGCCGCCGTCATGGCCGTGGTCATGATGCTCATCCTCATGGCGATCACCCTCGCCCAGAACCTCTACTTCCGTTCGAGGACCACCTATGAGTTCGTCTAGCACTCGGCGCGGCCCGCTGGCCGCCCTCGGCATCTACCTGGGGCTCTCCGCCGCCGCCCTCATCATGGCGGCGCCGCTGCTCTTCAGTTTCATGACGGCCTTCAAGTCCCCCAAGGATTTCGCGTCCCACTCGCCCTTCGCCCTGCCCTCCCCCTTCTCGCTGGAGTCCTTCGGCGCCGTCCTGGGCGGGCGCATCGCCTTCGGCGGAGCCATCGCCACGACCCTGGCGGTGGTGGTCGTCATGGTCGCAGGACAGCTGGTCTCCTCCGTGATGGCGGCCTACGCCTTCGCCCGCATCGACTTCCCCGGTAGGGACCTGGTCTTCTGGCTGTTCCTGGCCACCATGATGATCCCCGCCACCGTCCTGGTGGTCCCCCTGTACCTCATGCTGGCCAGAATGGGGTTGAACAACACCTTCTGGGGCATCGTGATCCCCTTCGTCTTCGCCTCGCCCTACGCGGTGTTCCTGCTCCGCCAGTCGTTCAGGCAGATCCCGCAGGAGCTCATCGACGCCGCCACCCTGGACGGCGCCGGGACCTGGAGGATCCTGTGGTCCCTGGTCCTGCCCATGTCCAAACCCATCCTGGCCACCCTCACCCTCATCACCGTCGTCAGCCACTGGAACTCCTTCATGTGGCCGCGCATCATCGCCGCCCAGCGCCCCAAGGTCATCACCGTCGCCACGGCGGCCCTCCAGAGCCAGTACAACGCGAACTGGACCTACGTCATGGCGGCCACCACTATCGCACTGGTCCCCCTCATCGCCCTGTTCATCGCGTTCCAGCGCCAGATCGTGGGCTCCATCGCCCTCACCGGATTGAAGTAACACCACCGCCTGAAGGAGGCACCCCACATGAAACGACGTATCACAGGCGCGAGCGCCGCGATCGCGGCGGCACTGGCCCTGGCGGCATGCTCGGGCGGCCAGCCAACCGGCCAGTCGGGCGCGGGCGGATCCCTGACATTCCGCCTCTGGGACGAGCAGGCCGCCAAGGCGTACGAGGACGCCCTGCCCGCGTTCGAGGCCGCCACGGGGATCGACGTCTCCGTCGAGGTCGTGCCCTGGAACGACTACTTCACCGGCGTTCGCAACGAGATCGCCGCAGGCGCCGGCCCCGACGTCTTCTGGTCCAACACGAACAACTACTCGGAGTACGCCAAGGGCGGCAAACTGGTGAACATGAACGAGGTGTTCTCCGACTCCGAGCGCGCCTCGTGGCTGGACACCGCCGTCAGCCAGTACACGGTCGATGGGCAGATCTACGGCGCCCCGGTCATCACCGACCCCTCCGTGGCCCTCTACTACAACAAGGAACTGCTGGACCGCGCGGGAGTGGGCGTCGAGGAGCTCGACGGCCTCGCGTGGGATCCCGCCGCGTCGTCCGACTCCCTGCGCGACATCGCCAAGCGCCTCACACTCGACTCGTCGGGCCGCAACGCGGCCGACCCCGGATTCGACCCGAACACGGTCGTCCAGTACGGGTACAACGCCGCCCTCGACGGGCAGGCGATGCTCTTCCCCTACCTGGGGTCCAACGGCGCGTCGCTGCAGGACGCCGACGGGCGCTTCACCTTCGCCAGCCCCGAGGGCGAGGCCGCCATCGGCTACCTGGTGGACCTGGTGAACAAGGACCACGTCGCCCCCTCCGCCGCCGACACCAACGACAACGGCGACTTCAGCCGCGACCAGTTCCTGCAGGGCAAGATGGCCCTCTTCCAGTCCGGCGCCTACAACCTGGCGAACGTCCAGGAGGGCGCGGGCTTCACGTGGGGCCTGGCGCCCCAGCCGAAGGGCCCCAAGGGCGCGGTGACCGTGGGCAACTCGGTGGTCGCCGTCGCCAACGCCGCGGACGCCTCGAAGTCCGACGCGCAGAAGAAGCTGCTCGAATGGCTGGCGGGCCCCGAGGGCGGGCGCGCCCTGGGCGCCGTGGGAGTCGGTTTCCCCGCGAACGCCGAGGCGCAGGACTCCTGGTCCCAGTACTGGTCCGGCAAGGGCGTGGACGTCACAGTCATGGCCACCAAGCCCACCGGGACGATCACCGCGCCCTTCGGCGCGAAACTCGGTGCCGCCATGGACGCCTACAACAAGGAGCTCAAGGAGGTCTTCCTGGGCCGCGTCGGCGTCCCCGAGGGGGTCCAGGCCGCGCAGGACGCCGCCAACAAGGCAGTCGACGAGTGAGCACCCAAGCGTTCGCCTCGGTCCTGGGCGTCTACGCGCACCCCGATGACGCCGACGTCGACGCGGGCGCCACCATCGCCCGCCTCGCCCGGCAAGGGGCCCGCGTCACCCTGGTGGTCGTCACCGACGGGGGAGCGGGCGGGTTCGAGGCCGACGGCCAGTCCTCGATGGGGGGCCGGCGCCGGGCCGAGCAGTGCGAGGCGGCACGTGCGCTGGGCGTGTCGGAGGTGGTGTTCTTGGAGGGGTACGCCGACGGGCACGTCAAGGAGGATCCGCGCCTCACGCGCGACCTGGTGCGCCAGATCCGCTTGTGGCGCCCGCAGCTGGTCCTGTCCTTGTCGCCGGAGTACAACTGGGACTCCATCTACGCCAACCACCCCGACCACCGCGCCGTCGGCACGGCGCTGGTCGACGCCGTCTACCCCGCTGCCCGCAACCCCTTCGACTACCGCGACCTGCTGGGCGGCGGGCTCGAGGCCCACGCCGTGGCCGAGGTGTGGTTCCAGGGCGGGCCCGCCGTCAACCACGTCGTCCCCGTCGAGGAGTGCGACTTGGAGGCGAAAGTCCGCGCGGTGCGGTGCCACGACAGCCAGTTCCCCGATATGGACGGCATCGAGGCCCACATCCGCGCGGCCGCGGCGCGCGCGGGGAACGGGCTGTCGGGCGCGCCACTGGGCGAGGGCTTCTTCAGGTGGGTGGTGGCGGGCTGAATGCTGACCGAATTGTAGTCTTTCGTCACATAGGGTTGTGACGGAGGGCTCGATTTGGTTACTGTGGATCGCACCAGTTGTTGGGAATCCAGCTTCTGTAGTCGGATAGCAAGGAGAACACTGATCATGGCCAACGCTTATGGGTACTCGCCCGAGGAGATGCGTTCGATCGGCAGCCAGCTGGTGGCGACGAAGGCGGAGATCTCCGAGAAGATCCAGGCCGCTCTTGCGGCTGTGAACGGGCTCATCGGCTCGGGCTTCACCACGCAGGCGGCCTCGGGCGCTTACTCCGAGCAGTTCAACCAGCTGTCCCAGGGCCTCACCCAGGTTAACGACGGGTTGGAGCCCCTGGGGAACTTCCTCACACAGTACGCGGACGCCGTCGTGGAGATGGATACGCAGATGAGTTCGTCGCTGCGGGGCTGAGTGGCTCCGGCTTTCTGGACGGGCCCTGCCGCTGGTTCCGCGCGAGCGCGATTGGTGGCGGGGCCCGCGCCCATTGCGGGTCTATTCCGTCGTCACTAGGTTTGGAGGCGTTGACATGAGCGGCGAGACGATGATCATCGAGGTCGACACGATTGCGGCACTGGGGTCCAGTGCGGGAACCATCGCAGCCGAGTTCGAGGGGGCGAACGCGGAGTCCGACACGATTGCCGCAGCCGTGGGGCATTCGGGGCTGTCGAAGAGCGTGCACGACTTCGCCCACGGGTGGGACGACAAGCGCAAGAAGATGACAGACGCCCTCAAGGCCATGTCGCAGGCGGCCACGGCCGTCGCGGACACATGGAAGGACTTCGACGAACAGGGTGCCGACGCCCTGCGGGGTGAGGGCGAGCAGTCGGGCGGCTGAGCCCGGCGCAGGGGCCCGTACTGGTTTTGGTATTCGACTGAGTGGAAATGGAGGCGTGTGATTGTGCGTCCGGTTGATTGGTCTGTGGTGGGGTTCGAGTCGGATCCGGTTCCTGGGGATCCTGTGGTGGTGCGCGCGGGCGGGAACGACTACGTGGGGGTCGCCGATGCGATCCGGAGGTGCGCGGATTCTTTGCGGGCTTTGGATGCGGGGGGTTCGCGGGGGTCTGAGTCGGTGGAGGCCCTGTTGGAGACCCGTGATGACATCTTGTCGAAGGTGGAGGTCGCCGAGGGCCGCTACCGTTCGGCGGGCCAGGCTCTGGTGGAGTACGCGGGGGCGTTGGAGCGCGCCCAGACGGATTCGTTGAACGCTCTGGTGGCGGCCAGGTCGGCCCAGCAGGACGTGGACGAGGCGGTGGCCCGGGCAGGGCGTATGCGCGAGAGCGCGGGGGAGTACCCCGAGCGGGGGGATGGGGCTGATGACCGGGCGCGTTATGAGCGGGCGGCTACTGCGGCGGATGGTGATGCGGAGGTGGCGCGGGGGCGGGTGCGGGCCCAGCGGCAGGTGATCCTTAACGCCATGAGCGAGAGGGACACCGCGGCGGTCAAGGCCATGAACGTCATCGACGGCGCCAGTGACGATGGGCTGGGGGACTCGTGGTGGGACGACTGGGGCTCGAAGATCGTCAAATGGGTGGCGAAGATCTGCGACATCGTCAGCGCGATCACGGGGCTGTTGGGGTTGTTGGTGTGTTGGATCCCGGTGATCGGGCAGGCCCTGGCGGGTGTGTTGTTCGCGATCTCGGCGATCACGGGGGTGGTCGCGGCCATCGCACACGTCGCACTGGCCGCCACAGGGGAGGAGTCGTGGACCGAGGCGCTCATCTCGGTGGCGTTCGCGGCCCTGGGCTGCCTGGGCCTGGGCGCCATGAAGGGCGTCGGGAGGTTCATGTGCAAGGCCATGGCGAGCCGGGTCGTGCAACGGGTCGGCCGCGCCTCGGCTGCGTACATGGCGAGACTCGCGGGGATGACCAAGGGAGCCATGGGGACCCTCGAGGGGATGCGGAGGCTCCGGGTGCTTCGTTTCGCTGGCCGCATTGGGATGCGCACCCTGCTGCGCCCCGGGGCGTGGGCGCGCATCAAAGCGGCCAACAACGCGAACAACGCCGTGGGCCGCCTGGGCGAGGAAATACTCCTCATCAACTCCACGGCACCAAAGGTGAATTTTCGGATGGGGCGGTACGTTGCTGGAGCGACGCATGGTCGCGAGCCGGATTTGTTCTTCCGGTTTCCTGGATTTAAGAATCCAATCTTGGGCGACGTGAAGTACTGGCAAAGACTAGGCTACACACCACAGCTCCGAGACTTCAGCAGAATCGCTGCCCAGGATGGCGCTGGAGGGGTGTTCCACATTTTTTCTCCAGAGTACTACACGCGGTTGAGTGGCCCTTTGCAAGCCCTTGCGCGGGGAGCAGGCAATGGGGGTAACTTCGTATTTCATTCCTTGGAAAACGTGCTCGGCGTCCGCGCGGTCGCACCGGTGATTGCGGGTGCCGGACTGGGACACGTCACTAGATAGGCAGCGGCGGTTCTTTTACCAGAGGTGATGGCATGTCGAATGTTGTGTGTTTTGATGTTTATGGTTCTCGTCCGGTGACGGCCGCTGATGTGGAGGCGGCGTTCGGCGG
>NZ_CP017298.1:1178893-1189927 GCF_001746855.1 Pauljensenia hongkongensis | reverse complement strand
ACGGACCGGATGTTCCGAGGCCCGAAACTCCTTCGAAAGATATCAGGAAGCAATTTGCGTTAGGTCCTGATGAGAAACCGTTGGAGCCTACGGATTGGACGCTTCCCGGTAATAAGAGGAATCTTGGACTTCAGCCGGATCATATCGTCCCCTATCAGCGCATTCAGCGGATGGAGGGGTTCGACAGGCTCACCGAGGCGCAACAGCGCCAGGTTGTGAACTGGTCGGAGAACTTCCATGCGATCAGTGCGCGCGCCAACCTGTCCCGCCAGGAGAAGTCCTTTGTTCAATGGGAGGGGTTCCTGGGGGAAAAGGGGAAGCGGGGGCCTTCGGGGTTCGTTTATCCGGTGGAGCCGCTGGTGCGCACGGAGATGTCGCGGATCGAGCGGCTCATGGAGGAGCGCATCCAGTACATGATCGATCAAATGCTGCCGCCCAAGCCCCCTGCGGGGGGCGGTTGGCCGTACATTCCGTTCTTCCCCGGCAGGTGAGCGCTGCGGTGCGTGTGGTTGTGGAAAGGATGTGAACAAGTGGGTGTGTTCTCGTGGTTGAAGCGTCGTCGGCTTCCCCCTCCGGGGCGTGAGCGCGTGGCGCGGTATGTGGATGAGCGGGGGCCGGTGGTGTTCGTCGAGGGGGCTGTGCCCGGTGGTGCCGTGGTCCCCGAGGCGTGGCGCGCTTTGCCCGCGCTGTCGCCCGCTGAGCGGGTGGAGCTGATGGTGTCGGTGATGGGGGAGACTGTGGGGGAGCACTTGCCCCGGACTCTGCGGGGTTTGCGGGAGCGGTGCGTGGACGCTGAGCTGGCGGTCCACGGCGGCGAGTACTTCGTGGTCTACACCTTCATTGACGGTGAGGGGGGCGAGGAGTGCTTCACGGGGGGCAATCCGTTGCGGCCCTCGTGGCCCGGACCCGGCCAGGACGGGTACGCGGACAACGTGCGGCGCGTGTGGGAGAGTGTGCCCGAGTCGGTGCGGGCCTTCTACGAGCGCACCCACGACGGGTTCGGCCTGTACCCCCATACGCTCTTTGGGCTATACGAGCTCAAGCGCGTCCGTCCTGTCTACGGTGTCCTCGATGTGGGTTATGAGGAGCCGGAGGTGGCCGAGCGGGCGCGGCACTGCTACATGTTCTACGAGGACGCCTCGGGCGCCCCTTTCACGCTCGACATCCTGGCCGACCGGGTCGAGCGGGCCGGGGACTTGTGGTGGATCGATTCGACGCGCGAGTACCACGTGGACTTCTGGGGCGTACTCGACCAGCTCCTCGAAGCGGTGATCGTGCCCCTGGAGGACCGCGGCCCCCGCACGGGCAGGTGAGCGCGGGGAGCGCCCTGCTCGGATAACGGGCCGTACCCGGGCCACCCGGGCAGCGGTCCCTACTCGGGCATCGGCAGCTGCACGACGCGCACCTTGCCGGAATGGACGTAGACGCCCCTTCCCAGCGGGTAGTCGGAGCGCTTGAGCCGGGGGAAGTCCACCTTGAACAGCACGTCCCCGTCCATGGGGTTGGGCTGCATGACGATCCCGTGCCGGGCGTTGCGCACCTCGGCGATCAGCGGCCACCCCGACGACCAGCCCGAAGTCTCCTGCTCGGCGATCAACAGGTGCCCGTTGCGGCGCAGCTTCTTCACAACATCCAGCAGAGCGGACTCAGCCGGGGTCCCCACCAGCTCCGAGAGCGCCTCGACGACCAGGACGACATCGGGGGCGTCGTCGTCAGCGGCCGCGTTCTCCGCGATCTCCTTGACGGGGGCCAGCACGGCCTGCGCCTCGTCGATGCCGCGGGCGCTCGCCCGCCACAGGTCCAAGTCGTGCACGCGCGAACGGCGCGGCCCGATGAAGTACAGCGGGAGGGACGGGCGCCACCGGTGCACCGCCTGGACGACCGACTCGATCGCGCTGGTGCGCCCACTGCCCGGCATCCCGCCGATCGACAGCGCCCCTAGGGGGGAGAAGGGCAGCGGTGCCAGATCCTCCTCGGCGACCCCCAGCACGGGCATCCCCCCGACGGAGGCGGGGACCTCGCTGCGGGCGATCAGGTCGGGGAGGCGCTCAACGCCCTCCGCGGGTGCCACCCCCGCATCGCGCATCCGCTCGGCGAGTTTCACGAAGGCCGCCGCCTGGCTGGGGGCGCTCGACGAGCCGGAAGGGATCGCGACCTGGAGCTCGTTGGCCCCGCCGGAGAAGATCGCGCGCCCGGGCGGTGCTTCGACCAGGACGTTCTTGGGGACGTCGAGCGCCATGTAGCCGTTCTCGTCGGCCTGGCGCAGCACGAGGCGCGTGCGGACGTTCGCCGCCAGCGACGAGGGGAGCGCGCCGGGGCGGTCCGCGGTGAGGATGACGTGGATCCCCGCGCCCCTGCCCTCGGCGAGCAGGCGCGTGAAGTTCCCGTAGGCCTTCAGGGCCGCTCCCGTTCCCGTCTCGTAGGCGTCGCGGAACGCGGAGAGCCCGTCGACGAGCAGCAGGACGCGCGCCTCGTCGGTTTCGCCCGTGCTCCTGCGGTACTCGGAGATGGAGTCGGCGTTCGCCGCCGCGTAGCGCGTCGCGCGGTCGTCGAGAAGCTCGACGAGGCGGCGCAGCAGGCGGGTAACGCGTTCGGTGTCCGAGCCGTCGATGACCGCCCCCACGTTCGGCAGCGGGGAGAGCATCGGCAGGCCCGCGGTGGAGAAGTCGAGGCAGTAGATGTCTGTCCGCGCGCGATCGGACAGCGCCGAGGCCGCGTAGGCGAGCGCGCGCAGCACCCCGGACTTCCCGGAGCCACCGGCTCCGTAGACCGCCAGGTTCCCGTCCGTGTCCGGTGCGTAGTGGACGGTGTGCTGGCTCTGGTGCGCGGGATCGTCGATGACGCCCAAGGGCAGGGCGTTCGGATCGTCCTGCCCGCTGGTGGCGAGCACCTGGTCCATGTCGAAGCGCGCCTCTAGTTCGGGCAGCCAGGGGCGCCGCGGCGCGGGAAGACGGCAGGCGCGGGCGGCGTTCGTGATGGACGCGACGATGCGGGTGATGTCGGTGGGGCCGGAGTCCTCGTCGTCGCGGGTGGTGGCGGGCCTGGGGATCTCCCAAGGGATCCCCGGTCCGAAGGCCATCGTCTCGATGTCGATCCGGGCGGCGGTGGGCGCGTCGGAGGTCCTGCCCCCCGCGTACCCGGTTTGGAAGAGGGAGATCCGCCCTGGGCCCGTGCGCACGGCTCCGCGCCCGGGGATCCTCGGGTCGAACTCGCTGGCCAGGGGCGAGTCGATGACGTCGGTCGAGTCGATCTCGTCCGCCATGCGCAGGGCCACCCGCAGCGCGGTGTTCGCGCGGAGGTTGCCCTTGATGACGCCCGCGGGGCGTTGTGTGGCCAGGATCAGGTGGAGCCCCAGGGACCGGCCGCGCTGGGCGATGTCGATCATCCCGTCGATGAACTCGGGGACCTCCTGGACCAGGGCCGCGAACTCGTCGACGACGATGACCAGGGACGGCGGGCACTCGGGGTCGTTCGTGGCCTCCAGGGAGAGCAGGTCCTTCGCGTTCTTCGCGTTGAGCAGGTGCTCGCGGAAGGTCAGTTCCGCGCGGAAGGAGGTCAGCGCGCGGCGCACCAGGTGGGGCGAGAGGTCGGTGACCAGGCCGACGCAGTGCGGCAGGTTCACGCAGTCCGCGAAGGCGGAACCGCCTTTGTAGTCGACGAAGAGGAATGTGACGCGGCGGGGGCTGTGGGCCGCGGCCATCCCCAGCACCCACGACTGGAGGAACTCGGATTTGCCCGCGCCCGAGGTGCCGCCGACGAGGGCGTGCGGCCCCTGCTCGCGCAGATCCAAGGAGAAGTCGCCCAGGGGCCCCTGCCCGACGAGCGCCTTGAGGGTGCGCGGACCGCGCGTGGAGAGGGCGCCGGCCCCGGGCAGTGAACCGTCCTCGCGCCAGCGGTCGACGGTCACCTGCGGGTCGTCCGCGAGTCCGACGCCGGCCAGGGCCAGGTAGGAGACGGCGCGGGGGATGCCCGACTGGTCGAGGACCGGCGCGCCGGCGTCCTCGATGGGCGACAGCTCGAGTGCGAGGTTGGTGGCGGTCACCTGGGGCAGGAGCTCCAGGGAGGCGATGGGCGTGGTCTGGCGCTGCGTCGTGAAACCGGCGGTGGCACTGGTCCCGCGCACCACCAGGTAGGCGCGGCACGCCGCCGGCAGCTGGTTCTGCGCGTCCGACATCCACACCAGGTGGACGCCGACCTCGGGACCGTCCTCGGCGATGGACACGAGGCGCCCGCGCTCCACGGGGGCGTCGTTCTCGACGAGGACGACGATGCTGGGCAGGTTCGCGCGGGCGTCGCGCCTGCTGGCGACGATCTCCTCGAGCTGGGCCACCAGGGCCGACGCAGTCCGGGGCTCGCGCGCCAGATGGGGGCCGGGGATCGGCGAGTAGGGGGAGTCGACGTGGGGGAGCCACGTGAGGTAGGTCCACGCGGCACTGGACTCCTGCGAGGCCAGGGCCGCGATGACGAGCTCGGCCGGCGAGTGCAGGCAGGTGAGTTGGGCCACGTAGCCCCGCGCGACGGGGAGGCGCTCCTCCCTGGGGCCCGCGACCCCGAGGTTGTCGCATTCGCGCAAGGACGTGGTGATGGGGACGTCGTCGACGTGGCCCGCGGACTCCTTGACTCCGAGCAGGAGCGACCACGTCTCCTCGTCCGCGCCCCGGCGCGGCGGCATCTTCAGCGTGTTGCGCGACGGGGCCCGCCCGTAGCCCAGGGTGACGCGCAGGAACGAGTCGTCGTCGGGGTGGCGGTACCACAGCAGCGGGGTGCGCCCGTAGGCGGCCTCGATCGCGCGCTCCAGGGCGGGGACCTCCTCGCGGCGGCGGTCGTGCTCCTCGTCGAGGGCGTTGGCGACCGACATCCGCAGGTCGTCGAGCGCGGTCTGGAACTTCTCCACATCGGCCTTGTGGGCGCGCTTGCCGGAGATCTTCGACTCCAGTGCGGTGCCCACCATGATCAGGGGGCTCATCGCGAAGAAGAAGATGGTCATGACGTTGCGGAAGATCAGGAAGGAGACCACGCCCATGAGGAGGGGGGCCAGGGCCATGAGCGGGGAGATCCTGCGCCCCGAGCTCGGTGGCCCGGGGGGCTCGGGCGCCTGGAGCTCGCGGCCCTCGTAGTCGATGCGCACGTGCGGGGACCGGTTGAAGGCGGTGCCCGGGCCGTCGGGGCCGCCGCTTTGCTCAGGGGCGTCGACCACGAAGACGGTGGTTCCCGCCTGAACAGGGATCCGCCCGGCCAGGTCGGCGGAGTCGATGTGCTCGCCGTCGACGGTGATCCCGTTGGCGGAGCCGAGGTCGTCTATGCGCGCGCCGGGGTCGATGGTGATGCGCGCGTGGCGCCGCGACACCTCGCGGTCGGTGAGGACGACATCGCATTCGGTGGAGCGTCCGAGGATGTTGGACCCCGGGTGGAGGGGGAACGATTTGCCCGAGTCCGGGCCGCAGACCACCAGCAGGCGGGCGCCGCCCTCCGCGTCGGGTCCCGCTGCCGCGCTGCCGGGGACGAGGCGTATGCGCTGCCCCGACCGCAGGGGCGTGTCGAGGAGAAGGGAATCCGGGGGGAGCACCAGCAGTCGCGCACCGGCCTCGTCGATCACCTCCACGGTGAGTGGCGGGCGCTCCGCGGCCCGGATCCCAGTGCGCCCGGACTCGATGGCGCCCGCCAGGTCCCCGATGGTCGCCGTGGCCTCGGTGGTGACCAGGATGGGCACGGTGCCGCCATTGGCGCTCAACTCGAACTTGAAGCGCATCATCCCTCCAAATGGTCAGGGAACCATGGGATCCGTCGGTCCGTCGTGTGGTTTAAGGCTCGGACTGTGCCATCCGCCGAAAATATATGCTTCCATAGTATTTGGCAATCGGTCAGGATTGTGTTTGTCGCATCACAGTCGCCGATAGGTGCGGCGAGGGCCGATGGAATGGGGGAGATATGCTCGAACGGCTCGGTGAAGCGTTCAAGGACGCCCGGAGGCGGACCGCTGCCGCGCTGTGCCTCGTGATGGTCGCCTGTCTGGCGGTGCTGCAGCCGACCGGCCCCGCAGTGGCCGGCGCCCCGACGCTGCAGCACGTCAGCGTCACCCTCGACGGCTCCTCCGCCGTCACCAATGTGGGCCTGGCGTCCATGACGAAGAACCCCAGCGGCGCCGTCACCGAGTACTCCGACACGATCGAGCCGCAGGACGCCGTCCAGAACCTGCCGGTGCGCATCCGCACCACGTGGACCCACGACGGCCAGGTCGGCACCGACCTGGCCCTCCTGGCCGGGAAGTCGGGCCGTTTCGTCATCCAGTGGTTCGTCGAGAACCTCACGGCGGAGCCCACCGAGGTCTCCTACGAGTCCAACGGCATGCGCTACAGCCAGACCGAACTGGTGGGCGTGCCCATCACCATCGCCGCCCACGCGGAGGTGTCCGGAGGAGCGGTCGTCACCGCCGCGGACGAGCAGGGCACTGTGTCGGACGGGAGCGTTCTGGCGCTCGACTCCGCCACGACCTCCGTGCAGTGGGCGGCACTGCTCGCTCCCCCCGCCCTGAGCCCCACGACTTCATTCACCCTGGTCGTCGACTCCTCCGACTTCCAGGTCCCCCAGCTCTCCCTGTCCACCATCGCCGGGATCACGACCGACCCCTCGTTGGCCGGCCTGCTGCGCGGCGCCCTCGATCCGGGCACGGCGCGGGGCGCCAGTGAGCAGCAAGTCCTCGACACCGTGGGAAAGGCCACCACGAGCCTCGGAGAGGCCCGCGAGTTCGTCGATAAAGTGCACTCGGCGCTGCGCTCCGACGTCTCCACCATCGCGGACAGCACCTACGCGGACCTGCGCTCCAGCTCCAACCAGGTCGCCTCTCACCTGCGCACGACCGGCTCACAGCTGGAGGCCATCGGCGCATCCGCCGAGTCGGCGGTGGGCGGAGCCACGGAGGGCGTGCGCGGGAGCCTGAGATCCCTGGTCGACTCCTTCGCCTCCCTGCTCGGCACGAACTCGGACCCCGAGCTCACCGCCTCCGCCGTGGAAGGGTGCTCGCTCACCCTGCCGGGGCTCGCGGAGGGCGAGGAGCGGACGGTGTCATCGACCTTCGCCCTGGTGAACGCCCAGATGGAGGCGCTGGGGGCAGTGCTCACCCCATCTGAGGAGAATGACTCGTGCAGGGACGCCATCGTGTCCGGGCTGCGCGCCTCCATCGGAGACCCCGCGGTCTTCGACGGCGGCGAGCAGGCGCGCGTGTGCGAGGAGGCGGACGCCTCGGCGGCGTCGCTGACGTGCGCGCTCCATTTGCTCGACTCCGACGTGGACCAGAGGCTCCAGCGCCTGAACACCCTCGCGGAGGCGGCGGTGACGGGCTACGAGGGCCTGGGGACCAACCAGCTCATGGACGTGCTGCGGGGGCGCACGGGCCTGGCCAGCCAGCTCGGCAGGCTCTCCGAGCGCGTGAAGGCGCTGCAGGACGCCGACCCGAACGCGGGCGCTGCGCGCCCCGTCGACGAACTGGCCGCGGACAACGAGGCGGCGATCAACGCCGTCAAGTCCGCCACCGCCTCCCTGGGATCGGCCTCCAGCTGGTTGGACTCCGTCGACGGCGTGCGCGGAGCCCTGGCCACCGCGTTGAACGGCGACGGGGCGGACCAGGGGCTGATCGCCCGGCTCGACGCCCTCGCGAACTCGACGGAGGGCAGCGCCTCCGTGGGGTCCTGGTTCCTCTCGTCGAACACGCCCGCCGCCATCGACTCCATCGTGGGACAGCTGGACGCCCAAGGAAAGCGGTGCAACGCGTCGTGGGCGCAGGGGCTCACCAGTGACTCCAGCGCGGACGCCATCGTCGCCGCACTGGGCGGCCTCGACCAGCAGGACTGCCCCGCCGCCCAACTGGCCCGCTCCACCGCGTCGATGGTGGAGGGCTACGCGGCGACCGTCGGGGCCATCCAGTCGCTGCGCGCCTCAGCGGCCGCCGCGCGCGACAACGCCCAGCAGATGAACGGGCAGCTCACCGCCCTCAACGACGCCGTGGCCAAGCTGCGCGCGTCGATCGGCTCGGGGGAGGAGCTGGCGAACGCCCTGTACGCGCTGTACGACGAGCGCGTGAGCGCCGACCACCCCGACCCCACCGGGGTACTCGTCGAGGTCCGCGCCCTCCTGGCCGACATCCGCGGTGGCGTCCCCGACCAGCGCGCGCAGATCCGCCAGATTGCCACGATCGTCAACGGGATCTGGCCGGACTCGTCGGTCATGCCGCTCACCAACCCGCTGGAGTGCCCGGCGGACGACGCGGGCACCGCGCCCGGGGCGAGCGGGCAAGCCGTCGTGTGGCTGGCGAACCGCTCGTACTGCGCGAACACGGACCTCGGCGCTGCGCTGGGATCCCTGAAGTCGGGGATCGCCAGTACCAGCGACTCCTCCCACCAGCTCATCGCCCAGGGCAAGGACCGCGCCACCGGCGCCCTCGACGGCGCCGTCAACGGCATCGACGCGCTGGGGAGCCAGCTTCAAAGCGGGATCGCCGCCCAGCGGGAGCAGTCCGACGGCGCCACCAGGCGCATGATCGACGAGGCGGGCGCCCGGTCGGACGAGAGGCTCGCCCAGGCGCTCGGCGACCTGGACACGTCGATGAACGCGACCCTCACCGGGCTGCGCGACGGCCTGGGCGACGCCGCGGGCCAGTCCACCACCGTCGCGTCCAGCCTGGAGCACCAGTTCGAGGTGCTCCTGCTCAACCTGGGCCAGCCGGGCACCAACTCCCGCCTCGGCCTCATCGGGAAACTGAGGGGGATCACGACCGACATCGGGGCGACGGGCGATGTCCTGGACCACTCGAGCGCCTCCGTCGGCGCGGTCGCCCACTCCCGCGCCGCAGCGCTGAGACGGGCGAACCTGAGGGCCGCCGCGTGCTCGCTGGCGGACAGCCGCCTGCAGGAGTACACGCCCTTCAACGGGGGAGCGGGGCCCACGACGACGATCATCACCTACACGATCGGGGTGTCGAAGTGAAGCGCCCCCGGCTCCCCATCGCCCTCCTGGTCCTGGGAGTAGCGGCCGGGACCGCGGCGTGCCGCCCGGGCGGCGGCTCCTCCCAATCCGATCCAGCAGCGCAGCCCGCGGCCCTCGTCGACGCCGCCCTGCACCACTCCCTGCCCGCGGACGCGCCACTGTCGATAGGCGTCCTCATCGGCCCCACCGAGGGGAGGGGGTCCGAGTTCCGGCCCCTCATCGAGGGGGCGAACCTGGCTGCCTACCGCTTCGGACTCGGGGGGACGCCAGTGGACCTGCGCGTCGCCCTGGACGACGGCACGCCCTCGGGCGCCACGGACGCCGTCCGCTCCCTGCTGGACGGGGGCGTGGGCGCGATCCTGGTGGAGTCCCAGTCCGACGGGCACCTCGACGCCGCGCTCGCCGAGGCGTCCGCAGCGGATTGCGCGGTCGTCATGGCGTACTCGCAGGCCGGGGCCGACGGGGTGTGGAGCCTGGCGCCCTCCGCCACGGGAGTGAGGGCGGCGATCGACCAGACCCTCAGGGACGCGCGCCTTTCCAAGCCCTACGTGGTCACCGGGGCCCAGCGCCAGGGCCCGGTCGAGGGCATCGCCTCGGGGTCCGCCGCCGACCCGCGGGCGCAGGCCACTGCGGTCAAAGAGCGTTTGGACAACCGCGAGATCGACTCGGTCGTGGTCGCCGCCTCCGCGGACGAGGCCGCTGCCTTCGTGACCGCGCTGGAGGCCGCCCTCGACGACCCGCAGACCCTGGTCTTCCTGACCCCGGAGGCGATGACGCCGGCGTTCGGGGACGCGGTCACCGCCTCGGGGGCATCGGAGGGGCGCCTGGTCACAGTGGGCCGCGCCCCCGCTGAGACGACGGCCCTCACCGCGGGGGAGGCGGGCGACGCCGCCTCCGCCTTCTACGCGGCGATGCGCATGGCCGCGTCGGACCCCCAGTGCGAGAACATCTACAAGGACGACGCGTGCGCCACATCGATCCGCAGCGCCGACGCCACCAGCCACGACGCGGTCGTCGCCCTGGTCCGGGCGGCCGAGGCCGCGCAGTCCTCCAAGCCCGTGCGCGTCCGCGCCGCCCTGTCGGCCCTCACCGTCTCGACCAAGCAGGGACTGGCGGTGGGGACGTTGGACTTCCGCTCCTACGAGGCGGTCCCCGCCTCCGAGAGGCGCGTCCTGCGGGCAACGGCCTCCGACACCGGGTTGGCCCCCCAGTCAGGCGGAGCCGTCCCGACGCTCCACTGGTTCGGGCAATGACCCGCGCAGGGGGAGCCCCGCTCGGCAGCCGCTACACCCTGGAGGAGCCCATCAGCGCGGGCGCCATGGGCGAGGTGTGGCGGGCGCGCGACAACCGCAGTGGCGGACAGGTCGCGGCGAAACTGCTCAAAGAGCACCACGAGGACGATCCGGAGGTCATCGCCCGTTTCATCAACGAGCGCAAACTCCTTCTCGCAGTGGACCACCCTGGTGTCGTGGGAGCCAGGGACATGGTCGTCGAGGGGGACACCCTCGCGATAATCATGGACCTGGTCGAGGGGCCCGACCTGGCGGCGCTGCTGCGCGAGCACGGGCCGTTGGCGGAGGACCGGGCCGCCGCCGTGGGCGCGGGCGTCCTCGGCGCACTCGCGGCCGCACACCGGGCGGGCATCGTGCACCGGGACGTCAAACCGTCCAACGTGCTCATCACCCATCCGGACGCCCCCACCGCCGCCGGGGTCCGCCTCGTCGACTTCGGAATCGCCGCTCTGGCCGCACAGGAACCGGACAGCGAGCGCATCGGGACCCCCGCCTACATGGCGCCGGAAGTGGACGCGGGCGGGCGCGCCACCCCTGCCGCTGACGTCTACTCCGCAGGAGTCGTCCTCTACGAGATGCTCTCCGGCGAGCCACCCCGCGCAGCGGCCGGGGCCGACTGCGGCCGGGCGCCGCGCCTGCCCATCGACGACGCGCTGTGGGACCTCGTCGCGCACATGCTGGCCGAGGACCCGGACGCCAGGCCGAGCGCCGCCGCCTGCCTGCGCGCCCTGAGGCGACTGGCCCCGCCCGGCAGGGACGCGGC
>NZ_CP017298.1:1172546-1178843 GCF_001746855.1 Pauljensenia hongkongensis | reverse complement strand
CCGATGGTCCGCCCGGCGCAGACGACGAGCGCTGGGTGCCCTCAGCGGCCCCCGCCGATGCGGACACCGGGCGCGCTGCGGGCACCATCCACGACGAGATGACGATCGTGAGCTCCCGCAAGCGCAAACGCCCCGCCGCAGTCGAGGACGAGGCGCCCGGCGTCGACCTCGCCGAGCCCGAGGGCGATGAGACGATCCTGAAACCCGGTTTCCACCACTACGTCGTGGGGCCAGAGCCCACGGACACGGGAACCGCGGAGGCGAAGCCGAAGCGGTGGATCCTGTGGTGCGCCGTGGCGGCCGTGTGCGCCATCGCCGTCGGCGCGGGCGCGTGGATGTGGCTGGGCGGGCGTTCGGGCACTGCGGACGAGGATCCCTACGCCGGCCTGTCCATCGGCGACGCGCGGACCACTGGCGACTTCTCGGCGACGGGACTGCGCGTCGATACGAGCGCCACATGGGACAAGGACGTGAAGAGGACCATCCTCACACTCACCTACTCCGTCGCTCCGAGAGTCACGGTCTCCGGCGAGGTCCTGGTGGTGCTGCCGGGCGTCCACGACGGCAAGTGCGCCGCCCCGTCGGACGCGAAGAGCGCCCTCCAGCCGATCAAAGCGTCGACCGATGGGATGAGCGTCCCGTGCGGCTACCGCATCGTGCTCGCCCCCGTGGCCTACGGCCAGCAGCAGGTCGTCTCCCTGCCCGTGGACCTCGACCTGGTCGGTGAGGACGGGAGTGCACCTGCGGACTACTCCCAGTGGCTGGCGGCGGTGGACTCCGCCACCGCGTCCGCATTGTCCACGATGACGGGCACCCGTTTCCCCCTGCAAAGGGTCACGGGCATATCCGTCAAACCCGAGTCGGTGAGCCTGGACGGGACGGAGGCGACGCCGGTCCCCTACACGGTCACCGCCACGTGGAACGGGAAAGCGGACGGGACGACGGAAACGGACCTCGTCTCCTCCGAGACCCGCGATGGCGCGGAGATCCAAGCCCTCCTCGACCTGACGGGCGGCCAGGGCCTGGACGGGCTCACCCTCACCACGTGCTCGTCCGCGCGGGTCAGCGGGACCCGGGTGCTGGCCGAGCAACCCACCGACTCGTGCGACCTCGAGGCGCAGATCGGCGGACTGTCCTCCCCGAAGGCGTCATTCCAGGCGCGGATGCGCAACTCGTAGCAGACGAGTGGCCGACCGCCCAGTGCCCCGCGCCGCTTGCCCAACGCGCGGGCACTGGCGCCCGGTGTGAGCACCGTTGGCCCCTCCTGCCTGCTGCCACTCACTCGTCGTCGGGGCACGCCTCGACAGATTCCCCGCGACCCGTTCCTCGCTCCCCTGGGAAGGTCCAGGCCCCCTGCAGCGCGATGGCGTCGCACAGCGCGGTGATGGTTTCACGAATGGCGACGTGGGGGGTCGAGAACGCGATGTGCGCCAGGGCGAGGGGGTCGCCGGGCACTTCGATCCAGTAGTCGAGGAACAACATGGGGACGTCGGAGCCGCCCAGCTCGGGTGCCCCGAAACGGTTGCGGATCGCACGTAGCACGCGGTCTCCGCCGGAATCCACGACCGTGAGCTCGTCGTCGGGGGCGCTGGACTCCTCCATGTGGGCGCGCATCGTGGCGAAAGCGCCGCCCGGGTTGTCCGTCATGATCGTCCGCCAGTAGGTGACGACGGACAGCGCCAGCGTCACGGAGCGGATACGGGCCGTGGAGAAGGCGAACTCCAGTCCGCCGTTGGCCTTGGCCTGTGACGAGGCATCGTCCAGCCATGCGCGCATCTCCTGGCGCAGCAGGGCCCCCGCGTCGGAGAGTTGGCGCGTCCGGTCTTTGACGAGGCGGTGGATCCAGCGTTCGCGCTCGGCGTTGTCAGCGGTGAGGTCGATGCGCGCCCAGTCCCCGGACAGGTTGAGTGTGAAGCCCGTGGGAGCCGGCCGGGGTCCGCCGTCCTGCTCGGGGGCGCTGGTCCGGGCGGGGCCGCCCAGCTCTTTCTCGGTGGCTGCCTCGGCGTCGGAGCGGATGAGGGCGAAGAGCTCCGAGGGGAAGACGACCCGGTCGGCGCCCCCTGGGACTGGATCGACGGCGACGGAGGAGATCAGGTCCGTTCTGCGCCCCACGTAATCGACCAGACTGGCGCCGTGCCGGAAAATGAAGAGCGGACCCGTTGCCGCGAAATCGTTGAGGACTGCCGCGGCGCTCGAGTAGATGTTGAGTTCCGCTTTCGCGTCCTCGTCGGCGCGCCAGGCGATCAGGCGTAGGACTCCGTCGTCGTCGAATGCGACGGGCAGTGCGACAGGCTCCTCCGCTAGTGCTTCGAGGGCGTCTGCGGGATCCTCGTGCGCCGCCTCCAGGATCCGCGAGCCGAGGGATTGCAGTGGGGCCACGGGCAGGATGCGGTAGTCCCCCACCCGCGATCCCAGACCCGCCTGGTCCTCGCTGGCCGCCAGGGAGAAGACCAGGTCGGCGTCCACTTCGATGCGCCCTTCGGCGGCCGAGGCCCGCCCGGCCTCCCCGGTTCCAGCGGTGGTGGTATCGACCTCGATCCTGCCGACGAACGGTCCGATATCGACGGGGAGGTCGGGCAGGAGGATCTGATGGACGGGGGAGTCGTGGTCGGTTCCGCTCATAATCCCATCCTAACGGTCAGATTCGGGGCTGGAGCCCTTCGTGACGGCGGCGGGTCCCGGGAAGGGCACCGGACGGGCGGCCAATTGCCCCCCGCAGGGGGCTTGGGCGGCAGCATCTGATCGATCATGCACTGGATGCGCTCCTGCGGTTTGTTGGGCCTGGGCGCCTCAGCGGGTCCCCGTTATTCTCCGTCCCAGTGGGGAATGCGGGGGGCGGGTTCCCATGCTTTGCTGAAGCGGCGCTTGCGGGGAAGGTACTCCTCGGGGAACCACCAGCCGTTGTGGCTGGGTTTGTCGTAGCGCTCCGCGCTTCCTTCGAGGTCCAAGAGGACGCCCTGGAAGCCGGGGTACCTGATCAGGCACGATATGCCGTTCTTCGCCTTCGCTTCGACCCATTCGGCCAGGAGGCCGGAGTAGGCGGGGCCCAGCCACACCAGCCACGCCGGGATCGCGGGCAGGCCCAGGAGGCGGCCCGCCCCGTCCACCACGACCACCCGCTTCGCACTGGCCTTGCGGGTCGGCCACGCGACCCCCGACCCGCAGTCGTACCCGTAGACGAGCTCGCAAGTCGCCACCTCCGCCCCCAGGTCCTCGGCCGCCAGCGCCACGAACTCGCGCAACTCGTCCAAGCACGGCCTATCGTCCCTCTCGAAGGCGTTGACGGGGACCGTGCACGACAGCGTGTACAAGCCCGGGTGCCCGCAGTCCCCACCCCCCGCCGTGCCGTCCGAAACGGCACCAGCCCCGGGCTCGTGGAGCACGACATCCCCCCACGGCACCCCGTAGCGCATACAGAGCGCACCGCCCCCGACGACGGGCTCCACAGCGGGGCGGCGCAGGGGGCAGCACTGGGGCAGATGCCGCTCCAGCGAGTCCGCCCACTGCTCCAGCGGCGCCGCCTGCGGGCCCGGGCGCCCGTACCACGACAAGTGGAGGGCGGGAGAACCCGGCTCGCGTTTACGGGCGGAGGGGATCGGCCCGGACGCGAAGGAGTAGTACCCGCCGACGGGGTCGGTGTAGTCGATCGCGTCCCCCTGGAAGAAGGGGGCGTACACCCCGCCCACGCGTTCGGCGAGCCGGGCCAAGCCCGCCTCCACCTGGCGGCTGACCTCGGTCTCCTCCCCCTCCGACTCCAAATAGGACTCGTCGATCTCCGTGCTGTAGACGCGGGCCGAGCCGCCGAAACCACGCGCGTGGGCCACCCACCTGACGAAAGCGGGATTGACCGACAACGACGCCTCCGGGGCGATGACGAACCCGCAATCCCCGATCACCACATCCACCGCGCCCCCGCCCAACGGGCACACCCGCCCCCACCGCCCGAACACGGCCTCCACATCCTCAATACCAACCGGCCCACCAGCAATGATGTTGTACTCCATGACCCAGGACAAACCCAGCCCCCACTCCTCACTTGTAAACGAACACCAGAACAACGCACACACACGCAGACCAACCCCTACGGACCGGACCCCTGCGCGCCGTGCCCCACCTCCGCCCCGGCCACAACAGGCGCAACCGCCGGCGCACCAACCGCATGCTCCAAGGAGTGGGAGCGGGCGGTGTGCCATCAGTTGTCCTGGGTGTTGTGGTGGGGGTCGATGGTGGTGGTGAGGAGGGTGTCGATGGTGTCCCAGAAGTCGATGTCGAGTTCTGGGTCCGCCCGGGGGTGCCATAGGTCGGCGCGCCCGGGGCACTGGCCGGTGATGTCGAGGGTGACGATATCTCCGCCGGGGCCGCGGTAGAACGGGTAGCAGCCCCTGGCCCGCGCCCGCAGCCCCTCGTCGTCCAGTCCAAGGCCCGCGTACTCCCCTGTGGAGAACTCGTTGATGTCCCCCACCTGGTAGACGCCAGTGAACGGCTGAGCGCACGAGACGAAGCCGTCCAGGATGCACCTGTACAGGGGCCACACCTCCAGGGCGCGGGACCACACGGCCCGCACATTGCGCCCATACCCCGCCTCACTGCTCAGTGGCCACGACGGGCGCATGGGATCACCCCCGAAGTAGTAGGCCGTTTGACCGTCGGAGTTGACCAGCGTGTACACCACGACGTAGCGGTCCCCCCACTTGGCCACCCGCGCGCTGCGTGTGCAACGGTGCAAGAGGTCGCCGGTGCGCCACAAAGCGCCGGCAGTTGCGATCCCCATCTCCGTGGCCATACTCCCGCCACGGCTGGTGGGATCGTAGAGGCGGTAGTTCTCCCACGAGGGGCACGCCTGATCGGGGTAGGGCGGGCCCTCTACGAAGCTGACAGCGCCCCCGTAGGACATGAGGCGGTTGAGCTCGTCCAGTTTCGCCTGCTCGGCCAACTGGCGCCTCCTGCGCCACGGCAGAATAGCCATCAGCGGCCCCCTTCGTCGTCGACCTCATCGACTTCGCTGGTCGTCAGCGGTTGCCGCGTGCCGCCACCGCCAGGGTGATCGAGCAGATCCAGCAGCCCTCCGAGACAGTCGTCCACTATTTCCCAGAAGTCGATACCGAACCGGAAGACCCCGTCGCTGTCCCAGTAGTCGGCCCGCCCGGGGCAGGTGCCTACCACGTCAACGGTGAGATAGGAGTTGGAAGGGTCGCAGAAGATGTAGCAGCCCTGGGCCCGGTCGCACAGGGCGTCGTTGTCGAGCATGTCGAAGTCGACGAAGCCGCCGCTGCGGAACTCGTTGACATCCACGAGCTCGTGGAGCAACAAGGAACCACCTGTGTCGTGGAGGAATCCGTCGTGGACGTTCTCGTAGAAGGACCGCAGCTTGGGCGGGACCCGGTCCCACACCGCATGGACGTTGAAGTCGTACACCGACATGCCGCCGTACGAATCCGCCGAGCGCTTGGGCACGGATTCAGCGGGCCATGTGGGCTGGCGGGGGTTTCCCGCGCAGCAGTAGAACGTCCCGCCCTCGGGTTCAGTGAAGGTGTAGATCACCAGGTAGCGCCCGCCGTCCTCCCACACGGCCAGTTCGGCGTCCCTCCCGCACCGCCTGATGAAGTCCACAGTCTTGGGCAGCACGTCCCCCACAAAACGGTCCATCCGGTCCGCCATCACCCCCACCCGCTCGGCGGGCGACAAAGCGGGCAACGCCCGCCACTCCTCCGGCAAGGGCGCCCCCTCGGGCGGGGCCTCCTCCACGAAACGCAAAGACCCGTGCTTGTACGTGTAGGTGTTCAACTCCTCCAACTTCGTCAGCCCACACCCCTTAGACCGCGAGAACAAACCCATCAGAGCCCCCCTGCCACTAGTTTGTCGATCATGTACTGGATGCGTTGCTCCAGGATCCGCTCGATCCGCGACATCTCCGTGCACACCAGGGGCTCCACCGGATGGGCGAATCCCGACGGGCCCCGCTCGGACTTGAGCCGACCAAGATGACCTCCCCAATCAGCGAAGTAACTATCCCCACGAGACCGATTGGCCCTCATGCTAATTGCCCAGAAGTTCTCCGGCCAGTTCGCGATTTGCGACTGTTGAGCGCGGCTGAGCTTGTCGAAACCCTCCATCATCTGAATACGCTCATAGGGAACAATATGATCTGCCTCAAGCCTTAGATTCGTGTCATTCCCTGGTAACGTCCAATCCGTAGGCTCCAGCGGTTTCCCATCAGGCCCCTTAGTTAAACTCTTCTTGATCGGATCCGAAGGAGTTTTTCCAAGAATCGTCTCCCTTGGAACATCTGGTCCACTG
>NZ_CP017298.1:1160579-1170921 GCF_001746855.1 Pauljensenia hongkongensis | reverse complement strand
CTGCCGAACGCCGCCTCCACATCAGCGGCCGTCACCGGACGAGAACCATAAACGTCAAAGCGCACAATATTCGACACCACGGTCCTCCTCGCTCATTGGTCCGCCCCTGCTTCGTAGTATTCGGGGTCGATGGTGGTGGTGAGGAGGGTGTCGATGGTGTCCCAGAAGTCGATGTCGAGTTCTGGGTCCGCCCGGGGGTGCCATAGGTCGGCGCGTCCGGGGCACTGGCCGGTGATGTCGAGGGTGACGATGTCTCCGCCGGGGCTGCGGTAGAACGGGTAGCAGCCCCTGGCGCGGTCCCGCAGCCCCTCGTCGTCGATGCCCAGACTGGTGAACTGCCCGGTGGAGAACTCGTTGACGTCCCCCACCTGGTAGATGCCGGTGGACGGCTGCGCGCACGAGACGAAACCGTCGTGGAAATGGCTGTACAAGGGCCAGATGTCCAGGACCAGGTCCCACACTGAGTGGATATTGCGCTCGTACCCGGCGTCGCGCTTGCGCGGCCATGAGGGGTACATGGCGTCGCCGCCGTAGTAGTAGAGGGTCTGGCCCGTGGAGTTGATCAGCGTGTAGATGAAGACGTACCGTTCCCCCCACTTCACGATTTGCGCGTCGTACCCGCAGCGTTCCAGCAGGTTCACAGCTTTGGGCATTGTCCCGCTCACGGCCAACCGCAGTTGGTCGGCAATGACCTTCCCGGTGACTTCGGAGGCGCCGAGGTGGGGACTGCTCCAAGGGCAATGCACGGGGGCGGGGTAGGGTAGGCGTTCCACGAAGCTCACCGTCCCCCCGTAGGACATGAGGCGGTTGAGCTCGTCCAGTTTCGCCTGCTCGGCCACCTGGCGCCTCCTGCGCCAGGGCAGAATGGCCATCAGCGGCCCCCTTCGTCGTTGCCCGTATCGACTTCGCTGGTCGTCGGTGGTTGCCGCGTGTGGTGGATCAGCGGGTAGTCGATCGGGTCCAGGTCATCCCCGAGCTGGGCGTCGAGCATTTGCCACAAGTCGATGTCGAACTTGAAGTCCCCTCCGGTGCTCCAGTAATCGACGCGCCCGGGGCACTTGCCGACCAGGTCCACGGTGAGCAGGGAGCCCGAAGTGTGGTGGTAGAAGATGTAGCAGCCCTTGGCCCGGTCGCACAGGGCGTCGTTGTCGCTCATGTCGAAGTCGGGGAAGTCGCCGCTGCGGAACTCGTTGACATCCATGAGTTCGTAGAGCTGTAAGCTTCCACCTGTGGAGTAGAGGAACCCGTCGTGGACGTTCTCGTAGAAGGACCGCAACTTGGGCGGGACCCGGTCCCACACCGCATGGACGTTGAAGTCGTACACCGACATGCACGAGGGCCAAGTCCTCTTGGGCTCGTCCTCGCCCGGCCATGTGGGCTGGTAGGGGTTTCCCGCGCAGTAGTAGGACATCCCTCCCTCGGGGTCAGTGAAGGTGTAGACCACCAGGTAGCGCTCGCCGTCCTCCCACATGGCCAGTTCGGCGTCCCGCCCGCACCGCCTGATGAAGTCCACAGTCTTGGGCAGCACATCCCCCACGTAGTGGTCCATCCGGTCCGCCATCACCCCCACCCGCTCAGCGGGGGACAGCGCGGGCAGGGCCCGCCACTCCTCCGGCAGAGGAGCCCCCGCGGGCGGGGCCTCCTCCACGAAACGCAAAGGCCCGTGCCCACGCGTGTGGGTGTTCAACTCCTCCAACTTCGTGAGCCCATGCCCCTTATTCCGCGAGAACAAGCCCATCAGACTCCTCCTGCCACTATCTGGTCGATCATGTACTGGATGCGTTGCTCCACAAAAGGTATGATCCACAGCATTTCCGCACCCCGGTCAGTCCCTACCCTGCCGGGGCCGGGTGCGGGCGGGCTCCCAGCCGCGCCCGAAGAGTCGCTTGCGGGGCAGGAACTGCTTGGGGAACCACCCCCGCGCACAGGCCTCCCGCACACAACCGGCGAAGGAGAGGCCTCGATGAGCGCGCTCGCGTCCCAACCGGGCACGGCCCCCTCGATGAACACCACAGGCCCGCGCTCATCCACATACCGCGCCACCCACTCATGCCCGAGAGAGGGAACACGACGCCGGCGCTTCAACCACGAGAAGAAGGCCATCAGCGGTCTCCTTTTCCGTGGGCGCGGGTGTGGTGTGTGGTCATCAGCTGTCCTGGGTGTTGTGGTGGGGGTCGATGGTGGTGGTGAGGAGGGTGTCGATGGTGTCCCAGAAGTCGATGTCGAGTTCTGGGTCCGCGTGGGGGTGCCATAGGTCGGCGCGTCCGGGGCACTGGCCGGTGATGTCGAGGGTGACGATGTCTCCGCTGGGGCTGCGGTAGAACGGGTAGCAGCCCTTGGCGCGCGCCCGCAGCCCCTCGTCGTCGATGCCCAAAGTGGTGAACTGCCCGGTGGAGAACTCGTTGATGTCCCCCACTTGGTAGATGCCGGTGGACGGCTGAGCGCACGAGACGAAGCCGTCCTGGAAGTTGCGGTAGAAGGGCCACACCTCCAGGGCGCGGGACCACACGGCCCGCACATTGCGCCCGTACCCCTCCTCACTGCTCATCGGCCACGACGGGCGCATGGGGTTGCCCCCGAAGTAGTGCACCGTCTCCCCCGCAGAGTTGACCAGCGTGTACACCACGACATAGCGGTCCCCCCACTTCACGATTTGAGCGTCGTGCCCGCAGCGCTCCAGAAGGTCGACGGTCCGGGGAAACTTGTCGCCCACGGTGTACCGCATCATACTTGAGACGCTCCTTCCGCCGATTGCGGAGGTGCTGCGGGCAATGCCCTCCCAGGGTGAAGGTATGAAGACGGAATAGGGCGGCCCCTCTACGAAGCTGACAGCGCCCCCGTAGGACATGAGGCGGTTGAGCTCGTCCAGTTTCGCCTGCTCGGCCAACTGGCGCCTCCTGCGCCAGGGCAGAATAGCCATCAGCGGTCTCCTCTTCCGCGGGCGGGAATGTCTGCGGGTTGTCGTGCGCTCATTGGTCATCCTTCAGGGCGGCGTAGTACTCGGGGTCCGCTGGTCCGGTGTAGAACTCGTCCAGGGCCTGCCACAAGTCGATGTCGAACTCGAAGGCCCCGCCGCTGCTCCAGTAATCCACGCGACCGGGGCACTTGCCGACCAGGTCGACGGTGAGCAAGGATCCGGAGGAACCGCAGAAGAAGGGGTAGCAGCCCTGGGCCCGGTCGCACAGGGCGTCGTTGTCGCTCATGTCGAATTCGGAAAAGTCCCCGCTGCGGAACTCGTTGACGGCCCTGAGCTCGTAGAAGCTGTCGGGCGCCCAGTTGCACCAGCACAGGCCGTCGTGGACGTTCTCATAGAAGGACCGCAATTTGGGCGGGACCCGGTCCCACACGGCCCGGACATTGAAGTCGTACACAGCGATACCGTACGAGGGGGCGATACGCCTGGGATCCTCCTCGTCGGGCCATGTGGGCTGGTAGGGGTTGCCCCCGTAATAGTCGAGGGTGGTGCCGGTGGAGTTGACCAGCGTGTACACCACGATGTACCGCTCCCCCCACAACGCCAGCTCCGCATCCCGCCCGCACCGCCTGATCAGGGCCACAGTCTCGGGCAGCACATCCCCCACAAAACGGTCCATCCGGTCCGCCATCACCCCCACCCGCTCAGCGGGCGACAAAGCGGGCAACGCCCGCCACTCCTCCGGCAAAGGAGCCCCCGCAGGCGGAGACTCCTCCACCAAACGCACCCGACCGTCCTGTGACATAGAACGGTTGAACCGCTCCAGCCTCGTCAATGGCCGCCTCTTCAACCGCGAGAACAACCCCATCAGAGTCCTCCTGCCACTATCTGGTCGATCATGTACTGGATCCTCGTCGCCAACAAGGGCTCCAAACGCTGCATCTGCGTCAAGAACAAGCGATCCGCGGGAAATTCGAAAACACCGTCACCCAGAGGGTTGTATCCAAGCCATTCTTCCACATACAAACTATTCTGGCGGGATCTATTCGCGCGCTTAGTGATCGCCTGGAGATTCTCCATCCAGTTCATCACCTCCTGCCGCTGGGGCCCGGTCAAACGGGAGTAGCCATCCATCTTCTCGATCCACCTCGCGGGCACGATGTGGTCCGCCTCAATGGTCAGGTTATCGGGGTTCCCCGGCAGCACCCGGTCGAGCCGTGGCCGGGGCTCGATGTCGTCCCAAGCTTTACTCAAGTCTTTCGGCGGCGTTTTCGGGCGGCGTGGGAATGGCTTGCCCTCCGTATAACGCGGTGGGGTGCCCTTGTACTGGAAGCGCACCCGCGCGTAGCGGGCCAGGTTCCGCACGCTGGCGATGACGTTGCGGAAATAGGCCCGCGCCATGCCCCGCACCCCGCCCAGGGCATTGTTTGGGAGCGCGCGGACACGGGCCAGGTCCTTGAAAGCCTCCCGCAGGTTCTCGAAGGTGCTGGCGATCCCCTTGCCTCCGAACGTCGCTGATATCAGGTTCCGCACCCGACTCAAGCCCGACAGTGAAATGATGTGCTTCGTCAGCAAGCGCATTCCACCGAATCCGATGCAGCCCAGGGCGGCGAATGCCACGGAGACGAGGGCCGCCAAGAACGTCTCATCACCGGACACGGCAAGTGCGATGTGCGCGATGGCCCCCACCACGCCAGCAATCGCTGACAGCGTGAGCAGAACGGCGGACAGCGCCTGCCCGATCAGGGGGATGAACGCCACCAACAATGCCAGGACACCCAGAATCTGCGCCACGAGATCGCAGATCGTGGCGATCCACGAGGCGACCTTGGACCCCCAGTCGTCCCACCACGAGTCCCCCAACCCGTCATCACCGGCCCCGTCAATGGCGTTCATCGCCTTGACCGCCGCGGCGTCGCGCTCGCCCATCGCGTTCAGGACCACCTGCCGCTGGGCCCGCACCCGCCCCCGCGCCACCTCCGCATCACCATCCGCCGCAGTAGCCGCCCGCTCATAACGCGCCCGGTCATCAGCCCCATCCCCCTGCCCGGGGCACTCCCCCGCGCTCTCGCGCATACGCCCTGCCCGGGCCACCGCCTCGTCCACGTCCTGCTGCGCCGACCTCGCCGCCACCAGAGCGTTCAACGAATCCGTCTGCGCCCGCTCCAACGCCCCCGCGTACTCCACCAGCGCATTACCAGCAGCCCGGTAACGCCCCTCAGCCACCTCCACCTTCGACAAGATGTCATCACGGGCCTCCAACAAGGCCTCCACCGACTCAGACCCCCGCGAACCCCCCGCATCCAAAGCCCGCAAAGAATCCGCGCACCTCCGGATCGCATCCGCAACCCCCACATAACCACTCCCGCCCGCGCGCACCACCACAGGATCCCCAGGAACCGGATCCGACTCGAACCCCACCACAGACCAATCAACCGGACGCACCACAACAACCCACCAACTCTCCCAACCAGACGAAGGCGCTCCCCCACACTAACCCCACCCACACCCAAAAGAAAGAGACGCACAACACCGCCAGACCGAAAGAAGACCAGCGGAGCCAGGCGCGCCCCCAGAGCCCAGTCCCGGCAGGAGCAGAGCGAAGCCCCGGCGGGACCAGAGCGAAGCCCCGGCGGGACCAGAGCCAAGCCCCGGCAGGACCGGCACCAAGCCATCGCAGGACCGGAGCCCAGTCCCGGCGGGAGCAGAGCCAAGCCCCGGCGGGACCAGAGCCCCTACGCGCCCGGCTGCTGCCCGGGCCGGGGGGCGGCCCCGCCGTAGGGCTGCGCGCTCCCGGCGTTCGGCTGCTGGCCGGGTTGGAAAGCGGCTCCGCCGTAGGGCTGCGCGCCGTCAGCGCCCGCCTGGGGCTGTTGCCCGGGCTGGAAAGCGGCCCCGCCGTAGGGCTGCGCGCCGTCAACGCCCGCCTGGGGCTGCTGCCCGGGCTGGGGGGCGCCCTGGGCCAGGGCGGCGTTGATCTGCTCGAACGCGGCGTTGATGATCTTCTTGTTGCGCCCCTCCTGCCCCAGGGTGGGCATGGGCCACAGCGACTGCGCCGTGATCTCGACGACGACCTGGCCCTGCTGGGGGACCAGGCCGATGGTGACGTTCACGCCCCAGGTGAAAGCGGTGGTCGGCGTGGAGTAGCAGATCATGCGCATATTGGGGTCCGCCATGTCGGGCGTGTACCCCAGTGCGTAAACGGCGGCGAAGGCGGCCAGGTACACCTGCTCGTAGGTGCCGGGGAAGTTCGCGGATAGGGTCGTTGTCCGTGCGAATAGTGCCATGGCCCCACTCTAGTCCCGCAGCGTGGCGGCCGGAAGGCCCGCTCCCGCGCGCGGGCCCGCCTGGGAGGGGGCCCTCCGGGCGCGCCGGGTCAGTCGGTGTCGCAGGCCACCGCCTCGGCGACCCGGCCCGGGCACGCCGGGTCAGTCTCCGGCGGGATCGGCCTCGTCGGAGAAGACCAGGGCGCTCCGGGCACGCCCGGTCAGTCGAAGACGGCGGCCACCAGGGGGTTGCGCGCGATGTAGGAGTCGAGGACGCGCCGCGCCGCGCGCACGGAGTCGACCAGGGGGTGCAGCGCCAGCGCCCGCCAGGCCAGGGACTCGTCACGGCGCCGCACGGCCTCGATGACCAGGTCCTCGCAGGCTTTCACTGATTGCACGAGGCCCAGCGGCGCCCCGGTGAGGGGGGCGACGGGGCGCGGGTGGATGCCGTCCCCGTCGACATCGCAGGGGACCTCGACGACCGCCTCGTCGGCCAGGGACGCGATGGCCGCGCTGCCCGAGTCCGCGTTGCCGACATCGAGGATCATGCGCGCGGGCTCCCCGGTGGACAGGGCGGTCATGAGGTCCAGGGCGACGCGCTGGTAGCCGCCGCCCGCGATGTCCTCCTCGCGGCGCCCGTCGCGCTCGTCCTCACTGCGCGCCTCCGCCATGTACGTCGCCTCCCGGCGGGCGTGGGCGGCCTCCCACAGCGCGCCCGCCCGGGCGGGGTCGGCGGCCACCGCCTCGTAGAACTCCCCCTGCTGGGCGTCGAGGAACTCCCCGCGGGTGCGCGAGCGGGCCACCCCCGCCAGCGCCTCCCGTTGGCAGTAGTAGTAGAAGAGGTACTCGTTGGGCACCGCGCCGATCGCCCGCAGCCAGTCGGCGCCGATGGTCCGCGCCTCCTCGAGGGCGTCGAGGCGGGCGTCGTCGGCCAGCAGACCGGGCAGCAGGTCCACTCCGTCGACTCTCAGGGAGCGCAGCCAACCGAGGTGGTTGAGGCCCACGTAGTCGAAGTCGGTGCCCGTGCCGTTCCGCTCGGCGGCGGAGGGGTCCAGTCCCAGCGCGGCGCAGGTGCGGCGCACCAGGGAGATGGGGGTGTCGCAGATGCCGACGACCCGGCGCCCCAGGACCGAGCGCATCGCCTGCGTGATGATGCCGGCGGGGTTCGTGAAGTTGATGACCCACGCCCCGGGCGCCGCGCGGCGGACGGCGCGGGCGAGGTCCAGCGCGGGCCCGAGGGTGCGCAGCGCGTAGGCGTATCCGCCGACGCCGACGGTCTCCTGGCCGAGCAGCCCCTCTTCCAGGGCGCAGCGCTCGTCGAGGACGCGTCCGCGGGTACCGCCGACCCGCATCGCCGAGAACACGAAGTCCGCGCCCGCCAGCGCCTCGTCGAGGTCCGTGTGGGAGCTGACCGCGGGGGAGCACGGGTAGTCCAGGGCGGTGAGGACCGCCTTCATCGCGCGCAGGCGGGAGGGGGCGGTGTCGTGGAGGGCGACGTGGTCGACGACCAACTGGGCGTGGGGGCCGTCGCCGGCGCGGGCGCGCGCGAGGACCTCGATGATCTGGGGGACGCGGAATCCGCCCCCGCCGACGATGGCGAGTTTCATAGGGCTCCGATCGGTGGTGGGCTTCCAATCCTAATGCGGGGCGCGCCTGCGCCCGTAGCCGACGAGGCCGACGGTGAGGGCGGGGGCCCACAGGAGCAGCATCGGGACGTAGGCTGCGACCAGGACGGCCACCTGCCAGTGGTTCATTCCGTCGGCCGGGGTCTGCCCCTCGGCCAGGCCCAGCCACACGGCGCCGAACCTGATCACCAGGGTGGCGTTGATGTAGTAGAGCAGGGCGTTGCCGATTCCGCCGACCACGAGGGGGAGGATCCGGGGGATCTCGCGCCCGCCGAGGCAGGGCACCCAGTGGGGCACCCGCTCGCCCCAGGGGTAGATGAGGCCGAGGCACAGGGCTCCCGCGAGGACCTGGACAGACTCGAGGCCCAGGACGTAGGCGGTGGCCGAGGCATTGGACCTGAAGAAGTCTGCCTGGGAGAAACCGAGGTCCACGCCGCACAGCATCGCGATTCTCCACACCACGGGCAGGAGGGCGCTGATGAAGGCCGTCCAGCAGGCGATGCGCGCCCAGCGCTGGGGAGGGCGCCCCGTGGTGGGGCCGCCTTCGATCCGAGAACTCATGTCCCTCATGCTAGAGGGGCTGTGTCCGCCGGTTCAAGGGCCGGGCGGCCACGCGGTCGCCGGACCGTGCGGACGGACGGGGCCTGCGGCGTTGACCCGCCGACCCGGCTCCGGGGCCGCTGCGGTTGCCGGACGGTGCGGACGGGCGGGGGCGGGCACCGCCCGCTTCCGCCCGTCCTGTCACTCCCAGCGGAAGAGGCGCGCCGCCGCGACGCCGCAGACGGCGCCGAAGACGACCAAGACCACTGCGGCTACCCAGTGCTGCCCCCATCCTTCGCCCGCCCACAGGCCCTGGGTGAGGTAGGTGAGCTGCGTCATCGGCGAGTACTTCGCGACGGAGAGCACCCCGGGGGGCAGTATCGCCAGGGGCACCGCCGCGCCGGAGGTGAAGATCAGCGGGTACATGAGGATGTTCCCCAGCCCCTGCGCGGCGCCCACGTTGCGGAAGCGCCCGGCGATCAGGTAGCCCGGCGCCAGGAACGCGGCGAGCCCCAGCATCGTCGCCACCAGGGCGGACACGAAGGCCCCGGCCGACGCGGGCCGCACCCCGAAGCCGAGGGCAGCGATGGCGTACATGGCCGTGAAGGACACCAGGCCCAGGACCATCCGGGAGACGACGTCGGCGGCCAGGTAGAGAGCGGGGTTGAGCGGGGTGGCGCGGAAGCGCCGCAGCACGCCCGCGCCGCGCTGGGCCACCAGGTCCACGGGGACGATGATGAGCGCCGTGATCGCGATGACGATGCCCGGGAAGGCGGTGAAGTTCGCCTCGAGGAACCCCTTGCCGCCGAACTCGGGCGCCGGGCTGTTGCCGAAGATGAGGCCCATGCAGGCGATGAAGGCGGGGGCGAAGAGGACCGCGAAGATGACGGTGACGGGTTCGCGGAGGGCGCGCATCGCGGTGACGCGGCACAGTTGGACGAAGGTGCGCATGGCTCATGCCTCCTGACGCATGTCGCGGCCGGTGAGGGCGAGGAACACGTCCTCCAGGCCGGGGGAGCTGGTGCGGATGTTGGACACGGTGGCGCCGGTGGCCTCGATGGCGGAGACGGCGGCCTGGGGGATCCCCGAGCCCGCCCACAGCATCGACACGGCGGTGCCGGCGACCGCCACGTCGCTGATGCCCTCGACGCCGTCGAGCGCGCTGGGCTGGATCGTGCGGGAGGTGCGCAGCTGGACCTTGGTCCCCTTCCCAAGGGATCCGATGAGGCCCGGGACCGTGTCGAGCGCGATGAGGCGCCCGTGGTCGATGACGGCGACGCGGTCGCACAGGGCCTCGGCCTCCTCCATGTAGTGGGTGGTCATGACCACTGTGGCGCCTCCCTGGCGGATGGAGCGCACCACGTCCCACATGGCCAGGCGCGCCTGCGGGTCGAGCGCCGTGGTGAGCTCGTCGAGGAAGACCACTTCGGGCTTGCCCAGCAGGGCGAGCGCGATGAAGACCCTCTGGCGCTGCCCGCCGGAGAGCTTGTCCACGTAGGAGCGCCCTTTGGAGGCGATGCCGAGCTCGTGGAGCAGGGCGGAGGGGTCGGCGGGGTCGGAGTACATGGACGCGAAGAGGGCCAATGCCTCGTCGACTGTGATCTTGGGCGGCAGGGCGGCGGTCTGCAGTTGGACGCCGATGCGCTCGCGCCACCGCTTGGTCGGGTGGGCCGGGTCCTCGCTGAGCACGTCGATATCGCCGCTGTCGGGCAGGCGCAGGCCCTCAAGGCATTCCATGAAGGTCGTCTTGCCCGCGCCGTTGGGGCCGATGATCCCGAAGATCTCGCCGTGGGAGACCTCCAGTGACACGCCGTCCACGGCGGTGAGGCTGCCGTAGCGCTTGGTGACATCCGCCGCGCGGATGGCTGGGCTGGTCATTTCTACTCCTGGTGGTGCGGTGGGGTGGGTGCTGGTGCTGGGTTCACGAGGCGGGGGCCGCGTCGGCGGGTCCGGTGCCCGTCGGGGGCGCGGCGTCCGGTCCCGGGGCGGGGGCCACGGCG
>NZ_CP017298.1:1150304-1160529 GCF_001746855.1 Pauljensenia hongkongensis | reverse complement strand
CGTTTCCGCCGGTGCGGTTGCCGCGCTGCCCGGCTCGTCGGCGCCGGACGCTCCGTCGTCCGCCTCGGGGCCGGGCGGGGATGGGGGGACTTCGCCACCCGCCATGGTGTCGCGGACGAGGGCGGCGAGGGGGTTGGTGCCGGCGTGCTGGGAGAGGAGCAGCGACAGGGGGACCAGGGCGAGGCCCTGGGCCGGGTCGGTGAGGACGACCAGCTGGTCTCCGGGCTCCAGGCCGAGGGATTTGCGAGCTTGGGCGGGGATGGAGATCTGCCCCCGCGTGCCCACTGTGACGGTTCCGAAGAATCCGCGCCCGCCGGGGCCGAACTGCGCGGGGTTTCGCGGTGCCATGATGTCAGCCTCCTTTGCTGAATCCGATATGACATGTAAACCATGTATGTATGAATTATGCGTCTTGACTGCAGACTCTGTGGCCGTTTACTTTGTGACTTATAACACAGTTTCAATTGAATGCTGGTTTTTTGGGGGGACCGTTACCGTGTGGATGGTTTTGATGAGGCGCGGGCGGCGGCCGAGGGCGCGCGCCGGGTGGGTGCCTGCGCGCGGGCGGCGGGGAGGCCTCGGACATCGCGCGCAAGCTGGAGGAGTCGGCGCGGATCATGGAGCAGTGCGAGCAGCCGATGGTGGAGTTGTTGTTGGATGCGCCTGCGGCACTCATCGAGAGCGTGCCCGGCCAGGCGCACGACGTGGAAGGGATCCATGACCGCCCTCGCGCCGGGGAGTTCTTCGGCGGCCGCGCTCTTGAAACCGGTGAATCCATCCATCGCGACAATCTCAATACTCTCGCGCCAGATGCTCGGCTGGGAGGCCAGCCAGGTCTTGAAGACCTTTTTGGAGCGGCCCGGGACCATGTCCAGGAGCCGGGAGGGACCACTGCGATCGCGGATGGGAGTCAAGTCCAAGATGACGGTGACGTATTTGTCGCCGTAGGGAGTATGACGCCACACGTGTTCATCCACGCCGATGACACGCACGCCTTCGAACCGGGCTGGATCGTTGATGAGCGCGCGCTGGCCTTCGCCCAGGACAGCGGTATTAGCGGTATTCCAGGACACAGCCAGGGCCTGGGCGATGCGCGCCACCGGTCATCACCAGTGATACGGCAAGCCAACACTGTCTGGCTCTTCTCCACGCGCTGGCCCGACACCTCCAACCCAAGGCCATCCAGGCGCGTGAACGCACTCAGGTCAGGACGATCAAAGGTAGTATGAGGCATGTCGAGGTCTTTCAGATGGACGGTGTAGGAATCTCCATCATCGAAAGACCTCGACCCCTACCCCAACACGACACGCCGAACCCCCTCACACCACCCCTACACCCTCAAATGCGAAGAGCCGTGATAGTCGGTATCATCTGAGCTGTCGGGGGACACCCCTGGCTTCCAGCGACGAGCGGAAACCCTCATGGCGCAACGTGCCTTTATCAGTTTCGATTACGATAACGATGCTCGACTGAAAGACCTGCTGGTTGGACAAGCCAAGCACCCAGATACCCCATTTGAGATAGCGGACTGGTCGATCAAGACGGCTTCGCCCACATGGAAGGTCGAAGCACGCAGGCGCATCAAAGGTGCTGGGCTCATGATCGTTCTATGCGGGAAGAGCACTCACACCGCCGTAGGCGTGGCGGAAGAGCTACGGATCGCCAAAGAGGAGAACATCCCCTATTTTCTCCTGGCTGGCCATGACGGCGCCCGGAAACCTACGACTGCGACATCGAGCGACAAGTTGTACAAGTGGACCTGGGACAACTTGAAGGCGCTAGTCAAGGGTTCTCGGTGACCAACGAGGAACATGAGGGCGTCTCGATTCCGCCTGATCCAAGAGTCATGGATATCTACAAGTTGTCAGTCGAAATGGCCGACCGGATCTCTGCCCGGCGCGCAGTGGCCAACGCGTTCTTCTTGACTGTCAATACGACGCTAGCAGCCGTCATCGGATTGCATAAGCCGGAAGATGGGTCGGCATTGTTGCCCGTTGCAGTATGCGTTGCAGGAATCGCTGTCTCTGTCTGCTGGTGGTACCTGCTAAGAAATTACCGAAAATTGAACGAAGCAAAGTTCGTGGTGATCAATAAGATTGAAGCAGACTATCTGCCGTTGACACCGTTTCTCGACGAGTGGGCGATACTCAGCAACGAAGGAAACTCCAAGGGGAAGATGGCTCGCGTAAGAGCTAGGCTTCGCCAGCTCGGCAACGTCGAACGCGTCGTTCCGGTGATCTTTGGGCTGCTGTATCTGATGCTTCTGGTCGGAAGGATGCCGCTATGCCCAACTACTTAGAACGCGATGCAGAACTCGTTCGTGGTTGCTTGCCCAAAGGAACTGACGTGCCGTGCGGCTCTGAGGACCTTTTCCGAGTGTATGCGGTGCTTATGCGAGCCAAGGGTGAGCGAACTACAGCGGAAGACGTTCACGATGCATGGACGGCGTGGATCAGCCGGACTGATCCTCATCATGCATCAGCCGTTCCCTTTGAGGAGCTTGACGCTGAGACGAAGGCCGCGGACCAACCTTTCTTGATTGCTATTCAGAGGGCGGCACGCAGCCCGGAGGGTGGGGTCCACTAGATGAACGACAAGTAGACTGGACGGGTCTGGGTTTTTCGGACCGTTTGTTTTGAGAGGGTTGTTCCGAGTAGTCCTGGCCGCTTGTGGCCGGGCAAAATGGATGACCATGAGGAAGTTCTCGAAGCACACGCCTGAGCAGATTGTTGTGAAGCTGGAGAAGGCCGACGCCTGGCCGCTCGTCTCGTCGAGAGCCTACCAACGTGTCCCATCCCCGAAATCGCTCGCCTGGGCCGGACCCTACGCAAGTGGAAGGACACCTTCTTGGCCTACTTCAACACAGGAGGAGCCAGCAACGGCCCCACCGAAGCCATCAACGGAATCATCGAACTAGGCAGACGAATCGCCAGAGGCTACCGCAACCCCACCAAATACCAACTCCGAATGCTCCTCATCGCAGGAGGCCTAGACGCCTCCACCCACACTCAACTCTGAAGAGCCGGCAAACTGGACGAGGTGCGCTTCGACGACGCCTTCTGGGCGCAATTCGACCAGGATTATGCCGCGTGGGTCGACAGGCTGCAGAAATAGGCGGAGTCGTATTGTGTTCTCGCTGAAGCGGCGCTGCCCGGTGGTGCCGAGCGCGCACGGGGCTCACGGCGGCGGAGTCCGCTGCCCGGATAGCCGCCCCCGGTTAGAAGTAGTCGAAATCGAGTGGGATTCCATTCTTCTCGTCCTCCAGTTCGGAAAGGTGGTACTCCGCATCTTCCGGTGATTCGACTGAGGCGGTGATCAAAGCCTGGTTTCCGTTGAGTCCGACTCCTGCCCCATTGTCGAGGAACCACTGAGCCTTGAAAGACGACTCCGTGCTGTCCTTGGAGTACGGGGCGCCGAACACCTGGGAGAACGCGGCGGCGTAAGACTCGAAGGCCTCCCTGGAACGCGGCAGCGACGCTGCCCACCCCGCCTCGGGGACCAGGTTCGACAACTGCACCCGCACTCCGAACACCGAACCGTGCTCACTGTTGAAGTAGGAGACATCCTCGTCGGGGGACAGATCCGAGGTGAACATCTCAGGATCAGAACCCGCGCAGCGGAAACCGAGGCCCGTGTACACCCCGACCCCCTCGTCCACCGTCATCGGCCACGTGTGCAGCGCCCACGCGCGCACGATCTCAACAGCCCGTCCAGCGGGAACCGCCTGGAACTCATGACTCATCTCAATCAACCTCCATAGGGTCACTCTTCTGATGCTACAGTGCCGCGCTCACAACTGCCCATCGATATGGTCTATGGTCCTTTGCTCCAACGTGAACGGTGTTGATTTATAGGTCGTGCTGCCCAATCCGCTAGTATCGGTGACAGAAACCACATTATTGAGTTGCACATCCCCCTTCTTGATCCGGCGCCAGACCTCCGGATTATCCCTCATCAATTGGAGGAACTCCTTATCCTGACGGGCGATGTGGTTGAGGTACTCGGGCGTGCCCTGTTTCAGTTTTACCTTCTGTCCGTTGGGTAGGACGTCTGTGGCCTGTCCCATATGTGGACTGCTGCCCTCTTTTACCCCTTTCGATTCAATGAAGTCCAAATTCTCCAAACGCTCATCTATAGAAAGCACATCGAAGCGCCTATTACCAGCACCTGAGCCCCCGACTCCCGGAATCACATGGCGCGGCGGATTGAAACTGTTCGTCGCGTACTCCGCCCCCAACTGCCCGAGCTCCTCACTCGCACGTTTCTCAGCGAAACGAGCTTTAGATAACTGTCTCGCATCCCGTTCGAGCATTTTCGTCTTGAGGACAGACTGTCCCTTGGCGCGAAGCGCTTCAACAGTATCACCGATATTCGCCTTTGACACATCAGAGGTGCTCAACCCGCGGTTCTTGATCTTCTCGATGTACTTCTTCTTCCTCGCGTTCGCCTTCTTCCCTTTTTCGATGAGTTTCCTTGCCCGCTTCTGCGCCTTCTCCGGAGTCCACATGCGCTTCCTGTTCTTCACGAGCTCCTTGAGGTCGGTCCCCTTTTTGCCCTTCAGAATCTTCTTGCCGAGGTCCTTGAGTCCTTTGAGTCCTTGTTTTCCTTTCTTGAGGAGGGATTTGAGCAGTTCGAGCAGGCCTTTGAGGGAGGTGAGCTGTTTGAACAGGGATTTGGCGGATTTGAGCAGGCCGGTGATCTTGGCGCCCATCTCGGCGGCTTTGGCCCCGACCTTGATCTGGACCTGGGCGATGATGGCGGGGATGGCCAGGCCCACGGTGGCCACCGCCTCGATGATCGCCGAGGCGAGGGTCCCGATGATCGCGGCGATCGCGTCGCGCACGAGGTCGTGGACGACCTTGACGACAGTCGCGAGCACCCCCATCGCCCCGCTCATCGCCGCCGCCGCCTTGCCGGCCGTGCGCAGGCTCTTGGACACGTCCCCGCTGGCCGCCGAGTACCCCCTGGCCGCGGCCCCGCGCGCGTCGGCCATCAGCTCGCTGGCATCCATCTCCAGGGCCTCGGCCATGGAGTCCATCCCCTTGGCGACGTTCCCCCATGTCTGGGCGTTGGCCTTCACCTGGTCGGCGTCCCCGGCCAGCTGCTCCAACCAGCCCTTCATCGGGTTGAAGTGCTCGATCAGCCAGCCCGCGCCCCACGCGATCAAGGTCCCCAGCGGATCGACCACGGCGCCCAGCACGTCGGCGCCCATCGCCACTGTGGACAGCCCCACGTCCAGCCAGGACCCCTCCTTCAGGCCCGTCGCGATCCCCTCGATGTCGTCGAGCACCCCCGACCCCGCCAACGGCGTCGTCGAGTCCTCCTTGGACGCCACGAACGGGTTGCCCCCGCCGGAGAAGTCGCTGGACGAGCCCGACCCGCCGCCGGACGGAGACGGAAGTGGATCAGTCTCCGTGGGCCGGGGCATCGTGTCCAGCCCCCTGCGCTCCGAATCTGCCCGCGCCTGGTCCCGGGAGCCGCCGTCGCGCACTTCGGGCCGCTCCTCCGACGCGCTCACCGCCTCCCTCCGATCCGCTTGAAGTCGTCAGCGATCTGCTGCTCGCACGCCTCCATGACCTGCGCCGACTCCTCCAGCTTGCGCGCGATGTCCGAGGCCCCCTCGGCGCCCGCGTGCAAGCACGCGTGCGCCGCGACCTCGACCACCGCGAACACCGGGGCCACCAGGGGCCCCACCAGCATCCCCAGCGCCCCCGACAGGGAACTCGCCTGGCCCACCGCGCTGATCGCCGCCTCGACCCCGTCGCCCACCCGGCGCGCGCCCTCGGCCGCCGCCCGGAACCGGTCCGGCTCGAAACTCACATCCCAGTCCATCGCCGACACCCCGCCTCAGCGCCAACCGCGCGGACCACCACGACGCCCGTACGCGCCTCGGCCACCGTCGTCATCGTCGTCGAGCCCGTACTCCTGGGCCAACCGCGACGCCACCTCCGAGTCCTCCCCGTAAGCGCGCCCCGCCGCCCCGGCCAGGCCCCGCCCCGCGTCCGCCCGCGCCGCGGTCAGCGCCTCCAGCACCGCCTCGGCCAACTCCGGGTCCTCCTCGATCTCGACCGCCACGACCGTGCCCGAGGCGTCGACCTCCGCCCTCACGCGCTCGTCCCTGTCGACCCCCACGCCGCACACATCCGCCAACGAGTCCAAGAACTCCTGGGCCCGCCCGGCCAGCTCCTGCGCCCCGGCGACCTCGTCCTCGACACGGGCGATCGCCTCATCAAAACTATCCACGCGGTAACGGTACCCCTTATGCGTCAACATTCAATAGAGAATGTGTTGTAGGTCATAAGTATGATTTGTTGTGAAGACTTGGTATGGTTTCGGTCACTTCTAGTTGAGGGCGGTTATTCGGGCCGCGGACTCCACTGCCGTGAGTCCCCGCGCACTTGGCGTCGGCGCGTCGGGCGCGACTTGACGAGGGCCGGCCCCCAGCCCCGCGGGGCTGAGGGCCTTGGCTTCCACCAACCCGCGCGGAGCCGCACCGGCGCCCGGTCCCACTGCCCCCGTGCCCTCCGGGCAGGGGCGGCTCAGGCCGGGATGTCCCTCCTCCGGTAGACGGCCAGCCCGGCGCCGCAGCACACGAGCCCCACCACCAGTTGGAGGACCAGCGGCACCCAGTGCGTCGTCCCCCACGGGTCGGCCACGTGCCCCAGGACGCTGAGATCCTGCGCCCACTTCGGCATGTCGACGAGGCCCCCGAAGAGGCGCGCGAAGGAACTCCACGCGATGACCGCCCACGCCAGGGACCGCCACCGGGGCGCAGCGCCCACCAGCAACGCGGCGATGCCCGCCGCCGCCACGACCCCCGGCAGTTGGGTGAGCGTGGAGACCAGCGCGCGGCCGGCGGCGTGGTCCTCGCCCACCTGGGTGGCCGTGGCGGCCGCCAGTACGGCGCCCGACACGACGAGCAGGACCACTCCCGCGCCGACGGCGTCGGCCACGGCCGCTAGGAGCGCGCGCGTGCGCGGGACCCCGCAGGCCAGCACCGCCTCGGACAGCCCCCGTTCCTCCGACGCGGCCAGGCCGAGCACCCGCTGGACGACCGCGGTGGCCACGAGGGCCACCATCACGACTGTGAGCAACGTGGTGTACTGGACGACGGGCCGCATCTCGGGGGCCATCTTGTCGATGTAGGCGGCGCTCGCCGGGTTGTTGGCGATCAGGTCGGACAGCCCGCCCGACATCGCGCCGAAGAGCGCCGCTGTGAGCGCCAGTGCGAAGGCCCAGGCCACCAGGCGCCGAACGCCCAGGCGCGCGGTCAGGCCCAGCGGGCCGCGCACGCGCCACCGCCTGGTGGACACGGAGCGGTCGGCCAGCACCGCCCCCAGCAGTTCCCGGCGGGAGTGGAGCAGCGCCGCCAGCGCCACCAGTGCGGCGGCCACGAGCGCGAAGACGGCGAGCGCCCACACGCGCTCCGCCCCGAAGGGCCCGGCGACGTCCCGCCAGGCCAGGGGGCTCAGCCACCGCAGCCACGCGGCCCCCGTCTCGTCGGCCAGGACGCGGATGGCGAAGGCCGCCCCGAAAACCGTGAAACACAGTCCCCGCGCGGCCGAGGCGTCCCGCACCAACTGCGAGGCCACCAGGGCGACGCCCGCGAACGCCCAGCCCTGGGCGATGGCCACGCCGCCGAACACGAGCGCCCCCCGCAGGGGGGTCTCGCCCACAGCGGCGTCCACGCCGATCAGCGAGGCCGCCAGGCCCGCGCCCGTGAGCGCCATGGCGCCCATCGCCCACGCGGTCGCCGAGGCGAAGGGCGCCCATCGGCCCGCGCCCGCCCCGAGGACGACCTCGACGTGCCCGTCCTGCTCGTCGCGCCGGGCCAGCGCGGTCGTGAGCATGATCGCCATGATCGCCACGAACCACAGCAGGTACCCGCCGTCCTCCCAACTGGCGAACTCCCCGACGCCGCCGGTGGCGGGGAGGGGCCCGAAGAGCAGGCGCACGCCCGGCGCGTCGCGCATCTGGGACAGGAGCGCGGTGCGCTCCTCGAAGGAGGGGTAGGTGCGCTGCAGGGCGATCGGGTGGCCCAGCAGGAACAGCCACAGCGGCACCATCCACGCGAGCGCCTGCCACCTGTAGCGGCGCGTTGCCAGCCCCAGGCACCGCCGCAGTCCCGTGAACGCGCTCATGACCGCGCCCCCTCGTCCCCCGAGTAGTGGCTCATGAACAGGTCCTCCAGGCTGGCGGGCTCCACTTGGACGTCGTCCGCGCCCAGCTCCGCGACCACGCCCAGGACCTCGGGCACCAGGGAGGAGGGGACGCGCGTCTCCACGCGGGTGCCGGTGGGGCGGACGGGGGCGCCGAGCCCGGCCAGGGCCTCGACGAGGCGGGGGCGGCGCGAGTCCGACTCCCCGACGCCGATGCGGATGGCGGTCTCGGCCAGGGAGCGCAGGCGCGACAGGTCGCCGCTCTCCACGGTGCGCCCCTCCTTGATGATCGTCACGTGCGAGCACAGGTCCTGGACCTCCGCCAGGATGTGGCTGGACAGCAGGACGGTGGCGCCCCCCTCGGCGGCCTCGCGGACCACGTCCGTGAAGACGCGCTCCATGAGGGGGTCCAGGCCCGAGGTCGGCTCGTCGAGGACGAGCAGGTCCACGGGCGCGGACAGGGCGGCCACGAGCGCCACCTTCTGCGCGTTGCCCTTGGAGTAGGTCCGCACTTTCTTGGTGGGGTCCAGGTCGAAGCGCTCGGTGAGTTCCTCCTCGCGGGCGTGGTCGCGCGAGCCGCGCAGGCCCGCCAGGGTGTCGAGCACCTGCCCGCCCGTGAGGCTGGGCCACAGGCTCACCGAGCCGGGCACGTAGGCGAGGCGGCGGTTGATGGCGGAGGCTTCGCGGGCGGGGTCCATCCCCAGGACCCGGGCGCGGCCGCCGTCGGTGCGGTACATGCCCAGCAGCACGCGGATCGTCGTGGACTTCCCCGCGCCGTTGGGGCCCAGGAAGCCGTGGATCTGGCCCTTGGCGACCCCCAGGTCGAGGCCGTCCAGGGCCTTGACTGTTCCGAAGCACTTGATGAGGCCCTCGGCCTCTATGAGATCAGACAATGCTCCATTCCTTTCCTGTTCTCTCTTCGAGCACGGGCCCGAACTCCGGATCCGCCTGCAGGCGGCGGACCAGGTCGTCGATGACGCGCCTTTGGTCGGGCTCGGGGTAGCCGATCTTGGACAGCCGGGCCACGCGCTTCCACAACAGGTGCCCGGGCCCGCCACTGGGCAGGTCGCGCAGCAACGCGAGGGCGGTGGCCCTGTTGCGCTCGAGGACGGCCCACTCGGCCTCCTCGAGATCCTCGATGACGCGCTCCCTCTCCTCGTCGCCGTAGGCGCCGGGGTAGCGGCTGCGGTCGAGTGTGGCGAACGTGGTGAACATGCGGACCACCGCGCGGTGGTCCTCGTCGCTGAGCCCCTCGATGAACGGGCCCAGCGAGGCCGGGATGAGGCCCGAGATCGCCAGCGCCAGGACCATGCGCCGGTCCGTGTGGATGATGGGCAGCGTGGCCGGATCCTCGACGAGGCCCTCGAGGTGGTCGTAGAAGCGCTCGAGGACGACGGGAAGGGGCGAGATCGCCTCGCCGGAGCGGACCCTGGCCACGAGACCGTCGATGCGGGCCCGCTGGTGGTGCAGGACCTCGATGCGCGCGTCGATCTGCGCCCGTGTGGCGAGCAGGTCCGCCTCGATGGCACTGCGCCCCTGGGCGGGCTCCTCGGGCAGCATCTGGGCGATCTTCGCCAGGGGGATCCCGGACTCGGCCAGCCACCGGATGCGCAGCAGGCGCGCCAAGTGCTCGATGCCGTAGTCGCGGCGCCCCGCGATGACCGGGGGCACGGGCAGCAGCCCCAGGCGGTGGTAGTAGCGCACCGTCCGCGTCGTGGTCCCCGCCAGGTCGGCCATCACTTTCACTCTCATGGGCACTATCGAACACTGCGACGCGGCGTCGCTGTCAACGCGGACGCGCGGGCGCCCCCCGCGCCCGGGTCCTCTAGCATGGGAGGGAGCGGAGAGGAAGGCGGATCAGTGCTGGAATCGCAGGGGAACGAACAGGTGCTCGTCGCGGGCCCCCTCTTCCTCGACGTCGTCATGGGCCCCCTCGGCCACGCGCCGGTCCCCGGGCAGGAGCAGTGGGTGCCCGGGTGCGCCCTCGCCCCGGGGGGCGCCGCGAACCAGGCGGTGGCGCTCGCCCGGCTCGGAGCCCGCGCGGCCCTCGCCTCGTACGCGGGGGA
>NZ_CP017298.1:1146233-1150254 GCF_001746855.1 Pauljensenia hongkongensis | reverse complement strand
GGCTCGGAGCCCGCGCGGCCCTCGCCTCGTACGCGGGGGAGGACGCCGCGGGCGACCTGGTGCGGGGCTTGCTCGCCCAGGAGGGGGTCCGACTGGACGCGCTCGAGGCGGTGGAGCGCCAATCGGTGACCGTGTCACTGGCGCTCGACGGGGACCGGGCCATGACCTCGTTCGGGACGGAGGAGTTCCCGCCGCTGCGGGGCCCCGCGCCCGCCGCCCTGCTCACCGACCTGCGAGGACTCGCCGCGAACGCGGAGGCCGTGGGGCGCTGGCGCCGGGAGGGCACGTGGGTGCTGGCCGACTGCGGGTGGGATCCGACGGGGCGCTGGGACCAGGGGGACCTGGGGGCGCTGGCGCTCGCGGACGTGTTCACCCCCAATGAGGCCGAGGCCCTGGCCTACACGCGGGCCGGCACTGTGGAGGAGGCCGCCGCCCGGCTGGCCGGGATGTGCCCGATGTGCGTCGTGACGCGCGGCGCTGCGGGGGCGCTGGCCGTCGCCCCGGGACTGCGGGCCGCCGTGCCCGCCCCGCCGGTGGCGGCCGACGACACGACCGGAGCGGGGGACGTCTTCTCCGCGGCGCTGGCTTGGGCCCTCCTGCGGGGCAGGGGGGTGCGCGGCGCCCTGGTCTTCGCGGTCCATGCCGCCGCGCTGTCCACGACCCGGAGGGGAGGGGCCAGCGCCGCCCCGGCATTGGACGAGGTGGAGGGCTTCCTCGCCGAATGCGGCGCGGCGCCGGGGGAGTAGGGCGCGCGCCTCCACCCATCGGGATCCGCAGGGGGCCCGCACACAAGGAGCGGAGTTACGCAACACACTCCCGCACACAAGGGCGGAATCCTGCCGTTGTGTGCGGGAGGTGTTGCGAAAACCAGGGCCCTTGTGTGCGACTGTGGGAAACGGCGGGCTGTTCGCACCGGAGTGCGCCAGTTGATCCGTAGTGCGCCAGTCGGAGCGCCCTGTGACGTAGAATGCTCCCATGAGAACAGTTGTCATCGGCGCGGGGATCGCGGGGCTGGTGTGCGCGGACGCGCTCGCCCGGCGCGGGGAGGACGTGGAGATCTACGAGGCGACCAGCCGCGCGGGGGGCCGCATCGAGACGGCGTCCGTCGCCGACTGCGGAGTCGAGGTCGGCGCGAACTTCCTCTCCTCCACCTACCGGGTGCTCCCCCGCCTGGCCAAGCGCCTCGGAGTGCCACTGCGCCCCATCCGCTCGCGCGCCGGCATCATCACCGACTCGGCCGTCAAGGCGTACAAGCCCAGCGGTCCCGCGATGGTGCGCGCGGGCGTGGTCGGTTGGCGCGACGCCGCCCGGGCCGGGTGGGCGTTGGCCGGCCAGGCCCGGCGCCTGGTGCGGGCCGACCCAGCGGACCCCGCCCAGTGGGCCGACATCGACGTTCCCGCCGCACCGTGGTGCGCCGAGCGCTTCGGCCGGGCCTTCACGGACGCCGTGATCGGCTCGGCGTTCAGGGGCTACTACTTCCAGGACCTCGCCACCACCTCCGCGTCGGCGGCGCTCGCCATGGTCGCCTACGGCGCCCGTCCCTTCACGACGCTCACCGCGGACCCCGGCCTCGAGGCGGTGCCCCGCGCACTCGCCTCGGGGCTCACCATCCACTACGACTCGCCAGTGGCCCGCCTCGAGCGCGGCGCGCGCGGCGCCGCCCTGGTCCTGGCCGACGGCACGTCCGTCGAGGCCGACCGGGTCGTCCTGGCCGTGCCCGGCCCCAGGGCCGCGGCCCTCCTCGACGACCCGTCCCCCGTGGAGGCGGAGCTCATCGCCACACCGTACAGCCCGGGCCTCCTCGTGGTGGTGGCCCTCAGCCGCCGTCTCGCGGACCACGAGCTGGGGGGCGCCTACGGGCTGCTGGCCTCGCCCGGCCGGAGCGGCGACCTCGCTGCCCTGTGCGCGTCGAGCCGCGCGGGGCACGCGGCGCCCGGGCGCGACGCCGTCACCGTGATGTTCGACGGGGAGGCGGCCGGGGAGTGCATCAAACGGGGCACGTCCGACGAGGAGCTCGTCGGACGCGCGGTGGAGTCCCTGTGCGCGCTCGCCCCCTCCTTGGAGGCCGCCGTGGACCAGGCGTCCAGCCGTGTCGTGAGGATCCCCGCGGCCATGCCGACCTGCCGGGTCGGGCGGGCCTCCCTGGTGCGCCGCTACCGCGGCGAGCAGAGCGGGCCGGTGGTCCTGGCGGGCGACTACCTGGCGTTCCCCTGGTCGGACTCCGCCGCCCTGACGGGGCTGTGGGCCGCGAACCGTGTGCGATTGGCGGCGGAACGCGGCTGAGGGCGGCCGGGGGCTCCGGCGCCCGGTACGATGGGCGCGTGAGTGAAGCAAACGCCCAGAACGTGAACGCCCCCGCGGACGACACCCCCGAACAGGTCAAGGTCCGCTCTCAGAAGCGCGCCCGCCTCATGGAGGAGGGCACCCCCGCCTACCCCGTTGCGCTGCCGATCACCTCCACGATAGCGGAGGTCCGCCAGCGGTACGCCCATTTGGAGGCGGGCGAGGAGACCGAGGACCTCGTGGGCATCGCCGGGCGCGTCGTCCTGATGCGCAATGGCGGCAAGCTCTGCTTCGCGACCCTCATGGACGGCGCGGGCGAGAAGATCCAGGTGATGTTCTCCGCCGCCTCCGTCGGCGCCGACTCGCTGGCCGCCTACAAGAATGACGTGGACCTGGGGGACCACCTCTTCGTCCACGGGCGCGTCATCTCCTCGCGCCGCGGCGAGCTGTCGGTCTTCGCGACCCCGGCCGAGCCCACCGAGCAGGCGAGGGCCGCCTACGACGCCGCGCCCACCGCGCTGCCCGCCCCCGACGCCTCGTGGGCCATCGCCTCGAAGGCGCTGCGCCCCCTGCCCAAGACCTGGACCACGCAGGACGGCAAGGAGATCACCCTGTCGGAGGACCAGCGCATCCGCCGGCGCGAACTCGACCTCATCACCCGCCCCGCCGCCCGCGACATGATCCGCGTGCGCGCCGCCGTCAACCGCTCCATCCGCGAGAACTTCCACCGGCGCGGCTACATCGAGCTGGAGACGCCGATGCTGCAGGTCGTCCACGGGGGCGCCGCCGCCAGGCCGTTCACCACGCACATGAACGCGCTCGACATGGACCTCTACCTGCGCATCGCCACGGAGATCTACCTCAAGCGCGCGGTCGTCGGCGGCGTGGACCGCGTCTTCGAGATGAACCGCAACTTCCGCAACGAGGGCATGGACTCCTCGCACAGCCCCGAGTTCACGTCCCTGGAGGCCTACGAGGCGTACTCGGACTACAACGGCATGGCCGACCTGACCCGTGACCTCATCCAGCAGGCTGCTCGCGACGCCTTCGACCTGCCCGAGGGCGGGGAGGTCGTGCGCCTGGCCGACGGCACCGAATACGACCTGTCGGGCCAGTGGGACCGCATCGACTTGTACGGCTCCACCTCCGAGGCCCTGGGCGAGGAGGTCACGGTGGAGACGCCGCGCGAGACCCTCGTCAAGCACGCCGAGCGCATCGGCCTGGAGGTCGACGACTACGCGGTGAGCGGCAAGATCGTCGAGGACATCTTCGAGGAGCTCGTCGCCTCCAAGCTGTGGGCGCCGACCTTCGTCTACGACTTCCCCGAGGACACCTCCCCGCTGACCCGCTACCACCGCTCCCGCCCCGGCCTGACCGAGAAGTGGGACCTGTACGTGCGCGGCTTCGAGACGGGCACCGCCTACTCCGAGCTGGCCGACCCGGTCGTCCAGCGCGAGCGCTTCGAGGCGCAGGCCCTCGCGGCCGCCAACGGCGACCCGGAGGCCATGGTCATGGACGAGGACTTCCTGGTCGCCATGGAACAGGGCTTCCCGCCGTGCGGCGGGATGGGCATGGGCATCGACCGCCTGCTCATGGTCCTCACCGGCCAGGGGATCCGCGAGACCATCCCCTTCCCGCTGGTCAAGCGCCTGGGCTGAGCCCCGCCCGTCGTGCCCCCTCCGGTCGCGCGCCGAGCGGTGCGGGCGGAGTCGGCCCGCCCCCGCGCCCGGGTGATCGC
>NZ_CP017298.1:1141117-1145553 GCF_001746855.1 Pauljensenia hongkongensis | reverse complement strand
CGCCGACGCCGTCGTTGCCCTGGAGCGCGCCGCTGTGCGCGCGGAGCCGATAGCGCTGGGCCGGCCCCCGCCTCGTCGGCCCTCAGACCGCGGTCGGGGCGGTGGCCCGGGTGTGCACCAGTTCGAGGAGCTCCCGGGCCGCGCGGTCGTCGAGGACGAGGTCCGTGGCGGCTCCCGTGCGCAGGGCGCCCAGCAGGGGCAGCGCCTTCGAGGCGCCGGAGACGACGCACAGGCGGCGGGGGATCGTGCGCAGGGCCTCGGGCCTGGGGCCCGAGGCGCGTTCGTTGAGCGCCATGTCCGTCGAGCCGTCCTCCCGGATGAGCACGGTGCACACGTCGCCGACGACCCCGTCCTTCTGGACGGCGGCGATCTCGTCGGGGTCCAAGAACCCCCCGGCGTAGACGTGGGAGGGCAGGCGCGAGGACATGGAGCCGACTCCGAAGAGCGCGACGGTGCACCTGTCGATGGTTTTGAGGACGGTCTGTATGGACTGCTCGCGCCACAGCTGGCGCTTCGTCTCCACGTAGTCGAAGAACGCGGGGACGGGGAAGTTCACCATCGTCGCCCCGATGGCGCGGGCGGCGCGGGCGATGATGGCGTCGGCGTAGGGCATGCCGGACTCCGTGGCCGTCGCCGCGCCGTTGAGCTGGACCACCGTCGAGCCGGGCACGTAGATGCTGGGCATGCAGCGGGTGATCTCGGCGGTCGTGTTCCCCCATGCGATGCCCAGGACGGCGCCGGGGCGCAGCATTCCCATGAGCAGGTCCGCGGCGGCCAGGGCAACGTTGTGGAGGCGGTCGACCTCCGAGGCCGCCTCGTAAGTGGGCACGACCGAGACCTGGACGTCGAAGAGCTCGGAGATCTGGCCCGCCAGGGTCCCCTTCAAGGAGGGCGAGGCGGCCAGCGAGATGCGGACGAGTCCCGTTTCACGGGCGTAGGTCAGCAGGCGGGAGACCGAGGACCGGGATATGTCGAGGGTCCGCGCGATCGTGTCCATGGTGTGCCCCTGGAGGTAGTACATGGACGCGGCTTCGTGTGCTTGCTCATCTCGGATGGTCACAGTGTCCAGTGTGCCACGTCGGTTTCCCATCGTGGGCTGGAGCCGCGCGAAGCCGGGGCATGTGAACAGCTGATTTGCACATTTGGATGAGGAGAGTCACAATCGTTGAGTGCACGAATATCCAGCACGCCCGGATGGATGTGCGCCGACTGCGACGTCGGCGGCGGCCACCCGGGTCGGCGCCGGCCAGGGCAACGCCAGCCGGTGAACTGTTGGAGGTGGGCGACCACCACGGATTCGATGCGAGGAAGCGTCGAAGAAAGATAGGAACAATGTTCACAACACTTCTCCCGATGGCCGGCGCGGCGGCGCCCTCCACCGGGCAGTTGTTCATGTCGGAGTTCATGGGCACAGCGGTCCTCCTGCTCTTGGGCGGTGGTGTCGTCGCGACCAACCTGCTGCCCAAGTCCAAGGGCAAGGGCGGCGGCTGGCTCATGATCAACATGGGGTGGGGCCTGGCGGTCTTCGCGGGCGTCTACGTCGCGTACCTCTCCGGGGGCCACCTCAACCCCGCGGTCACGATCGCGAAGGCCGTCGGCCACATGTTCGACCCCGCGGTCGAACTCGCGCCCGGCGTCGCCGTGACCGCCGTGAACATCACCGTCTACATCATCGCGCAGTTCGTCGGAGCCTTCGTGGGCGCCGTGCTCGTGTGGCTCTCCTTCAAGCGCCACTTCGACGAGCAGTGCGAACCCGCTTTCAAACTCGGGGTGTTCTCCACCGGGCCCGAGATCCGCTCCTACGGGTGGAACTGCGTGACTGAGGCCATCGGCACAGCCGTCCTCATCATCTGGATCTACGTCTCCGGCTACACGACCACCGCCATCGGGCCCCTGGGAGTCGCCCTCATCATCGTCGTCATCGGCAACTCCCTGGGCGGGCCCACCGGCTACGCGATCAACCCCGCCCGTGACCTCGGGCCCCGCGTCGCCCACGCAATTCTGCCGATCAAGGGCAAGGGCGGGTCCGACTGGGCCTACTCCTGGGTGCCCGTCGTCGGTCCGATCGTCGGCGCGATCATCGCGACCGTGATCGTTTTCGCCTCGGGCCTGGCCTGAGTCCGTCCACAACGAAGTGAAAGAAGGGAAACCCGACCATGACCGAAGAGAAATTCGTTCTGGCCATCGACCAGGGCACGACCTCCACCCGCGCCATCATCTTCAACCACTCCGGTGAGATCATCGCCGTCGGCCAGAAGGAGTTCACCCAGATCTTCCCCAACCCGGGGTGGGTCGAGCACGACCCCCTCGAGATCTGGGACACCACGCGCGCGGTCGTCGCCGAGGCCCTGGGCGAGGCGGAGATCAACCGCCACCAGCTGGCCGCCGTCGGCATCACCAACCAGCGCGAGACCACCGTCGTGTGGGACAAGAACACCGGAGAGCCCGTCTACAACGCGATCGTCTGGCAGGACGTGCGCACCTCGGAGATGGTCAAGGAGCTCGGGGGCGACGAGGGGCCGGACCGCTTCCGCCAGATCTGCGGCCTGGGGCTGTCCCCCTACTTCTCCGGCTCCAAGATCAAGTGGATCCTGGACAACGTCGAAGGGGCTCGCGAGCGCGCCGAGGCCGGCGATCTGCTGTTCGGCAACACGGACTCCTGGGTCCTGTGGAACATGACGGGGGGCGTCAACGGCGGCGTCCACTGCACGGACGTCACGAACGCCTCGCGCACCATGCTCATGGACATCCGCACCCTCACCTGGCGCGAGGACGTGTGCGGGATCTTCGGCATCCCCATGTCGATGCTCCCCGAGATCAAGTCCTCCTCCGAGATCTACGGCTACGGGCGCAAGAACGGCCTCCTCGTCGACACGCCCATCTCGGGCATCCTGGGCGACCAGCAGGCCGCGACCTTCGGCCAGGCGTGCTTCGAGAAGGGCATGGCCAAGAACACCTACGGCACCGGATGCTTCATGCTCATGAACACCGGCACCGAGCCCGTCTTCTCCGACAACGGCCTCCTCACAACAGTCGCCTACAAGATCGGCGACCAGCAGGCCGTTTACGCGCTCGAGGGCTCGATCGCCGTGGCGGGCTCGCTCGTGCAGTGGCTGCGCGACAACCTGGGGATGATCGTCAAATCCTCCGACATCGGCGAACTGGCGGCCACCGTCGAGGACAACGGCGGCGTCTACTTCGTCCCGGCGTTCTCGGGCCTGTTCGCACCCTACTGGCGTTCCGACGCGCGCGGTGCGATCGTGGGCCTGACCCGCTACGTCAACAAGGGCCACATCGCGCGGGCCGTCGAGGAATCGACCGCGTTCCAGAGCGCTGAGGTCCTCGACGCGATGAACGCCGACTCGGGTGTGCCGCTCAAGGAGCTCAAGGTCGACGGCGGAATGACGCACGACGACCTCGTCATGCAGTTCCAGGCCGACCTGTGCGGCGTTGACGTCGTGCGGCCCAAGGTCATCGAGACGACCGCACTGGGAGCGGCCTACGCCGCCGGCATGGCCGTCGGCTTCTGGAAGGGCACCGACGACGTCGCGGCCAACTGGCAGGAAGGCAAGCGCTGGACTCCCGCCATGGAGCCCGCTGAGCGCGACCGCACCTACCGCCTGTGGAAGAAGGCCGTCACGCGCACCTTCGACTGGGTCGATGACGACGTGAAGTGACCGTCCCACCGCTAGGCCGTGGCCGGAGCGCCCCGGGGCCCGCAAGGGCGCCAGGGGCGCTCCGGCCTTTCGGGCCCACCCGGAGTCCCGTGCGACCTGCGCATAGGCGGGCGCGCCATCGGGTAGAGTGATCCACATGGAGACGTCTATGGAAGAAACGACCTATCTGGTAGTCGACGGCGAGAACATCGACGCCACCCTCGGTCTGTCGGTGCTGGACAGGCGCCCGAACCCCGAGGAGAGGCCCCGCTGGGACCGCGTCCTGGAGGGGGCGCACAACCAATGGGGGCAGCGCGCGAAGGGCCTGTTCTTCCTCAACGGCTCGTCGGGGTACCTGCCGATGGGCTTCGTCCAGGCGCTCACGGCGATGGACTACGCGGTCATCCCGCTGTCGGGCCCCGAGGACATGAAGGTCGTGGACGTCGGCCTGCAGCGCACCATGGACGCGATCGTCAAACTCGAGCGCGGATCCGTGATCCTGGCCAGCCACGACGCCGACTTCGTCCCGCAGATCGAGGCCCTCCTCGACGCGGGGCGCCGGGTCGGCGTGATGTGCTTCCGGGAGTTCCTCTCCTCCCAGTTGCACGACCTGGTCGACCGGGGCCTCGAGATCATCGACCTCGAGTACGACGTCCACGCCTTCCAGGTGCGGCTGCCCAGGCTCCGCATCATCGACATCGACGACTTCGACCCCTTGGCCTTCCTCTGACGGGAGCCTGGCGGGGGCCGTCGGCGTGCGCCGCCCCGCCGACGGGTCGG
>NZ_CP017298.1:1124448-1140439 GCF_001746855.1 Pauljensenia hongkongensis | reverse complement strand
CGGTGGGCTCGGCCGCCGCGCGGGCCTTCGACAGCGCCGAGTGCGCCTGGGACAGCTGGGACCGCGTGTCGAGGTCGACGGCCCCCCGGCGCCCCTGGACGTGGCGGTCGGCCTGCTCGACGAGGGCCTCCGCCTCGGCGATCCGGTCCGATGCGGCCCCGTTCTTGCGCTCGAGCGCCTCCTCGGCGCTGCGCAGTGGCTCGAGGGCGGCGTCGAGGGTCGCCTCGGCCGTTCGCAGTGCCTCGAGCGCGCCCAACGGGTCGCCCGTGCCGCTCCGCGCGCGCTGGGCGTCGTCGACCGCTTTGCGCGCGTCCGCGACCAGGGGGGCGAAGGCGGCCGGGTCGGCGCCGAGCCGGGTGACGTCCGACAGGTCGGAGGTGATCGAGGCGATCGCCCTGGTCAGGGTGTCCTCGATGGCGCTGAGGTCGGTCTTCGCCGCGAAGACGGCGTCCATCTGGTGGCTCGCCATCGCCATCGCTCGCCGCGCGGTGTCCAGGGCGTTGGCGGCCGCGTCGGGGGAGGAGGCGGCCGCCTCCTCCGCGCTGTCGAGCGCGCCCTGTGCGGAGTCGAGGAGGGCGCGCGCCTGATCGGGGTTGTCGAGCAGGGAGGCCACCATCTGCCCGGGGTAGAGGGCGCTGACGGAGGCGAGCTCCGCCTTCGTGTCGGCCAGGCGCCCCTCGAACTCCGCCAGTTGCTCGCGGGCCTCGCGGATCTGGCGGGGCAGATCGGCGCGCTCGTCCCGCATGGAGGCGAAGGCGCGCTGCTTCTCCGTCAGGTCGTTCATGGCGGTGCCCAGGGCGTCCATGATCCGGGTGGCCAGGCTGGCCCTGTGCGCGTCGGAGGCGGCGGTGTTCATCTGCTGCTGGAGCGCGAAGCACTGGGAGACGGCGGCGCGGGCGGCTTGCAGGGAGGCCCCGTACTCCTGGGTTCTGAGCGCGCCGAACTGCGCCTGGGCGAAGGCGAGCTCGTCGTCGGCGCTGCGGACCTGCTCGTCGGCCGACAGCAGCTGGCGGTTCGCCTCGTCGACCAGTTGGCGCGCGCGCTCGGCGTCCCTGGCGGTGGCGCCCGCGACGATCTTCTGGCCCCTGCCCGACGCCTTCCGGACCAGGACGACGACTGCTATGAGGCCGACGAGGACGAGCAGGAGGCCCACGACCCACATGAAGCCGCCCCTGGTGGACGACGATGCCGCGCTGGAGGTCCGCGACGACGAGGTCTTGGCAGCGGAAGCGGAGGCGTGCGACTCCGCGTAGGAGTAGAAGGCGAGTGCCGCAGTCGTGGTCGCCTCGGAAGTCAGGGGGTCCGCTGAGCGCAGTTCCGACTCGGCGGCGGCGCGCGCCCCGGTCAAATCCGTGTCGCTGATGGTCGATTCGCCCACGTTCCCGCACGACGCGTGCTTGCGCTCCTCATATGCGATGACGTAGGCGATCGAAGTGTGGGACAGTCCGGACTGCTTGATCGACTGCTTGCACCAGTCGCCCATGTTCTTCCCCGAGAAGTCCGGGACCGCCACGAAGTAGATGTCGAGGCCCTTGGCGCGGGCGCTGGACGCCGCGGAGGCGATGCGCGAGCTCTGGTCGGCGCTCAGCCACCCGTCGGGGTCGGTGACCGTGTCGGAGATGGTGACGGGGGAGGCGGCGAAGGCGGTCGCGCCGCTCAGTGCCATGAGTAGAACGCACACGCCGACGGCGGCGGCGCGGAACCGGTGCTTCACGTTTCCTCCAAGGAGTCGCGGGCGAACATGTCACAGTACACGATATGCGGCGGAGGGCACAACAGTCCTGCGAATGGGCGGATGGGCCGGGATCCGGTGGGTTTCGCTACAGGCGCCGGGCGCTGCGGAGCGCCCCCGTGCCGCCCGCCCTATGATGGGAGGGGCCGCGCGCCGCGCGCCCCACGAATGAGAGGAGGGGGGACGCCATGCCCACCGGTAGGGTCAGGTTCTTCGACCCCGAACGCGGCTTCGGTTTCATCACCGGCGACGACGGCTCCCAGGTCTTCCTCCACTCCTCGGCGCTGCCCGCGGGCGGCGCGCACCCCCGCGCGGGCGCGCGGGTCGAGTACTCGGTGGCCGACGGGCGCAAGGGCCCCCAGGCGCTGTCGGTGCGGGTCGTGGCCGAGGCGCCCTCAGTCGCCCATGCCAAGCGGCGCAAGCCCCGGGCCATGGTCCCGGTCGTGGAGGACCTGATCAAACTCCTCGACGCCTCGTCCGCATCGCTGCGCCGGGGCAAGTACCCAGACAACGCTGACAAGATCGCGAAGGTGCTCCGCGCCGTCGCAGAGGATTTCGATGCCTAGAACCACTCCGCGCACGCGGACCCCGAAGACCGACGCGATCCTGGCGGACTCCGTCGCGCTGGCCAGGGAGGCGGCCGAGGCCGTCGCCCACCCCCGCCCCGTCGGCGACCACGTCGGTTTCAAGATGGAGGCGGACCGACTCGGAACCCACTACTTCGCCTCGACGGACCCCGGTTACGTCGGCTGGTGCTGGGCGGTGACGCTCGCCCGCGTGCCCCGTGGGCGCACCGCCACCGTCTGCGAGGTCGGAATGGCCCCGCGCGAGGGGGCGCTCCTGGCGCCCCGGTGGGTGCCGTGGGAGGAGCGCCTGCGCCCCTCGGACGTGTCGCGCGACGACGTCCTGGCCTACCGGGACGAGGACGCGCGCCTCGAGCCGGGCCTGGAGGACACCAGCGACGACGCCGATCTGCCGATCGTCCGGGATCTCGGGCTCGGGCGGCCCCGCGTGCTCTCCCCGCAGGGGCGCTGGGACGCGGCGAACCGCTGGTACGCCTCCGAGCGCGGCCCCAAGTCGGGCAGGCGTCCCAAGAACACGTGCTCCAACTGCGGTTTCCTCATCAAGATGAGCGGCGAGATGCGCATGGCGTTCGGCGTGTGCGCGAACGAGTGGGCCACGGACGACGGGAGCGTCGTCAGCCTCGACCACACCTGCGGCTCCCACTCGGAGACGGACCTGCCCAAGGGGGCCACCGCGTGGCCGGTGCGCCCGCCGCGCGTCAACGACTCGGCCATCGACGTGGAGCGCGCCCCGGAGGCGTAACGTTACCTGGTATTGAAGATCACGCGCGTCGTGTTTGCGGTGTGACTTCAGTTACGGGCACGATTGGCCTGTGAGCACACAGAACAGGACCGCCCCATCCCGTAACGCGGTCGCACAGGCACTCGACAGTTTCTTCCAGATCTCCGCCAGGGGCTCGACCTTGGGCCGAGAGGTCCGCGGCGGTCTCGTCACCTTCTTCGCCATGGCGTACATCCTCGTGGTCAACCCGGCGATCCTGGGCAACGCCGTCCCCGACGACGGCTCGATCACCCCCCAGGGGATCGCCGCGGGCACGGCGCTGGTCGCGGGCGCCGTCACCATCCTCATGGGCGCCGTCGCGAACTACCCCCTCGCCCTGGCCGCGGGCCTGGGCCTCAACGCGGTCGTCGCCTTCACCCTGGTCCTGGGCTCCGGCCTGAGCTACGGCGAGGCCATGGGCGTCATCGCGTGGGAGGGCCTGCTCATCCTCCTGCTCGTCCTCACGGGCTTCCGCGAGGCGGTCTTCCGGGCGGTCCCCGCTGCTCTGAAGACCGCGATCACGGTGGGCCTGGGCCTTTTCGTCTCCCTCATCGGCCTGGTCAACGCGGGCATCGTGCGCACCGGGGCGACCCCCGTACAGTTCGGCGTCTCCGGTTCCCTGGACGGCTGGCCGGCCCTGGTGTTCGTGTTCGGCCTGTTCCTCATGATCGTCCTGTACGTGCGCGGCGTGAAGGGCGCTGTCCTCATCTCCATCGTGTCCGCCACGGTCCTGGCGGTCCTCGTCCAGGCCATCGCCCACCTGGACCGCATCTCGGAGTCCAACCCGACCGGATGGGGGCAGACGGTTCCCGAGCTCAAGGGCTCCCCAGTGGCCGTGCCCGTCTTCGACACCCTCGGCAAGGTGGACATGCTCGGCGGCTTCGGCAAACTCGGGGCCGTGTCCGTGGTCCTCCTGGTCTTCTCCCTCATGCTCGCCGATTTCTTCGACACCATGGGCACGATGGTCGCGGTCGGCGCCGAGGGCGGTCTGCTCGACCAGGACGGCAACCCTCCCCGCACGCGCCAGATCCTCGTCATCGACTCGCTCGCCGCCGTCGCGGGCGGCCTGGGCGGGGTCTCCTCGAACACGTCCTACGTCGAGTCCGCGTCCGGTGTGGCCGAGGGGGCCCGCACGGGCCTCGCCTCCGTGGTGACGGGCGTCCTCTTCCTGCTGTCGACCTTCCTGGCGCCGCTGGTCGAGCTGGTCCCCACCGAGGCCGCCTCCACCGCACTCGTCTTCGTCGGGTTCCTGATGATGACCCAGGTCACCGACATCGATTGGAAGTCGCCCGAGGTCGCGATCCCCTCGTTCATGACGATCGCCCTCATGCCCTTCGGCTACTCGGTGTCCGTGGGCATCGGAGTCGGTTTCGTCACCCACTCCCTCGTCCAGTTGGCGACGGGGAGGGCCAGGCGCGTCCACCCGCTCCTGTGGGTCGTCTCCGCCCTCTTCGTCGTCTACTTCCTGATCGGCCCCATCCAGCGGCTCCTCGGAGTCGCCTGACGGCCGACACGCCGCGGGACGCCGTCCCGCCCCCACGGCCCCCGTCCGAGCGGTGCGCAGACGGGGGCCGCATCGTGGGACACCGCCCCGTTGGGCCGGCCGCCCGGAGGCGGTCGCCCGCCGGTGGTCGTATCGTTGACGGGACCCGCCCGGGCCCGGGGGGCTGGATGGCACGGCCGGCCGCGGCCCCGGAGCGGGCGACGAGTGTGCGCCGGCAGAAGGAGCGTCCGTGGCATCCCCATTCGCGTCTATGCGGTTCTTCAACTACCGGCTGTGGTTCGGCGGGTCGTTGGTGTCTTCCACGGCGGTGTGGCTCCAGCGGGTCGCGCAGGACTGGTACGTCCTCACCGTCCTCACCGACCACGACTCCTCGCAGGTCGGCATCGTCACAGCCCTCCAGTTCCTGCCGATCTTGGGCCTGTCCGGATTCGCGGGCGCATTGGCCGACCGCGTCAAGGGCCGTAGGATCCTTCAGAGCTCCCTGCTAGGGGTGTGCCTCGTCTCACTGTGCATGGGCGTGCTCATCCTGACAGGCGTGTGCAATGTGTGGCACATGTACGCCTTGGCGGTGGCGTCGGGCGTCATCATCGCCATCGACACCCCCGCGCGCCAGGCTTTCGTGGGCGAACTCGTTCCGCGCACCTACATGGCCAACGCCGTCGCCTTGAACGCGACCGCGTTCCACGCCGCGCGCCTCATCGGTCCGGCGGTCGCGGGGCTCCTCATCGAATGGTACGGGGTCGGGCCGGTCAGCCTGGCCACCGCCGTCCTCTTCCTCATCCCGATCCTCACAATGGTGCTCATGCGCGCAGGGGAGCTGGTCCAGCGCCCGTTCGTCCCCCGCGCCCCGGGCCAGGTGCGCGAGGCATTCGCCTACGTGCGCGGGCGCACGGACATCCGCGTCATCCTGCTGCTCATTTTCGTTGTGTCAGCCCTGGGGATGAACTTCCAGATGACCAGTGCCCTGATGGCGACCGAGGTCTTCGGCAAGAGCGCTGGGCAGTTCGGCGTCCTCTCCTCGTTCATGGCCGTCGGATCGATCCTGGGAGCGGTGGCAGCGGCCGCCCGCGCGCCGCGCATACGAACGATCCTGTGCGGAGCCGCCCTGTACGGCCTCGCGGAGATCGGCCTGGGCCTGGCCCCCACTTACTGGTGGTTCGCCGCGCTCTCGGTCCCGACTGGTCTTTTCATGCTGACGACGAACACCAGTGCCAACGCGTACACCCAGACCCACACGGACGAGGAGAAACGCGGGCGCGTCATGTCCCTGTACTCGCTGGTGTTCCTGGGGGCCACGCCGGTGGGCTCCCCGCTGATCGGATGGGTCGGCCAGGTCCTGGGGGCCCGGTGGTCGATCCTGGTGGGGGGCATGGCCTCGCTGGGGATCGCCGTCGTGTGCGGGCTGTGGGCGGTGGCCCACTGGGGGGTCCGACTGCGCTTCGAGGGGCGGCGGCCCAGGATCGAGCGCTCCCGGTAGGGCCCGCCGCCCGCCCGCAGCGGCATGGCTCCGCCCTTGTGCGCGGCGCCGTGCCGCGTAGTCCCGGGCCTTGTGCGCGCGCCTGGTCGGGCGCCGGGCCGGTGGCGTGAGGGGGTTGGGGCCAGTGCCCCGCCCCGCTGTCAGAGGGCCCGCTCCAGGCAGTAGTCGATGCAGGCCAGCAGCGCCTCGACATCGCGCGTGGGGATCGACGGCCACGTGGCGATCCGCAGCTGGTTCTCGCCGACCCCCCTGTAGGGGTTGACGTCGACGACGCCGTGGGAGCGCAGGTGGGCGGCCAGGGCGGCGGCGTCCACGGCGGGGTCGAACTCGATGGTGGCCACCACGGGGGAGCGCAGGCGCGCGTCCTCGACGAAGGGGCGGGCCACCAGGCTGTCCTCCGCCCACTGGTAGACGAGGTCCGAGGACGCCCGCACGTGGGCGCTCATGCCCTCCAGGCCGCCCGACTCGTTCATCCACCGCACCTGGTCGGCCGCCATGACGAGCGTCGCCACCGCCGGGGTGTTGAGGGTCTGGTCCTTCCGCGAGTTCACGATGGCGGCGCCGAGGTCGAGGATGGAGGGCACCCACCGGCCGGGCATCCCCGCGCAGACGGCGGTCCTGGCGACGGCGGCGGGGGACAGGACGGCCACCCACAGGCCGCCGTCGGAGCCGAACGCCTTCTGCAGCGAGAAGTAGTAGGCGTCGACGTCCGCGAGGTCGACGGGGGCGGCTCCGGCGATGGAGGTGGCGTCCACCAGCGTGAGGGCGTCGGCGGCGGGCCGGTAGAGCGGGGAGACGACGCCCGTGGAGGTCTCGTTGTGCGGGTACGCGTAGGCGTCCACGCCCTCGCGCGGGGCGACGGTGGCCAAACGGCCGTCGGGCGCCTCGTCGACGATGGCGGCGGCCAGGTGGGGGGTTCCGGCGGCCTCGGCGGCGAACTTCCTCCCGAACTCGCCGAATACCGCGAAGGCGGCGCGGTCGATGACCAGGCTCGCGCAGGCCGCCGACCAGAACGCGGTGGCGCCGCCGTTGCCGAGGACGACCTCGTAGCCGTCGGGCGGGCCGAAGAGGTCGGCGAGCCCTGCGCGCAGGGAGGCGACGACCCCGCGCACGGGCGCCTGGCGGTGCGAGGTCCCCATGACGAGGGGCGCGCTGAGGGCGTCCAGCTGCTCCGTGCGCACCCGCGAGGGGCCCGCGCCGAAGCGCCCGTCCGAGGGGAGGAGTCCGGGGGGGATCGGGGGGAGGGCCTGCATGCGCCGAGTCTAACGCGCGCCGATTTTTATGACACGCGTTTGGCGAATTGCGGGTGGCGCGGGGCGGGCGGGGCGCCGCGTGTTCAGCGGTATGGCGCCGTTGGGCCCGCCCTGGGCGGGGGCGTCCTATTCTGTAGCAAATCCCCGCGATCCTTGAAGGAGCCCGCTGTGGCCGACTTGATCGACACGACTGAGATGTATCTCAAGACGATCCTCGAGATGGAGGAGGATTCCGTCACTCCGCTGCGGGCGCGCATCGTCGACCGCCTCGGCCACTCCGGTCCCACGGTGTCCCAGACGGTGGCGCGCATGGAGCGCGACGGCCTACTGCACGTGATGGGGGACAGGCGCCTCGAGCTGACGCGGGAGGGCAGGGCGCGCGCGGTGGAGGTGCTGCGCAAGCACCGCTTGGCCGAGCGCCTGCTGCTCGACGTCATCGGCCTGGAGTGGGACGCGGTCCACGCGGAGGCGTGCCGCTGGGAGCACGTGATGAGCGACCGCGTCGAGGACCGCCTGGCGGAACTGCTGCACGAGCCGGTGGTCGATCCATATGGCAACCCGGTCCCCGGATCGGGCCTGGAGGTGGCGGGCGAGTCCGTGGAGCTCGCAGTGCGCAACCCGGAGGAGCGCGCCATGAGGATCGTCCGCATCGGCGAGCCCATCCAAGCGGATGAGGGATTGCTCACATCTTTTGCTGAGTTGGATCTCACTCCGGGCGCCCGCGTCGCCCTTTCCGTCCATGGCGATCTGGTCCGGATCAGCGCGCTCGACGAGGCGGGCGCGGTTATCGGATATCTGACCATACCTGTGGCTTTGTCCCCCCATCTGTTCGTCCGGGGCGACTGAGGCCCCGCCCCGCCCCCTCCGGTCCGCCCCCGCCAGGCGCCGCCGCCCGTCGGTCCAGTGGTCGCGGGCGGCGGCGCTATCCGCTGTGGAACGGCGGGATTCCGGGCTATCGGGCGCCCGTGGGCGCGGGTCGGGGGCGCTGTGGGGAGGCGGGGCCGGCAGTGTGTCCCATCTTCCGTTACCGCCATGTGACATTTTCCAGGCGGACAGGGTAAAGTGTCACTTGGTCGATACGACCAGCCCGTCTTCCGGAAACCGAAGTTGGACCGCGGGAGGCGCGGTACACCTCGGTCCAACGCGGGGGAACCACATTCGGTTCACACGAACCTTGGGGTGAAGCTCGGGGAACCGAGCCGGGCGTCCCGCCCGAATCCGACAGCTGACCTCGCAGGCATAACAGGGAGAACATGAGTGAAGACTGCTAAGCACACTGCGCGCCACCGCATAGAGCGGCGCCCATTGGCCCCCGTCACCAATCTGGCTGACGCAGCCCGCCAACTTGATCCCAGCCGCGCGGTTGCCTTCGCGTCCGTGACGGGCGTCGCCCTCACCGCGGTCGCCGCGGGCATCGCGAACGCCGCCCCCGTCCAGGGGCAGTCCGACACGCAGAGCGCCAATCAGAACGCCACCACCGTCGCCATCGACGACGTCACCACCGTCGAGGTCCCCGATATCGCGTGGTCGGCCGATCAGGACTCCGCGACCGCCGAGGCCCCCGTACAGACCCCCCCTCCCGCTGCGGAGGAGGAGACCAGGGACACGACGACCGCCGCCGCCTCGCGCTCCGAGGCGCGTGACGACGTCTCCGAGTCGGCCTCGCACTCCCGTCAGGCCGCGGTCAACGCCGCGGGCTCCGACATCGCCTCCGTGGCGCTGTCCCTGACCGGCATCCCCTACGTCTACGGCGGGGAGACCCTGGCTGGCCTCGACTGCTCCGGCCTGGTGAAGTACGCCTACGCGGCCGCGGGCATCAACCTGCCGCACTCGTCCTCGGCGCAGACCGCCGGAGGCACGATCGTCTCCAACCCCCAGCCCGGTGACATCGTGTCCTACCCCGGCCACGTCGCCATCTACATCGGCAACGGCCAGATGGTCGAGGCGACGGTCCCCGGCGCCCTGTCGAAGATCTCCGAGGTGCGCGCGGGCGCGACCTACGTGCGCTACTGATCCGGACCACTGATCCGCGGGCCCGTCGGCACAGCCGACGGGCCCCGTCGTATTCCTGCGCCTCCCCATGGACGGGGCTGCTCCGTTGCCGGGACCGTCGGCGCCCGCCGCGCCCTCCCCGTCGGCGGGGCGGCCCCGGATCGGCCGGGGATGGGAGGCCGCGCCCTGTGTCCCCTTTCGGAAATCACTGCAATGAGGCACAATTGTCAGTGACTGGAATCACGAGGAGGACATCATGGGTTCCACCGAAGTCATCGTGGTCGGGGTCGACGGCTCGACGGAGAGCGTCGCGGCCGTGACCTGGGCGTCCCACCGCTCGGCGCGCACAGGGGCGCGCATCCACTGCGTGTGCACCTACGCCCTCGCGTCCTACTCCGCGGCCGCCCTCGACGGCGGATACGCGGTGCTCGACGACGAGGCGCTGCAGAAGGGCGCGCAGCAGGTGGTCGACGAGGCCGTCGCCCATGCGACGAAGCACGGCGCGAAGAACGCGGGCGGATCCATCCAGCCCGGGGATCCGGCGGGAGTCCTCATCGACTTCTCCAAGGAGGCGGACCTGGTCGTCGTCGGGTCGAGGGGCTCGGGCGGCTTCGCGGACCGGCTGCTCGGCACGGTGTCCTCCGCCCTGCCCGCGCACGCCAAATGCCCGGTCGTCGTCGTCCCCAGGCACACCTCGGGCAAGAAATTCACGCCGGTGGAGCGGATCGTCGTCGGCATCGACGGCACGGAGGCCCCCTCCAGCGCCCTGCGCCGCTCTGTCGAGGAGGCGCAGACCTGGGGCGCGCGCCTCACCGCCATCTCCGCCGTGCCCATCGCCGTCGGCCCCGCGGTCATGGCGTGGACGCCCACGGGCATCGACCACTCGGCGCTGCTCGCCCAAGTGCGCGAGGGGATGGACAAGGCGATCGCCGAGGCGGTGGGGGACCGTGGCATCAACGTCGCCCGGCACGCCCTGGACGGCTCCCCCGCCTCGTTGCTCATCGAGTTCTCCACGGCCGTGGACCTGGTGGTGGTGGGGACCCGCGGCCGCGGCGGACTGGCGGGGGTGCTCATGGGCTCCACCGCGCAGACCGTCCTGGGGCACTCCACCTGCCCGGTGATGGTGGTGCCCTCCACCCACTTGGGCAAGGCCGGGCAGATCCGCCCCTCCTGGGAGCGCCGCTGACTGGCCCTGCCCCGCGGGCCGTCCGCCGGACGGGCCGGTGCGCGCACGGCCCCGTCTCTTTGCTACAGTGGGCGGGCAGGCGCTGCCTGCGCGCCCTCGTAGCTCAGGGGATAGAGCACCGCTCTCCTAAAGCGGGTGTCGGACGTTCGAATCGTCTCGGGGGCACACATGGAGCGGGAGTCGGCGGTGCCGGCTCCCGCTCCGGCGTGTCGTCCCTCAAAGTGGGGCACTGCGGCGGTGCCTGCGCGCGCCCGATGCGGCGGACGCGTAGGGTGAAAGGGTGGCTACTAGTTTCTTCTCGCGCCGGAACCCCCGTGGGGCGGACCGCCAGGCGCCCCCGCGGGAAACGCCCGTCCAAGCCCCCCCCGCCGCCAGTGCGCTCGCCGCGGCGGTCGAGCGCTGGCGGGCGGAAGTCGTGGAGGTCACCGACGCCGAGGGCCGGGGCGTCCCGCGGCTGACCATCACCCAGGCGCACCCGGGGGGCCTCGCCCGCCTCTACACGGAGGCGCCGACGCGCCTGTCCTCACTCATCCGGGAGAAGGCCAGCCTGGCCCGCGCGATGGAGCGCGCCCGCGCGATGATGGCCCGCTCGCTCCAGCTCTCCACCCGCCACGGGGTGGGGCGCGTCCACCTGTCCATCGGGCAGGTGCAGTGGCACCGCGACGGCCACACGGTCCGCTCCGCCGCCCTGCTCAAGCCCGTGCGCCTCGACGACGTGGGCGGCGACGTCATGATCACCCTGGAGCCGGGCGCCCTGATGGACCCGGATCTGGAGGCGGCGCTGCGCGAGCACGGCGAGCACTGCGACGCGGAGGCCATCCTCGACGGGGCGCGCTCCTCACACGGGTTCTCCGCGTCGGTGGCGCTCTCGCTGCTGCGCGAACGGGTCGGCGTCCTCGACGGCGTCGAGGTGCGCGACGAACTGGTCCTCGGCATCTTCGAGCACCCCGCGACGCCGCTGCTGCGGGACCTCGAGGACCTCGACCGCCTCGCGGACTCGCCCCTCGTGCGGGCCCTCGCCGGCGATGAGGACGCCGTGGGCTCCCTCGCGGTCTCCCTGCCCCCGCCCAACCCCCGCGACCGCGACCCGTGGAAGGAGCGCGGGATCGGCGACCTCACGCCCGCCCAGCAGGACGCCGTCGAGGCGGTGGCCACCGGCGACTCGCTGGTGGTGGACGCCCCCGTCGACTCCGACGCGACCAGCGTCATCGCCGCGATCCTGGCGGACGCCGCCGCCTCGGGGCGCTCGGTGCTCCACGTCGGGGCGTCGCCCTCGCACACGATCCGGGCCCGCGCCCGCCTCATGGAACTGGGCGTGGACGAGATCTTCGCCGACTTCGACGGGCGCAGCCGCGATTCCTACGGCTTGGCGGACAAGGTGCGCACCGCGATGGAGGACACATCGCCCGTCATGGACCAGCGCGAGGTGGATGAGATGCGGACCCGTCTGCGCGGGGCCCGCGCCAGCCTGCTGGCCTACACGGACGCGCTGCGCCGCCCCTACAAGAACTTCGGCGTCAGCGCCGCCCACGCCCTGCGGGTCCTCACCGATCTCACCGAGGAGGAGGACGCGCCCTCGACGCGGGTCCGCCTCGACGAGGACACCCTGTACGAGATCGCCCTCGACCAGGGGGAGCGCGCCCGTGCCGTGCTGCACACCGCTTCCGAGCGGGGGTACTTGCGCGATGACCCCGACTCGGCGTGGAAGGGCGCCGTCGTCTCCTCCGAGGCGGAGGTGGCCGATGTCCTCGAGCGCGTCGGGCGGCTCGCCGAGTCGCTGCCCCGTTTGCGGGTCCACATGAGCGCCGTCGCGGGGGAGACGGGCGCGCGCGACGCCCACACGCTCGAGCAGTGGGAGCTCCAGCTCGCCATGTTCGAAGGGGTCGCCGAGGCCGTCGACATCTTCCAGCCCCAGATCTTCGAGAGGTCGGCGGCGGACATGGTGATCGCCACAGCCTCGAAGCAGTGGCGCTCGGACCACGGCATCACCATGAAGCGCCGTGAGCGCAACCGCCTGGTCAAGCAGGCGCGCGACTACGTGCGCCCCGGGATCCACGTGCCCGACCTGCACCGCGCCCTCATCCGCGTCCAGGAGCGGCGCGACGCGTGGCGCAAGATCTGCGGCGACGACGGCTGGCCCGTGGTCCCCGCCCAGCTCAGCGAGTGCGAGGAGCTCACGGCACGGGTCCGCGCCGACCTGGAGGCCATCGCCCCCGTTTTCGCCGCCGAGCAGCCCAACCTCGTGGGCACCCACGTCGCCAAGCTCACCGAGCTCGTCCAGGAGTGGGCGGCCGACAAGGCGGGAGCCCGGGAGCTGCCCGGGCGGGTGGCGCTGTGGAAGGAGATCGACGGGCTCGGCCTGCGGGCACTGGCGGAGGACTTCGCCGCGCGGGGCGTCGGCGCCCCCATGATCGACGCGGAGCTGGACCTGGCGTGGTGGGCGTCCCTGCTCTCGCTCATGCTCGCAGCGGACCCGAGCCTGGGGGGCCTGGAGCCCTCCCGGGTGTCCGCGCTGCTCGCCGAGGGGCGCGACCTGGACAGGCGCCAGGTGGCCAGCCTGGTCCCCCAGGCCATCTCGTCGCTGCGCCGTCTGCGCACGTCCGCGCTGGCGACCCGGGCCGCCCAGCACGAGGAGCTCCGCGACGCCGTCACCGCCGAGGACCACGTGCCCTCCGACGCGGATCTGATCTGCTCCCACCCGCTGGTGCGCCGCCTCATCCCCGTGGTCCTCACGTCCCCGGCGCTGGTGCCCGAATGCGTGCGGCCGGGCCACCACGTGGATCTGGCGGTCATCGACGGCGCCGATTCGGTGCCCCTGGGCGAGCTCATCCCGGTGATCGCCAGGGCGCGCCAGGTGGTCGTCGTCGCCGACGTGGCGGGGGGCGCCGAGGGGGGAGCGATAGCGGGCCTCGCCCGGGTCCTGCCCTCCGTCCGCCTCGAGCAGAGGCCGGACCGGCTCAACGACCAGGTGGCCCTGCTGCTCGCCCGCTACGGGCTGGGCCACAGCGGCGTGCCGGTGCCGTGGACCGCCTCGAACGCCCCCGTCGGCGCCGTGTGGTGCGCGGGGACGGGAATGCCCGCTCTGAGGGGCAACGCGATCGAGACGACGACCACGGAGGTCGAGACGGTCGTCGACCTGGTCCTCGCCCACGGGGTGGAGTCCCCTGAGCGCTCCCTCGCCGTCATCGCCCTCTCAGAGCGCCACGCCGCGCGGATCCGGTCCGCTGTGGACAGACTGCGCGCCAACGAGCCGGGGCTGGCGGCGTTCTTCGACTCCGCCTCCGTGCAGCCCTTCGTCGTCGTCGGCCCCGGGCAGGCGCAGGGGATCGTCCGCGACCGGGTCATCATCTCCGTCGGCTTCGCCAAGACACCGCACGGGCGCGTCATCCACGACTTCGGGGTCCTGTCCACGGACGACGGGGCACGGGTCATGGCCGACGTCCTGCGCTGCGTGCGCGGGGAGCTCACCCTGGTGTCGTCCTTGCACAGCGCCGACATCGACCGCTCCCGGATCCACCGCGAGGGCGTGCACATGCTCGTGGACCTCCTGGAGATCGCCGAGGGGCACTCCGGGGAGGGCGCGGACGCGTGGCCCGTCCTGGAGGGGGAGCCCGACCGGCTCCTCATCGACCTGGCGGACAAGCTCTACGAGCGGGGCTACCAGGCGATCGCCAATATCGGCATCCCCGGCGGGGTCCGCATCCCGCTGGCCGTGGGGCACCCGGATGTGCCGGACCGCCTGCTGGTCGCCGTCATGACCGACGACGAGGCGTACTGCGACGAGCCGAGCGTGCGCGTGCGCGACCGTGTGCGCCCCTGGATGCTCGAGGACCAGGGGTGGCGGGTCGCCATGGCGCTGTCGATGCCGTTGTTCATCGACCCCGACCGCGAGGCGGACTCCATCGGGGCGCTCGTCGATGCGTTGGTCGCCGACTCCCGCGCGCACGACGCGTTGCCGGTCCTGGAGGTCCCCAGGCCCGCGACCGCTCGGGCCGAAAGCGCGGCGGAGCCCGCTCCGGACGCCGCCTATGGCGCCGCGGGCCCCGTGGACGGCCCCTGGGGCGACGCCGCCGCGCCCGAGGCGGAGGACGCCCCCGCCCGAGGCGCCTCTCCCCGGTCCGTTCCCGTCCTCGACGAGGAGCTGGACGAGGCGAGCAAACGCCGCAGGAACGTGGACGAGGTGACCACGGGCATGCTCCTGGCCATCCAGAAGAAGGAGCGCGCCTCGGAGGAGGACCGCGGCCCCCGTCCCGCCATCGCCAAGGGCCTGCCCCTGGCCGCCTACTCCGACGACCAACTCGACGAGATGGCCGCGTGGGTGCGCTCGGATGGCGTGGAGCGCTCCGACATCGAGACCGCGGAGGAACTTCGCCTGGCCCTGGGCATCACACGGCGCGGCTTCCAGTCGGACGCCGTCCTGGGCAACGTCGTGCGCCGCACGAAGCCCGTTTCAGCGCCAGCGGCCGGCGCCGCGGCCTCCGGGGTCCCGGGCGGCCAGGACCGGGGCGCTGCCGACGGGGGAGGGCTGCCCGTTGACGGCGACTACGACGACGGCTCCGATGACGGCGCGGGGACGACCGGGGCGGCTGACGACAGGGACGCCGATGAGTGAGCGGAGCGCCCCCGGGCGCGCGCCGGGGCGCCGCCGGGTGGCGCGCCACGTGTCCGACGTGGACCGCAGGCTCATCGAGCAGGGGATCCCGCCATCGTGGGAGGACCTGGTCCGCCCGGAGGACACGCGGCCCGGATCGATGGCCGACAGCCCCGACAGGGGCGATGGCGCGAACGACAGGCGCCTGCTGGAGGACGTGCCGCCCCACGCCCAGCCGCGCGCGTGAGGCCGTGCCCGGAGGGCGTCCAGGGCGCTCTCCCGCTTCCCGTGCCCCCACCGGGGGCGCCTGGGACCGCGCTCGGACCCGTTGGCCGTCCTCCGCTCCTGCCCCCGTCGCCGGGTGCCGGATACGAGTGCGCGGGGCCAGCCGTTCGGCTGGCCCCGCGCGCCTTCAGCGGGAGGAGTCGGCTCACACGGCGGTGGAACCGGAGGACTTGAGGGCGTCGCGGATCTCGGTGAGCAGCTGGACCTCGTCGGAGATCTTGGGGGCCGCGTCCTTCTCCGCCTTCTCCTTCGCGGTGCGCAGCGCGGCGAGCTTGTTCATCGGCACGACGATGCACAGGTAGATGGCGAAGGCCATGAGCAGGAAGTTGATGACCGCGGTGATCAGGATGCCGAACTTCACGTTGGTGCCGTTCAGGGTGAGGATGAAGGCGTCCGAGAAATCGGGCTTGCCGATGACGGCCGCGATGAGGGGGTTGATGATGCCGTCGACCAGGGCGTCGACGATGTTCTTGAAGGCGGCGCCGATGATGACGCCGACGGCCAGGTCGACGGCGTTGCCGCGGGAGATGAAGTCCTTGAAGCCCTTGATCATTGGGAAACTCCTAGTCGTGTTCGGGCGGCGTGGGCCACCGGGGGCGGGATGGCCGCGGCCGGGCGCTCGCGGGG
>NZ_CP017298.1:1119753-1124398 GCF_001746855.1 Pauljensenia hongkongensis | reverse complement strand
GGCGCTCGCGGGGAGCGCGGCGCCGCGGGCGCTGCGGGCCCCTGAGGCCGCCGACGGAGGACTCAAGAACCACCAACGAGGGTATAAGGACTTCCGTGCCGGGGGAAGGTGGGCCGAAGGTATCTTCCTCACATCGTGACCAGGTGATATACGCGCGCGGATCCTTATACGGCGTCGAAGAGGCGGAACATGGACGGCGTGATGACGCCGTCGACGCGCACGTCGTGGGCCTCGCGGGGCAGTGCGCCGGCCTCGCGCACCTCGTCGTCGAAGACGCATGCCAGGACGGGCACGCCGTCGCGTCGGTGGGGCAGGGTGCGGTCGTACCATCCGCCCCCCTGCCCGAGGCGCGTGCCCGACTCGTCGACGGCCAGCGCGGGGATGACGACGACGTCGGCCCGCGCTATCCCCTCTGGCCCGGCGAGCCGGCGCGGGTGGCTGCCGTCGCTCGGATGCCACTGCGAGGGGGCGGCCAGCGCCTCGCCCGCGCGGTGCAGCCCCCACTCGGGATCCTCGATGGGCACGCCCGCGATCATGACGACGGGCAGCAGGCACTCGGGCGCCGCCTCGACGACCCACGTCAGGTCCGGCTCGGTTGGCAGCGGGAGGAAGAGGGCGGGCAGGCGCGGCCCGCCCAGGCGCGCCCACGCCTCGTCGAAGGAGCGCACCATTCCGGCGCGCTCAGTCTCCAGGCTGCCCGGGATGTCGGCGCCGGTGCGCCTCCTCGTGAGCCGGGTCGCCCGTATCTGGCTCCGAAGTTCCTGCTTAGCTGTGATCGTATCCACTTTTGCCCCCATGTTCGCTACTCTAGCGGGTATGGCAGATAAAAAACAGACCGTAATCCACGCAGTTGTCCCCTCGGCCGGGCGGGGAACCCGTTTCCTGCCGATCACGAAGTCGGTTCCCAAGGAGATGCTCCCAGTCGTCGACAGGCCGTCCATCGAGTACATCGTGAGAGAAGCCACTGATGCCGGCATTGAGGACGTCCTCTTCGTCACACGCGCGGGCAAGCAGTCCATCGAGGACTACTTCGACGCCGAGCCGGGCCTGGAGGCCGACCTGGCCAGGGCCGGAAAACGGGCCGCGCTCGACTCCGTCAACGAGTACAAGCAGTACGCCCGCGTCCACTCGGTCCGCCAGGGCCACCCCCTGGGCCTGGGCCACGCGATCGCGCAGGCGAAGCAGCACGTGGGCGACGCGCCCTTCGCGGTGCTGCTGCCCGACGACCTCATGGAGCCGGGCTCGCAGCTGCTGCGCAAGATGATCCAGGTGCGAGGCGCGCTGGGCGGCACCGTCGTCGCCCTGCTGCGGGTCACCCCCGAGCAGGCCACCGCCTACGCCTCCACCGCCGTCGAGCCGCTGCCCATCCCCGAGGGCGTGGACCTGGCAGAGGGCAGCCTCATGCGCATCACCGCCGTCACCGAGAAGCCCCCGCTCGACGAGGTCAAGTCCGAGTACGCGGTCGTCGGACGCTACGTGCTGGACCCCGCCGTGTTCACCGCCCTGGAGCAGATCGAGCCCGGAGCGGGCGGCGAGTACCAGCTGACCGACGGCTACGCGCGCATGATCGACCTGCCCGCCGAGCAGGGCGGCGGCCTGTACGGCGTCGTCATCGACGAGCGGCGCTTCGACACCGGCGACAAGCTGGGCTACCTGGAGGCCAACGTGGCCCTCGCCCTCGAGGACCCGGCGCTCGGCCCCGCCCTCAAGGAGTTCCTCAAGACCAAGGTCGGGGACTGAGCCCATGCGCAGCGTCGCCGACTTCTACCAGGACTGCATCGCCGCAGTCGACCAGCAGCCGCCCCTGGACGTCCAGCTGGCGGACGCCGTGTCCTGCGTGCTCGCCGAGGATGTCCGCGCGCCCTTCAACCTGCCTGTGGCCGACCTGGCCGCCTGCGACGGGTACGCGGTCCGCGCCTCGGACTGCTCGCGGGCGGCGCTGGACGCCCCCGTCACCCTGCCCGTCACGGAGGAGATCCGCGCGGGCGTCGTCGACCCCGCGGCCCTGGTGCCGGGCACTGCGATCCGCATCGCGTCGGGCGCGCCCGTTCCGGCGGGCGCCGACGCCGTCGTGGCCCTGGAGTTCACGGACCACGGCGTCGCCGAGGTGGGGGTGCGCTCCGCGCCCGCAGTGGGCGAGAACATCCGCCGCCGCGCCGAGGACGTGGCCGAGGGGCAGGTCGTCCTGCGCTCCGGCGCCCGCGTGGGCGCCCGGCAGGTGGCGCTGCTGGCGGGGGTGGGGCGCTCGCGGGTGCTCGTCCATCCGCGCCCGCGCGTCGTGGTCCTGTCCATCGGGGACGAGCTGGTCGAGCCCGGCCGCACGGCCCGCCCCGGCACGGTCTTCGACGCCAACGGGCACGCCCTGTCCACGGCGATCACGGACGCGGGCGCGCAGACCTTCCGCGTCGCGGCCGTCCCCGACGAGAGGGCCAAGCTGCGCGAGACCATCGAGGACCAGCTGGTGCGCGCCGACCTCGTGCTCACGACGGGCGGCATATCCTACGGCAGCGGCGACACGGTGCGCGAGGTGCTCGGCTCCCTGGGGACCGTGCGCTTCGACAACGTGGCGGCGTGGCCCGGCCACATCCTGGGGGTCGGCACCGTCGGCGGTGAGGACGGGGGGACGGCGACGCCGATCTTCTGCCTGCCGGGCGACCCGGTGTCGGCCCAGGTGTGCTTCGAGGTGTTCGTCCGCCCGGCCCTGCGCCACATGCAGGGGTGGAAGTCGCTGAACCGCCCGGTCGTGCGGGCCGCCGTGGACCGCACGTGGTACTCGCCCAGGGGCAGGCGCGAGTTCGTGCGCGTCCGCCTGGCGGGGGACCCCCGCTCGGGCTACCAGGCGAGGGTCATGGGCTCGCCGACCGCCCTGCTGCTGTCCGCCCTGGCGGAGTCGAACGCCCTCGCGGTCGTTCCCGAGGACGTGACGAACGTCCGCGCGGGCGACCGCCTGCAGTGTCTGGTCCTGGACTGATGCCCCTGCTGCGCAAAGTGTGGGGGGGCAGTCCGGCGCGCCTGGTGCTGAGGGTGGCCGACCCCGTGGGGAGGGGGTTCATCGGACCAGCCTCCCCCTCCGCTCGCACGGGGAACCCCCGCGAGCTGGTGGTGCGCCCGGCTCTGGGCCGCGACCACCTGCGCATCGACGCCGTCAGGAGGGGGGACCGCGAGTGGCTGGCGCCGTGGGAGGCCACGATGCCGCCGGAGGCGGACGAGCCCGTCCCCGCCATCGCCGAGTACTGCAGCCGCATCGACCGCGAGCAGCGAGAGGGGCGCACCCTGATGCTGGTGGTCGAGGCGGATGGGAAGGTGGTCGGCCAGTACTCCCTGTCGAATGTGCAGCGCGGGGCGATGAGCCAGGGGATGCTGGGCTACTGGCTCGCCTCGTCGTGGTCGGGGCGGGGCCTGGGCGCCCTGGTCGCCGCGATGGTCATCGATCTGGCGATCGGGGAACTGGGCCTGCACAGGGTCGAGGTGTGCGTCCGGCCCGAGAACGAGCGCTCGTTGGCGCTGTGCAGGCGCCTGGGCCTGCACGAGGAGGGCATGCGCAGGCGTTTCATGCACATCGCGGGGAAATGGGCGGACCACGTCGCCTTCTCCATCGACCGGGAGTCGCTGCCCGAGGGGGGCCTGGTGGTCGCCAAGTGGGGCAGGGGAATAGATGAGTGATCGCTCACATTCGTGGACGGTGCACGAGGTGCATGTGTTGCGAATGTGGCGTTTGTCAATTATTCGAAAAGTTAAGTGGGGTCCAATCCTCGACACGCGCCCGCCCGCCGCGCGCGCGGCCAGCCGATTTGCCTACCTTTGGAGGAGTGGAGATCGGTGGACTTGTTTTCGCAGCGGTGTGCGTCGTCCTGGTGGCGGCCGTGCCGGCGCTGGTAGCACGCCGGAGCGCGATAACCCAGTCCCGTGAACTCGACCGGTTCTCGCCGGGGCTCAGGATGATCCGGGCCCCCGAGGACAAGAACGAGCCGCGCGGGCGGGCCACGGGCCCGCTGCTGGCGCCCTCGAAGGAGACAGGACGAGGTGGAGGCACCATGGAACGCACCGGCGCAGCGCCCCGGTCGACTGAGCGCGTGAGTCCGCGCGCGGTCCGCGACATCGCGCGGCTGCGCGCCAAGCGGGCTGCCCGCCTGGCCAGCGAGGCCGCCGCGTCCAAGCGCCGGATGGCCGCTTCCGCCGTGTTCGCGCTGGCGACCGTCCTCCTCGGCGTCGGAGTGTGGGCCGCCGACCTGGCGTGGGTGTGGACGGCGATTCCTGGGGCAGCGCTCGTGGCCTCCCTGGGCGCCTCCCGCTTCGCGGCAGTCCGCTCCCAGCGCGAGGGCGAGCGGGAGGTCGAACTGCTGCGCGAGCTGCGCGGGGGCGCCCCCCGCGCCTCGTCCCCCTCCGCCGAGGCCGAGGGAGCGTCCAGTGGCTCGGCTTTCGCGCGCTCCCTGCGCAGGGCGTCGTCCAGTGCGGGGGCTCCGGGCGCCTCCGGCAACGGCGAAAAGCGCGGGTCCTCCGCTCCGGGAGCTCCCAGGGTCGGCGACCAGCGCGCCTCCGGGGCTAGGGCGGAATCCGAATCCCCCCGCGCCCGCGACGCCGCGCCCCCTCGTACCCGCCCGCTTCCGGGCGCTCCTCCGCCCGGCCCTCCCTGGCCGACGAGGCG
>NZ_CP017298.1:1069141-1119703 GCF_001746855.1 Pauljensenia hongkongensis | reverse complement strand
CGACGCGGCGGCCGCCGGGGCCGGCGCAGCAGTCGGCGCCGGTTCGGGTGCCGCAGTTCCCGGCGGATCCGACGCTGTGGTTCCCGCAGCAAGGGCCGGGGCCGTCGCCGGTGGGGGCGCCCCCGGCCTCGTCTTCAACACGGACGTCGACGACGCGGAGGTCGTGCCCGTCTCCGAGGAGGAGACCGCGCGCGCCGCGCGCTCCCTCGCCCAGTCGCGCACGTGGACGGTCGTCCCCGTCCCCGCCCCCACCTACGTGATGCGCGGGCGCATCTCGGGCCGCATGGTCCACGCCGACACCGACCTGCGCGGCATCCCCAAGGTCGCGGCCTCCGTGCCCGCGCGCCCCGTCGCCGCCACCTACGAGGGCGGCAAGCGCTCCACCGAGGAGGTCGTCGCCGACCAGGCGGTCGCCCTCAACCTGGAGGCCGTCCTGGACTCCAAGCGCGCCCAGTGACGCGGCGGACTGCTGAGTGACGAAGCCGCCCCGGGGTCGCGCGGGTTGCGCGCCCGGGGCGGCGGTGCCTGTCACCGTCGTCGTGGGTTGGCGGACCGCCCCGCGCAAGACGCGTCAGGGAGGGCCCGGCCCATCCCGCGGGCGGTGCGGCGCCTGCCGATCCTGGCGGTGATGGGGGCGCCTGCCGGTCCTGGCGGTGACCGGATCAGCTCCATCGCTGGCACAGGGCTCGGCAGGACGGGGCGCGGCCATCCCGGTTCGCGCTCAGTGGGCGGAGGTGCTATGCTGGTCCCCGTCCTTGGGGCTATGGCGCAGTTGGTAGCGCGTCTCGTTCGCAATGAGAAGGTCGGGGGTTCGAATCCCCCTAGCTCCACCACCAGGGCCTTCCAGGACCGGTCTCGAGGTGAATACTGATAGGACTCCCCCGGCGCGCCGGGGGAGTTTCCGCATGTCCGGGGCAGGGGGGCCGGATCGTAGGGGGGCGCCGCCACCCGGTGGGGGTGCTAGCCTGTGGGAATGCTTGCAGTGCTGAGGAAGTGCGATAAGGCCCTCGCCGTTGTGTTCGCCGCGTTGATCATCGTGTTCATCGTCGCGGCGTTCACCGTGCCGGAGTTCTGGGACTGGTTGTGGCAGCGGCACCATAATCAACTCAGCTGGTACATCCGACCGCTGTTCCTGGTGCCCTTCTGCTGGTTCTCCTACAAACGCAGCTGGGCGGGGGTGATGGCGACGGTCTTATTGCTCCTCACGAGTATGGGGTGGTTCGCCCCGCCAACGGAGGCTAGCCCACAAGTGCAGCAGTTCCTGCAGTTCGAGCAGCAGTACCTGCAGGGGGACTGGACGCCGGGAAAAGTCCTCCTCACGCTGCTCGTCCCCCTTTCGCTGGCCGCGTTGGCCGCAGCCCTGTGGCGCAGGAACGTCTGGCTCGGCGTGGCGGTGCTGGCGTTGATCGCCGTTGCGAAGTCCCTGTGGAGCGTGGTCTTCGCGGGCGAGGCCGGGGCCAAGGTCCTCCTCCCCGCAGCGGTCGGGCTCGTCCTGTGCGGCGGGTGCCTGTGGCTCGGGACCAGGTTCTCGCGCTCACGGACCGCGGACAAGCGCCCGCGTTGACCATCCGTGCTGGGGGCGCCGGCCCTTGCGGCGCGTTCGTGACGGCGTGCGGATAACGGCTTGTCCGTCGGCCCCGCCCCGGCAGGGGGCTGGGTCACGGTGCGGCACCGACGATCTCCTCGAGGGCGCGCACGTGGCCGTCGAAGGCCCTCCGCCCCTCCCCGGTCAGCGAGAGCCACACGACGCGCCGCGAGTCGTCGCGCATCGGGGACGCGCTCTTGCGCGATTCGAGGTAGCCCGCGCCGACGAGTGCTTTGACGTGCTTGGACAAGGTGGCGTCCGAGACCCCGAGGGAATCGCGCAGGCGCGCGAAGCTCAGGCCCGCGACGTGGCGCAGCAATCCGCAGATGCGCAGGCGCAGCGGGGCGTGGACGAGCTCGTCGAAGCGCGCCTCAGCCACGGCGGGCGCTCTCCACGGCGCTGCGCAGGGCGAGGCCGGACAGGCAGGTCGTGAGGGCGAACGCTGCGAGGCTGGTCGCGACGACGGCCCACGGGAGTTGGAGCGACACGAGGCCCAGTGAGACGCTGAACAGCGCGAGGCAGGCCACGACGATCGCCGCGACCATCCAATTCGCGCGCGCGCCGAGTGAGCGGAACCGGATCCCCGTCTCGCGCTGCACCAGGTGGCTGACGACCAGTGCGCCGAGGAGCGCCATCCAGCCCGACGTCGGCGGTTCGTAGTGCGCTCCGGGCGCGGCGGAAGCGGCCGAGCCGACCCACCAGGCGCCCAGTGCGCCGAACGCCGCCATCAGCGCCCATGGCACGGTGACCTGTTGGGCGAGCCTCTGGCGGTCCGCGGACAGTGCGGTGAGCATTCCTGCGGCCTCGTCCCGGCCGCCCTCGAAGTGTGTTTCCATGATGGAAAGCGTATATGAAACTTTCCGCTTTGGAAAGTCTTTGGGGGCGGGGTGTCAGTATGGCCTCGGTCACTAGTTCGTCTGCCCAATGGGAGCTGGAGCTTGGGTACGGCGCTCGTGGCCTGGAAGATGGGTGAGTGATATACTCAACACCTATAGACGACATCGCGGTCGTGGCCGTAGGTGAGGCACTGAGGAGTGAGAAATGGTGGTTGCCCTGCGAGCGGACATCAACTGGCGTGCTGCGGCAAGTTGCCAACGCTTGGCGGATGCCCATGCTCTGTGCCGGTTCGGTGCTGACGGGCAGAGCTGGGATTGAGTGAAAGTGCCCGCAGTTATGTCTTCTGCAAGTGCAAAGTTCCGTCTCGTACTCTCGCAGAGCGATGACGAACCTGGCGGGCCCGCAGATTGGATCGGGCCGATGGTTGCGTTGGGGTGCCGGGCGGCGCGGCACCACAGGAAGAACGGTGGTCGTCAGCTGGTCATCGCGGTTTCTGTTCCGAGACGGGATTTTGCGGCCGTTCTGATTGGCTGTGGCTGGGTGCTCGCAAGTGAGAAGCCAGAACTGCCCACCCCTTTGGATACTCTGCGGAAGCTTGAACGAGGCAAATGGGTGCGAGCCGTCAACAAGCGCAAGGTGTTAGCTGGGGCCTTTCTTTCCCTTGACGAAAGTGTGGAGCCGCCCAGGGCGAGGTTTGCCGGAAGGGAATGGACTGTTGATAAGGTCCAAGCGCTGAGTGAAATCGAGGACTGGGAGCCGAACCGCGGTACATGCAGTCAGGACCGTCCAGAGCCCGGAAGTATGGCGCGTATGGCTGGTCTGGACTCAGTATGGGATGCGTGGTTAGCGCGTCCTGCGGCTGACCTGGCGATCGTCGGCACCGCGGAGTGGTTGAAGGAAGACTCCAGCGCATGTTTGACAAAAGAGGATGACGAAGATCTGGAGCGCAGCTCTATCGGGTCGGTGCTGCTGCCCAGGACACCGAAGGTGGCAACCTGGTGCACGCGCATCCTGTCCGCGATGAGTCTCCCCGACCGTCTTCCGCTCCTAGCGGCCCTGAAGGCTGTCATCCTGGACGGCAACGGAGCGATCAAGTGGCTGCCGGACATTGAAGCCCCGGTTGTGATCTGCGTCCTGGACCGCTCCCGGGCGGACGAAGCGACCGAAGAAGTCGTACTCCAACTGAGGAACACCTGTGGCGAGCCCTTGTCGCTCTCGAAGGATCTGGGATGGACACCGCCAGGGGGAGTCGAAGCATTGGGATTCACGGTGGCGCTATGAACCGCATTGACGCACTGAATCGCTTCTATGAGGCCGCCGATAGGATTGCTCGGTATCAGAAAGGCGGCATTGAGATTAATGCCGTTGAAGATCCCGCCGGTGCGCGTTTCGACGCGGCCGTCCGCCGACTCATCGCACTGGCGAAGAGCGAGGACGGTTCCTTCCTCGACGACATTGTCTGCCCAGCGAAGGCGTTGCGGTGGCGACGGATCACTCAAGCTCAACCGGTCAGCCTCAACCCAGGCCTTCACGAACTCGTTGAAGCGATCTCCGAGCAAGCCCGGAGGCTGAAGGGGGCGATTCGGAACCAAGATTTGCTCGACGAACTAGTCGATTGCGCGAGCGGAATCGCTCGAACTGACTCAGGGATCGGCTCTGAACTTATGACTCTGTTCAACGAGGTTGGCGTCGGCAATTGCATTATCGTTGCCGCGAGTAGAATAGCGGCAGACGGACTGATATCGTGGCTTGACATTGACGGTCTCCTTGTCGTCACTGCTAGCGAGGCGGTGCGCGCACGACCCGGGCGTGAGTGGATGTACGTTATCGGCCCCCCGGTCTTCTTCCCCGCATCGCTGGTGACGGCTCCCATAACGGACGATGTGAGTTTCTTAATACCGGAGTGGTTCAGGAATCGCGACATTCCGCGTTCGAGGATTGCCGCATACGCAGAAGGGGCTATCCTAGTGAAGGCGCGTGTGTTCGGTGGGGAAGCCATCGAAGGTGTCGAAGGCGAGTCCTCGAACGAAAGTGCTGGCGAGACTGAATATCTGCCACAACCCATCTGGGGTGAGCGTCCAAGTGGTGGTCGTGAACCGAAGAATGACGAAGTGACGGCGCGTAAGCTGTACCTGAGTGGTGGCTATGCGATGTGGCTCGACGACGGCAGTCGCATTCGCTCCCTCGACCCAAGCCAGCCCTGCGGTGAACGTGTCACGTACACAGAAGTGCCAGCAGTCCGGGTGGGAACCTACCTCCTCCTCCGGGAGGGCGCCACTGAGCGGAGCGCGTTGTACCGAGCGGCGCTCGATGGCCTGGGGCCGAAGGAAGCAGAAATTACGGCCACGCAAGAGCAATGGAAGCGTCTCTTAGCCCTGCGGCTACGACACCATGGCCACCATTGTGTCGAAAGGGATCTGCGCAATGCGGGTGTTCAGGCTGTCGACCAGGTGCGGGCGTGGATCGATCCAATCTTGGTCCGACCGAAGCGTAAACAAGATTTCGAAATACTTCTCAGATGGCTGGACATCGCGGTCCATCCGACCTTGGACCACGCTTCTGAACTCCGTAGTAAGCTCTACCATAAGATTGCACAATATCGGAAGCAACTCGAGGAAATAGTGTCATCTGCCGACCTCGCTGAGCTGGAGCGTGTCGGGCACATCGTCTTAGATGCCCGCACTGAAGGGTTCCGGGGCATTCTCGCGACCAAGGTCTTGGCTGTTTCGCCTTTCAAGCAAATCATCTCCCGACATGATGCGCGAGTGCCGTTCGTCGACTCGGGAGGTCGGTGGCTCGAATGACTCCTTCCAACTGGTCGACCAGCGATCCGCTGGGCGAAGTTATAGTCCACGCCGCCGTAGATGGGGCTCGAGGCGCCGTAGCGCGGGGTTACCGGCCTTGTCGAGACCGTAACGTCAAGCGCCTTCGTTTCGTTGACTCGCCACGGACTCGTCCGTTCCGCGAGCAGTTTCTTACACTCACCGAATCCGGTAGCACGGGCTGCCGCACAGTAGGAGGTAGAATATGAGTGGACTCGAAGCCCGAGACATTGTAGAAGCCGAACTCCGGCGCGAACTATTCGGCCCCATTGATTCGGATCATCCAGCAGGGAAACCAGTTGACTGCTCGAGCGGCTCTATCCGATTCAAGACAGTTGAGGAGAGCCGCGGACAGTTCTACGACAGTGCGACAATGCAGGAGATCCTGAACACGGGATCGCCGCTTTCCCGTTATGGCATCGGTGTGCTTCACGGCGGTGTTGTGGCCAGTGGGCGAGGGGCAGGAATCAAGGACATCGATCTTACGGGAGTTCCTGGTCTCGCCCATCATGAGGATTCCCCTGATGGGCCGCCCATCGAGATCCAGGGGGCGCTGCGACATGACGCGGCTGACGCAGACGATTTCGACCTGACCGACGCCAACAGCTTCAAACCGTCCGCGATGGCGGTTTCCTTTCAATGCCGCACTCCAACCAGTGGTTCCCTCGCCATCAGGGTTACCGGTGCCCACTACGAGAAGATCGCGGTCCACGTCCCGGGGCGATCGGGGCCAGTTGACTGGTGGTGCCGCCGCCCCTTCACGCTCAACGGATCGGTCCCCGGAGACGTCCTCCTCTCGCAGACCAACCAGTTGACGACCGTCAATACTGCACCCGAAGGCGCGCAGCCAGTGATCTCGCCGACGACTCAGGTGTTCACCCGCCCAGTACCCGGAGTCGAAGACTCAGAACTTCGACTGGTGACGGTAGTGGCCGTGAATCAAACAACGCGTAAGGGGGCGGACAGTGCCCTGTTCCAGATGGGGTTCACCGTCACCGCCGTGGACGGTCTGACTATCGAACCCTACCCGGAGGTCGCGCGTTCCGGACGCGACGAAGAGGAGCAGTCGATCGACCTGCTCTACCGCAACAAACGCACCTACGCCATCGGGCACGGCTGCGCCGCCGAATGGGACGAGGGCCCAGGGGAAGCAGTATGCCAGGTGCGTGCCGTCGCCTTGCCGGCTTACGAGGTCGTCAGTTTGACCCCGAACGTCTACTTGACCGACGACAAGGGGAAATACCTCCTCGATCACGAAGGACGGCGCCAAGCGGTCACGGTCAGCATGGAAGAACTTGCCGACGGGACTCCTCAAGGGCGTGAACAGGTCGAGACCGTGCTGCGCCTGTACTCGGAGTGGATCGCCGCGCGCAAAGCGGAAATCAGTGATCTGCCTGAGCGCTTCCGCCAAGCTGCTAATCGACATATGAGGGCGGCGGAAACCGCTCTCGAACGAATGGAGACGGGATGGGACCTGGTCTGCTCGGATCAGACGGCCGAGCGGGCGTTCCGATGGGCCAACAAGGCCATGCTGTACCAACAGGTCCGCTCCACCTTCCCACTGCGCGAAGCCGAACCTCGCAAGGGCGGCGGGCCTCGCCCCAAAGGCGCCCATCCGGAGCCGCGCATTCAGCAGGGCAAGGGAATGTGGCGGCCATTCCAGATCGCGTTCATCCTCGCCAGTCTGCCCGAATTGGTCGCCCCCTCCCACCCAAACCGCTCCCTGGTGGACCTCATCTTCTTCCCAACTGGTGGCGGTAAGACCGAGGCGTACCTCGGGGCTTGCGCGATCAGCCTGCTCGCCCGCCGCCTGCGCGATCCCGACGACACGGGTACTGATACCCTGATGCGCTATACGCTGAGACTCCTCACCGCCCAGCAGTTCCTACGGGCCGCCTCGCTCGTCTGCGTGCTGGAAGATATCCGCGACCGTCATTCTAATGCGCTGGGAAGCGAGCCTTTCAGCATAGGGATCTGGCTTGGTGGCTCATCAACTCCGAACACATGGAAGCAGGCCGTCAAGGGGCTCGAGAGACTCCAAAGCAACGTTCAACAAGAGAACCTCTTCCTGTTACTGCGTTGTCCCTGGTGCGGGGCTGAGATGGGGCCCAAACCCAGGGGCAAACATCGTGGAAGAGGGCAAGACGTCGTCGGCTACGCCATGGCTCACGGCCGCAAACGGGTCGTGCTGCGTTGCGCCGATCGTGAGTGCCGCTACTCTCGGCGTTCGGGCCTGCCAGTGCACGTGGTGGATGAGGATATCTACGAGGTGCGTCCCTCGATCGTGATCGGCACCGTCGATAAGTTCGCCATGATGGCTTGGCGCCCTGAGGCCCGGAGCCTATTCGGTTTCAACGATCAGGGTGAGCGTGTTTCCTCACCGCCCAATCTGATCATCCAAGACGAACTGCACCTCATCTCCGGGCCACTCGGCTCGATGGCCGGCCTGTACGAGGCCGTCATCGACGAGCTGTGCACCGACCGCCGGAACGGGGAAGCGGTCCCGCCGAAGATCATCGCGTCCACTGCCACCATTCGGCGGTACGAGGACCAGATCAAAGGGCTATTCGGCCGTACTGATGTCGCGCTGTTCCCACCGCACGGACTGGAGGAGGGGCAGTCCTTCTTCGCTCAACCCGTGCTGTTGGAGGACGGATCGCGTGGGCCCGGTCGACGGTACATCGGAGTCATGAGCGCCTCCTTCGGCTCCACGCAGACAGTGCAGACCCGTGTCGCGGCAGCAACCTTGCAGGCAGCCGCCAAAGTGCCCGAAGCGAACCGCGATGGTTATTGGACGAATCTGAATTTCTTCAATTCACTGCGAGAACTCGGTAACACCGTGTCGCTTTTGCAGTCCGACGTGCCTGACTACCTGACCCGGCTGAAGCGGCGCGATGGCGTCATCCCCCGGTGGCCGAGCCGCCCGATGGAACTCACCTCGCGCCGTCGCTCTGATGAGATCCCGAAGGCGATCGAACAACTTCAAACCCGCTACAGCCCTGGGAAGGACCACCAAGACGCCATCGACATCTGCCTCGCCTCGAACATCATTGAAGTCGGCATCGACATCGACCGCCTCGGTCTGATGACCATCGTCGGACAGCCTAAATCCACGGCGCAGTACATCCAGGTGTCCGGCCGTGTTGGGCGTCGCGTTGATATCAGCCCGGGTTTGGTGATCACGATCTACGGTGCGGCGAAGCCCCGTGATCGGAGCCACTACGAGAGGTTTCTGACCTACCACCAACAGCTCTACGCCCAGGTTGAGCCCACTTCGGTGACGCCATTCGCCACCCCTGTGCTCCGACGCGCGCTGCATGCGGCCATCGTGGCTTACATCCGGCAGACCACGCCAGAAGACCTGTTACCGTACCCGTTCCCCTCAGTCGAGTACCACAAGGCGTTCGCACTGCTCCGTGAACGAGCGCGCATCACTGATCCTGACGAAATGCCGGCAATGGAACGGATGGCTTACAAACGTGCCCGGCAGTGGGATGGCTGGGAGCGCACGATCTGGGAAGCGAACCCCGCTCCTTGGGGAGACCCCAAGCAGGGGTTGATGCGCTTCGCGGGGACGCTGCCCGACCTCGACAGCAAAGCCGCGATCTGGGACGTGCCAACGAGCATGCGGAACGTCGATGCCGAGTGCCGCCTGGAGATCTCGCTTGCCTATGCCCATGCCGATGCTGAAGTGGAGGAGGAGCTATGAACACCGGAGCAATGAGGCGTGCCCAACTCGTTACCCCGTTTGGGGTAGGTGCGATGAGTGTTCTCGTCGACGGGACGTCGGTCATCACTGCCGGGTTAGACCACTGGTATGAGCCTGAAGGCCGTGACGACCCCGCTATGGAGGAATACCAGGAGCATGATTGGCGGCTTGAAGCGCGCTTGCGGGTCAATGAGTTGAGATTGCCGCCCGACTACCGGTATCAGGGGCATGGGGACGACCAGCGAAATGTCAAGCTGACCGTCCCAGCGCTGCGCTTCCCGCGCTGGCACTTCTGTATGTACTGCAAGCGCCTTGAACGATCAACGCTCACTATGCGGGAAGCCGTGCGGTGTGAGAACAAGAAGCACGGCAACTCCAAACCGCGTATGTCCCAGGTCCCGTTCGTCACCATCTGCGCCGCAGGCCACCTTGACGACTTTCCTTTCGATGCGTGGGTGCACCGAACCGCCAACCCTTCCTGCAAGGGGCCATTGCGCCTTAGGTCTATTGGTGGTGATGGCCTCGAAGGCCAGCAAGTCGTGTGCGATCGGTGTGGTAAGAAGCGGAGCCTCGGTCGTATCACTGAAGCACATGACAAGAATAAGGAGCAGCATACGTTCTTCAGTGACAATCTGTCGTCACCCGACGACCCCTACCTCTGCTCTGGTGCCCGCCCCTGGCTTGCCGAAGACGAAGGAGCCTGCGGTCTGCCAATGCGCGGTGCTCTACGCGGTGCCGGCAATATCTACTTCCCAAAGGTCGAGTCGTCTATCTATCTTCCCTGGAAGGAAGGCTCTGTCAGCGCCGAAATGCACGACCTGATGCGCCACCCGGCGGTCAGTGCCACGATGCGCACCCTGCACAACATATTCGGCGTAGACCTTGAGGCTGGGATTCTGCGTAGCCAGCTTCGCGAGAATGTGCCTCCGGAGCTCTTCGGCCCAATTACAGACGAAGAACTCATCGCGGGTTATCGCGACCTCGTTGGCAGTGGGGACGAAGGGAGCGAATCAGATGAGGAATCCGATGCCGAATTCCTCACCGGAAACGACGAATGGCGCTATCCGGAGTTTCAACTCATTCGAGAGACCCCGATCGATGACTACTTGACCGCAACCGATCCCGGTCTCCACACCGATCTCAGCTCCCACTTGGAGCGGGTGCGCTCGGTCGATGTGCTCCGTGAGACCAGAGCGCTGAGGGGTTTCACCCGGGTCTACGACGATGTTCTGAAACTCAGTGCGGGCAAGGCCCTCCTGCGCCGGGAACCGCTGCCGTCCAGCCAAGACTGGCTGCCCGCCTACGTCGTGAAGGGCGAGGGGATTTACCTCGAGCTCGATCCGGCGCAGCTGGCTGCTTGGGAGGGCCGGCCCGAGGTTCAAGCGCGGGCCCAGAGGATCACTGACCAGTACGGGAAGTTCACCGCTCGGCGTGGTGGCCAGGGCCGTGCGCCCACCCCCCGTTTCGTGCTTCTGCACACACTGGGGCACCTGCTTATCGATGAGCTTGTTTTCACCTGCGGGTACAGTTCCGCGTCGCTCCGTGAACGCCTCTACGTTTCGACTAATGCCGAGCGGGAGATGGCGGGACTCCTCATCTACACCGCGGCTGGCGACTCCGAGGGCACCATGGGTGGCCTCGTGCGCATGGCACGGCCCGACAATCTACGAGCGGTGTTCGTCTCCGCCGTCTCCGGTGCCCGCTGGTGCTCCACCGACCCCGTCTGCATGGAAGCGGGCGAGAAGGGGCAAGGACCGGACTCCTGCAACCTGGCCGCCTGCCACGGCTGCGCGTTACTGCCGGAGACCAGCTGCGAGGAGTTCAACCGCTTCCTGGATCGCGGACTGGTCATCGGAACCTTCAAGGATCCTACGTTGGGATACTTCTCAACGTTCTCCTAGTTCCTGCAGTGCCTCCTTGATAGCTGTGGCTAGAGAGCGGGCTAGGGGAGGCGGGACCGCGTTGGAGACCTGTTCGACTTGTGCGGACAGGTTTCCTTCCAGAACGAACTCGTCCGGGAAGCCCTGGAGAAGCATCGCCTCGTAAATGCTGAGGCGCCGCCGTCCAGAGGGATGCACGTGGATTTCACGGTGGCCGTAGGCGACCGTGGGGCTGGGTTGATCCCACTTCAGTCGCCGGAAGCTGCGCCCCGTTTGGCCTGATTCTTCCGGTTGGAGGAATCGTTTGGACATAGGGCGCATCGTCCAATGGTTCTCGTGGTGGGGAATGGCCGTCCTCTGGAGTCCGTGTGTGAAAAACACGGGATCTGGAAGGCCCTCGATAACCGAACGAACCGTGAGATTGCCTGTTTCGGCTTTCTTGGGTTTGAAAGCTCGGGAAACTTCGCGGTCCCTAAATCCGGAGACGATGACGCGATAACGTCTCTGGGCGACTCCGTAGTCGAGTGCTGAGTAGACTTCGGCGGTTGCGACCAGCCCGATGCTGTTGAACTTATCAAGGATGCCGTTGAATGTGGTCAGGTGCTTAGCGTCGCGGATGCCGAGCACGTTCTCAAACAGCACGAACTCGACTCTGTATTTCGTTTGGAGCGCCTCAACAATCTGCAAATACAACAGAGGGAGCCTATTGCGGGGGTCATTCGCCGCAGACCGGGTGTTTGCTCGCGAAAATCCCTGGCAGGGCGGCCCGCCGATCACACCGATCGATTCGCCCGGTTCCAGGATGGGGGCCAAATGCTCGAGAACTCCATCGGAACCGAGTTCTGTAAGGTCTGCCTCCACCGCGACGGTGTCTTGGAAGTTGCGGCGGTGGGTCTCGATAGCCGCAGGCGAGAGATCCACCGCGAAACTCAGTGGGAAGCCCGCTTGTTGGAACCCGAGATCCAGCCCGCCAGCACCTGAGAAAAGACTAACGATTCTGGGCAGCGCGCTTGCGGCCTCAGCGCTCGTAGCGTCCGCAGTCGCCGTCCGAACGGGTGGTTCCAGTGTTTTTTCCCCTGCGGGGACGACCAGGCTGCCTTTCATGGTTCAACTATAGTATGGCAGCGGTCGCGGTCCCTGCGGCGCTGCAGGCTGCCGATGGACTATCACCATCGTGCCCAGAGCCTTTACGCCCAGCACTAACCCGGCCCGCGCCTCGTGAACAGGGCAGGGCGCTGCCCCGGTCGGGAGGCGCAGTCCCTGGCCGGTCGACGGCGCGGCCCCCGATCCGCCCGCCGACCAGCGGCCCTCCCGCGCGGCGCCGGATCCCGCCCGTCGAAGAGGGGCTGCGCCGCCACTGCGATTCGCCCTAGTATGGAAGCGGGGCCGCGGCGCCCCCCATGAGAGCACAGCTCCCGTTGGCGCGGCGGGGGCGCGGAACACAGGAGGACGCAGCAGTGTCGATCGAGGTTGAGCAGACGACGATTGGCGGCAAGCTGGGGGAGCGCGGCCTGCTCAGCGGGGACCGCCAGTACCGCATCCCGGACTTCCAGCGGCCCTACGTGTGGGAGTCGGAGCAGGTCGAGACCCTCATGGCGGACCTCCTGGAGGCGTGGCGCCGCGAAGGTGAGGAGGACTACTTCCTGGGATCCATCGTCGTCGTCTCCTCCCCGGGCTCCATCGACGAGGACATCATCGACGGCCAGCAGCGGCTCACCACCATTTGCCTCCTGCTCGCCGTCATCCGCTACCTCATCCTCGACGAGACCCAGCGCGGGGAGATCACGGAGCTCCTCAAGATCCCGCGAAGGCTCATCAGGGGCCTGGAGGAGCGCCCCCGCCTGAAGATGCGCAACCGCGACGTCGACTTCTTCGAGGGCTACATCATCGACGGGGACATCGACTCCCTGCGGGACTGCGACCCCGCCGCCCTGGCCACCAAGGGCCAGCGCAACATGCACGCCAACACCCTCGTCATCCTCGACGCGCTCGAGGACGTGATCAACGAGGACAACCTCTGGTCCTTCCTCCAGTTCCTCAGTGAGCGCGTGTCCATCGTCAAGGTCAAGACCGACACCTACCAGAGCGCCCACAGGATCTTCGGGGTCCTCAACACCCGCGGTGTCTCGCTGACGGCCGCCGACATCTTCAAAGCGAGGGTCCTGGCCGCCGTGAGCCCCTCCAGCCGCGACTCCTACGGCGACCTGTGGGACCGCACCCTCGACGAGGCCAGCCCCGACAGCGCGGACCAGTTCTTCTCGCACCTGCTGGTCCTCTACACCCACGACTTCGCCAGCAGGGCCCTCATCGACGAGTTCGAGGCGAAAGTGCTGTCCCCCTACCTGCGCGAGCACACCGGCAAGGAGTTCATCGACGACTTGCTGGTCCCCACGGCCAGGGCGTACCGGGAGATCGCCTCGGCCACCGATGCCACCATGCCCGGGGGCGTGTGGCTCGAGCTGCTCCGCCAGTACCCGGCCTCCGACTGGAAGCCCGCGGCGATGAGCGTCCTGCGCCTGGACGTTCCGCAGGAGGGCAAAGCGGACCTGCTCAAACGCCTGGAGCGCATGTACGGCGCCAACTACATGGCCAAGGTCTCGCCCGGCAAACGCGAGAAGCGGCTCGTGCGAGCGATGAGGGCCCTCGACGACGACGTGCGCCCCGTGGAGCACGCCGACCGCATCTTCTCCGTCGACGACGACGTGCGCCTGCGCGTGGTCGCCCGCCTCAAGTCCTCCCTGGCGAAGAAGGCCGACGGGAAGATCCTGCTCTACCGCGCCCTCATGGCGCTCGACGGGAGGATCCCCGCCCTCCCCCGTGCGACCACGGCCATCCAGGCGCTGCCGCCCGCCCCCATCGACGGCATCGACCCGAAGACGCCGCTCGAGGCGTGGTCGATGCGCCTGGGCGGCCTCGCGCTGAGCGCCATGAAGCCCCGCGACGTGAGGGCGGCGGGCAACTGGTCCGCCATCAACGACAAGTTGCGCAGCACGCGGGGCATCGGGAAGACGGTCGTCGCCTCGTTCCCCGGGGCCGACACCCTGGACGACCGGGCGCTCCAGGAGCGCCACGGCAGGCTCGTGGAGCTCGTCGCCGACTACTGGGACATCCGCCGCGACTCCGACCACGTCGACTTGACGCGGATGACCGAGGAGGAGCTGGGCCGCAACCTGGAGGGGAAGTCCGGAGGCCGCACCAAGCTGGTGCGCCTGGCTGACGTGGTGGACTCGGGGATCGTCGCCCCCGGGGACGTGTTCGTGTGGCGCCGTCCCAATATCGGCGACGAGTACTCCGTCACCGTGACCGACTCGGGCGGGCTCGAGCTCTCCGACGGCACTTCGGTGGCCTCGCCGTCGGCCGCCGTCCGCGCGCTGACCGGCACCTCGGCGGCCGCCTTCGACGTGTTCGTCCGCGAATCGGACGGCAAGAAGATGCGGGAGCTGTGGGACACCTACCGCCGCCGTTTCAGCAAATGAGGGGCGGCGCGGAAACGCCCGCCACGGCGGCGGGGGACTGTGTAGCGCCCGTCCGCTCCGGACCGGGGGCCGCCTGCGCGGCGGGGGCGCCCGGGTGAGCGCCTTCAGGAAAACGGACGGCCGCCCCGGCAGGATCGCCTACGAGGTCGCGGGGCTCGCCTGGCTGGCCGGGGCCGGGCCGTCGGGGGCGGCGGTCGTGCCCGTCCTCGCCCACGGCCCCACTTGGCTGGAGGAGCCGCGATTGCGTGCCGCCGCGCCCACCGCGGGGGCCGCGGAGGAGTTCGGCAGGGCGCTCGCCCGCACCCACGCCGCGGGCGCCGCGCACCTCGGCGCAGCCCCGCCCGGGCACAGCGGCGACGGGTGGATGGGCCAGGCCCCCCTGTCCCTGCCCGCGCGCTCAGAACCCGCGCCGCGGGGCACACCGGCCGCGGGGAAGGACACGGCGGCGGCGCGGGGGAGCGCGTACGGAACCGCGGCCTGGTCGGCGCCCGCCGAGTCGTGGGGGAGCTTCTACGCGCGCGAGCGCATCGCGCCCTACCTGGGGGCGCCCGCCTTCACGGCGGCGGAGCGCGCCCTCGTCGAGCGCTTGTGCGAGCGCCTGGAGTCGGGGGCGCTCGACCACGACCAGCCGCGCCTGGTCGCCGAGGCCGCCGCGTCCGGGCAGATCGGCGCGGCGCGCACCCACGGGGACCTGTGGAGCGGGAACGTCATGTGGACGCCCGACGGCGCGGTGCTCATCGACCCCGCCGCCCAGGGGGGCCACGCCGAGGAGGACCTGGCCGCCCTCGCCGTCTTCGGGTGCCCGCACCTGGAGCGCATCACCGCCGCGTACCACGAGGCGTCCCCCTTGGCCGACGGGTGGCGCGGGCGCACGGGCCTCCACCAGATGCACATCATCATGGTCCACTGCTTCCTCTTCGGGCGCTCCTACGTGCCCGAGGCCACGGCCATCGCCCGCCGCTACGCCTGAGGCCGGGGCCGGTCGCGCGCAGGAAGGGCCGGTCGCGCCGTCGTGCCGACGGCCGCCACTATGAGCGGGGCCGGGCGAGCCGCTAGACTGTCAGTGCCCCAATAGCTCAGTCGGTTAGAGCAGCGGACTCATAATCCGCCGGTCGCCGGTTCAAGCCCGGCTTGGGGCACCACCGCCTCCCCGCCGCCGTCGCGCGCCGGGGCCCGCCGCGAGGCGGGCGTGTACGGCGCGGGCACCCACCCGCCCGCACCGTTGGGCTTTTTTCGGGGTGCGGCGCGCGGCGTGGGCGGGTTGGGTTTTCCCGGAGTTGCGCACTGGGGTGGGGTTTGGGTTCTGGAGGCGGGTGTGTGGCGCGGAGAGCCAGACGCTCGGCCAGGTGGCGGTTTCCAGGTCGTCGCGCGGGGGGCACGGCCTGCCCGCTGCGCTTTCGGCACCCAGGCTTCTGCGGGCCGCACTGCGACTTCGGGTGGCGGTGGGCGGGAGTGGTCCAAAATGCGTCTGGGTTTCGCTGTTTTCGAAGGGCTCCGCGCGTGGGTGGTCCAAAAAGCGTCTGGGTTTGACGGTTTTGGCCGGATTCGGGCGGATTCGGTGAGACTCAGACGCATTTTGGACCACATGCCCGCCAAGCCCCTGTTCCCACCCGAAACTCAGACGCATTTTGGACCACCGAACCGCTGGAGCGCCCGGCCGCAAGACCGCCAGACGGCTGGACCACGAGAAGCGCGCCACCCCCGGATCGATGGAAGTCCCGCAATGTGCGGCACCCCACGTCCAAAAATACGAAAACCCTCATTTCTCGCAGGTGATACCATCCTCGTCACGGTTGAGGGTGTGCCTGTAGCCGGGGGAGCCTTCGTACATGGGAGCGGCACCCGCGGCGCGGGCCTTGGCGCAGTTCTTGAAGCACGCGGACACAGGGGTGGGGTGGACGCCTCCTGTGGCCGTCAGGGCGCGGCAGGGCGAAGGGCGGGCGCCGTCCGTGGAACAGGCTCGCGCGGGCGCCCCCGCCCTGGTTTCACGACGCCCCCTAGCCGTCGCCCGTTCGCGTCTGTATCATCAGAAGATGGACGACGAAGCAGCCCCCCGACCGGTCCTGGTGTTCCTGGTCCGCGCCCTGGTGGCCTTCGTCGCGGCCTGCGCCGTCGGGCTGGTGCTGTACTGGGCGGACGCGGACCTGTTCGCGGTGTACGCCTACGGCGCCTTCGGCTTCTTCACCTTCGTGCAGGTCCTCGTGTCGATCCCGGCGGCCCTGCTCGCGCGTCCGGCCCGGGTCAAAGCGCTCGTGGTGGTCTCACCGGTGCTGGTGTTCGTGCCCATCGCCATCGTGGTCGGCCTCGTCGCGGGCAGGGGCGGCGCTGGGGCGTCCCCGTTCCTCGGGGGCACGGCGGTGCTGGCGGCGGTGGTCGTCGCCCAGCTGTGCGCTGCGGTGGCCGCGTGGCTGCTGCGCGAGGCCTTCCGGGCGTGGCGCGTGCGGAGCGCGCTCGCGGAGGGTGAATTCTAACACAGACAGCCCTCCTTGTTGAGAGGGCCCCTGGTTGTGCCTATTATGAGTGGTTGCGCCTTATTGTGTCCGAGGTGACCCGTACCCACCCGCCGTAACAGGCGCTTGGCGGGCGGCGGCGGTGTCAGGTAATGGGCCGAAGGCGCATGCGCGCAACGGAAAAGCAGGGAAGGACCCCCTTTGGCTGCCAACAGCACCGCCAAACAGCATACGCCCCGCGTCTCATTCGCCAAGCTCCGCGAGCCCCTCCAGGCCCCCAACCTCCTGGGATTGCAGGTCGAGAGCTTCGACTGGCTGCTGGGCAACGACGCGTGGAAAGCCCGCGTCGAGGCCGCGAAGGAGAACGGCCGCACCGACGTGCCCGACGTTTCGGGCCTTGAGGAGATCTTCCACGAGATCTCGCCCATCGAGGACGTGGCAGGCACCATGAGCCTGTCCTTCCGCGACCACCGCCTCGAGTCCCCCAAGTACTCGATGGAGGAGGCCAAGACGAAGGACTACACGTACTCCGCCCCGATGTACGTGACCGCCGAGTTCATGAACTACGAGACCGGCGAGATCAAGTCCCAGACCGTCTTCATGGGCGATTTCCCCCTGATGACGCCCCGCGGCACCTTCATCATCAACGGCACCGAGCGCGTCGTCGTCTCCCAGCTGGTGCGCTCCCCGGGCGTCTACTTCGAGAAGCTCTCGGACCGCTCCACCGACAAGGACACCTTCGGCGCGAAGGTCATCCCCAGCCGCGGCGCGTGGCTGGAGTTCGAGATCGACAAGCGCGACGCGGTCGGCGTGCGCATCGACCGCAAGCGCAAGCAGTCGGTCACGCACTTCCTCAAGGCCATCGGCATGACGGAGTCCGAGATCCGCGACTCCTTCGCCGACTACCCCGTGCTGCTGGAGACCCTGGAGAAGGACACCGTCAACACCCAGGAGGAGGCGCTGCTCGACATCTACCGCAAGCTGCGCCCCGGCGAGCCCGCCAACGTCGACGCCGCCCAGACCCTGCTCAACAACTTCTACTTCGACTCGCGCCGCTACGACCTGGCGAAGGTCGGCCGCTACAAGATCAACAAGAAGCTGGCCATCGAAGCCGATCCCAGGGCGTCGACCCTGTCCCTGGAGGACATCGTCGCCACCGTCAAGTACCTGCTGGCCCTCCACCAGGGCGAGGCGTCCTTCGCGGGGACCCGCGGCGGCGAGGCCGTCCAGGTGCGCGTCGAGACCGACGACATCGACAACTTCGCGAACCGCCGCATCCGCGCCGTCGGCGAGCTCATCCAGGGCCAGGTCCGCACCGGCCTGGCGCGCATGGAGCGGACCGTGCGCGAGCGCATGACCACGCAGGAGACCGACTCGATCACGCCCCAGTCGCTGATCAACATCCGCCCCGTCGTGGCCGCCATCAAGGAATTCTTCGGGACCTCCCAGCTCTCCCAGTTCATGGACCAGAACAACCCGCTGGCCGGCCTGACCCACAAGCGCCGCCTGTCGGCCCTGGGCCCCGGGGGCCTGTCGCGCGACCGCGCCTCCATGGAGGTGCGCGACGTCCACCCCTCGCACTACGGGCGCATGTGCCCCATCGAGTCCCCTGAGGGTCCGAACATCGGCCTCATCGGGTCGCTGGCGACCTTCGCCCGCATCAACCCCTTCGGGTTCATCGAAACGCCCTACCGCATCGTGCGCGACGGCAAGGTCACCGATGAGATCCGCTACATGACCGCCGACGACGAGAAGGCCCACTTCATCGCCCAGGCCTCCTCCCCACTCACCGAGGACGGGACCTTCGCCGAGCGCGATGTCCTGTGCCGCGTCGCGGGCGAGGAGCCGACGCTGATCGCGCGCGAGCGCGTCGACTACATGGACGTCTCCGCGCGCCAGATGGTGTCCGTGGCGGCCGCCTTCATCCCCTTCCTGGAGCACGACGACGCGAACCGCGCCCTCATGGGCGCGAACATGCAGCGCCAGGCGGTGCCGCTGCTCACCACCGAGGCGCCGCTGGTCGGCACCGGCATGGAGGAGCGCGCCGCCCACGACTCCGGCGAGATGGTCCTCGCCGCCCACTCGGGCGTCGTCTCCGAGGTGAGCGCCGACCTCATCGTGGTGTCCACGGACGCCGGGGGGCGCGACAGCTACCGCCTCGAGAAGTTCGAGCGCTCCAACCCCGGCAACTGCACGAACCAGCGCGTCATCGTCGACGAGGGCGACCGCGTCGAGGCCGGGGACGTCCTGGCCGACGGCCCGGCGACCTCCAACGGCGAGGTGGCGCTCGGCAAGAACCTGCTGGTCGCCTACATGTCGTGGGAGGGCCTCAACTACGAGGACGCCATCATCCTGTCCCGCCGCGTCGTCGAGGAGGACGTCCTGACCTCCATCCACATCGAGGAGTACGAGGTCGACGCCCGCGAGACGAAGCTCGGCGAGGAGGAGATCACCCGGGATATCCCCAACGTCTCCGAGGAGTCCCTGGCCGACCTGGACGAGCGCGGCATCATCCGCATCGGCGCCGAGGTCACCGCCGGCGACGTCCTGGTCGGGAAGGTCACGCCCAAGGGCGAGACCGAGCTGACCAGCGAGGAGCGTCTGCTGCGCGCCATCTTCGGCGAGAAGGCCCGCGAGGTGCGCGACACGTCCCTGCGCGTGCCCCACGGCGAGGAGGGCATCGTCATCGGCGTGCGCGAGTTCAACGACGACGAGGACGACCTCAACCCCGGCGTGCGCCAGACAGTGCGCGTCTACGTCGCCCAGCGGCGCAAGATCACCATCGGCGACAAGATGGCCGGCCGCCACGGGAACAAGGGCGTCGTCTCCAAGATCCTCCCCGTCGAGGACATGCCCTTCCTGGAGGACGGCACCCCCGTCGACATCATCCTCAACCCGTTGGGCGTGCCCGGGCGCATGAACGTCGGGCAGGTGCTCGAGTACCACCTGGGCTGGCTCGCCCACCAGGGGTGGGACGCCTCGGGCGCCGTCGAGGCCGGCGAGGAGTGGACCCGCCAACTGCCCTCCGACGGCATCGCCACCGCCCCCGGCACCCGCGTCGCCACCCCCGTCTTCGACGGCCTGGAGGCGGACGAGCTGGCGGGCCTGCTGCGCAACGTCAACCCCAACCGCGACGGCGACGTGCTCACCAACCCCGACGGCAAGGCGCGCCTCTTCGACGGGCGCTCCGGCGAGCCCTTCCCGTACCCGATCTCGGTGGGCTACACGTACATGCTCAAGCTCCACCACCTGGTCGACGACAAGATCCACGCCCGCTCCACGGGTCCGTACTCGATGATCACGCAGCAGCCGCTGGGCGGCAAGGCCCAGTTCGGCGGCCAGCGCTTCGGCGAGATGGAGGTGTGGGCGCTGGAGGCCTACGGCGCCGCCTACGCCCTCCAGGAGCTGCTGACCATCAAGTCCGACGACACCACGGGCCGCGTCAAGGTCTACGAGGCCATCGTCAAGGGCGAGGACATCCCCGAGCCCGGCATCCCCGAGTCCTTCCGGGTCCTCATCCAGGAGATGCGCTCGCTGTGCCTGAACGTCGAGGCCCTCGACGCGGCCGGCAACGTCATCGACCTGCGCGACCAGGACGAGGACTTCAATGCGCGCGAGGACCTGGGCATCACCCTCGATGCCCGTCCCAACGCCGCGGCGACCATCGATGCGATCTGATAGGGAGAGATAACTTTGCTGGACGCCAAAACGTTCGACAGCCTGAAGATCACCCTGGCAACGGGCGACGACATCGCCACGTGGAGCCACGGTGAGGTCAAGAAGCCGGAGACCATCAACTACCGCACGCTCAAGCCCGAGCGCGACGGCCTGTTCGGTGAGCAGATCTTCGGGCCCACGCGCGACTGGGAGTGCGCGTGCGGGAAGTACAAGCGCGTGCGCTACAAGGGGATCATCTGCGAGAAGTGCGGCGTGGAGGTCACCCGCTCCAAGGTGCGCCGCGAGCGGATGGGCCACATCGACCTGGCGGCCCCCGTCACCCACATCTGGTACTTCAAGGGAGTTCCCTCGCGCCTGGGCTACGTGCTCAACCTGGCGCCGAAGGACCTGGAGAAGGTCATCTACTTCGCGGCCTACATGATCACCGAGGTCGACGAGAAGGGCCGCCACGAGGATCTGGCCGAACTGCGCGCCGAGCTCGAGGTGCAGAAGAAGCAGATGGAGAACAACCGCGACGCGGCCATCAACGATTTCGCCGAGAAGCTCGAGGCCGACATCGCCCAGATGGAGGCCTCGGGGGCCTCCGCCGCCGAGCGCGACCGCGCCCGCAAGCAGGGCGAGCGCGACATGGCGAAGGTCCGCCGCCGCTTCGACGCCGACATCGACGGCCTCGAGGATACGTGGGAGCGCTTCAAGAACCTCAAGGTCGGCGACCTGGAGGGCAACGAGCGCCTCTACCGCTCCATGGTCGCCCGCTACGGGACCTACTTCAAGGGCGACATGGGCGCCTCGGCCATCCAGAAGCGACTGGAGACCTTCGACCTGGCCGCCGAGGTGGAGGCGCTGCGCCAGACCATCGCCTCGGACTCCGGTCCCCGCAAGGCCCGCGCCATCAAGCGCCTCAAGGTCATCAACGCCTTCGTGGTCACCGGGAACTCCCCGGCGTCCATGGTGCTCACGAAGATCCCGGTGATCCCCCCGGACCTGCGCCCCATGGTGCAGCTCGACGGCGGGCGCTTCGCGACCTCGGACCTCAACGACCTGTACCGCCGCGTCATCAACCGCAACACGCGCCTCAAGCGCCTGCTGGAGCTGGGCGCCCCGGAGATCATCGTCAACAACGAGAAGCGCATGCTCCAGGAGTCCGTTGACGCCCTCTTCGACAACGGCCGCCGCGGGCGCCCCGTCGCTGGCCCGGGCAACCGCCCCCTGAAGTCCATCTCGGACATGCTCAAGGGCAAGCAGGGCCGTTTCCGCCAGAACCTGCTGGGCAAGCGCGTCGACTACTCGGGCCGGAGCGTCATCGTCGTGGGCCCGCAGCTGCAGCTGCACCAGTGCGGCCTGCCCAAGCAGATGGCCCTGGAGCTCTTCAAGCCCTTCGTCATGAAGCGCCTGGTCGAGAAGAACTACGCGCAGAACGTCAAGGCCGCCAAGCGCAAGGTCGAGCGCCAGCGCCCCGAGGTGTGGGACGTCCTCGACGACGTCATCCGCGAGCACCCGGTGCTGCTCAACCGCGCGCCCACGCTGCACCGCCTCGGCATCCAGGCGTTCGAGCCCCAGCTGATCGAGGGCAAGGCCATCCAGCTGCACCCCCTGGCCTGCGGCGCCTTCAACGCCGACTTCGACGGCGACCAGATGGCGGTCCACCTGCCGCTGGGAGCGGAGGCGCAGGCCGAGGCCCGCATCCTGATGCTGTCGACGAACAACATCCTCAAGCCCTCCGACGGCCGTCCTGTGGCCATGCCGTCGCAGGACATGATCATCGGCCTGTTCCACCTGACGTCAACCCCGGACCCGTCGGTCCCGGTTGAGGTGGACGAAGCCGGCAACCCCGTGGTGCCGTACTTCTCCAGCCAGGCGGAGGCCCAGATGGCGTTCGACGCGGGCAACCTGGACCTGAACGCGACCGCGCGCATCCGCTTCTCCGACGGAACCGTGCCGCCCGAGGGCTGGGAGGCCCCCGAGGGATGGCAGCCCGGGGACGACATCATCCTCGAGACCTCCCTGGGGCGCGCGGTCTTCAACGAGCAGCTGCCCACCGACTACCCGTTCGTCAACGAGGTCGTCGGCAAGAAGCAGCTCGGCGACATCGTCAACACGCTCACCCAGCGCTACCCGAACGTGCTGGTCGCCGACTGCCTCGACGCCCTCAAGTCCGCCGGGTTCCACTGGTCGACGTGGTCGGGCATCACGATCGCCTTCTCCGACATCCAGGCGTCCCCGCGCAAGCGCGAGATCCTGGCGGGATACGAGGCGAAGGCCGCCGAGATCGTCGAGCAGTTCGAGACGGGCATCATCCTGGAGGAGACCCGCTACGAGGAACTCGTGAAGCTGTGGCTGCAGTGCACCGAGGAGGTCGCCCAGGACATGCGCGACAACTTCTCCGAGCGCAACACCGTGTACCGTATGGTGAACTCGGGGGCCCGCGGCAACTGGTCCCAGGTGCAGCAGATCGCCGGCATGCGCGGCCTCGTGTCCGACCCGAAGCAGAAGCTCATCGAGCAGCCCATCAAGGCGAACTACCGCGAGGGCCTCACCGTCCTCGAGTACTTCATCGCCACGCACGGCGCCCGTAAGGGCCTGGTCGACACGGCCCTGCGCACCGCCGAGTCCGGCTACCTCACGCGGCGCCTCGTCGACGTCTCCCAGGACGTCATCGTCCGCGAGGCCGACTGCGGCACGCGCGCGGGCCTGAAGATCCGCATCGCCCAGAAGAACGACGCCGGCCAGTGGGAGCCCTCGGAGCTCATCGAGACGACCGCCTACGCCCGCAACCTCGCCCGCGACGCGGTGAACGAGGCCGGGGAGGTCGTCATGCCGGCCGGCACCGACCTGGGCGACGACCAGCTCGCCGAGCTGGTGGCCGCCGGCGTCGGCGAGATCACGTGCCGTTCCGTGCTCACCTGCGAGTCGCAGGTCGGCACGTGCGCGGCCTGCTACGGGCGCTCCCTGGCGACCGGCAAGCAAGTGGACATCGGCGAGGCCGTCGGCATCATCGCCGCCCAGTCCATCGGCGAGCCCGGCACGCAGCTGACGATGCGCACCTTCCACACCGGTGGCGCCGCCTCCGCGGCGGACATCACGCAGGGCCTGCCCCGCGTGCAGGAGCTCTTCGAGGCGCGCGCGCCCAAGGTCGAGGCGAAGATGAACGAGGCCGCCGGCCGCGTCCACATCGACGACGAGGACCCCTCGGTGCGCCGCGTGGTGATCACCCGCGACGACGCCAAGGAGGACTTGGTCGTCGAGGTGTCGCGCCGCCAGAAGCTGCTGGTGGCCGAGGGCCAGCACATCGACGCGGGGACGCCCCTGACCGAGGGGCAGCTGGACCCCAAGGAGATCCTGCGCATCATGGGCCGCAACGTGGCCCAGAAGATGCTGGTGGACGAGGTCCAGAAGGTGTACCGCGACCAGGGCGTGGGCATCCACGCGAAGCACATCGAGGTCATCGTCCGCCAGATGCTGCGCCGCGTGACCATCCTGGAGCCGGGGGACACCTCGTTCATGCCCGGCGAACTCGTCGACCGCATGGCCTACCTGACGCAGAACCGCCGCGTCGCGGCCGAGGGCGGGCAGCCGGCCTCGGGCCGCCAGATGCTCATGGGCATCACGAAGGCGTCACTGGCCACGGACTCGTGGCTGTCCGCCGCCTCCTTCCAGGAGACGACGAAGGTCCTCACCGAGGCCGCCATGAACGGCAAGTCGGACTCGCTGGTCGGCTTGAAGGAGAACGTGATCCTCGGCAAGCTCATCCCCGCGGGCACGGGCCTGGCCCGTTACAACGACGTCATCGTCGAGCCCACGCCGGAGGCCCTGGCCAACTCCAACTACTCGGAGGTGGACTTCCAGGACGGGCAGGTGTCCGAGGACTTCCTCGACACGCTCGGCTCGATCGATTTCGGCATGAGCTTCCACGAGTGAGCGCCTGAACGCCTGATCAGGGAACCTGGGCCCGGCCCCCGCGCGGGGGCCGGGCCCAGGCCGTCGACTGGGGGCGCTGACTGTATGCGCTCGCGCGGTCCGCCGGGCGCGCTGACTGTATGCGCTCGCGCGGTCCGCCGGGCGCGCTGACTGTATGCGCTCGCGCGGTCCGCCGGGGGCGCCGTCTCGCGCCGCGCGGCGCCCGTATTGCGGCATGTTTAGTGCATTGGGGTAGGCAACGGAGCATTGGGGTAGGCGAATTGCCTGCCCCAATGAGTGTTTTCCTACCCCAATGCGGCTCGCCGCGCTCGGGAGGGGCTGCGGGCCATAGCGTGTTGGCTGGTCCGTCCTGGGCTTCGTGCAGGGCCGGCTGTGCGTTGCCCGTCCGGCGGCTGCGCCGGTTCGCGGGTGTTCGGGGCTTCGTGCAGGGCCGGCTGTGCGCAGTCCCTCCGGCGGCTGCGCCGGAGGCAGATTGTGCGCCTCTGGTTACAGATTGTGGCTGATCGTTGGATCCGTGGCGCGCGGGCGCTTCAATGGGTGGTGGAGGGTTTCGGCACCCGGTCGCCCGGTCGTTGATCCACGTCGACGGTGACACCGCCCGGGCGGGGCCGCGATGACGAGGCGCTTCCCATTTCCTGCCATAGTGCCGTGGAGCCTGAAAGAGGAACACCTGACATGCTTTCCATCAACTGGGATGACGTGTGGAAGATGGTTGAGACGATCAAGATCCCCTTGATCGTCATCGGCGTCGCGCTGGCGCTCGCCGTCGTCGTCTCCATCGCCGTCATCAGAATGAACCGTCCCGCGCGCAAACTCACGCGGTCGACCGTGTGGGTCGCCGCCTTCGTGGCCGTCGTCGTCGCCGTCGTGTCGATGATGTACGGCGGCTTCCGCACCGTCCTCGACCTCGCCTCCGGGAAGGGGGCCCTCACCGACGCCTCGAAGGCCCAGGTGGAGGGGCTGGGCAACGACATCTCCGACGAGGGGATGGTCCTGCTGAAGAACACGGACGGCGCGCTGCCCCTGCAGAAGGGGTCCGCGGTCAACGTGTGGGGGTGGGGCTCGACGAACCCCATCTACGGCGGGACGGGCTCGGGATCCCTGTCCGCCGACAACCCGACGACCTCCCTGCTGGACGGCCTGGCGAACGCGGGCTTCTCGACGAACTCCGACCTGTCGGCGCTGTACACCGGCTACCGCGCCGAGCGCCCCGAGGTCGGCATGTTCAAGGCCGACTGGTCGCTGCCCGAGCCGACCCAGGACATGTACTCCGACGACCTGCTCAGCGGCGTGAGGACCTTCTCCGACACCTCGGTCGTCGCCATCGCCCGCAGCGGCGGCGAGGGCTTCGACCTGCCCCGCGACGTCAACAAGGAGGCCCGCGAGAACCCCTATTTCTCGTACACGGACAACTCCACCGAGTACACGGACTTCCAGGACGGGCAGGGCTACTTGGAGCTCACCCGCCCCGAGCGGGACATGATCGCGCTGGCCAAGCAGAACTCTGAGAAGACCATCGTCGTCGTCAACGCCGCGAACGCCTTCCAGCTCGGCGAGCTGCAGGACGACCCGGATATCGACGCGATCGTCTGGGCGATCCCGGGCGGGCAGGTGGGCTTCAACGCCCTGGGCCGCATCCTGGACGGCGAGGTCAACCCGTCGGCCAAGACCCCCGACACCTTCCCCCGGATCATCAAGGCGGGCCCCGCCGCCAACAACTTCGGCGACTTCCAGTACACGAACATGACTGAGTTCGCCCAGGAGGACCCCTTCAACAAGGGCACGTTCACCCAGCCTTCGTTCGTCAACTACACGGACTCCATCTACGTGGGCTACCGCTGGTACGAGACCGCCGCCGCTGAGGGCGTCATCGAGTACGCGAGCGAAGTCGTCTACCCCTTCGGCCACGGCCTGTCCTACACGAGTTTCACCCAGGAGATGTCGGAGCTGCGGGAGAGCGCCGACGGGGTGCTGAGCGCAGAGGTGACGGTGACGAACACCGGCCAGGTCGCGGGCAAGGACGTCGTCCAGGTCTACTCGAACCCGCCCTACACCGACGGCGGCATTGAGAAGCCGGCGGCGAACCTGATCGCCTACGAGAAGACGAAGCTGCTCCAGCCCGGCGAGTCGCAGACCGTCCCGGTGACGTGGTCGCGGGACTCCCTGGCCTCCTACGACGCCAAGGACGCCAAGGCCTACGTCCTCGAGGCGGGCGACTACCGGATCTCGATCCGCTCGAACTCCCATGAGATCCTGTCCGAGCAGTCGTTCCCTGTGGCGGAGACCACCGTCTACGACTCCGCGGAGGACACCCACGACGGCGACCTCGTCGTCGCGACGAACCACTTCGATGACGCCGCCGGCGATGTCGCGTACCTGTCGCGCGCCGGGCACTTCGCCAACCTCGCCGAGGCGACGGCCGCCCCCACCGGCTTCGAGATGTCCGCCGAGCACAAGGCCGCGTTCCTGGCCACGTCGAACTACGACCCTGACTCCGACGAGGCGGGCCTGTCGGTGCGCCGTCCGACGACGGACGCCCGCAACGGCCTGGTGCTGGGGGACCTGCACGGGCTCGCCTACGACGACCCGAAGTGGGACCAGTTGCTCGACCAGCTCTCGGTCGATGACATGAACTCCCTGATCTCCAAGGGCGGCTACGGCTCCCCGGCGGTGTCGTCGGTGGGCAAACTGCGCGTTTCCGACGTGGACGGCCCCGCCTCGTTGAACAACAACTTCACGGGCGTGGGGTCCATCGGCCTGCCGTCGGCCGTGTCGGTCGCGGCGACCTTCAACAAGGAGCTGGCGCGCTCCTTCGGCGACGCCATCGGCACCATGGCGCACGACATGCAGGTCTCGGGCTGGTACGCGCCCGCGACGAACACCCACCGCTACGCCTACGCGGGCCGCAACTTCGAGTACTTCTCGGAGGACCCGCTGCTGGCCGGAGCGCAGGTCGCCGAGGAGATCCAGGGCGCCCAGGCCAAGGGCGTGTACGCCTTCATCAAGCACTTCGCCCTCAACGACCAGGAGACCAACCGCACGCACATGCTGTCGACCTGGACGAACGAGCAGGCCCTGCGCGAGGTGTACCTGAGGCCCTTCGAGATCGGCGTCAAGCAGGGCGGGGCGCACGCCGTGATGAGCGCCTTCAACTACATCGGCACCACCTACGCCGGCGCCCACCCGGAGTTGCTCAACACGGTGCTGCGCGAGGAATGGGGGTTCCAGGGCATGGTCCTCACCGACTACTTCGCCGGGTACGGCTACCAGAACGCCGACCAGATCGTGCGCAACGGCGGCGACTTCATGCTCGCCACGCTCGACATCGACATCGCGAAGGTCAACACCCAGTCCGATGCGGGGCTGGCCCAGATGCGCCGCGCCTCGCACAACATCCTCTACACGGTGGCGAACTCGTGGATGTACGAGAACGGGCAGCCCGAGGTGGAGCGCAACACGTGGGAGTACATCACGTGGGTGGTCGCCGGAGCGCTGATCCTGGCGCTGCTGGGCCTGGAGGTGGTGGCCCTCCGCCGCTACCGGGCGCGCGCTGCAGTAGGACCGGAGTCCGCGCCGCCCACCCGCGACACGGACGACGGGGACGGGACGCGAGGCGGTGGCGCCGAGTAGGCGACCCGCAGCGGCCGCATTGGGGTAGGTAACCGCCTGTTGGGGTAGGGAACCACGCATTGGGGCAGGCGGATTGCCTGCCCCAATGCCCCGTTGCCTGCCCCAATGCGAGAACCCGGGGCCCGCGGGCGCAAGCCCGCGGGCCCCGCGCATTCCGCCCTGATCCCTGTTATGGGTATTGCGTTCCGTTCTGGGCGTTGTGGTCCGTTTGGTGGTCCAAAACGCGTCTGAGTCTGCCCGATTCCGCCCGGATCTGGCCAAAACCGTCGAACCCAGACGCATTTCGGACCAACTCGTCACTGAGCCCGCCTCAGCGACGGCGGGAACTGGTATTACCCGCGGCACGAACCCGGACCCCGCAGCCCGGCCCCCGCCTCGTGCGCTGAGGGCGAGAGCACACGGAGAACCTTTGACGGGTAAGCGGCCAGCGCCGTATCCTAGAGGGCGGTTCCCGCGCCTGCGGGTTCCCTGTGCCGGCCCCGCGCTGGCAGCGGGCTCCGTCCGTCGGAGCTCCGGGCGTCATCCTCTGACCCGGCCACGGCCCCGTCATCATGGCGCACCGGCCCCTGACGGACTTCCGTGCGCCCGAAGGGGGGATCGTAGTCGCGGCAGACTCACCACCAGTGCCCCGCCAAGGGGCCTCCGACGGAAAGAAACTGGAGTCCCAGTGCCTACCATTCAGCAGCTCGTCCGCAAGGGGCGTGTGTCGAAGCGCGCGAAGGTGAAGACCCGCGCGCTCAAGGGGTCGCCCCAGCGCCGCGGCGTGTGCACCCGCGTGTACACGACCACCCCCAAGAAGCCGAACTCGGCCCTGCGAAAGGTCGCCCGCGTGCGCCTGTCGTCGGGCGTCGAGGTCACCGCCTACATCCCCGGCGAGGGCCACAACCTGCAGGAGCACTCGATCGTGCTCGTGCGCGGTGGCCGCGTCAGGGACCTCCCGGGCGTGCGCTACCGCATCGTCCGCGGTTCGCTGGACACCCAGGGCGTGCGCGGCCGCCAGCAGGCCCGCTCCCGCTACGGCGCGAAGAAGGAGAAGAAGTAATGCCCCGTAAAGGCCCCGCTCCCAAGCGCCCCCTGGTCGACGACCCGGTTTACGGCTCCAAGGTGGTCACCCAGCTGGTGAACCGCGTCCTGCTCGACGGGAAGAAGACCGTCGCCGAGCGCATCGTCTACGGCGCGCTCGAGTCCGTGCGCGAGCGCACCGAGCAGGAGCCCGTCTCCGTGCTCAAGCGCGCCCTCGACAACATCCGCCCCGCCCTGGAGGTCCGCTCCCGCCGCGTCGGCGGCGCCACCTACCAGGTCCCCGTCGAGGTCCGCCCCGCCCGCGCCACGACGCTCGCCCTGCGCTGGCTGGTCGACTTCTCCCGGCAGCGCCGCGAGAAGACCATGACCGAGCGCCTCGCCAACGAGATCCTCGACGCCTCCAACGGCCTGGGGGCCGCTGTCAAGCGCCGCGAGGACATGCACAAGATGGCCGAGTCCAACCGCGCGTTCGCGCACTACCGCTGGTGAACCACCGACGGGGCCGGAGCTGACCGGCCCCGTCGCTGGCGCCAGCGCCATCGTCACCCATAACTTCGAACGAAGGAACTGCACTCGTGGCACTAGAGGTGCTGACGGATCTCAAGAAGGTCCGCAACATTGGCATCATGGCTCACATCGATGCCGGCAAGACGACCGTGACGGAGCGAATCCTGTTCTACACGGGCATCAACTACAAGATCGGCGAGACGCACGACGGCGCCTCGACGACCGACTGGATGGAACAGGAGAAGGAGCGCGGCATCACGATCACCTCTGCCGCCGTCACCTCCTTCTGGAACGGCAACCAGATCAACATCATCGACACCCCCGGCCACGTCGACTTCACGGTCGAGGTGGAGCGCTCCCTGCGCGTCCTGGACGGCGCCGTCGCGGTCTTCGACGGCAAGGAGGGCGTTGAGCCCCAGTCCGAGACCGTGTGGCGCCAGGCCGACAAGTACGAGGTCCCCCGCATCTGCTTCATCAACAAGATGGACAAGATGGGCGCCGACTTCTACTTCTCGGTCTCCACCATCAAGGACCGCCTCCACGCGACCCCCATCGTCATGCAGCTGCCCATGGGCGCCGAGTCCGATTTCGTCGGGAACATCGACCTCGTCACCATGGAGGCCCTGACCTACCCGGCCAAGGACGACAAGGGCAATGACACCCTCGGCGCCCTGGTCGTGCGCGGCCCGATCCCCGAGGAGTACCAGGAGAAGGCGGAGGAGTACCGCGAGGCGCTCGTCGAGGCCGCCGCCGAGGGCACTGACGAGCTCACCGAGCTCTACCTGGAGAACGGCGAGCTGACCGTCGAGCAGATCAAGGAGGGCATCCGCGCCCTGACGGTCGCCGGCCGGGCCTTCCCCGTCTACTGCGGCACGGCGCTGCGCAACATGGGCGTCCAGCCCGTGCTCGACGCGGTCATCGACTTCCTGCCGTCCCCCCTCGACATCGGCGAGGTCCGCGGCTTCAAGCCCGGAAGCGACACCGAGGAGGAGACGGAGTCCCGCAAGCCCTCCGAGTCCGAGCCCTTCGCGGCCCTGGCCTTCAAGATCGCGGCCCACCCGTTCTACGGCAAGCTCACCTTCGTGCGCGTCTACTCGGGCAAGGTCGACGCCGGCGCCCAGGTGATGAATTCGACGAAGGGCAAGAAGGAGCGCATCGGGAAGATCTTCCAGATGCACTCCAACAAGGAGAACCCCGTCGACCAGGCGCACGCCGGCCACATCTACGCCGTCATCGGCCTCAAGGACACGACGACCGGCGACACGCTGTGCGCCATGGACAAGCCGATCGTCCTGGAGTCCATGACCTTCCCGGCCCCCGTCATCCAGGTCGCCGTCGAGCCCAAGTCGAAGGCCGACCAGGAGAAGATGGGCGTGGCCATCCAGAAGCTCGCCGAGGAGGACCCGACCTTCACCGTCGAGCTGGACCCGGAGACCGGCCAGACCATCATCGGCGGCATGGGCGAGCTGCACCTCGACATCATCGTGGACCGCATGCGCCGCGAGTTCAAGGTCGAGGCGAACGTCGGCAACCCGATGGTCGCCTACCGCGAGACCATCCGCAAGAAGGTCGACAAGTACGAGTACACGCACAAGAAGCAGACCGGCGGCTCCGGTCAGTTCGCGCGCGTCATCATCGCGCTCGAGCCGCTTCCGGCGGGTTCCGAGGAGGAGTACGAGTTCGAGGACAAGGTCACCGGTGGCCGCGTCCCCCGCGAGTACATCCCGTCGGTCGACCACGGCATCCGCGACGCCATGCAGTCGGGCGTGCTCGCGGGCTACCCGATGGTGGACATCAAGGCCACGCTGCTCGACGGTGCCTACCACGAGGTCGACTCCTCTGAGATGGCGTTCAAGGTGGCCGGCTCCATGGCCCTGAAGGAGGCCGCCAAGAAGGCGAGCCCCACGCTGCTCGAGCCGATCATGGCCGTCGAGGTCCGCACGCCCGAGGAGTACATGGGCGACGTCATCGGCGACCTCAACTCCCGCCGCGGCGCGATCTCGTCGATGGACGAGCAGCACGGCGTCCGCGTCGTCAAGGCGCAGGTGCCGCTGTCCGAGATGTTCGGCTACGTCGGCGACCTGCGCTCCAAGACGCAGGGCCGTGCCGTCTACTCCATGGAGTTCGACAGCTACGCCGAGGTCCCGCGCGCGGTCGCGGAAGAGGTCATCGGCAAATCTCGGGGCAACTGAGTCCCACCGGGGGCCGCTTCGGGCTGGGCGCGCACAGTGACCCAGCCCAAGCGAGCCGCCTCACACACAAGTAAAACCCAGTAGGTCTCATGCCCCCTTGGTGTTAGAGTGACACCTAGCCGTAGGCTGAGAACATCTACCCGAGTCCAGGAGGACACAAGTGGCGAAGGCCAAGTTTGAGCGCACCAAGCCGCACGTCAACATCGGCACGATCGGTCACGTCGACCACGGCAAGACGACGCTGACGGCAGCCATCACGAAGGTGCTGCACGACAAGTACCCCGAACTCAACGAGTTCACCCCCTTCGACCAGGTCGACAACGCCCCCGAGGAGCGCGACCGCGGCATCACCATCAACGTCTCCCACGTTGAGTACCAGACCGAGGCGCGCCACTACGCGCACGTCGATGCCCCCGGCCACGCCGATTACGTCAAGAACATGATCACGGGCGCCGCCCAGATGGACGGCGCGATCCTGGTCGTCGCCGCCACTGACGGCCCCATGGCCCAGACCCGCGAGCACGTCCTGCTCGCCCGCCAGGTGGGCGTCCCCACGATCCTCATCGCCCTGAACAAGGCCGACATGGTCGACGACGAGGAGATGCTCGAGCTGGTCGAGGAGGAGTGCCGCGACCTGCTGGAGTCCCAGGACTTCGACCGCGACGCCCCGATCATCCAGGTCTCCGCCCTCAAGGCCCTCGAGGGCGACCCCGAGTGGACCAAGAAGATCGAAGAGCTCATGGAGGCTGTGGACACCTACATCCCCACGCCCGAGCGCGACATGGACAAGCCCTTCCTCATGCCCATCGAGGACGTCTTCACGATCACCGGTCGCGGCACCGTCGTCACCGGCCGTGTGGAGCGCGGCAAGCTGCCCATCAACTCCGAGGTCGAGATCCTCGGCATCCGCGAGCCGCAGAAGACCACGGTCACCGGCATCGAGATGTTCCACAAGTCGATGGACGAGGCGTGGGCCGGCGAGAACTGCGGCCTGCTGCTGCGCGGCACCAAGCGCGACGAGGTCGAGCGCGGCCAGGTCGTGGCCGTTCCCGGCTCCATCACGCCCCACACCGAGTTCAAGGGCCAGGTCTACATCCTCAAGAAGGAGGAGGGCGGCCGCCACAACCCGTTCTTCTCGAACTACCGCCCGCAGTTCTACTTCCGCACCACGGACGTGACCGGCGTCATCACCCTCCCCGAGGGCACCGACATGGTCATGCCCGGTGACACCACCGAGATCACCGTCGAGCTGATCCAGCCGATCGCCATGGAGCCGGGCCTCGGCTTCGCGATCCGCGAGGGCGGCCGCACGGTCGGCTCCGGCCGGGTCACCGAGATCCTCAAGTGAGCCCACTGCGGGTCTACTCGGATCCTGTTCGCTGAACCAGCGGCTCGCGCTGCCCCGCCACCCAGTGGCGGGGCAGTGCCGTACCCGGGAGCCGGGGCCGCTAGGGTCGCGCGTGGTGCTTCCGCAGATGACGGGTACATTGTGCAGTAATCATCACAGTTGACGACACGCCCGAGTGCGGGGTAGAGTGGTTCGCGGTTCGCAGGGGTTCGCCTTGCGGGCCGCGCCACTCTGTCGGTGGTTTCACATGCGAGAGCGCCAGCACGGTTTGTCCTCGTGGGTGGAACTCTGACAGAATGGCACGGTTGCCCCAGCGACTCTGGGGTGGTCCGCGCGCGCCATCGCGCCCGGACCGGGCATTATGCCCAAGATCTTTGGACACGACGCCGGACAGCCGCGGCCCCCCGCGGAATGACCCGTGCGACACGCCCGGGTGCGTGTACCGGCGCCGAATCTGTACGAGAAGAGGTAGGACGGCATGGCGGGACAGAAGATCCGCATCCGGCTCAAGTCGTATGACCACGAGGTCATCGACAGCTCCGCGCGCAAGATCGTGGAGACCGTACAGCGTGCGGGCGCCACAGTCGTGGGCCCGGTGCCGCTGCCGACCGAGAAGAACGTTTTCGTCGTTATCCGGTCGCCCCACAAGTACAAGGACAGCCGCGAGCACTTTGAAATGCGCACGCACAAGCGGCTCATCGACATCATCGACCCGACTCCCAAGGCCGTCGACTCGCTCATGCGCATCGATCTGCCCGCGGACGTCAACATCGAGATCAAGCTCTGAGGACTTCTGCAATGACTAACAAAAAGCAGCACGCTGCCGCGCCGATCCAGGCGCTGCTCGGCCGCAAGATCGGCATGACCCAGGTCTGGGACGCCGACGGCCGCCTCGTGCCCCTGACTGTCGTGCAGGTCGGCACCAACGTCGTCACCCAGGTACGCACCGAGGAGGTCGACGGCTACTCCGCCATCCAGCTTGGTTTCGGCGAGATCGACCCCCGCAAGGTCACCAAGCCCCTGCAGGGCCACTTCGCCAAGGCTGGCGTCGCCCCCCGCCGCCACCTCGCCGAGGTGCGCACCTCCGAGCACGACTCCTACGAGGTCGGCCAGGAGCTCGACGCCTCCACCTTCGAGGCGGGCCAGAGCGTGGACGTCTCCGGCAACACCAAGGGCAAGGGCTTCGCGGGTGTGATGAAGCGCCACGGCTTCGCCGGCGTCTCCGCCTCCCACGGTGCCCACCGCAACCACCGCAAGCCGGGTTCCATCGGCGCGTGCGCCACCCCCGGCCGCATCTTCAAGGGCCTGCGCATGGCCGGCCGCATGGGCGGCAACCGCCGTACTGTCCAGAACCTGCGTATCCAGGCCGTCGACACCGAGAAGGGCCTGCTGCTCATCAGTGGCGCCATCCCCGGCCCCAAGAACGGCGTCGTCCTGGTTCGCTCCGCTGTGAAGGGTGCGTGATCATGTCTGAGGTTCGCTCCGTCGACGTCCTCGACCTCGAGGGCAAGAAGGCCGCCACCGTCGACCTCCCCGCCGAGATCTTCGACGTCCCCACCAACATTCCGCTCATGCACCAGGTCGTCGTGGCCCAGCTGGCCGCCGCCCGCCAGGGCACCCACTCCACGAAGACCCGCGGGCAGGTCTCCGGCGGCGGTAGGAAGCCGTTCCGCCAGAAGGGCACCGGCAACGCCCGCCAGGGCTCCATCCGCGCCCCCCAGTTCACCGGCGGCGGCGTCGTCCACGGCCCCAAGCCCCGCGACTACGAGCAGCGCACCCCCAAGAAGATGAAGCGCGGCGCCCTGCGCTCGGCCCTGTCCGACCGCGCCCGCGCCGACCGCATCCACGTCGTCACCGCGCTCTTCGAGGGTGACAAGCCCTCCACGAAGGCCGCGCTGGCCTCGCTGCGCGCCATCGTCGACGACCGCCAGGCGCTCGTCGTCCTCGAGCGCGGCGACCAGCTGACCGCGCTGTCCCTGCGCAACGTCCCCGAGGTCCACGTCCTGTGGGTCGACCAGTTGAACACCTACGACGTCCTGGACGCCGACGACATCGTGTTCACCCAGGCCGCCCTGGAGTCCTTCCTCGGCACCAAGGAGGAGACCAAGTGAGCACGATCGAACCGGGTAAGAACCCCCGCGACATCATCTTCAAGCCCGTCACCACGGAGAAGTCGCTGGCCCTGATGGACCAGGGCAAGTACACCTTCGAGGTCGACCCCCGCGCGAACAAGACCGAGATCAAGATCGCCATCGAGCGCATCTTCGGCGTGAAGATCGGTTCCATCGCCACCCAGAACCGCAAGGGCAAGACCTACCGCACCCGAGGCGGGATCGGTAAGCGCAAGGACGTCAAGCGTGCCATCGTCACCGTGCGCGAGGGCACCATCGACATCTTCGGCGATCAGGCCTGAGAACCGGAGAAGGACTGAGAAACATGGGAATCCGCAATTACAAGCCCACGACTCCGGGTCGGCGCTTCTCCAGCGTCTCCGACTTCGTCGAGATCACCCGGGACACCCCCGAGAAGTCGCTGGTGCGCCCCCTGCACAAGACCGGCGGCCGTAACAACAGCGGCCGTGTGACCTCGCGCCACCGCGGCGGCGGCCACAAGCGCCAGTACCGGGTCATCGACTTCCGCCGGTCCGACAAGGACGGCGTGCCGGCGAAGGTCGCGCACATCGAGTACGACCCCAACCGCACCGCCCGCATCGCGCTGCTGCATTACGCCGACGGCACCAAGCGCTACATCCTGGCCCCCGCCGGCCTCAAGCAGGGCGACCGCATCGAGGCCGGGCCGTCGGCCGACATCAAGCCCGGCAACAGCCTGCAGCTGCGCAACATCCCCCTGGGCACCGTCGTGCACGCCGTCGAGCTCTACCCCGGCGGCGGCGCCAAGATCGCCCGGAGCGCCGGAACCTCCGTCCAGCTGGTCGCCAAGGAAGGGCGCTTCGCCCAGCTGCGCATGCCCTCGGGCGAGATCCGCAACGTCGAGGCCACCTGCCGCGCCACCATCGGCGAGGTCGGCAACGCCGAGCAGTCGAACATCAACTGGGGCAAGGCCGGCCGTATGCGCTGGAAGGGCAAGCGCCCGCACGTGCGCGGCGTCGTCATGAACCCGGTGGACCACCCGCACGGCGGCGGCGAGGGCCGCACCTCCGGTGGACGCCACCCGGTGTCGCCGTGGGGCAAGCCCGAGGGCCGCACCCGCCGTCCGAAGAAGGCGTCGGACCGCCTGATCGTCCGCCGCCGCAAGACCGGCAAGAACCGCTGAGTAGGAGTCGATTGAAATGCCGCGTAGTTTGAAGAAGGGCCCGTTCGTCGACGACCACCTGCTCAAGAAGGTCGACGCCGCGAACGAGTCCGGTTCTAAGGCCGTCATCAAGACCTGGTCGCGCCGCTCGGTCATCACCCCGGACTTCCTGGGCCTGACCATCGCCGTCCACGACGGCCGCAAGCACGTGCCCGTTTTCGTCACCGAGTCGATGGTGGGCCACAAGCTGGGCGAGTTCGCTCCCACGCGCACTTTCCGCAGCCACGACAAGGACGACCGCAAGGGACGTCGGCGCTGAGCCGGCCCGAGGAAGAAGAGGCAGATACATGGAAGCCAAGGCGCAGGCGCGCTACATCCGCGTCACGCCCCAGAAGTCCCGCCGAGTCGTGAACGAGGTTCGCGGCAAGCGAGCGCTGGAGGCCGCCGACATTCTGCGGTTCGCCCCGCAGGCCGTCGCCACCGATGTCCGCAAGGTGCTCATGAGCGCCATCGCCAACTCCCGGGTCAAGGCCGAGAACGCCGGCGAGACCTTCAACGAGGCGGACCTGCTGGTGCTGGAGGCGTACGTGGACGAGGGGCCGACCATGAAGCGGATCCGCCCCCGCGCCCAGGGGCGCGCGGGACGCATCCTCAAGCGCACATCCCACATCACCATCGTGGTGGGGACCAAGGAAGACAAGAAGAAGGGAGACCGCTGAGATGGGCCAGAAGGTCAACCCCACCGGGTTCCGTCTGGGAATCACCACCGACCACCGGTCCCGCTGGTTCTCCGACTCCACCACCAAGGGGCAGCGCTACTCGGACTACGTCGCCGAGGACGTCGCCATCCGCAAGGCGCTCACCGACAACCTCGAGCGCGCCGGAATCGCCAAGGTCGACATCGAGCGCACCCGCGACCGCGTGCGCGTCGATCTGCACACCGCCCGCCCGGGCATCGTCATCGGGCGCCGCGGCGCGGAGGCCGACCGCCTGCGCCAGTCGCTGGAGAAGCTGACCGGCAAGCAGGTCCAGCTCAACATCCTCGAGGTCAAGAACCCCGACCTCGACGCGCAGCTGGTCGCCCAGGGCATCGCCGAGCAGCTGGCTGCCCGCGTCTCGTTCCGCCGCGCCATGCGCAAGGGCATCCAGTCCGCCCAGCGCGCCGGCGCCAAGGGCATCCGCGTGCAGGTCTCGGGCCGCCTGGGCGGCGCCGAGATGAGCCGCTCGGAGTTCTACCGCGAGGGCCGCGTGCCCCTGCACACCCTGCGCGCCAACATCGACTACGGATTCCACGAGGCCCGCACGACCTTCGGTCGCATCGGCGTCAAGGTGTGGATCTACAAGGGCGACATCACCGAGCGCGAGTTCGCGCGCCAGCAGGCCGAGCAGGGCGGCCGCGGCGGTCGCCGCGACGGCCGTCGCGGAGGCCCCCGCCGCGGTGGCCGCCCCAACCAGGAGACCGCTTCGCAGCAGGCCCCCCGGGAGGCCGAGGCCCCCGGCGCCGCTGCGACCAAGACCGGATCGGAGGCCTGAGCCCGATGCTCATTCCCCGTCGGACTAAGTACCGCAAGCAGCACCGCCCGCACCGCACCGGCTTCGCCACGGGCGGCACCGAACTGGCGTTCGGAGACTACGGCATCCAGGCACTGGAGGGCGCGTACATCACCAACCGCCAGATCGAGGCGGCGCGTATCGCCGTGACCCGCCACATCAAGCGCGGCGGCAAGGTCTGGATCAACATCTTCCCGGACCGCCCGTTGACCAAGAAGCCCGCCGAGACCCGCATGGGCTCGGGCAAGGGCGCCCCCGAGTGGTGGGTCGCCCCCGTCAAGCCGGGACGAATCCTGTTCGAGCTGTCCGGCGTCCCCGAGGAACTCGCCCGCGAGGCCCTCAGCCGCGCGCAGCACAAGCTTCCGATCAAGAGCCGCTTCGTGGTTCGTGAGGGTGGTGACATCTGATGGCAGAAAAGGGTTTGACCACCGCTGACCTCGATGCGATGGACGACGCGCAGCTGTCCAAGGAGCTCGAGAAGGCGAAGGCCGAGCTGTTCAACCTGCGTTTCGCGCAGGCCGTCGGCAACCTGGAGGACCACGGGCGCATGAAGACCGTGCGCCGGGACATCGCCCGCATCTACACCATCGCGCGTGAGCGGGAGCTCGGCTACCGCACCGCCCCTAGCACTGAGGAGTGAGCCTGATGGCAGAAACCACCGCTCGCAATGAGCGAAAGGTCCGTCGCGGCTACGTCGTCAGCGACAAGATGGACAAGACCGTTGTCGTGCGAATCGAGGACCGCGTCAAGCACGCCCTCTACGGCAAGGTCATGCGCAAGAACACCAAGGTCAAGGTTCACGACGAGCACAACGAGTGCGGTGTCGGCGATCTCGTCCTCATCATGGAGACCCGTCCGCTGTCGGCCACCAAGCGCTGGCGCGTCGTGGAGATCCTCGAAAAGGCGAAGTGACCTTCGCTCACAGACCGAAATCCGTTCGGCAAGGCTCGACCGGCCACAACCGGGAGAGAACCGGCACGACGACAGGAGTCAATAGAAAATGATCCAGCAGGAGTCGCGACTGAAGGTCGCCGACAACACAGGGGCCAAGGAGATCCTGACCATCCGTGTTCTCGGCGGCTCGGGTCGGCGCTACGCGGGCATCGGCGACACGATCGTCGCAACCGTGAAGGACGCCATCCCCGGCGGCAACGTCAAGAAGGGCGAGGTCGTCAAGGCGGTGGTCGTGCGCACGCGCAAGGAGATCCGCCGCCCCGACGGTTCCTACATCCGCTTCGACGAGAACGCGGCCGTCATCATCAACAACAACGGCGATCCGCGCGGAACCCGCATCTTCGGCCCCGTGGGCCGGGAGCTGCGCGATAAGAAGTTCATGCGCATCGTCTCCCTCGCACAGGAGGTGATCTGATCCATGGCCGCGAAGATCCGCAAGGGCGACCTGGTGGAGGTCGTCCGAGGACGCACCTCCGACGAGAAGGCCCTGGCCAAGCGCAACGAGCGCCGCGCCGCCGAGGGGCTCGAGCCCCTCAAGCCCGGCGACAAGGGCAAGCAGGGGCGCGTCATCAAGGTGTTCCCCGCCGAGCAGAAGGTCCTGGTCGAGGGCGTCAACCTCAAGACGCGCCACGTCCGCCAGGGGCAGACGCAGGGCTCGGCCGGCGGCATTGAGACCGTCGAGGCGCCGATCTCCCTGTCGAAGGTCGCCCTGGTCGACCCCGACACCAAGAAGCGCGTGCGCGTCGGTTTCCGCGAGGACACCGTCGAGCGCGACGGCCGCACCCGCACGGTCCGCGTCCGCGTGACCCGCGGCGGCGCCAAGCGCGGTATCGAGCAGGGCAAGGAGATCTGAGCATGGCCCCGCGTCTGAAAGAGAAGTACGCCTCCGAGATCCGTGAGGCTCTGCGCGCCGAGTTCAAGCACGAGAACATCATGCAGGTCGGTGGGCTGAAGAAGATCGTCGTCAACATGGGCGTCGGCGAGGCCGCGCGCGATTCCAAGGCGCTGGAGGGCGCGATCCGCGACCTCACCGCGATCACGGGGCAGAAGCCCGTGACGACCCGCGCCAAGAAGTCCATCGCCCAGTTCAAGCTGCGCGAGGGCCAGGCTATCGGCGCGCACGTGACCCTGCGCGGCGACCGCATGTGGGAGTTCCTCGACCGGCTCCTCGCGACGGCACTGCCCCGTATCCGCGACTTCCGCGGGCTCTCGCCCAAGCAGTTCGACGGGCACGGCAACTACACCTTCGGCCTCACGGAGCAGTCGATGTTCCACGAGATCGACCAGGACTCGATCGACCGGGTGCGCGGCATGGATATCACGGTTGTCACCTCGGCCACCACCGACGAGGAGGGGCGCGCTCTGCTCCGCCACCTCGGCTTCCCGTTCAAGGAGGACTGACCCATGGCCAAGACGTCCCTCAAGGTCAAGGCCGCGCGCAAGCCGAAGTTCGGCGTGCGCGCCTACACCAGGTGCAACCGTTGCGGTCGTCCGCACTCGGTGTACCGCAAGTTCGGACTGTGCCGCGTGTGCCTGCGCGAGCTCGCCCTGCGCGGCGAGCTGCCCGGCGTCACCAAGAGCAGCTGGTAATACGAACGTCGCAGGTCCCGGTGCGCCGGAGAAACCGCGACGAGGAAGGGGAGTACAACCCCATGACAATGACAGACCCGATCGCAGACATGCTCACGCGTCTGCGCAACGCGAACCGCGCGCACCACGACTCGGTCTCCATGCCGTACTCGAAGCTCAAGAACGCGATCGCGGACATCCTGGTCGAGGAGGGCTACATCGCCTCGACCGCCGTCGAGGACGCCCGGGTGGGCAAGACCCTGACGATCTCCCTGAAGTACGGCTCGCACCGCGAGGCCGCCATCCAGGGCCTGCAGCGCGTTTCCAAGCCCGGTCTGCGCGTGTACGCCAAGTCCACCAACCTGCCCAAGGTCCGCGGCGGCCTGGGCGTGGCGATCCTGTCCACGTCCTCCGGCCTGCTCACCGACCGCCAGGCGGCCGAGAAGGGCGTGGGCGGGGAAGTCCTCGCCTACGTCTGGTGAGGAGGAGGCTGAACAATGTCGCGAATTGGTAAGAACCCCATCGCAATCCCCGCGGGCGTCGACGTCGCGATCGACGGCCAGAAGGTGACGGTCAAGGGGCCCAAGGGCACCCTCAGCCACGTCGTGGCCGAGCCGATCACCGCGAAGGTGGACGGCGGCCAGGTCGTCGTGTCCCGTCCCAACGACGAGCGCACCGCGCGCTCGCTGCACGGGCTGTCCCGCACCCTGATCGCCAACATGATCATCGGCGTCACCGAGGGCTACAAGAAGCAGCTGGAGATCACCGGCACCGGCTACCGCGTCGTGGCCAAGGGCAAGGACCTCGAGTTCTCCCTCGGCTTCTCGCACACGATCACCGTCACCCCGCCCGACGGCATCGAGTTCACGATCGAGCCGAGGTCCCAGACGCTGTTCACGGTGTCCGGCATCGACAAGCAGCTCGTCGGCGAGACCGCCGCCCGCATCCGCAAGTTGAAGAAGCCGGAGCCCTACAAGGGCAAGGGCATCCACTACGTGGGCGAGACCATCCGTCGCAAGGTCGGAAAGGCTGGTAAGTGATGGCTTACTCGATCAAGGGCAAGGGCAAGGCCGTCGCGCGCAAGCGCCGCCACCTGCGCCTCCGCAAGAAGATCAACGGCACGCCCGAGCGCCCCCGCATGGTCGTCACCCGCTCCAACCGCCATATGGTGGTGCAGGTGATCGACGACACCATCGGCCACACCCTGGTGTCCGCCTCGGACATCGAGGCCGATATCGCCGCTGCCGGTGGCACCAAGACCGAGCGGGCCCGCAAGGTCGGCGCGGCCGTCGCCGAGCGCGCGAAGGCCGCGGGGATCAGCGCCGTCGTCTTCGACCGCGGTGGCAACAAGTACTTCGGCCGTGTCGCGGCCGTCGCCGAGGCCGCCCGCGAGGGCGGACTCGAGCTGTGAACGGGCCGAAAGAAAGAGAGATCATCTGATGGCTGCACAGCAGCGAGACAGGAACGGTCAGGCCGGCGACGGCGACCGCCGTGAGCGCCGCTCGGGTCGTTCGGACCGCGACGGGCGCCGCAACAACGAGAACAAGAACGAGTACATCGAGCGCGTCGTCACGATCAACCGCGTCTCCAAGGTCGTCAAGGGCGGGCGCCGCTTCTCCTTCACGGCCCTGGTCGTGGTCGGCGACGGCGAGGGCACAGTGGGCGTCGGCTACGGGAAGGCCAAGGAGGTCCCCCAGGCCATCTCGAAGGGCGTCGAGGAGGCGAAGAAGAACTTCTTCCGCGTCCCGATGATCCGGCGGACCATCACCCACCTGGTCGAGGGGCGCGACACCGCGGGCATCGTCCTGCTGCGCCCCGCCGCCCCCGGCACCGGCGTCATCGCCGGCGGCCCGGTGCGCGCCGTCCTGGAGGCGGCCGGCGTCCACGACGTGCTCACCAAGTCCCTTGGCTCCTCCAACGCCATCAACATCGTGCACGCGACCGTTGATGCCCTCAAGCGGCTCGAGCAGCCCGAGGCCGTCGCGGCCCGCCGCGGCCTGCCCCTCGAGCGCGTCGCGCCCGCCTCGATGCTCCGCGCCCGCGCGGAGGGCGAGGCCGACAAGCGGGCGGCCAAGGAGGCGGCGGAGAACGCCAGCGCCGTTGCAGGGGAGGCCAAGTGATGGCGAAGAAGATCAAAATCACACAGGTGAAGTCGTCTGCCCACTCCAGGCAGAACATGAAGGACACGCTGCGCACCCTCGGGCTGCGCAAGATCGGCCAGAGTGTCGTGCGCGAGGAGTCGGACGCCGTTCTGGGCGCCATCCGCACCGTGCGCCACCTGGTGACCGCTGAGGAGGTCGACTGACAATGGCGGACTCCACGAAGAAGGACGCGCAGATCGTCAAGCTGCACCACCTGCGCCCCGCGCCCGGCGCCAAGACCGCCAAGACCCGTGTGGGCCGCGGCGAGGGCTCCAAGGGCAAGACCGCAGGCCGCGGCACCAAGGGCACGAAGGCCCGCTACCAGGTCGCGGCCGGTTTCGAGGGCGGGCAGATGCCGATCCACATGCGCCTGCCCAAGCTCCGCGGCTTCAAGAACCCGTTCCGGGTCGAGTACCAGGTCGTCAACGTCGGCAAGCTCGGGGAGCTCTTCCCCGAGGGCGGCAAGGTGACGGTCGAGGACCTGATCGCCAAGCACGCGGTCCGGGACTCCGCGCCCGTGAAGGTCCTGGGCGGAGGCGAGTTGAGCGTGAAACTCGAGGTCGAGGCCGACTCCTGGTCGTCATCGGCCGAGGCGAAGATCACAGCAGCGGGCGGGACCATTTCCGCGCGCTGAAGCCGACGGGGGCGGTCCGGAGTCCGGATCGCCCCCGTTCCGTCTGCCCGACCAGCGCGAACGCGCACGGGCGGACCACATTGTTACCAGCTCTCGTGCTCGGATCTCGCGCTTCCCGACCCCTGTCGGGTAAGCTGTCCGAGTCTCGGGCATCGCGCCCGCACGCCCATCACCGTAGGAGGAAGCCTTGCTCAGTGCATTCGCACAGGCGTTCCGTACCCCCGACCTTCGTCGGAAACTGCTGTTCACGCTGTTCATCATGGCCGTGTTCCGCCTGGGATCGTTCATCCCGACGCCCGGAGTCAACTCGACGGCCATCCAGGCGTGCATCGCCCAGCAGAACGAGGCGTCGCTGCTCGACCTGGTGAACATCTTCTCCGGCGGTGCCCTGCTCCAGTTGTCGGTCTTCGCCCTCGGCATCATGCCGTACATCACCGCTTCGATCATCATCCAGTTGCTGCGGGTCGTGATCCCGCGCTTCGACGACCTCCACAAGGAGGGCCAGTCCGGGCAGGCCAAGCTCACCCAGTACACCCGCTACCTCACGATCTTCCTGGGCGTCCTCCAGTCCACGACCACGATCTCCCTCGCCCGCTCCGGGCAGCTCTTCGCGGGCTGCAACCAGGAGGTCATCAAGGACCGCTCGGTGCTGACCTTCCTCATGATGATCGTCGTCATGATGGCGGGCACGGGCGTCATCATGTGGCTCGGCGAGCTCGTCACCGAGAGGGGCATCGGCAACGGCATGTCCCTGCTGATCTTCACCTCCATCGCCGCCCGGCTCCCCTCGCAGATGCTCGGCATCGGGCGCGCGGGCAAGTGGGGCTCGGTCCTGGTGATCCTCGTGCTGCTGCTCGTCGTCGCACTCGCGGTCGTCTACGTCGAGCAGGCCCAGCGCCGCATCCCCGTCCAGTACGCCAAACGGATGGTCGGGCGGCGCCAGTACGGCGGCACGACCACCTACATCCCCCTCAAGATCAACATGTCGGGCGTCATCCCCGTCATCTTTGCCTCCTCGATCCTGGCGCTGCCGCCGATGGTCGCCCAGTTCGGCCAGCCGACGGACGGCTGGGTGCAGTGGATCTCCGGCCACTTCACGCAGTCCTCAGGCTTCTACCTGGCGCTGTACGCCCTCATGACGCTGTTCTTCGCGTTCTTCTACACGGCCATCACCTTCAACCCCGACGAGGTCGCCGACAACATGAAGCGCTACGGCGGCTTCATCCCGGGCTACCGGGCGGGCCGCCCGACCGCGGAGTACCTGCGCTACGTCATCAACCGCATCACCTCGGCAGGGGCGGTCTACCTGGTGATCATCGCGCTGCTGCCGTCGTTGCTGATCATCCCGCTCAACCTGGCCAGCGGCGACATGCCGTTCGGCGGAACGACCCTGCTGATCATCATCGGCGTCGGCCTGCAGACCGTCAAGGAGATCAACACGCAACTGCAGCAGCACCACTACGAAGGGTTCCTCCTATGACCGTTGTCATTCTGCTCGGCCCCCCCGGAGCCGGGAAGGGGACGCAGGCCGCGCGCATCGCGCAGCGCCTCTCCATCCCGGCCATCTCGACGGGCGACATCTTCCGCGCGAACATGGCGGAGGGCACCGAGATCGGCAAACAGGCGAAGGCGTACATGGACCGCGGCGAGTTCGTGCCGGACTCGGTGACCAACACGATGGTCCGGGCGCGCCTGGCCGCCCCCGACACCGCCGACGGCTTCCTGCTGGACGGCTACCCGCGCAGCGTCGAGCAGGCGCACACGCTGCGGGACATGCTGCTCGACCTGGGCAAGCAGATCGACGTGGTCGTCGAGATCCAGGTCGACGAGGACGAGGTCGTGGCCCGCATGCTCAAGCGCGCCCAGGAGCAGCACCGCTCGGACGACACGGAGCCCGTGATGCGCCGCCGCCTCGAGGTCTACCGCCAGCAGACGGAGCCCGTGGCCACCTACTACGTCGACCAGGACCTGTTGGAGGCCGTCGACGGCAAGGGCACCATCGACGAGGTCACCGCCCGCATCAACACAGTCCTGGACTCCGTGGCGCGGCGCTGATGGGGCGGATCGAGCTCAAGACCGCCCAGGAGCTCCGCTTCATGCGCGAGGCCGGCCTCGTCGTGGCGGGCATCCACGAGAAGCTGCGCGAGGCGGTGCGCCCGGGCGTGACCACCGCGGAGCTGGACGCCGTCAGCTCCGACGCGATAGCCGCGGCCGGGGCGGCCTCGAACTTCCTGGGCTACTACGACTACCCCGCGACCGTGTGCGTCTCGGTCAACGACGTCGTCGTGCACGGGATCCCCGGCGGCTACCGGCTGCGCGCGGGCGACCTCGTGAGCTTCGACTGCGGCGCCTGGTTGACGCGGCGGGGCAGGCAGTGGCACGGGGACGCGGCGTTCTCGGTGGTCGTGTCCGACCCGTGGATCGACGACGCGGCCTTCGCGGCGGGGGAGCGCGCGGCCGCGGAACCGGCGGGCGGCGGGCAGGACCCGGAGAGCGCGGCGCTGCGGCGCCGCCGTGAGCTGGACACCGTGACCCGGGAGTGCCTGTGGGCGGCGCTGGCGGCGCTCGCCACCGGAAGGCGGGTGAGCGCGGTGGGCGCGGCAGTGGAGGACGTCGTCGCCGCGCGCGCCCGGGAACTCGGCTGGGAGGCCGGGATCATCGAGGAGTACACGGGCCACGGCATCGGCACGAAGATGCACATGGAGCCCGAGGTGCTCAACTTCAACGCCCGCGGCCGCAGCCCGCGCCTCAAGAAGGGCATGGTGCTGGCCGTCGAGCCGATGCTGGTCAGCGGGGGCATCGCCACGCGCACCGAGGACGACGGGTGGACGGTGCGCACCGAGGACGGCGGGGACGCGGCCCACTGGGAGCACACGATCGCGATCGCCGAAGGGGGCGTGTGCGTGCTCACCGCCCGCGACGGCGGAGCGGCGGGGCTGGCCCCCTACGGCGTGGCGCCCATCAGCCTCGACTGACGCCGGGCCCGCTCCGGATAGAATGTGAGCGAATTAACGTGAGGTAGTCGACAGGCGGTCGACTACCAGATCACGGCGCCGATGCCGTAAGGTGGACGCTTGGGCGTGTCGCATCCGACGGGTGCCGCCGCGCCCGCCCAGCGGCATCCGCCGCACCCTATCCGAGACATGTAGAGGACAGACGGAGGATATGGCAAAGAAAGACGGCGTCATCGAGATGGAGGGCACGGTCGTCGAGGCCCTGCCCAATGCCATGTTCCGGGTGGAGCTCAAGAACGGCCACGTGGTCCTCGGCCACATCGCGGGGAAGATGCGCCAGCACTACATCCGCATCCTGCCCGAGGACCGAGTCGTCGTCGAGCTCAGCCCCTACGACCTCTCCCGGGGCCGTATCGTCTACCGCTACAAGTGACACGACACTGACTGCCCGAGGGCAGTGGAGGTAACAACCATGAAGGTCAAGCCGAGTGTCAAGAAGATCTGTGACAAGTGCAAGGTGATTCGTCGCCACGGCAACGTCATGGTCATCTGCGACAACCCCAGGCACAAGCAGCGCCAGGGCTGAGGCCCGCTGCGACCCGCGGGGCGCCACGCCCCACAGCACCGCTCTAAGCGCCCCGCGCGGGGCGACCCCCGGTTCGGAGGCCGGGGCCGGGCCGCTCGCCCGGACCGGGCGGTGACGACCTCCGAGGAACAACTGGAGCACCACAGCAATGGCACGTATCGCCGGCGTCGACCTCCCCCGCGAGAAGCGGCTCGAGATCGCGCTCACCTACATCTACGGAGTCGGCCGCACCCGCGCCGCCGAGACCCTCGCCGCCACCGGCGTCAGCCCGGACACCCGCGTCAAGGACGCGACGGAAGAGGAACTCGTCAAGCTCCGTGACTACATCGAAGCCAACTTCAAGGTTGAGGGCGACCTCCGCCGCGAGGTTCAGGCCGACATCCGTCGCAAGATCGAGATCGGCTCCTACCAGGGCCTGCGCCACCGCCGGGGCCTGCCCGTCCACGGCCAGCGCACCAAGACCAACGCGCGCACCCGCAAGGGCCCCAAGCGCACCGTTGCAGGCAAGAAGAAGGCCAAGTAAGGCGCCGCCACCCCCGGGTGGATGATTCCGCGACTAGAAGGAACTGAACCACAATGGCAACCAAGAACGCCCGCTCCGGCGCGGGGCGCAAGCCGCGCCGCAAGATCTCCAAGAACGTCACCCACGGCCACGCCTACATCAAGTCGACGTTCAACAACACCATCGTCTCCCTCACGGACCCCACGGGCGCCGTCGTCGCCTGGGCGTCCTCCGGCCAGGTCGGCTTCAAGGGCTCCCGCAAGTCGACGCCCTTCGCCGCCCAGCTCGCCGCCGAGGCGGCAGCGCGCCGCGCCCAGGAGCACGGCATGAAGAAGGTCGACGTCTTCGTCAAGGGCCCCGGCTCCGGCCGCGAGACCGCGATCCGCTCCCTGCAGGCGGCCGGCCTCGAGATCGGCTCGATCCAGGACGTCACGCCCCAGGCCTTCAACGGCACCCGTCCCCCCAAGCGCCGCCGCGGCTGAGCGCGACCCGCCGGGACGCCCCAAGGGGCGGTCCCCACGTCTGGATGCGCGCGCATCCACCCTCCCTGTCCCGCGCCTGCGGGAAACCAGTTCCGGTGTCATATAGCGGGCACCGGTAAGAAAGGAACAAGACGTGCTCATTGCAGAGCGACCCATCCTGACCGAAGAAAAGGTCAGCGACCTGCGCTCCCGTTTCACGCTGGAGCCCCTCGAGCCCGGCTTCGGGTACACGCTCGGCAACTCGCTGCGCCGTACCCTGCTGTCCTCGATCCCGGGCGCCGCGGTCACCTCCATCCGCATCGACGGGGTTCCCCACGAGTTCCGCACGATCGAAGGGGTGAAGGAGGATGTCGCCGAGATCATCCTCAACATCAAGCAGATCGTGCTCTCCTCGGAGAACGACGAGCCCGTCGTGATGTACCTGCGCAAGGCCGGCCCCGGCCCGGTCGTCGCGGGCGACATCACGCCGCCCGCCGGGGTCGAGATCCACAACCCCGACCTCCACCTGGCCACCCTCAACGAGAAGGGCAAGCTGGAGATCGAACTGACCGTCGAGCGCGGCCGCGGCTACGTCTCCGCCGCCCAGAACAAGGATCCGCAGGCCGAGATCTCGCGCATCCCGATCGACTCGATCTACTCGCCGGTCGTCAAGGTGACCTACAAGGTCGAGGCGACGCGCGTCGAGCAGCGCACCGACTTCGACCGCCTCGTCATCGACGTGGAGACCAAGCCCGCGATCACCCCGCGCGACGCCATCGCCTCGGCGGGCAAGACGCTGGTCGAGCTCTTCGGCCTCATGCGCGAGCTCAACGAGGAGGCCGAGGGCATCGAGGTGGGCCCCTCCACCACCGACGCCACCCTGGCCGCCGACCTGGCCCTGCCCATTGAGAACCTCAACCTGCAGTCGCGTTCCTACAACGCCCTGCGCCGTCGCGGCATCCTCACCGTCGGCGAACTGGTCGCCCACTCCGAGGCCGACCTGCTCGACATCCGCAACTTCGGCACCAAGTCGATCGAGGAGATCAAGGAATCCCTGGCCACCCTCGGGATGACGCTGAAGGACTCGGTCATGCCGAGCTTCGGCGAGGGCGATTCGCCGTCGATCTTTTCGGACGACCAGTCCAGCTGACCGCGTCCGTTGGACGCATTCAATCCGTAGGAGACAACATGCCCACCCCCAAGAAGGGTGCCCGCCTGGGCGGAAGCCCGGCACACCAGAAGCTGATCCTGTCCAACCTGGCCAAGCAGCTCATCGAGCACCGCGCTGTGACCACCACCGAGGCCAAGGCCAAGGTCCTGCGCCCCTACATGGAGAAGCTCATCACCAAGGCCAAGCGCGGGGACATGCACGCCCGGCGCACGGTCCTCAAGAAGGTCCCCTCCAAGGACGCCGTCTACACGCTCTTCGACGAGATCGTGCCCGCGATGGACCCCGAGCGCCGGGGCGGCTACACCCGCCTCGTCCGAGTCGGCAACCGCAAGGGCGACAACGCCCCCCTGATGCGCATCGAGCTCGTCATGGAGAAGGTCGAGAAGAAGGCCGTCGTCTCCTCCGCCGAGCGCACTGCCGCCAAGGCCGCCGAGAAGGCCGCAGCCGCGGAGGTCGCGAAGGAGGCCGGGGAAGCGGCTGGTGCCGCCGCCGAGCGCGCCGAAGAAGCGCGCGAGGAGGGCGACGCGGCGAAGGCCGAGGAGGCCGAGCGCATCGCCGTCGAGGCCGGCACGGCGGCCGACGCCGCCGAGCAGGTCGCCGAGGAGGAGTGAGAACCCCCGGCGCGGGCCGCTGACCCGCGTGGGGCCCGGGCGCCGCGGCGCCCGGGCCTTCGCATATCGGCGCCGGGCCGGTAGCCTTGGAGCATGTCCCATGAAATGACTCTGGCGATCGACTGCGGAGGCGGAGGCATCAAAGGATCCGTCGTCGATGAGAAGGGGACCATGGTGGCCCCCGCCCGGCGGGTCCCCACGCCCTACCCGCTGCCCCCCGGACTCCTCGTCCGAACGGTGTGCGACCTGGCAGCGGGCCTGCCCCGCGCCACCCGGGTCACCATGGGAATGCCCGGCATGATCCGCCACGGCGTCGTCGTCGCGACGCCGCACTACATCACCAAGGACGGGCCCAGGTCCAGGGTGCTGCCCGAACTCGTCGAGCAGTGGGACCACTTCGACATGGGGCGCGCCATCGCGGCCGCCCTGTCCCTGCCGACGAAGGTCCTCAACGACGCGGAGGTCGCGGGGGCGGGGGCGGTCACCGGGCGCGGCCTCGAGATGATCATCACCCTGGGCACGGGCCTGGGCAACGCGGTCTTCGACGGCGGGGTGCTGGCGCCCCACGTCGAGGTGTCCCAGGGCTTCGTGCGCTGGGGGCTCACCTACGACGACTACATCGGCGAGCACGAGCGGCTGCGCCTGGGCGACACGCACTGGTCACGGCGGGTGCGGCGCGTCGTGGACGGCCTGCGCGCCATGTACATGTGGGACCGCCTCTACATGGGGGGCGGCAACTCGAAACGGATCACCGCCGCGAACCGCGCGAAGATGGGCGACGACATCATCATCGTCCCCAATGACGCGGGCATCATCGGCGGGGTCCGCGCGTGGGAGTTGTGAGCCCGCCGCCCCCCGCGCCCGCCGCCGCGGGGGAGGAACGGGTGCGGGTCCGCATCGACCTCGCCTACGACGGCACGCGCTTCCACGGCTGGGCCGCCCAGCCGGGACTGCGCACCGTCCAGGGCGAGCTCGAGGCCGTGCTGTCCACCCTGGTGCGCCAACCGGTGGCGACCACGGTCGCGGGGCGCACGGACGCCGGAGTGCACGCCCGGCACCAGGTCGCCCATGTGGACCTGCCCGGGGCCGCGTGGCGCGCCCTCGCCCCCCGGTCGGCCCCC